>CACDPY010000039.1 GCA_902554765.1 uncultured Pelagibacteraceae bacterium | reverse complement strand
CCTCCCCCAAATGTAACAGGAAGTTTACATATGGGTCATGCACTAAATAATTCGATCCAAGATCTTTTAGTTCGTTATTACAGAATGAATAATTATGAAACATTATGGCAACCAGGGACTGATCATGCTGGTATTGCAACCCAAGCACTTGTTGAAAAAAAACTAGAAAAAGAAAATATAAACAAAAATGATTTAGGCAGAGAAAAATTTATTGAAAAAGTTTGGGAATGGAAAAATCAATATGGAGATATAATTATTAATCAGCTTAAAAAACTTGGATGTTCATGTGACTGGTCTAGAAATGCATTTACCATGGATGAGAATCTATCAAAATCTGTGATAAAAGTTTTTGTAGAACTTCATAAAAAAAAATTAATTTATAAAGCAGAAAAATTAGTTAATTGGGACACTGTTTTAAAAACAGCAATATCTGATCTAGAAGTAGACCAAAGAGAAATGAACTCTAAAATTTACTATATTAGATACCCTATAGATAAATCAGATGAATTTATTACTATTGCAACCACCAGGCCCGAGACCATGCTCGGGGATACTGCTATTGCTGTTAATCCAAAAGATAAAAGGTTTAAAAAATATGTGGGCAAAACTGTCACCATTCCAATAGTAGGTAGAAAGATAAAAATTATAAAAGATAGTTATGCTGATCCAGAACAAGGTACCGGTGCTTTAAAGATTACTCCTGCGCATGATTTTAATGACTATGATGTAGGGCAAAGAAACAAATTAGAAATTATAAATGTTTTTACTAAAGATGGTAAAATTAACAAAAATGCACCAGAGAACTACGTTGGATTAGATAGATTTGAAGCTAGAAAAAAAATATTAGAGGAATTAAAAGAAAAAGATTTTTTTGTTAAAGAGGAAAATATTAAAAATAAAGTTCCATATGGTGATAGATCTAATTCAATAATTGAACCTTTTTTAACTGAGCAATGGTTTGTAAATGCAAAAAAATTATCTGTAAAAGCAAAAAAAATAGTTAAATCTAAAAAAACAAATTTCTTTCCTGCTAATTGGTCCAAAACTTATTTTCAATGGATGAACAATATTGAACCATGGTGTGTATCAAGACAACTTTGGTGGGGTCATCAAATACCAGCTTGGTATGGACCTGATAAAAAAATATTTGTTGCAACCAATGAAACTGATGCAAAAAAACAAGCTAAAAAGTTTTATAAAAAAGATGTTAATTTAGTTAGAGACCCAGATGTTTTAGACACATGGTTTTCATCCGGTTTATGGCCCTTTGCAACATTAGGTTGGCCTGACAAAAAAGATTTTGTTAAAAAATTTTATCCTACATCAGTTCTAGTTACAGGTTTTGATATTATCTTTTTTTGGGTAGCAAGAATGATGATGTTTGGAATGGAATTTTTGAATAAAGAACCATTTAAAGATATTTATGTTCATGCATTAGTTAGAGATGAAAAAGGCCAAAAAATGTCTAAGTCAAAAGGCAATGTTATTGATCCATTAGATTTAATAGAAAAATATAGTGCAGATGCTTTAAGATTTACTCTTCTTTCAATGGCATCACCAGGAACAGATGTTAAACTTTCAGAGGATAGAGTTAAAGGTTATAGAAATTTTTTAAATAAACTGTGGAATGCTAATAATTTTTTAATTACCAATGAATGTGATTTTAATAAAACAGATAGAATTCCTAAAACCACACTAAATATAAATAAGTGGATTTATTCAGAACTAATTCAAACAAAAGATAAAATTGAAAAAAATCTAAAAGATTATCGATTTGATGAAGCGGCTAAAAATGCCTACCAGTTTGCTTGGCACTCCTATTGTGACTGGTACATTGAACTTTCAAAAACTATTTTATTTTCCGATAATGAAAAGTCTAAAAAAGAAGTAAAAGAGGTATCTGCCTATATATTTAAACAAATACTTGTTATTCTTCATCCATTTATTCCATTTGTTACAGAGAAGATCTGGTTAAAAAATAAATTCGATAAATCAGATAAGAATTTTTTAATGCATGCTAATTGGCCATCAGGAAAAGC
>CACDPY010000038.1 GCA_902554765.1 uncultured Pelagibacteraceae bacterium | reverse complement strand
CATTAAAGGTTGTTCGTTTGGAATATCTTTAATTAAAGCGGTGCTTAATATAGCTGGTGCTGTGTTTCTTTTAACTGGTTCTAAAACTATCTTGAATTTTTTTATTTTGTGTTTTTTAAGGTGTTGTTTTACTTGTCTTAAATATTTTGCATTAGTGCTTATTATTGGAGCATCAAATATAGATGCTTTAACTCTCTCTAAAGTTTTTCCTAATAAAGTCCAATTACCAAAATCTATAAACTGTTTAGCCTGATGTTTTTTGGCATTAGGCCAAAGTCTTGTTCCTGCTCCACCACATAAAATAACTGGGCGAATTTTCATTAAATTTTTGAATAATCCTTAACTTCTTTTTTCTTACCAGGATGCGTTGGCGCTCCTAAATAAGCAGGTCCAACTGTTTGAGCATATTTCCAAAGTGTTCCTGATCCAAAATCAGATTTTCTAGCCTTCCATTTTCTTTTTCTTGAAGCTAATTGTGCTCTTGTTAATCGAACATTAATAGTCCCTTTCTTTGCATCAATATCAATAACATCTCCATTACGTAAAAGGGCAATTGGACCACCTAAAGCAGCCTCAGGTCCAACGTGGCCTACACAAAAGCCTCTTGTTGCTCCTGAAAACCTTCCATCAGTAATTAAAGCAACCTTCTCTCCTTTACCTTGGCCATAAATTGCACCTGTTGTTGAAAGCATTTCTCTCATACCGGGCCCACCTACTGGGCCTTCGTATCTAATAATAATTACATCACCATCTCTGTATTTTCTGCTTTGAACTGCTTTCATTGCACTTTCTTCATTATCAAAACATCTTGCTCTTCCAGTAAACTGTAATTTTTTAAGTCCAGCAATTTTTACAATTCCTCCATCAGGAGCTAAATTACCTTTTAATCCTACAACACCTCCATCTGGTGACAATGGTCTGTTATAAGCTCTTAAAACTTTTTGTTTTGGATTAAATTTAATTCCTTTTAAATTTTCCTTCATAGTTTTACCTGTAACTGTCATACAGTCACCATGTATATAGCCACCATCATAAAGAGTTTTTAAAAGCATTGGCACACCACCTGCTAACCACATATCTTTTGCAACATATTTTCCACCTGGTTTTAAATCGGCAAGATAAGGTGTTTTTTTAAATATTTTTGCAACATCCATTAAATCAAATTTAATTCCAGCTTCATTTGCAATAGCGGGCAAATGTAAAGCTGCATTTGTTGATCCACCTGTTGCAGCAACAATAGTTGCAGCATTTTCTAATGCTTTTTTTGTAACAATATCTCTTGGTTTAATTCCTTTGGCTAATAATTCCATTACCATTTTACCACTCAACTTTGCATACTTATCTCTTTCTTCATAAGGAGCTGGCGTTCCTGCAGAGTAAGGTAATGCTAATCCTATAGCTTCTGACACACAAGCCATCGTGTTTGCTGTAAATTGACCACCACATGCTCCAGCACTTGGGCATGCAACTAATTCTAATTTTCTTAATTCTTTTGCCGACATTTGTCCTGAAGAATGTTTTCCAACTGCTTCAAAAACATCTACAACAGTTACATCTTTTCCTTTATATCTCCCTGGAAGTATTGATCCTCCATAAATAAATACACTTGGAACATTTAATCTAACCATAGACATCATCAATCCTGGTAAAGATTTATCACAACCCGCAATACCTACTAAAGCATCATAACAGTGACCTCTTACAGTAAGTTCTGCTGAGTCTGCTATTACTTCTCTTGAAATTAATGATGATTTCATTCCTTCATGACCCATTGCAATACCGTCAGTAACAGTAATTGTACAAAATTCTCTTGGAGTTCCACCCGATGCTCTAACTCCTTTTTTAACAGACTGGGCTTGTCTCATTAGCGCTATATTACAAGGAGCAGCCTCATTCCACGTTGATACAACACCTACAAATGGTTTAGAGACATCTTTTTCAGTTTCACCCATTGCATAATAAAAAGATCTATGAGGCGCTCTATCTGGGCCTAATGATGTGTGTCTACTAGGTAATTTTTTCTTATTAAATTTTCTCATTATAAACTCTCAATAGTTAATGATATTTTTTTGATATCATCTTTTAAATTACTATAGTTAGTTTTTTCTTGTTCAACAATATTTTTTGGTGCCCTATCAGTAAATCCTTTATTAGATAATCGTTGAGATATTTTGTCCATTTCTTCTTGATATTTATTCTGTCTTTTAAGTAAGTTTTCTTTTATTAAGTTTAAA
>CACDPY010000037.1 GCA_902554765.1 uncultured Pelagibacteraceae bacterium | reverse complement strand
TGAAGCATTAATTGTTCAAGCTCAGGAAGCTGGTTAATTTTTACTTCGTGTAATTTTACCTCCTCGAATTTATCATTTAAATTTCCTAGTAAATATCTGAAAGTATTTCTTATTTTCCTATAAGACTCTGAATGCTGATCTAGTATTGAATAATCTATTCTTAAATCTTCAGCATAGTTTGCAGATGAAACCCAGATTCTCAAAATGTCTGCTCCATATTTTTTTAAGATATCTTCAGGGGCAATAACATTACCAAGTGATTTTGACATTTTTAATCCTTTGCCATCGACAACAAAACCATGAGATAGAATTGATTCGAATGGTGCTCTACCTCTAGTTCCACATGACTCTAGTAAAGAAGAGTGAAACCAACCTCTATGTTGATCGGAACCCTCTAAATACATTGAAGCTGGCCATTTTAAATCCTCTCTTTTTTCCAAAACAAAAGAGTGTGTTGAACCACTATCAAACCATACCTCAACAATATCGCTTGATTTTTCATAATCTTTAGCATTATATTTTTTTCCTAAAAACTTTTGAGGATCATCAGAAAACCAACAATCTGATCCTTCTTTTTCATAAATTTCAGCAATTTTTTCAAAAACCTCATCATCCACTAAAATTTCTTTATTTTTTTTATTTATAAAAATTGGTAAAGGAACACCCCAAACTCTTTGCCGAGACACACACCAATCAGGTCTAGTCTCAATCATTGATTTTAACCTCTCTTTACCTTTACTTGGGTAAAATTTTGTTTCGTCAATTGCTTTTAAAGCTTTACTTCTAAGTTTATGGCTTTCCATAGAAATAAACCATTGAGGTGTTGCTCTATGGACTAACGGAGCTTTAGATCTCCAAGAATGAGGATAAGAATGAACCAATTCTCCATTTTTCAAAAGCTTTTTTTGTTCCTTTAATTTTTCTATGACAATTGGATTTGCTTTAAAAATATGTATTCCCTCAAATAAAGATACATTTTTTGTATATTTTCCATCACCATCTACTGTTTCAATTGCCTTAATTCCATTGTTTAAACATAGATTAAAATCATCTGGTCCATGGCTAGGTGCACAATGAACGATACCTGTGCCCTGTTCTGTTGTAACAAAGCGTGCCTCTAACATTGGGATATCATAATCATAACCAAGCTTTAAAAATGGGTGATTACAAACAGTTTTTTCAAATTCTTTTCCTTTAAATTTTTTAAGATTTTTATAATCTTTTATTCCACAATCTTTAATTACCGAATCCAGTAAGGCTTCTGCTATAACAATCTTTTTACCCTTAAAGTCACCTTCATCACTTATTTCAATTAATAAATAATCTAAGCTTTCATTGTAAGCTAAAGCTTTATTTGCGGGAATTGTCCATGGAGTAGTGGTCCAAATAACTATACTTGAGTCTTTGAGATCTTTTATATTTGAAGTTTTTATGGGAAAAGATACATAAATTGTATCTGACTTATGATCTTGGTACTCAACTTCAGCATCTGCAAGAGCTGTTTTTTCAACTGTAGACCATAATACAGGTTTAAAGCCTCTATAGAGACTACCCTCTTTTAAAAATTTTCCTAACTCTCTTACAATTTGAGCTTCTGCATTGTAACTCATTGTAGAATAATAATTATCCCAATCTCCTACAACACCGAGTCTTTTAAATTGTTCTTTATGAACCTCAATCCACTTTTCAGCAAAAGATCTACATTCTTTTCTAAACTCAACTATTGGCACTTCACTTTTATTTTTCTTATTTTTTTTATATTGTTCTTCTATTTTCCATTCAATAGGTAGTCCATGACAGTCCCAACCTGGTACGTAAACAGAGTCTTTTCCATCCATCTGGTGAAATTTAACAATTATATCTTTTAAAATTTTGTTTAGTGCAGTTCCCATGTGAATATTTCCATTTGCATAAGGAGGGCCGTCATGAAGAATGAATTTTTCTTTTCCTTTTCTTGAATTTCTTAGCTCTTTATAGAGATTTATTTTTTTCCATAACTCTAAAATTTCTGGCTCTCTTTTCGGTAAATTAGCTTTCATAGAAAAAGCTGTTTTAGGTAAATTTATTTGCTCTTTATTCATTTTGCTTTTTTTGCTACTAAAAGGTCTTTCCTAATTTGTTTTTTCAACTGGTCTACATTTTTAAATTTAATTTCTTTTCTTATAAATTTTAAAAACTCAACTGTTAAATACTTATCATATAGATTTCTAGAAAAATTAAATAAATGAACCTCTAATAATATTTTTTCTCCATTAAATGTTGGTCTATATCCTAAGTTTGCAATACCTTTTAAATACTTTTCACTTTTATGTATTTTTGCTTTTACCGCATAAACTCCTGGGCATGCTAAAACAGAGTCCTTAATATCAATATTAGCTGTAGGAAAACCAATTTTTTTTCCTATTTGTTTTCCTTTTTGAACATTCCCCTGGATAGACCAATTCCTACTTAAAAGTTTATTTGC
>CACDPY010000036.1 GCA_902554765.1 uncultured Pelagibacteraceae bacterium | reverse complement strand
AAATTATAATTATTCTAAACTGTTGACAAGCAATTTAGAATGATTATATATTTGTTAAATAATTAAGGAGATCAAAATGTCATTAAAAGGAACTAAAACAAAAGAAAATCTAGAAGCGGCATTCGCAGGTGAAAGCCAAGCTAACAGAAGATATCTTTACTTTGCTCAAAAAGCGGACATTGAAGGATATAATGATGTTGCATCAGTATTTAGATCAACTGCTGAAGGTGAAACAGGTCACGCACATGGACATCTCGAATATTTAGAAGAAGTGGGAGATCCTGCTACAGGTTTACCAATTGGTGAAACTAAAGCTAATTTAGCTTCAGCTGTACAAGGTGAAACACATGAATATACTGACATGTATCCTGGTATGGCAAAAACAGCAAGAGAAGAAGGCTTTGAAGAAATTGCTGATTGGTTTGAAACTTTAGCAAAAGCTGAAAAATCACATGCTGGTAAATTCCAAAAAACTCTAGAATCTATTAGCTAATCTTTATTATTTAGTGGGTGATAATCACCCACTAAATCTAAAATTTAAAAAAATTAAATATGAGTAAAGAAGGTAGTACAGAAGCACCTATTCGTCATCCAATTGATTTTGAACATCCTGATTTTTTAAATCCTGAAAAATTAGATGCAGAGATGAGAAGAGTTTTTGATATTTGTCATGGTTGTAGAAGATGTTTTAATCTTTGTGACTCATTTCCTAAACTTTTTGACATGATAGATGAGTCAAAAAATGAGGATGTAGAAAGTTTATCTAGCAAACAATTTGCACCTGTAGTGGATGCATGCACACTTTGTGACATGTGTTTTATGACAAAATGCCCATACGTACCGCCACATGATTTTGATTTAGATTTCCCTCATTTAATGTTGAGATATAGAACAGCACAAAAAAAATTGGGACAATTGCCGGCTGTGCCAAGACAATTGGCAGAAATTGATAGAAATTCCAAAATTGGTGTAATGTTTTCAAAATTTATTAACTGGGCATCCAATATTAAGAATAAATTTTTAAGAAAGTTTTTAGAAATGATTATTGGCATAGATAGGAGAGTTCAATTACCAAAATATAACTCTGAAACTTTTTCTAGTTTTTTTAAAAAAAATAAAGATTTAGTTAATTATGAAGCTAAAAATAATTCTAGAAAAGTAGTTATTTATACTACTTGTTTTGTTAATTTTAATAAAAAAAATACAGGTGTTGCAGCTCTAAAAGTTTTAAAAAAAAATGGTGTTGAAGTTCAAGAGGCTTACCCAGGATGTTGTGGAATGCCATTTTTAGAACAAGCAGATTTGCCAAAAGTTGTCCAACAAGCAAAAAAAGTTTCTAAAGAATTATTAGAATGGGTTGATAAAGGGTATAAGGTAATTACTCTTACAGCAAGTTGCGGATTAATGTTAAAATTTGAATGGCCATTATTATTACCTAATAGTGATGAGGTGAAAAAATTATCATCAAATGTAATGGATATTGATGAATATATAGTTGATATATCTAAAAAAGAGGGATTATCCGAAGGTCTTCAAGAAATTGACGGCGGAATAACAGTTCATCATGCATGTCATGCGAGAGCTCAAAATATGGGTGTTAAAGCAAGGGATATGTTAAAATTAATACCCAATGCTAAAATTGATGTTGTAGAAAAATGTGCCGGTCATGGAGGAACCTTCGGTGTAATGAAGGATACACACGATTTAGCAAAAAAAGTTGGGAGACCTGCAGCAAGACAGATTAAAACTAAAAATAATAAATATATGGCATCTGACTGTCCGTTGGCAGGCAAACATTTAAAACAATTGGAGGCTGACACAAATATCTCTAATGATGAGGCAGTACACCCCATCGAACTGATAGCAAAAAGTTATAGATTATGATTATGCCAAAAGAAAAAAGAGAAATTCAAAAAAATGATATCCTACCTTTGGAAATTTATACAAAGCAGAGAAAAGGATTAAGAAAAAAAATTGTAGAATTTAAAAAAAATAGAAGAGTCTCACTAGGACCTTATGCAACATTTTACTTTGAAAGTTATGAAACGATGTTGGCTCAAGTTCAAGAAATGCTTTACATAGAAAAAGGTGGAGATGATCAATTAAAAGATGAACTTACAGCATATAATCCTCTAATTCCAAATGGTAAAGAACTTATAGCTACATTGATGTTTGAAATAGATAATCCAGTCTCTAGAGCAACCTTTTTAGGTAAAGTTGGGGGAATAGAAGAAAAAGTTTTTATGAAAATAAATGGGGATATTATAAATGCTACACCTGAGGAAGATGTTGACAGAACATCAGCTGAGGGAAAAGCATCATCAGTACAATTTATTCATTTCAAATTTAATGAAGAGCAAATTCAAAAATTTAAGTCTGGTCAGACACAAATAGAGATTGGTATAAACCACGATGAATACTCACACTCTACAAAACTAAATGATGAAACAATAAAATCTTTATCTAGAGATTTTAATTAATTGATCCCCAAATATTACTTGCCTCAATCCAGCCTGTAAATTTACCTGTTTTAATTTTACACCATTTTTCTTCACATTTTTGCAAAATTAAAACTCTCCCCTTTTTAATTTTAGCTATAGGCTTTGAAAAATTTGAGGGTTTTTTAAATAAAATTTTATCATCAAAACAAATAATTGAATTTATTGGTTTTAGTTGTGACCAGTGAATCCATCCACTATTATTTTTAAAATCAATTA
>CACDPY010000035.1 GCA_902554765.1 uncultured Pelagibacteraceae bacterium | reverse complement strand
CTGCGGAGTGGGATATTGAAGTGCCTGGTTATAAGGTTAAAAATAAAGAATGGTTAAAAAGTCAAGTATCAAGAGCTTTTTTACCAAAATATTTTCCTAATTACGAAAAATATTTATGGATTGATTGTGATGCTTGGGTAAATGATTGGAATTGCATAGAATTGTATTTTAAAGCTTGTAATGATGGAAAATTAGGTATTACACAAACAATTGGACCAGGATATAAAGTAACTTCAAAAGTTAATTGGTTATTTGGAAAACTTGCAATTATCAAATCTCAAAATTTTAAACATGCTGTAAAATCAAAAATTGGTTTTGATAAAGCTAGAAAACTAGCTTTTGCACCACATATTAATATCGGAGTTTTTTCCTTAGAAAAAAATTCGAAAGGATGGGATATTTGGCAAAATAATTTATCAAAAACTTTAAAAGAGGGAAATATTTTTGGTTCTGAAGGATTAGCAATTAATATGTCAGTTTACATAGACAATTTAGATACTGAATTTTTACCACTTAATTGTAATTGGATTACCAGTAATTTACTACCAAAGTATGACGAGCTACAAAAAACATTTGTGGAACCTTACTTGCCAAATTATAAAATAGGAATAATGCACCTTGCCGCTGGAATTTGGCAAGATGGGAAAGATATGAGAGTGGATAAAAATATTGAGATTGAAATTGAAACTTTAAATAATAAAAAAATTTTTAAAAGTTTAAGGTTTATTAGCTAATTGAAAAAAAATAAGATTTCAAAAAATTGGATCAATAAACAAAGAAGAGATACATACGTACGTCAATCAAAAGTTGATGGTTACAGAGCTAGATCAGCATATAAATTAATTGAAATTGATGAAAAATTTAAAATTTTTAAAGGCGGCATGATTATTGTAGATATTGGAGCTGCACCAGGTAGTTGGTCTCAATATGTTGCTAAAAAAGTAAAAAACAGAAAAATAATTTCAGTTGATTTGAAAGAAATGGAAAAAATTCAAGATATTATTCAAATTAAAGGTGATTTTACTCGAGAGGTAATTCAAAACAAAATTAAAAGTAATTTAAGTAAAGGAGCAGATGTAGTTATGTCAGACATGGCGGTAAACACTACGGGAATTAAAAATATAGATTCAATTCAAACAGGAGAATTGTGTAAAGAGGCTATGATTTTTTCAAAAGAAGTTATATCTGAAAAAAGTTTTTTTATTTCAAAAATATTTATGGGTAATGAAATTGTCGCACTTGGAAAAAAAATTTTTAAAGAAGTTAAGGTTTTCAAACCTAAATCAAGTAGAAAAGACTCTAAAGAAAGTTTTATAATATGTAGAATTTTAAGATAGTTTCTTTAATTTTTGAGGGAATCGTATATAAATGATTATGGTTCCTATAAAAGAAGCACTCACCTTTGACGATGTAACACTTGTACCTAAGTATTCTGAGATATTACCTTCAGAAGTTGATACCAGCATTAAATTAACTAAAACACTGAAATTAAAAATTCCACTTTTGTCTTCAGCAATGGATACTGTTACAGAAAGTAAAATGGCAATATCTATGGCAAAAGCTGGTGGGATAGGAATTATTCATAGAAATCTCGATATTAAAAAACAAATTTTAGAGGTCAAAAAAGTTAAAAACCAAAAATTACTAGTAGGCGCAGCTGTTGGTGCTGGCCTTAGTGAATTTAAAAGAGCTGAGTTAATTTTAAAAGAAAATATAGATATGATTGTGGTTGATACTGCTCACGGGCACACTAAAAAAGTTTCAGAAATAATTAAATTTATTAAAAAAAAGAAAAGTAAAAAAACTGCTTTATGTGCAGGTAATATTGCAACACCTGAAGCAGCTAAATTTCTACTAAAACTGGGAGTAGATATTATTAAAGTTGGAATAGGACCTGGTTCAATTTGCACTACAAGATTAGTAGCAGGAATAGGCGTGCCTCAACTTAGTGCAATTTTAAATGTTAGAAATGGAATAAAAAATAAAAATATCAAGATTATTTCGGATGGAGGTATTAAGTACTCTGGTGATCTAGCCAAAGCATTTGCAGCTGGAGCTGATGCTGTAATGATTGGCTCATTATTTGCGGGAACTGATGAAACACCTGGTAAATTAATTAAAAGAAATGGAAAATTGTTTAAAAGTTTTAGAGGCATGGGTTCTGTTGGTGCTATGAATAAAGGATCAGCAGATAGATATTTTCAATCAAAACAAAAAGATGCATCAAAGTATGTTCCAGAAGGTGTTGAAGGTTTTGCAAAATATAAGGGAAAAGTAAGCGATATAATTTATAAATTAATCGGTGGTCTAAGATCATCAATGGGATATCTTGGTTCTAAACAGATAAAATATTTAAGGGAAAAACCAAAGTTTGTTAAAATTACAAAAGCTGGATTTTATGAAAGCATGGTACACAACGTTGATATTATTAAAAGTGATAATAAATACTAATGAATATTAAAATTAAATTAATAATACTGTTCTATTTGGTTGTTAATATTTTCAATATTTCTATGAGTAATGAAAATTTTTTTAATAAAGGTTTAGAACTTTTCAAAGATAAAAAATATGACGATGCACGTTTTATGTTTGAAAGAAGTATAGTGTTTAACCCAAAAGACTCAAATTCTTATTTATATTTGGCAAAAATTTATAATATTGAGGAAGATCAAAAAAAAGAGGAAAAAAATTTAAAATCAACACTTCTTATCGAACCAGATAATGAAGAAGCAATATTAATGTCTATGAAAATAGCTATTAAAAAATCCAATTATTCTAAAGTTAAAAATTTATCA
>CACDPY010000034.1 GCA_902554765.1 uncultured Pelagibacteraceae bacterium | reverse complement strand
TTAAAAATTTAGATTTGCAATTAATAGTTTAGCATCTTAAAAAAATCAAAAAAAACCCTTTAAAATAGAGACTTTTTTATCATTTTTTTATTGTTAATAGCTTGATTTCCTTTAATTTTAGCCTATAAGCATCAAACTTTCTCAAAAATATTATTGTTAATACAATAAAAAAAGTGAGGATTATTGAGCCTTTTTGGCTCAATTAGCTATTTTAAAAGTAAAAATTTAAGAAGAGAAGTGTGGACGGTTAAGGTTACCAAAATTTGTCGTACACACTTCAACATTATATAAATTTTATTCTTAGAATTTATATAGAAGCTAGTGTGCGCCGTTTTTAAACTTGAGAGTTTGATCATGGCTCAGAACGTACGCTGGCGGCACGCCTAACACATGCAAGTCGAACGAAGTAGCAATACTTAGTGGCAGACGGGTGAGTAACATGTAGGTATCTGCCCTTTGGCCTGGAATAACACGAGGAAACTTGTGCTAATACCGGATAAGTCTTTACGGAGAAAGCTTTATGCACCATTGGATGAGCCTGCACTTGATTAGTTTGTTGGTGGGGTAATGGCCTACCAAGACTGTGATCAATAGCTGATTTGAGAGGATGATCAGCCACATTGGGACTGAGACACGGCCCAAACTCCTACGGGAGGCAGCAGTGGGGAATCTTGCACAATGGAGGAAACTCTGATGCAGCGATGCCGCGTGAGTGAAGAAGGCCCTTGGGTTGTAAAGCTCTTTCGTCGGGGAAGAAAATGACTGTACCCGAATAAGAAGGTCCGGCTAACTTCGTGCCAGCAGCCGCGGTAATACGAAGGGACCTAGCGTAGTTCGGAATTACTGGGCTTAAAGAGTTCGTAGGTGGTTGAAAAAGTTGGTGGTGAAATCCCAGAGCTTAACTCTGGAACTGCCATCAAAACTTTTCAGCTAGAGTTTGATAGAGGAAAGCAGAATTTCTAGTGTAGAGGTGAAATTCGTAGATATTAGAAAGAATACCAATTGCGAAGGCAGCTTTCTGGATCATTACTGACACTGAGGAACGAAAGCATGGGTAGCGAAGAGGATTAGATACCCTCGTAGTCCATGCCGTAAACGATGTGTGTTAGACGTTGGAAATTTATTTTCAGTGTCGCAGCGAAAGCGATAAACACACCGCCTGGGGAGTACGACCGCAAGGTTAAAACTCAAATGAATTGACGGGGACCCGCACAAGTAGTGGAGCATGTGGTTTAATTCGAAGATACGCGCAGAACCTTACCAACACTTGACATGTTCGTCGCGACTTTAAGAGATTAAAGTTTTCGGTTCGGCCGGACGAAACACAGGTGCTGCATGGCTGTCGTCAGCTCGTGTCGTGAGATGTTGGGTTAAGTCCCGCAACGAGCGCAACCCTCACTTTTAGTTGCCATCATTAAGTTGGGCACTCTGAAAGAACTGCCAGTGATAAGCTGGAGGAAGGTGGGGATGACGTCAAGTCCTCATGGCCCTTACGTGTTGGGCTACACACGTGCTACAATGGTATCTACAACAGGAAGCAAGACGGCGACGTTAAGCAAATCCTTAAAAGATACCTCAGTTCGGATTGCACTCTGCAACTCGAGTGCATGAAGCTGGAATTACTAGTAATCGTGGATCAGCGTGCCACGGTGAATGCGTTCCCGGGTCTTGTACACACCGCCCGTCACACCATGGGAGTTGGTTCTACCTTAAGGCAAGGTTTAAAACCCTTGACCACGGTATAGTCAGCGACTGGGGTGAAGTCGTAACAAGGTAGCCGTAGGGGAACCTGCGGCTGGATTACCTCCTTTCTAAGGATGAATGAAAGTAAAATTTCATTCTAAATAATATATACAGGTTAATGTTGACCGTCCTCATTTCTCTTCTTAAAGTAGTGTTTCTCTTGCATGGGGGCCGGTAGCTCAGTTGGTTAGAGCACACCCTTGATAAGGGTGGGGTCGAAAGTTCGAGTCTTTCTCGGCCCACCAATTTAAGATCATGGGGGATTAGCTCAGCTGGGAGAGCGCCTGATTTGCATTCAGGAGGTCAGCGGTTCGATCCCGCTATCCTCCACCAAAAAACACTTAGCTATACAAATTTGTAAATATCAAAAATAATTAATATCAATATCTATATCCGAACATTAATAATGTTATGTATTAATGTTCAAAATAAAAATTTGATTCAACACAGAATTTTTTTCTGTGCATAAATCAAGCGTTTAAGGGCGTGTGGCGGATGCCTTGGCACTGAAAGACGATGAAGGACGTGATATACTGCGATAAGTTTCGGGGAGCTGTATGTAAGTTTTGATCCGAAAATTTCCGAATGGGGAAACCCACCACTTTATGTGGTACTTTAAACTGAATAAATAGGTTTAAAGAGATAACCTGGAGAACTGAAACATCTAAGTAACCAGAGGAAAAGAAATCAATTGAGATTCCGTTAGTAGTGGCGAGCGAAAGCGGACTAGGCCAGTAGTTTAGTTAAAAAAATTTGAATAGTTTGGAAAAGCTAACCATAGAGGGTGATAGTCCCGTACGAGTAATGTTTAACAAAATTCTTGAGTAAAGCGGGACACGTGAAATCCTGCTCGAATATAGGGGGACCACCCTCTAAGCCTAAATACTCTTCAGTGACCGATAGTGAACTAGTACCGTGAGGGAAAGGTGAAAAGAACCCCTATTAGGGGAGTGAAATAGAACCTGAAACCGCATGCCTACAATCAGTCGAAGCTCTTTTTAGAGTGACGGCGTACCTTTTGTATAATGGGTCAGTGACTTAATTTATTAAGCAAGCTTAAGCCATCTAGGTGT
>CACDPY010000033.1 GCA_902554765.1 uncultured Pelagibacteraceae bacterium | reverse complement strand
AGATTTTCTTAAATCCCAAGGAATACCCGATCCTCTTATCATTACTCCTGAAAATGAGTAATCAAGCGCATCATCTTTTGTAACAATCCCAATATCTACATTTCTTTGTTTAAAAATTCTGTTATCTGTAAGTAAATTTTCTAAATCGTTAATTATTTTGGGGAAATTTTCACAAAATTTTGCAATATCATTCTCAAGACCAGCAGGTAAGTCTTGATGTACTCCGCCGGCTCTAAAATAATTTGCATGTAATCTTGAACCAGAGGCTCTTTCATAAAAAGTCATTAATGTTTCTCTTTCTTCAAATCCCCATAAAGATGGGGTTAAAGCGCCAACATCTAATGCTTGTGTCGTTACATTTAATATATGACTTAAAATTCTTCCAATTTCACAAAACATAACTCTTATAAATTGCGCTCTAATTGGAACCTCAATATTTAAAATTTTTTCAACAGCTAGAGCAAAAGCATGTTCTTGATTCATTGGTGCTACATAATCAAGACGATCAAAATATGGAACTGCCTGCATATAAGTTTTGTTTTCTATTAGTTTTTCTGTTCCTCGATGTAGCAACCCTATATGTGGATCAGCTTTTTCAACAACTTCACCATCTAATTCAAGAATAAGCCTTAAAACACCGTGTGCAGCAGGATGTTGGGGACCGAAGTTTAAATTTAAATTTTTAATTTTTTTTGTCATTAATATCCGTTTGCTCTTTTATATATTTTGTACCCTCCCAAGGACTTTCGTAATCAAAGTTTCTGTAATTTTGTTCTAATTTTACTGGCTCGTTGACAACTTTTTTGTGCTCCTCACTGTACCTTACTTCAGAGTAGCCAGTTAATGGAAAATCTTTTCTCAGTGGATGACCTTCAAATCCATAATCTGTAAGAATTCTTCTTAAGTCGGGATGATCCTTAAAGTTTACACCATACATATCAAAAACTTCTCTCTCCATCCAATTAGCTGCAGGAAATATTGAGGTTAAAGACGAAATAACTTCGTTTTCATTAATAAAATAATTAAGAATAATTCTTTGGTTAAATTCATGGCTTAAAAATAAATAAACAACTTTAAATCTTTGGCTTTCTTCAGGGTAATCGACAACAGTAATATCTATTAGTTGTCTAAATTTTATATCTTTATTTGTTTTCAAAAATAAAGTCACATCAATTAAATCATTTTTATCTATTTCTATATAAATTTGATTATGTTTAATTTCAGTTTTCTTTACTTTAGTCGTCAATTCTGAATTAATTTTTTTTTCTAAATCTACTAAATCTTTCATTATCTATTTATTGATCCTTTATTTCTAATTTTTTTTTGTAATTGCATTATTCCATATAATAATGCTTCAGCTGAAGGAGGACAGCCCGGTACATATATATCTACTGGAACTATACGATCACACCCTCTAACAACTGAATATGAGTAGTGGTAATAACCACCCCCATTAGCACAGCTTCCCATTGAAATAACATATCTTGGCTCTGGCATTTGATCGTAAACTTTTCTTAATGCTGGAGCCATTTTGTTTGTTAATGTTCCAGCTACAATCATGACGTCTGATTGTCTTGGTGACCCTCTGGGTGCAGCTCCAAATCTTTCAAGATCATATCTAGGCATAGCTGTCTGCATCATTTCAACAGCACAGCAAGCAAGACCAAAAGTCATCCAGTGTAACGATCCTGCTCTTGACCAATTTACTAAATTATTTAAAGAAGTTGTAATAAAACCATTTTCGCTAAAATCCTTAGCTAACTGTTTAAATTCATCAGGAATTTTATCTAACTTATTATTCATTTGAGTATTTTATTATTCCCAGTCTAAAGCGCCTTTTTTCCATTCATAAACAAAGCCAATAGTTAAAATAAATAAGAAAATCATCATCGAAGTAAAACCAAAGACTCCTATGTTACCCAGTGAAATCGCCCATGGAAACAAAAACGCAATTTCAAGATCAAAAATAATAAATAGAATAGCAACTAGATAAAATCTTACATCAAATTCCATTCTAGAATCTTCAAACGGTTCAAATCCACATTCATAGGCTGATAATTTTTCAGGATCAGGATTTTTTGGTGAAAGTATAAAATTCACAATTATAAATGCACAACTTAATCCAAATGCAATTATTAAAAATAAAATAATAGGCAAATAATCTTTTAAAAATTCCGCAAACATGACGAATATATATCATTTTTTATAGGTTGATGAAGTGTAGATAGGTCACATTATTGAAAATATACATTAATATTAATAACTATTATCAATGTAAATAACAGTTCTTACAGATATGAATTTAAAGTGGCGGGAGTGAAGGGACTCGAACCCTCGACCTATCGCGTGACAGGCGATCGCTCTAACCAACTGAGCTACACCCCCACTTTTATAATTTTGGTGGGCAGTAAAGGACTCGAACCTTTGACCCCCTCGGTGTAAACGAGATGCTCTACCAACTGAGCTAACCGCCCTAAACCAAAATATTGTGTTTATAGCTCTTAGAACAATAAGGTCAAGATCTATTAGTCTATAAAAATCGTAATAAAAATTAAATTGATCTATTAATTACAAAGTTACAATAGTTAACATATTCAGTTACTTGATTTGTAATAAGAAATTTAGACAAATTTTTCTTTAAAATTTTATTTTGATTTAAAATTTTTCTATATTCTAAAATCATTAATTCAATTTTTTTAGATAAAATTTCATGATTATTAGATGGCGAAAAAATTCTTGAATCTTTTAATAATATATCCTTTGCACCACTACAATTTGAGCTAATACATGGAAGGTTAAAATTTACAGCATCAATGAGAGTATTTGGTAAACCTTCATATAAAGAAGGAAACAACAAAATCTTAGATCTTAAATAATATCTAGAGGGATTACTTACCCAACCTTCAAATTTTACTTTATTATTAATTTTTAAATTAATACAAATATTTTTTAATTTAATTTTATCTTTGCCATCACCAATTATAACTAATTTATAATTAGGAAATTTT
>CACDPY010000032.1 GCA_902554765.1 uncultured Pelagibacteraceae bacterium | reverse complement strand
TACGTCTCACTTAAAAGTACCGTTCCCATATAAAGCTAAATATGGAAATTATATAAACGGGAAATTTGTAGAACCAAAGTCTGGCAAGTACTTTGACAATGTTACACCGATTAACAACGAGGTAATTTGCAAAGTAGCAAGATCAGATGCGAAAGATGTAGATGCAGCTTTAGACGCTGCTCATGCAGCTTTTCCAACTTGGGGTAAAACTTCAATAACTGAAAGATCTAACATTCTTTTAAAAATAGCTGATGTTATAGAAAAAAATCTTAACACATTAGCTACTGCAGAATGTTTAGATAATGGAAAGCCAATCAGAGAATGTATGGCTGCAGATTTACCTTTAGTGGTTGATCACTGGAGATATTTTGCAGGTGTAATTAGAGCTGAGGAAGGTTCTGTTGCAGAGATAAGTAATAGTGAATATTCTTATCACATACCAGAGCCACTAGGTGTAGTTGGTCAAATTATACCTTGGAACTTTCCACTTTTAATGGCAACTTGGAAACTTGCACCAGCATTAGCTGCAGGTAACTGTGTTGTATTAAAACCAGCTGAGCAAACTCCAGCTTCTATTATGTTATTAATGGAAATGATTGGTGATTTATTACCTCCAGGAGTTGTAAACGTTGTTAGTGGTTTTGGTTTAGAAGCCGGAAAACCATTAGCTTCATCTAAGAGAATTAAAAAGATTGCTTTTACAGGTGAAACAACAACTGGTCGTTTGATTATGCAATATGCATCTCAAAACTTAATTCCAATTACTTTAGAGCTTGGTGGAAAATCTCCAAATATTTTCTTCGAAGATGTTATGGCACAAGATGATGACTTCTTTGATAAATGTTTAGAAGGTTTTGCAATGTTTACACTTAACCAAGGAGAAGTTTGTACTTGTCCAAGTAGAGTACTAGTTCAAGAGTCTATCTATGATAAATTCATGGAAAGAGCTATTGCTAGAACAAAAGCTGTAAAACAAGACAATCCTCTAAAAATGGAAACTATGATTGGTGCTCAAGCATCAGTAGAGCAAATGGAAAAAATCAAATCTTACCTAGATTTAGGTAAGAAAGAAGGTGCCAAAGTTCTATGTGGTGGAAATGTTGCTAAAGTTAATAGTGGTTTAGAAAAAGGAAACTATATCGAACCAACTATTTTTGAAGGTAATAATTCAATGAGAATCTTCCAAGAAGAAATTTTTGGACCAGTAGTATCAGTAACTAAATTTAAAGATGAAGCAGAGGCATTAAAAATTGCTAATGACACTCTTTATGGTTTAGGTGCTGGTGTTTGGACTAGAAATGGAAATATCGCATACAGAATGGGAAGAGAAATACAAGCTGGTAGAGTTTGGACGAACTGTTACCATGCTTACCCTGCGCATGCGGCATTTGGTGGATACAAACAGTCTGGTATCGGAAGAGAAACTCACAAAATGATGTTAAATCATTACAGACAAGTGAAAAACTTACACGTGTCTTATAGTGAGAAAAAATTAGGCTTCTTTTAATAGATATATTATAATGGCCCGTATTAAATTACGGGCCATATAAATATGAAAGTTACAGCAACACCCTCAGCATTAGATTTAATAGAAGAATTAAAAAAGAATCACGGTAAAGAATTATTATTTCACCAATCTGGTGGATGTTGTGATGGTAGTGCGCCTATGTGTTATCCATCTAAAGAATATCAAGTAGGTCAAGATGATGTAATGATTGGTAAAATAGGAGGTATTCCTTTTTATATAAGTGAAACTCAACATGAAGCTTGGAAAAATACAGATTTGATTATTGATTGTGTTGAGGGAATGGGTGGAATGTTTTCGTTAGACAATGGCACTGGAAGAAGATTTTTAACAAGATCTGAGATCTGCATACCTGAAGATACTACGATAAATTAAATTTTCTAAAATTTACTCTAAATAAAAGAAGAATAATTAAGATAATCAAAAAAATTAAAGGTTTAAAAAATATTGTTTTTGATAACCAAATAAAATGCAAAACTCCAAAAATTGAAATTATATAAATCAATCGATGTAGCTTTTTCCAATTTTTTTTTAAAATTCTAACCATTTTATCTGATGAAGTTATTGCCAAAGGGATTAACAATAACCAAGCAGAAAAACCTATAAATATAAATTTCTTTTTCAAAACATCATCAATTAACGGTTCAAAATCAAATCTATAATCCAGACCAACATAACTAAGCATATGAATTGAAGCATAAAAAAATGCAAATAAACCTAGCATTCTTCTAAATTTAATCCACTCAAAGGAATTGGTAATTTTCTTAAGAGGTGTCATTGAAAGAGTCAAAAGAATAAATATCAAAGTCCATTCTCCAAAATGATTTATAATCCTATCAACAGGTTCAGGACCTAATTTATTATATATTAATTGATAAACGATTATATAAATCGGCCAAAGAGATAAGAAGAAAACAGCAGGCTTGAAATAATTCTTCAATTTATTTAATAATTTTTTTTAAGGTCCATACCACTATAAAGATGAGCGACCTCATCTCCATAACCATTGAACATCAAAGTTTTAATTCTTGGAGCCAATATACTTTCTCCGATTACTCTTTCGGTTGCTTGAGACCACCTAGGATGATCAACTTCAGGATTTACATTTGAGTAAAAACCATACTCTCTTGGAGAAGCATTTTTCCAAGCGGTATTAGGCATATTTTTTGTTAATCTAATTTTAACTATCGATTTTGCACTCTTAAAACCATACTTCCATGGAATAAATATTCTTAAAGGTGCTCCATTTTGATTTGGTAAAGGCTTACCATACAAACCAGTTACAACTGTTGTCAGTGGATGCATTGCTTCATCAATTCTCAGCCCTTCGATATAAGGCCAGTTTAAAGTAGGATATCTCTGACCAACCATTTCCTCTGGATTATAAATTGTTTCGAATTCAACAAATTTTGCAGAAGGTTTTATCTCTACTTTGTTTAGCAGTTCACTTAATGAAAAACCTAACCATGGAATAACCATTGACCAACCTTCAACACATCTTAGTTTTAAAATTTTTTCTTCAGATTTGATAGCTAAAATTTCTTCAATTGGAAGTTCTAAGGATTTTTCAACTTCACCTTCAATCTTAACAGTCCAGGGTCTTGTAGTAAAATTTTTTGCTCTCCTATGAGGATCCCCTTTACCAGTACCAAACTCATAATAATTGTTATAAGTCGTGATATCCTCATAACTAGTCGGTTCGTTCGAATTATTTGCCTTAGCATTGATCAGAGGAACTGAACTTAGGGTAAGAGCACTCAATCCATAGCTCATAGATTTTATAAATGATCTTCTTTTATTGTAAATTTTTTCTTGAGTAATTTCTGAATGTTTAAACTTTTTCATTAGCAATAGGGTTACCTTTCAACCACTCACTTTCATTATTTTCATAATGTTCTTTTTTCCAAATTGGAGACCTTTTCTTTATTTCCTCAATTATATATCTTGAGAGTAAATAAGCTTGATCACGATGTTTGCAAGCAACTGCGATAATTATACTTATCTCACCAAGGTTAAGATGTCCCTTAGCATGTTCAATGAATACAGCTTTATCTTTGATTTCTAATTTTTGATTTGCTTCATTATAAATTTCTTCAAAGCTTTTGATCACCATTTCATCGTGACTATCATAAGTAATTCCTATCACTTTTTTGTTATCATTAGTATTTCTGACAGTTCCCAAAAAATAAATTGATGCTCCAAACTTGGAGTC
>CACDPY010000031.1 GCA_902554765.1 uncultured Pelagibacteraceae bacterium | reverse complement strand
TTAATACATAATGAAATGTAATTAAATAAAATGGAGGACAAATGAAAATAACGAAATATATAATAACTATTTTAGTTTCATTAATTTTGTCAATTAACCTTGCAATTGCGGAGAAATGGGACATGGCTCTAGCTTACGGAGCTGGAAATTTTCATTCTGCTAATGCAACAGAATTTGCAAATAATGTGACTAAAAAAAGTGGAGGAAAATTAACAATCGTCACTCATCCTGGGGGCTCACTATTTAAAGGTGGTGAAATTTTTAGAGCTGTCAGAACAGGTCAAGCTCAAATCGGTGAGAGATTTATGTCAGCTTTAGGAAAGGAAGATCCATTACTTGAAATAGACTCTCAGCCATTTTTGGCAACATCATACTCTGATGCTCTAAAACTATATAAAGCATCTAAGGCTGAAATTGTAAAAGGTTTAGACGCAAAAGGACTTATCTTTTTATATGCTGTCCCATGGCCAGCTCAAGGTTTGTATAGTAAAAAAGAAATTAGTTCTGTTAATGATCTAAAAGGCTTGAAATTCAGAGCATACAATTCAGCAACAATTAGAATTGCCGAACTAACAGGTATGGCACCTACAAAAATTGAAGCAGCTGAAATAAGCCAAGCTTTTTCAACTGGCGCTGTTGAAAGTATGATCACATCCCCAACAACTGGAAAAAATTCCAAGATTTGGGAAAATGGAGTGAAATATTTTTATGATATCGCAGCTTGGTTTCCAAAAAATATGGTGATTGTTAATAAAGATGCATGGAATAAACTAGATAAAGCAACCCAAGATTTATTAATGAAAGAAGCAGCCTTGGCTGAAAGAAAAGGTTGGCAACTATCTAAACAAGGTAATGTTGGAGATAAAAAAGCTCTAGCAGATGCAGGCATGGTAGTTGGAAAAGTTAATTCATCTTTACAATCTCATTTTGAAAAAGTTGGGGAGACAATGGCAAAGGAATGGTCTCAAAAAGCTGGATCAAGAGGAGAGGCTGTTTTATCAGCTTATAAATAATTGAAATAAATTTTAAGGCCACTTTTTCTTAGGTGGCCTTAAATTATTATGTTTAAATTCCTCGATAAAATTTTAAAAAATATTTATAAATTTTCTGGCTATATCGCTGCAATGTTTTTAATATTAGTCGCAGTATTTATTCTTATAGGAATATCCTCTAGAATTTTTGGTTTCTATATAAGAGGTTTAGCAGAATACTCTGGTTATTGTATGGCTGCTGCATCTTTTTTTGCTTTAGCATATACCTTTGTTGAAGGAGGCCATATTCGAATTACCCTTTTTTTGGAAAAACTTTCAGGTAAAAACAAATGGTTAATTGAAATCTGGTGTTTGAGTGTAGCAAGTTTTTTTTCAGGATATTTAGCGTTTTATTTTATTAAAATGTTAATTATTTCTTACAAGTTCCAAGAAAGAAGCGAAGGTGCAGATGAAATACTCATATGGATACCTCAAACAAGTGTTGCAATTGGTTCTGTAATTTTTTTTGTAAGTGTTTTTCATCAATTCATTTTAAATTTAAAAAAATAGATGCCTGAAATACTTTTAACAATTTTTTTTATTAGTGTTTTATTGTTTTTTTTAGGATCTGGTGTTTGGGTTGCGTTGAGCATGATTGGGGTATCTGCAATAGGAATGATTTTATTTACTTCTAGACCGGTTGGTGATGCTATGGCTACCACTATATGGGGAACTGCATCATCCTGGACTTTAACAGCTTTACCCTTGTTTGTATGGATGGGTGAAATATTATTTAGAACCAAACTTTCAGAAAATTTATTTAAGGGTTTATCTCCCTGGATGCAAAAATTACCAGGAGGTTTAATACATGTGAATGTTGTAGGTTGTGCTTTATTTGCTGCCATATCTGGGTCTTCAGCTGCTACTGTTGCAACGGTCGGTAAAATGTCAATTCCTGAATTGAGAAAAAGAAATTATCCTGAGAAAATCTTATTAGGTAGTCTTGCTGGCTCAGGAACTTTAGGACTATTAATACCTCCATCAATTATTTTAATTATTTATGGAGTTGCTGTTCAAGAATCTATAGCAAAGTTATTCATAGCTGGGATAATTCCAGGAATTATGATCGCATTAATTTTTATGTCATATGTGGTTATTTGGTCATTAATCAACAAAAAAGAAATGCCAAAAATTCTTGAGGAATACTCATTTTTTTGAAAAAATAAAAAGATCAAAACAGCTTTTGCCAGTCATACTACTTATCACTGCTGTTATAGGGTCTATTTACACTGGAATAGCTACAGCCACAGAAGCAGCATCATTGGGTGTGGTAGGTGCATTAATTCTATCTTACTTTCAAAGTAGTTTAACATTAGAAACTTTTAAATCTTCATTATTAGGTGCCACTAAAACCTCATGTATGATTGCATTTATACTTGCAGGCTCAACCTTTCTATCTTTAGCTATGGGGTTTACAGGGCTTCCAAGAAATTTAGCTGTATGGATTCAAAACATGAATCTTTCTCCTTATCTTCTAATTTTAGTTTTAATGATCTTTTATATTATTCTTGGAATGTTTCTTGATGGAATTTCTGCAGTCGTGTTAACGATGGCTATAATTGAACCAATGATCAGACAAGCAGGATTCGATATGATTTGGTTTGGTATTTTTTTGGTCATAGTAGTTGAGATGGCACAAATTACACCACCAGTAGGATTTAATTTATTTGTTCTTCAAGGAATGGCAAATAAAGATATGGGCTATATTGCAAAAAGTGCATTTCCATTATTTTTATTAATGATTTTTGCAGTAATCCTTGTAGTGATTTTCCCAGAAATTGCTTTATGGCTACCAGAGCAAATGGTTCAAAATCTTAATTAATATTTAGATTTTTTTGTTCCTGCAATGATTTCCTTCAATTGTGAATACTCTTCACAATTGCAGCTTGATAAAACTTGCAATCTTTCTTTTGCAAGATCAATCCTATTTGTTGCCACATAAAGCTCACCAAGATATTCATTTATACCTATATGATTTGGGTTAAGTGCTAACCCTTTTAAATAATACATCTCACCATTTTTATAATCACCAAGCTTTCTTGTAGTAAAACCTAAATAATTTAATGTATCTGCGTTATTTGGTTTTTTTTTATTTGATTTCATTAAAAGTTTTTGTGCTTTTTCAAATTTTTTATTTGCTTTTTTTGATTTACCTTCTTCCTCAAATTTTTTAGCGGCTTTAATGAGAGTAACGGCTGTATCATAACTTGATTTAGTCTTTTCTCCACTATCACTTGAACCTGCAGAAAAAACGTTAGCTGTGAGAGTTGAATATACAAAAGTTATTATTAATATTTTTTTAAACATTTTTAAATTTCTCCATTTTATTTAAAGATACTAGTTTTAGTCCATTATTGAGCAAATTATTTTTTATAGACTTTGCAGTAGCTAATGAACTTTCGTTATCACCATGTATGCATACTGAGTCAATTTCACAAGGGATTTGCTTACCACTGTGACAATTAATAGCCTGATTTTTTACCATAGTTAAAACATGTTTTTTTGCTATCTCAGGATCAGTTATTAAGGCATTTGATTTCTTTCTTGAAACTAAATTTCCATCATCCTCGTAATTTCGGTCTGCAAATATTTCACAAGCTATTTTCATATTTTGTTTTTTAGCTGCCTCTTGCATTTTTGATCCTGTAGGGACTAGATAAATTAAGTCTTTACTAATTTCATATATAGCTTTTGCAAGAATCGTTGCTAGCTCTATATCCTCACA
>CACDPY010000030.1 GCA_902554765.1 uncultured Pelagibacteraceae bacterium | reverse complement strand
TTCTAAAAGAAAAGATGGTCATTTTGTAAAAAAAAATTCTTTGATCGCTACTATCAAAGGGAATGCAAAAAATATATTGATTGCAGAAAGAGTTGCTTTAAATTTTTTATCTCATATTTCAGGTATAGCCACTAAAACAAATAAATTTGTAAAACTAGCTGGAAAAAAGTGTAAAATTTGTTGTACTAGAAAAACCATTCCAAATTTAAGAGTTATTCAAAAATATGCAGTAAAGTTAGGTGGAGGAGTCAATCATAGATTTAATTTAAGTGATGAGTTTTTAATTAAAGATAATCATATCGCAAGTTCTAATTTGCGAGAATTAGTGTCTTTAGCAATAAAAAATAAAAAAGGTAAAAAAATTACTGTTGAGGTCGATAATTTAAATCAACTTAAAAAAATAATGGGTCTGAAGTTCAATACTGTGCTTTTTGATAATATGAATGTCAAAAATCTTAAAGCTGGTATCAAACTTATAAAAAAACATTACGAAACAGAAGCTTCAGGAAACATTAGCTTCAAAACAGTAAAATCAGTGGCAGCGACTGGAGTTGATAGAATTTCAGTTGGAAGTATCACACATAGTGCCCCAGCAATTGATTTTAAACTCGAAATTTAGAAAGAAAATTCTTGTTTTAAGATTTTAATTTTTATTTTTCTTTGTTAATTCTGCTTGCGCTGCAGCTAATCTTGCTATTGGAACTCTGTAGGGTGAACAAGATACATAATGTAAACCAACCTTTGAACAAAAATAAATACTTTTTGGATCCCCACCATGTTCTCCACAAATCCCTAGTTTAATTTTTTTATTTTGTTTTTTTCCTTTTTCAACTGCTATTTCTACTAAATCTTTAACACCTTCATCGATTGACACAAATGGATCTATAGTAAAAATTTTGTTATCGATATAATCGTTTAAGAATTTGCCACTATCGTCTCTACTAATTCCAAAAGTAGTTTGAGTTAAATCATTCGTTCCAAAACTAAAAAATTCAGCATGTTTTGCAATATCTTTTGCTTTAATTGCGGCTCTTGGTAATTCAATCATTGTGCCAACTAAAAATTCTATTTTAATCTTATTTACTTCTTGAACTTTTCTTGCAGTATTAATAACTAAATCTTTCATAATCTTTATCTCTGCCTCAGTAGAAACAAGCGGTATCATTATTTCAGGAAGGGCCGATTTTTGTTTTCTT
This sequence comes from uncultured Pelagibacteraceae bacterium, assembly GCA_902554765.1. GTDB lineage: Bacteria > Pseudomonadota > Alphaproteobacteria > Pelagibacterales > Pelagibacteraceae > Pelagibacter. The sequence goes on along the minus strand of CACDPY010000030.1, from coordinate 3,448 downwards.
TTTTTAAGATCTGATAAAGCCTCAAAAATAGCTTTGCATTGCATTTCATAAATTTCTGGAAATGAAATACCCAATCTACACCCTCTATGACCTAGCATTGGATTTTGTTCATGAAGTTCGTCTATTCTGGATTCTACCTCTTTTTTATCCAAACCAGTAACATTTGCTACTTCCAAAATTTCTTTATCAGATTTTGGTAAAAATTCATGTAACGGGGGGTCTAAAAGTCTTACAGTGACTGGCAGACCATGCATAATTTTAAATATTTCCATAAAATCTTTTTTTTGATGAGGTAAAAGTTTTTCTAATGCTTTTGCTCTATCTTCTTGAGTTTTAGATAAAATCATTTCTCTAACAGATAAAATTCGTTCTTCATCAAAAAACATATGTTCTGTTCTACAAAGACCAATACCTTCAGCACCAAAATCTCTAGCAGTTTTAGTATCTAATGGTGTCTCAGAATTTGTTCTTACTCTCAGCTTTCTAATATTATCAGCCCAACTCATTAGTTTTGAAAAATCTCCTGAAATTTCTGGTTTCACAGTTGGAACATTTCCTAAAATAATTCTTCCTGTAGAGCCATCTATAGTAATAGTATCACCTTCTTTAACTTCAATAGATGTTGTTTTAAAAATTTTTTGTTCATAATTAATATCAATCTCACTAGAGCCAGAAACACAAGGTCTACCCATTCCTCTTGCAACTACAGCTGCATGACTAGTCATTCCACCCCTTGCTGTCAAAATTCCTTTGGCTGCATGCATTCCCTGGATATCTTCAGGAGACGTCTCAACTCTAACTAAAATAGTATCTTGCATCATGTCATTTAATCTTTCAGCTTCTTCAGAAGAAAAAACTACTTTACCACTAGCTGCTCCAGGTGATGCGGGTAAACCATTTGCAATTACTTCAATAGAACTTTTTTCGTCTAATGTAGGATGCAATAATGTATCCAATGAATTTGGATCAATTCTTAAAACTGCTTCATTTTTTGAAATTAATTTTTCTTTGACCATATCGACTGCAATCTTTACAGCTGATTTCGAAGTTCTTTTGCCTGATCGGGTTTGCAATATCCAAAGTTTTTTATTTTCAACTGTAAATTCAACATCTTGCATATCTTTATAATGTTTCTCTAATTTTTTTAGAATTTTATGTAACTCCTGATAAACTTTTGGCATAGACTCTTCCATTGAAAGTTCTTGGACTTTAGCTTCTCTCTTTGCTTTTTTGGTTATGTATTGAGGGGTTCTGGTTCCAGCCACAACATCTTCCCCTTGTGCATTAATCAAATACTCCCCATAAATATCATTTGAACCATCAGAAGGATTCCTTGTGAAAACTACTCCAGTTGCACAATCATTCCCCATATTTCCAAAAACCATCGATTGCACATTTACAGCTGTTCCCCATTCAGCTGGAATTTGATTTAATTTTCTATAAACCTTTGCTCGATTACTTTCCCACGATAAAAATACAGCACTTATTGCGCCTAATAATTGCTCATAAACATCTTGTGGAAAATCTTTACTTGCTCTTTCTTTAACTGTATTTTTAAAATCTTTTATTAAACCATCCCAATCATCTTCATCTAGTTCAGTATCTAATAAAACGCCTTTAGTTAATTTATAGTTTTCAATTAGTTCCTCAAAATGATAGCTTTCAACACCCATAACAACATTGGCATACATTTGTATAAATCTTCTGTAACTATCTTTAGCAAATCTACCATTTGAAGTTTTGTTTGCTAATGCAATTACAGTCTTATCATTAAGTCCAAGATTAAGAATTGTATCCATCATACCTGGCATAGAAACTCTTGCACCTGATCTTACAGATAATAAAAGAGGATTTTTTAAGTCTCCAAATTTTTTGGATACATCCTTTTCAATCATTTTTAATTCTTTTCTAATTTCCTTTATCAATTTAGAACTTAGTTTCTTTTTATCTTTGTAAAAAATATCACAAACTTTTGTTGATATTGTAAATCCTGGTGGAACTGGAAGACCCATTCTCCCCATTTCTGATAAATTTGCACCTTTTCCGCCTAAATAATTTTTGGGAGATTTAATTTTTTTTGAGTCTCTAGACTTAAAATTTAAAATTAATTTATTCATTATTAGCTTTTAGTAACTGAAAATTTATAAAATTTTTAAAGGTTTTACATAACATATTGATAAGTTCCAATCTGTTTTTTCTTAAAGTTTCATTTTCTTCATTAACTTTAACATTATCAAGAAAATCAAATACCTCTTTCTTTGCATCTGCTAAAATTGACAAAGATTGTTCATAGTTCTCGTCATTATTGATGTTAGAATAATACTTTTTAATTTCATTAATTTTTTTGTATAAACTCTTTTCAAAATCAGTTTTGAAAATACCAGGATCAGTTGTATTAGTTATTTCTATTTCACTATTTGCAAGTTCACTGTCTAATATATTTGATGCTCTTTTATAACTTGAGGTAATATCAAATCCTACTTGGTGGTTAATAATTTTATTTAAGCTTTTAGCTTTTTCGAAAGAGGAAAATAGTTTATTGAGAGAGAAAGATGAAATTGTAGCATCAATAATATCAAAACGAATTTGTTTTTCTTTTAAATAATATTTAAACCTATCTTTTAGAAAATTATTTAATTCATTTTGTAAATTTTTATTGGTGAAATTATGTTTTTGATCTTGATATAAACTTGATGAATAGCTCAATAAGTCTTTTACTTTTAGATCTTTTTTATTTTCAATTATTGTTCTAATAATGCCTAAGGCTATTCTTCTTAATGCAAATGGATCTTTTGAACTTGTTGGTTTTTCATCGATACCAAAAAAACCAACTAAAGTATCTATTTTATCAGTAATTGATAAAGCAACACTAAAAGGTTTCTTTGGAATTTGAGAATCTAATCCAATAGGCAAATATTGTTCAGTTATTGCTAAAGAAATATCTTTATCAAATCCTTGATATGTTGAAAAATATCCTCCCAGCACACCTTGAAGTTCAGGAAATTCTCCAACTAAATCAGAGGTTAAGTCTGTTTTGCAAATAGATGCTGATAACTCAACTTTTTCTTTACTGATTAATAGTTCATCTGAAATCAATCCACCTAATTTTCTCATTCTTTGCACTTTGTCAAAGTAGGTTCCTAATTTTTTAAAAAAATTCATTGATTTTAATCCTGATACTTTTTTAACTAAATTTTGAATTTTATCTTTATTCCAAAAAAACTCCGCATCACTAAGTCTTGCTTCCACAACTCTTTCATTTCCAATTCTTATAAGTCCTTTTTTATCTTTGTTGTTTGCTACAATTAAAAATTCATTTGTAATTTCTCCTCTTTTATCAAAAGTTGGAAAATATTTTTGATGTGCTTGCATAGTCAAGATGAGTATTTCTTTTGGAATTGATAGAAACTTTTTGTCAAATCTACATAACAAAATATTTGGATTATCA
>CACDPY010000029.1 GCA_902554765.1 uncultured Pelagibacteraceae bacterium | reverse complement strand
GTGAAAAGCATGATTTGAAAGTTATTTCTGTTGATAAAGAAAAATTACAGGTTGGTTGTTCAGTAAAACAGTTATCACCTGATCCATTCGAGCATATTGAGAATTATCAGTTAAATAAAGTTTATAAAGTAAAAGTAGTAAAGATTATGGACTTTGGTGCCTTTTGTGAATTGGAACCTGGTCTTACAACTCTTCTTCATTCAAGTGAACTGAGTTGGACAAAAAAAAATATTACTACAAAAAAATTATTCAAGGTTGGTGATGAAATTGATTGTGTAATAACAGAAATAGATAAGCCAAAAAGAAGAGTTGCTATCTCACACAAATTAGCTCAAGAAAACCCTTTTGAAATATTTGAAAAAAAATATCCTGTAGGTGAAGTAATTGAAGGAGAAGTAGTAAACAAGAACGAATATTCACTATTTGTAAAGATTGATAATTTGGATATTGATGCTTTTCTACATTGTAATGATCTTACATACTCAAATAATGGGGAAGATGAATTAACAAAATACAAAAAAGGTGACAGAATTAAAGTAAAAGTTTTGGAGATAAAAGCATCAGATCAAAAAATAAGAGTTGGCTTAAGACAAACGCAACCAGATCCTTTTGAATGGTTTAATGATAAAAAGGTTAACCAAGTAATCACAGTTAAAATTATTTCAACTGATAATAAAGGATTGGTGGTGAAACCAGAAGGATGTGAGATGGATTTCCAAATCAAGAAATCACAAATCGCAATAAGTGCAGCTGATGCAAGGCCCTCAAGATTTACTGGAGGTGAAAGAATTGATTGTGCAATTGGTGATTTAGATTTAAAGAAAAGAAAAGTTACACTGAGTATAAAACTCTTAGAAGAAATTGAGAAAAAAGAAGCATTAGAAAAATACGGTGTGGAAGAAGGATCTGGTAAAAATCTTCCTTTTTCTTCGTTGTCAGATGATTTAAAGAAAAAAGAAAAAAAATAAATTTGAAAAAGATTTAAATTGGCTATTGTAAAATCAAAGCTTTTAAGACAACTTTCAAAAAACTACCCTAATTTTTTAAAAAAAGATTTAGAAAAATTTATTGATATAATATTAAAAGAAATCAGACTTACTCTTAAAAGGGGCGAAAGAGTTGAATTAAGAGGATTTGGAGTTTTTTCAACAAAAATACAAAAAGCAAGGATTTCGAGAAACCCTAAGACTGGGGAAAAAGTAAATACAACACAAAAAAAGATTATTCACTTCAAAATGGCAAAAGATTTGTTTAAAAAATTAAACGATGAAGAAAAATAAAATATTTGTTGCTTGTGACAGTCCCAATATTTCAAAAATAAAAGAAATTATTAATCATACAAAAAATTCTAAACTTAAAATTGGATATAAATTTGGATTAGAGTTTTTAAATTCAAAAAAAGGTAGAAATTTTGTTTCAAACCTTAAAAATTATATTACATTTGGGGACTATAAGTTCAATGATATACCTAATACTTGCGCTGCAGCAGTAAAAGCAGTTCAGGATCTCAAATTTAATTATTTAACAATTCACATAAGTTCTGGCTTAGAAGCATTAAAAGCTGCCAAAAAAGTCTCAAAAAAAACTAAATTAGTTGGAGTAACAATCTTAACTTCACTAGACAATAAAGAATTAAAAAAAATTGGATTTAATAGAGATGTTAAAAAATTAGTTTTTCATCAAGCAAAATTAGCAAAAAAAGCAAAGTTAGATGCTATTGTTTGTAGTGCACATGAGGTAAAGATAGTAAGAAAAATATTTAAAAAAGAAATAATTACTCCAGGTATAAGATTTTCTAAATCAAAAAATGATCAAAAAAGAATTTTGACACCAAATCAAGCCTATAAAAATGGAAGTGATTGGTTGGTTATTGGAAGGCCGATTACAAAAGGTAATATCAAAAAAAATATCCAAACTTTAATTAATCATTTGGGTAAATGATTAAAAGTTGTAAGATTTGTGGGATCTCAGATCTCAATACTTTAGATTATATTATTAATCACAAATTTCCACCAAGATTCATAGGTTTCATTTGCAATTATAAAAAAAGTTCAAGATACGTTGAATTAAATAATCTTAAAGAGTTAACTAAAATAAACAAAAAAAATTCTCAATTTGTAGCTGTATTGGTCAAACCTGACGAGGAGATATTAGAAAATATTAAAGATTTGAACTTTGAATATTTTCAACTTTATGATTGTACACCTAATGAGACGCTCTTCATAAAAAAAAAATACAATAAAAAAATTATATCTGCATTTACTATTCAAGATAAATCTGATGTCCAAAAATATAAATTTTATAAAGATGTGGCTGATATTTATTTATTTGATAGCAAAGGTTATGAAAAAAGTATGTCATTCAAGCATTCGTTAATTGAAAATATTAAATTTGACAAAGAGTTGATGCTAGCTGGTAATATTAAGTTTAATGAAAATCTTGAAAATTATTCAAAAATAGCAGATATTATTGATATATCAGGTGGTTTAGAAACTTCTGGAATAAAAGATATTTCCAAAATAGAAATTTTCTTAAACAATATAAATAATTTGAATAAATGAAACTTAGAAAAAAAATACCCTTAATCGACCAACATGATAAAAATGGATTTTGGGGTGGAAAGTTTGGTGGAAGTTTTATACCTGAAACTTTGAAAAGACCAGTTGAAGATTTAACAAATAAATTTCAAAAATTAAGAAATGATAAAAAGTTTTTAAAAAAAAGAGATTTTTATTTTAAAAACTATATAGGATCTCCTACATCATTTATTAAACTGGAAAACTTAACAAATCATTTGGGTGGAGCTCAAATTTGGGCAAAAGTAGTTTCTGAGGCAAATGGTGGAGCACATAAAATTTATAATGCGACTGTTCATGCTTTAATTTGTAAGGCTATGGGTAAAAAATATATTGTTGGCGATACTGGAGCTGGTTATGCGGGAAAAATGTTGAGCATGGCTGCTAAAAAATTTGGTCTTAAATGTAAAATTTTTATGGGTGTAAAAGATATTAAAAGACAAAAACCAAATTGTGAAGCGATGCGAAAAAATGGTGCAGAAATAATTCCTGTTTATTCTGGAAGCCAAACATTAGTTGATGCAGTCAGTGAATGTATGAGATATTGGGTATCAAATTGTGATAATACCCACATGTGTGTTGGAAGTACTGTTGGTCCAAATATATTTGTAAAAATTTGTGGCTGGAGTACAGCTCAAATTTCAAGGGAATTAAAAAAACAATTAAAATCAGAATTTAATAAAATTCCCAAAAAGATCAAATTAATTAATTGTGTTGGTGGTGGCAGTTCTGCCTATGGATTTTGGAGTGAATTTATAGATTTTGAAAAAAAACAAATTGAATTAATTGGCGTTGAGGCCGGTGGACCAAAAAAATCTAATTTACATGCCGCACCTTTAAGTAGAGGTGCAAAATTAGGTATTCTTCATGGGGCTGCTGCATATTGTTGTCAGGATAAAGAGGGACAAATTAAAGAAACAGAGTCTATTTCAGCTGGACTTGACTACCCTTCAGTTTCTCCAATTCATTGTTTTTTAAAAGATACAAAAAGAGCAAGATATACATATGCTACTGATGAAGATGCTCTTAATGCATATCAATTGGTCACTAAATTAGAAAATCTTAACCCTAGTTTAGAACCCAGCCATGCTTTTGCAGAAGCAATCAGAATCGCTCCTGGATTAAGTAAAGATACAATTATAATTGTAAATTCATGTGGTGACGCAAAAAAAGATAGAGATATATTAAGAGAACGATTAGGTAAAAAATAATGACATCTTTGATTAATCAAGCCTTTAAAAATGCTAAAAAGGAAAATAGACCAACATTACTTACCTATACTGTGGCTGGAGATAATACCAAAAAAAAATCTTTAGAAATATTAAAGTCTATTTCAAATTATGCAGATATCTGTGAATTAGGTTTTCCACATAACACCCCAATTGCAGATGGTGGTCAAATACAAACAAGCGCGTACCGTGCAATCAAAAATGGGGTAAAAATTAATGATGTTTTTTCTATTGCTAAAAATTTTAAAAAATTAAAAAGGAATAAACCAATTATTTTAATGGGTTACTACAATATGATTTTTCAATATAGTGAAAATAAATTTTTAGAAAAATGTAAAAAAGTAAAAATTGATGGCTTAATCGTTGTAGATTTGCCTTATCCAGAAAACAAGGGGTTTGCTATTAAATGTAAAAAAAGAGGAATTAATTTTATTCAATTAGTATCACCCACTACCTCAAAAATAAGGTTGAAAAAAATTATTAAGGACTCTCATGATATGATTTATTATATAAGTATGCTTTCAACCACTGGAGGCAAATTGAAAGTTTCCTCAAAAAAAATCTTAGAAAATTACAATAAAATTAAAAATCAAAACAAATCAAAAAATGTTGTAATTGGATTTGGTATTACAAAAAAAACTATAAAATCGCTTAAAAAAGCAGATGGATTGGTTGTTGGGAGCGCAATTTGTAAAGAAATAACTAATTCAATAAAAAAAAGACAAAATATTGTCAAAAATGTTACTAATATAGTAAAGGGATTAAAAAAAGAAATAATATGAATTGGATAACTAAGATTATTAAAGCAGGTGAAAAAATTAAAACTGCTATTCACAAAAGATCTTCAAAGGAAGATATTGCAAATAGTGATTGGACATCATGTTGTCGAGGTCCTATTTTAAAAAAAGATTTAGAAAAAAATTTATGGGTATGTCCAGATTGTAACAAACACCACCGTATTAAACCAAAGCAAAGATTTGATATTTTATTTGGAAAAAATAATTATGAAATATTT
>CACDPY010000028.1 GCA_902554765.1 uncultured Pelagibacteraceae bacterium | reverse complement strand
CGCCAATAGTATAACCTGTTATTTTTTTAACATCATCAGCTATAGCCATTGATACATCTTTGATTTTTAGTATTTTTTTTATTTTGTTAAGTGATACTTTTTTATCTCCAGCTACCAAACATAGTATGAATGAATTTTCTGTTCTAAAAAGTAAACTTTTTACAATTGCCCCAACCTCACAACCTAAGGATGAAGCGGCTTCAAGAGCTGTTCTGGCGGAAGTATCAAGTATAATAACGTTCTGTAATACATCAAATTTTTTTAATATACTCTGAACTCTCTTAACTGGTTCTTTGTCTAATAAAGTCATTATTCAACTTTTAATTGTTAGTTATTTTAAACGTTTAATTATACAATTATGTGAAAATTGCATAGGTGTTATTAACTAAAAGAGCATTATTTATCAGCCTTTTTTTGTTAATACAACTCACGGAATTATAAAGGAGAAAAAATGAGCGCTAAAAATTTTTTAGAATTTTTAAAAGATAAAGAAGCTGAATTTGTTGATTTGAGGTTTACTGATCCACGAGGAAAACTACAACACTTAACTATGGATACCTCTGTAGTTGATGAAGACATGTTGAATGATGGTGTTTTTTTTGATGGATCCTCTATTGCTGGCTGGAAAGCAATAAATGAGTCAGACATGATTTTAAAACCTGATACGTCAAGGTTTTTTTTAGATCCATTTACCTCTCATAATACTGCAGTTCTATTTTGTGATATATTGGATGCAGTAAATAAAACACCTTATGAAAGAGATCCAAGAGGTGTAGCAAAGAAAGCAGAGGAATATCTTAAAGCATCAGGTATTGGTGATAAAGCTTTTTTTGGTCCAGAGCCTGAGTTTTTTGTTTTTGATGATGTAAGAATTAAAAACGATATGAACGAGTGTGGATTTAAAATTGACAGTAAAGAAGGTCCTTATAATTCTGGTAAAGAATATGAAAATGGTAATATGGGCCATAGACCTCCAGTGAAAGGTGGTTATTTTCCTGTTCCTCCAGTTGATAGCGAACAAGACATGCGTGGAGAATATCTAAAAAATTTAAAAGAAGTTGGTATTAAAGTTGAAAAGCATCACCATGAAGTAGCCCCAAGTCAACACGAACTTGGGATGTATTTTGGAACATTGGTTAACCAAGCTGATAATGTTCAGTTGTACAAATATGTTGTGCAAATGGTTACTCACTCTTTTGGAAAAACTGCAACTTTTATGCCTAAACCAGTTGCAGGTGATAATGGATCAGGAATGCATATTCACCAGTCAATTTGGAAAGGTGAAAAACCTGTTTTTTCAGGGGATGCTTATGCGGGACTTTCTGAAACTGCACTACATTATATTGGTGGAATTTTGAAACATGCTAAAGCAATAAATGCTTTTGCTAATTCAACAACTAATAGTTATAAAAGATTAGTTCCAGGATTTGAAGCTCCTGTTCTTTTGGCCTACTCAGCAAGAAATAGATCTGCATCATGTCGTATACCTATTACATTGAGTAAAAAAGGTGCAAGATGTGAAATTAGATTTCCAGATGCATCTGGTAATCCTTATCTAACATTTGCTGCAATGTTAATGGCAGGTTTAGATGGTATAAAAAATAAAATACATCCAGGTGAGTCATTTGATAAAGATTTATATGAGTTACCACCAGAAGAAGTAAAAGCTATTCCAACAGTTTGTGGATCTTTGAGAGAGGCTATGGAGAGTCTAGATAAAGATAGAGAGTTTTTAACTGAAGGTGGTGTATTTACTGATGACCAAATAGATGCTTACATAGCTCTTAAATTTGAAGAAATTCATAAGTTTGAACATGCACCTCATCCTGTTGAATTTGAGATGTACTATAGTAGCTAATTACTGCCTAGTAGTAGCAACTGTATCTTTATTTGCACCTTTTTTCACAACGTAATCCTGAGTGCCATTTGCACCAGTATTTACCTCTTTACGTAGATCTTTAAAAAAAGTTTTTTCCTTTAAAGAGTCCTTAAGGTTTTTAACAAGATTTTTAAATTCAAATTTATTCATAAAGAGAATCATACACTAGATATGCATATAATGCAATACTGCTATGCAACTTACGGGATACTTATAATTAATCTACTTTAAAGGACTCTCCACAGCCACATCTCTCAGTTTCATTAGGGTTATTAAAAACAAAAGATGATGAAAACTCCTCTTTTTTATAGTCCATTTCTGTACCTAAGAGATACAATACCGCGGCTGGATCTATAAATACTTTAACTCCTTTATCTTCAACTACTTCATCATTTGGATTGATCTCTTTTGAATACTCCATCACATAAGACATTCCAGCACATCCACCTGATTTTACAGAGACTCTTACTCCTATAGCATCTTTTTGAGCATTAGACATTATATCTTTAATCCTTGATGCAGCATTATCACTTAATTTAATTATTTGGCTCATTACAAATTTAACTCCAATTTAGCAGCATCAGACATCATATCTTTTGTCCACGGTGGATCCCAAACTAATTGAAGATCTACATCATCAATACCCTCTACTTGCATTGCGCCCTCTTTAACTTCTTTAGGTAAGCTTTCTGCTACAGGACAATTAGGTGTGGTTAATGTCATTTTAATTTCAGCTTTTCGTCCTTCTACCTTAATATCATATATCAAACCTAGTTCATAAATATTCACTGGTAATTCTGGATCATAGATTTTTCTGATTTCCTCAATAATTCTATTTTTTATTTCCATAAATAACTAACTTTCAGTGCTAACTTTTTTACCATCATTTTCCATGGCAGAGACTAAAGTATGCCATGATAAAGTAGCACATTTTACTCTCATTGGATATTGTTTAACTCCTGATAAACTCATTAATTTAGTTTTATCATCCTCTTTTAATAAATTTGTTTTTAATTCTGGATTTTCTTTAATCATTCCTAAAAAATCTTCAATAATTTCTTTTGCTTCGTTATCACTTTTTCCTTTTATCAAATCTGTCATTATTGATGCTGATGCCATTGAAATAGCACACCCACTTCCTTCAAAAGATATATCTTCAACTTTTTTTTGATCATTAAGTCTTAAATAAACATGTACGTTATCTCCACATAATGGATTGTTTCCTGCTGCATCCTTATTAAAATTTTCAGTTTTTCCTAAATTTTTAGGATTTTTTCCATGTTCTAATATTAGTTCTTGGTAAAGTTCTTTTAAATTCATTTTAAATCAAAAATTTTTTTACAATTATTAATTCCTTCATTTAATTTATCTAAATCATCCTTGGTATTGTAAACTCCTAAAGATGCTCTTGCACTTGCAGGAATTGCTAACTTATCATGAAGTATTTGGCAGCAATGATGACCTGCTCTAATTGCTACGCCAGTTTCATCCAAAATAGTTGCAATATCATGTGGATGAACACCTTCAATTGTAAAAGATAATACACCACCTCTCTTCTTCGGATTTCCAATTAATTTTACAGAATTATTTTTAAGTAAAATTTCTTGACCATATTCAATTAATTCTTTCTCGTGTTGGATAATATTTTCAATTCCAATACTTTCTAAAAATTTTATCGACTGATCAAAAGCAATTACTTGAGCTGTCGCCATTGTTCCTGCTTCATATTTATTCGGAAGATCCCCGTAAGTAATTCTATCTTTTTTAACCTCATTAATCATACCACCACCACCTTGATAGGGAGGAAGTTGATCAAGCCATTTCTTTTTTCCATACAAAACACCTAGTCCTGTTGGTCCATACATTTTATGGCAGGAGATTGCATAAAAATCACAATCTAAATCCTGCATATCTAATTTGAGATGAGGTCCTCCCTGACACCCATCTACCACAACAATTATTCCCTTCGAATGAGCTAACTGAGTTATTTCTTTAATAGGCAAAACTGCACCGGTTACATTCGATAAATGAGTTATAGCTATTACTTTAGTTTTATCTGTTATTTCTTTTTCTATGTTTTCAATTGGAATATCGCCATCTTCATTAATTTCAGCAAACTTTATTTTTACATTCTTAGATTTCCTCAAAAAATGCCAAGGTACATAATTTGAATGATGTTCTAATTCGGTAATCAAAATCTCGTCATTTGGTTTTATAATAGTTTGACCAAGAGTATTTGCTACTAAGTTTAAAGCTTCTGTTGCTCCTTTTGTAAAAACGATCTCATTTTTATCTTTAGCATTAATATATTTTTGAACTGAAGATCTCGTATTTTCATATAAATTTGTCGCTGCTACAGCCAAATAATGCACACTTCTTCCAACATTGGAAAATTGTTTTGAATAAAATTCATTTATTCTATCTAAAACAATCTTCGGTTTTTGTGATGAATTAGCACTATCTAAATAAACTAAATCATTGTTATGAATTTTTTTATCAAAAATTGGAAATTCTTTTTTAATCTGATCTATTTTCATTCTTTTAATCCAATTATATTTTTGATTAAATTTCTAATTTTTGAGTCTGTAATTTTTTCAACAACATCTAGTAAAAAACCGTTAATTAAAAGTTCTTTAGATTGCTGATAATTTAAACCTCGTGACATCAAATAAAAGATTGAATTTTCATTCAAACTTCCTGATGCCGATCCATGAGAACATTTTACATCATCGGCATATATTTCTAATTCTGGTTTCGCATTAAACTCAGATGTTTCATCCAATAAAATTGCTTTACTTAACTGATAGCCATCAGTTTTTTGTGCTTTGGAGTTAACAAATATTTTTCCCTGGTAAGCAGCTTTTGAAAGTTTACCAAGAACACTTTTTATAAGCTGATAACTTTTGGTATTTTTTACTAAATGATTAATTGTAGTTCTAATTTCATGCTGTTGATTTTCCTTTAATGAAAAAATACCATTTACAAATGCAGAAGAATATTCCCCTTTTAAATTACAATTAACTTCATTTTTAAAAAAATTTGAGCCTGAAGATAATATGAATGTTTCTGAGACACTGTTAGCTTCTTGTT
>CACDPY010000027.1 GCA_902554765.1 uncultured Pelagibacteraceae bacterium | reverse complement strand
TGTCTAAAGGACAAAGAGCAGGAGAAAGTGCAATTGCAATAGATGTTGAACAAGGAAAATCTTATTATTGGTGTAGTTGTGGTAAAAGTTCCAAACAACCATTCTGTGATGGCTCACATAAGGGGACTGAGTTTAATCCACTAGCATACAAAGCTGAAGAAACAAAAAAAATGTTTTTTTGTGCTTGTAAGCAGACTAACAATGAACCTTTTTGTGATGGTTCACATAACAAAAAGTAACATTGAAAATTTAGATTTAACAATTACTCTTGAACACATGATAATCGAAATAGATAAAATTATAGACCCAATTCCAGCATCAGATGGTGCTGGAGTAAAGTTAAAAAGAAGCATTGGTGTTGAGCCTAATTATTTTGATCCATTTTTAATGTTAGATGAATTTGGTTCAGAGAATAGTGAGGATTATATTGCGGGATTTCCACCTCACCCTCATAGGGGAATTGAAACAGTTACTTATATGCTTGCAGGTGACTTTGAACATAAAGATAGCACAGGTGGTGAAGGTAGAATGACAGCGGGAGATGTTCAATGGATGAAAACTGGAAGTGGTATAATTCACTCTGAAATGCCAGCAATGAAAGAAGGTAAGCTTCATGGCTTTCAATTATGGATTAATATGCCTGCTAAACTAAAAATGAGCAAACCTGAATATATTTATATTGATGCTGACAAAATGGCTGTTCATAAAGATGATGAGAAACAAGTAAAAGTCATAGCTGGCAAATTTGAAAAAGCTGAGGGTCCTGTCAAAGGACATAATGTTGAACCAGTTTATTTTGATGTTGAACTAAATAAAGATAAAGAATTTAATTTTAAATTACCTTCTACTCACAATTCATTTATTTATTTAATAAATGGAGAAATAGAAATTGGTGAAAAAAAACATGATAATGTGAAAGATAGTACATTAATATTATTATCCAAAGGTGAAGAGTTAAAAGTAAAAGCTAAATCTGATGCAAAATTCTTAGTAATTTCAGGAAAACCTATCAATGAGGAAATTGCTAGGGGTGGGCCATTTGTCATGAATACTAAAGCTGAAATCTTGCAAGCTGTTCAAGATTATCATAATGATACGTTTGTAAAATAAATAATGAAATCAATTCAAATTGATAAATTTGGTGGACCTGAGGTTCTTGTAATTAAAGATATCGAAATCACAAAACCTGGACCAAAAGAAGTTTTAATCAGAAATAAATCAATTGGTTTAAACTATATAGATGTTTATCACAGAACAGGTCTTTACCCTATTCCACTTCCTAGTGGCATCGGTTTAGAGGCTTGTGGAATAATTGAAGAGATTGGCTCTGAGGTAAGATTATTTAAAGTTGGTGATAGAGTTACTCATGCATCAATGCCAATTGGTGCTTATTCAGAAAAACAAATTATGCCTGAAGAGAAATTAGTTTCAGTTCCAGATGGGGTTTCCGATGAGGTTGCATCTTGTATTACATTAAAAGGAATTACTGCAGAGTATCTATTGCACAGAGCGTATCCTTTAAAAAAGGGAGACAAAGTTTTATATCATGCAGCAGCAGGTGGGTTGGGTCAAATTTTATGTTCATGGGCTAATGCTTTGGGTGCTGAAGTAATTGGAACTGTTGGTTCAAAAGTTAAAGAAGAAATTGCAAAAAAAAATGGCTGTCGTCATGTAATCAATTATTCTGAAAAAAATTTCGTAGAAGAGGTTGAAAAAATTGTTGGTAAAAATGGTATTGATGTTGTCTATGATGGTGTTGGCATTAAAACTTTTAAAGGATCGATTGAAACATTAAAAATTAGAGGAATGATGGTAGCATTTGGTAATGCTTCAGGTTATGTGGATACAATTGATGTTAAAAAAGATATTAATGCAAAAGGATTATTTTTTACAAGACCTTCTATCGCACACTACACTGTTAAAAGAGAAGAGCTTGAAGAGTCTGCAAAGAAAGTTTTTGATGCTATTTTGTCTAAAAAATTTAAAATTGAAATATCAAAAAAATATTCTTTAAAAGATGCGTCTCAAGCACATAAAGATCTAGAAGCTAGATTATTAACAGGTCCTGCTGTAATAATTCCTTAATCTACTTTAACATCCATATCAGACATATGAAGTTTAAGTGCATTGGTTGATATATGAATTTCTCTAATAAAAAACATAATTGAAATTATCATTGATAAACAACATGATCCAAAAATTATCCTTGCTATAAAAATTTCATTTAAATAAAGACCAAGCACAGTAAGCATATTAAATAAAAACCCAAATGCAGCAAACATAATAGTCCATCTTAAAAGTGTAATTCTGCCACTTAAATTAATAAATTGTTTTTTCCATTCTGGCGGAACATGATTTTCATAAACATGTTCATCGTGTAATTCCCTAATAAGTTTACTTAATGAATGAAATCTATTGCTATAAATGTTCATTAGTAAGGGGATTGCAGGGAACATCAAAGCTGTTACTGTGTAATCTATAATCATACGAATCAGTTTGATTATCAATCTTGCCTTTGTTATTTACAAGTAAAATTTATGAACCAAATTAATCTTTTTTTAGAGCTTACAAGATTTAAAAGGCCCATAGGGTACATGTTGCTGTTTTGGCCTTGTGCATGGGGATTAACTTTGGCCTATGATTTTTCTAATAATTTAGATTTGTATTTTTTTTATTTATTTTTATTTTTTTTAGGTTCGGTTTTAATGAGATCAGCTGGTTGCATCATTAATGACATAGTAGATAAAGAATATGATAAAAAAGTTTCTCGTACTAAAAATAGACCAATCGCGTCAGGAAAAATATCTGTATTCTCAGGATTAATTTACTCATCTATTTTGTGTTTGTTGGCACTCTTAGTTTTGATTAATTTTAATTACTTCACTATTATTTTAGCCTTTGGTTCAATGCCTTTGGCATTCACATATCCTTTAATGAAAAGATTCACTTATTGGCCTCAGTTATTTTTGGGGATAACGTTTAATTATGGATTAATTTTAGGCTGGACTTCAATTGAAAATCAAATCAACTTATTGCCGGTAATACTTTACTTTGGAGCCATATTTTGGACACTTGGTTACGACACAATATACGGATTTCAAGATATTAAAGATGACGAAATAATAGGACTAAAATCAACTTCAATCAAATTTAAATCTAATCCACTCATATTTTTAATTACATGCTACTCAATCTTCTACTTATCATTATTAGTCATAGGTTACTTAATGAATTTAAATAAATTTTATTATATATTTTCACTTATAGTGTTTTTACAAATATTTTTTTTACAAATTAAAAAATTAGACATTAATAAACCTGAAAGTTGTTTAAAAACTTTTAAATTAAACAATATGCTTGGATTATTAGTTTTAATAAATCTTATGATGGGAAAACTTTAAATATGGATAGTGTTGAAATTTTAAAAAGACTATTTAACAATTATACCAAAAAATATCTAAGGAATATATTTGTATCTGTTTTTTTCACAGTTCTTCTTGCTGGTAGTACTTCTGCGGTTGCTTATCTATTAGACCCAGCTATTAAACAACTCTTTATAGAAAAAAAACAATCTTTAATTTATATAATTCCAGGACTTATTGTTTTGGCTTTTGCAGTTAAAGGTGGTTCTTTATACATGGCAAAAATTATTATGATTAGAGTATCTGAGAATGTTAAGAGAGATATTCAAATTGATATGTTTAAATCATTGATAAAAGCTGACACTAAACTAGTCGATAATAAACATTCAGCAAAATTTGTAACGAATTTAACAAATGATGTAAGTCAAATTACAAATCTAGTAAGCACTGCAATTTTAAATCTATTTAAAGATACGCTTACATTAATTGGTTTGCTTTCAGTTATGTTTTATCAAAATTGGAAATTATCATTAGTCGCTCTTATAATGATACCACTAGCAAGCATAGCTGCTAAAACACTTGGAAAACGAATGGGTAAAGTCACAACTCAATTAATGAATGAAACAGGTGTGCTTAATACCTATTTAATTGAAATTTTTAAAAATCATAAATTAACTAAAATTTTTCAAAAGGAAGAATATGAAAAAAATCGTGCCACAAAATACATTAACACTCTAAAAGAAATTTCGAGAAAAATAAACGAGGTCTTCGTTAGAGCATCACCAATAATGGAATTTTTAACAGGAATAATGATTGCTATTCTAATATTTATATCTGCAAAATTAATTGCAAGCAACGATTTGGAAATAAGTAACTTTTTCTCATTTTTAGCGGCTATGATGCTTGCGTATCAACCAGTCCGATCGCTTGCAACTTTAAATATTGCTGTGCAACAAGGTTTGGCTGGTGCAAGAAAAGTCTTGCCTATCATCGATGATGTACCTGAGATACAAGAAAAAAAAGGTGCTAAAGAATTATTGATTAATAGTGGTGAAATCGATTTTGAAAATGTTGAATTTTTCTACACTCATGAAGATGAGCAAATATTAAACACAATTAATTTAAATTTACCTGGAAAAAAAATGACTGCATTAGTTGGCCATAGTGGTGCAGGAAAATCAACTATTTTAAATCTAATACCAAGATTTTATAATGTAAATAAAGGTGAAATAAAAATTGATAGTCAATCAATCAACGACTGTAAAATTCATTCTCTAAGAAAAAATATTTCTTTGGTAAGTCAAGATACAACTTTATTTGATGACACAATTAAAAATAACATTGCTTATGCAAATTTAGACGCATCTCAAGAAGATATTGAAGAGGCAGCTAAATATTCCTTCGCTGATGAATTTATCAATAAATTACCATTAAAATATGAAACCTTAATAGGTGAAAATGGCGTCAGACTTTCTGGAGGAGAAAAACAAAGATTGTCAATAGCAAGAGCAATTCTAAAAAAAAGTCCTATAATATTGCTTGATGAAGCAACATCATCCTTAGATGCAGAAACAGAAAATAAAATCCAAAAAGCGATCACTTTTTTGACTAAAGGTAGAACAACTATAGTCATAGCTCATAGACTCTCAACAATATTAAATTCTGATAAAATTTATGTAATAAATAAAGGTGAAGTTGTAGGAGAGGGAAAACATGATGATTTATTAAAATCAT
>CACDPY010000026.1 GCA_902554765.1 uncultured Pelagibacteraceae bacterium | reverse complement strand
ATGCTTAAATTATGGATATTCAAAAATTATTTTGAATTATTTGTTAACAAATAAACAAACAATAGGAAGAAATATGTTTAAATACTTAAAACAATTAACTTCTTTAGTTGCTATGGTAGCTGTGTTGTTCACTTTTACAACGGAAACTATGGCCGCTAAAAAATCTAAAACACTTAAAAACACTCAAAAGAAGGGTTTTGTAAGATGTGGAGTATCTCAAGGTCTTCCAGGATTTTCTAATGCTGATGCTGCAGGAAATTGGACTGGTGTTGACGTTGACGTATGTAGAGCGGTAGCTGCTGCAGTGCTAGGTGATGCAAACAAAGTTAAGTTTACACCACTAAGTGCTAAAGAGAGGTTTACAGCTTTAACTTCTGGTGAGATTGATATCTTATCAAGAAACACAACTTGGACTCTTTCTAGAGATGCTGATATCGGACTTACTTTCGTAGGTGTGAACTTTTACGATGGACAAGGTTTCATGGTAAGAAAAAGTTCAGGTATTACTTCAACAAGCCAATTCAAAAATGGTATCTCAGCTTGTACAAACATTGGTACAACAACTGAGTTAAACATGAGAGACTTCTTTAATTCTAGAGGAATTTCTTATGAGCCAGTTGCTTTTGAAAAAGCTGACGAAGTTGTAGCTGCTTATGATGCTGGTAGATGTGATACTTACACTACTGATAAATCTGGTTTAGCTGCTCAAAGAACTAAAATGAAAAACCCTGATGAACACATTGTTCTACCAGAAACTATTTCTAAAGAACCTTTAGGACCAGTTGTTAGACAAGGTGACTCAGTATGGGAAGATATCGTAAGATGGTCTTTGAACACTATGATCGAAGCAGAAGAATACGGTATTACTTCAGCTAATGCAGACTCAATGAAAACTTCAGATAACCCACAAATTAAAAGACTTGTTGGTGCTGAAGGTGAAATGGGTGCAGCATTCGGTTTAGATAATGAGTGGAACTTAAGAATTATCAAACAAGTTGGAAACTATGGTGAAAGTTATAAGAGAAATATAGCTGACACAGGTATTTTACCAGACAGAGGTCCAAATGAATTATGGACTAAAGGTGGTATTTTATACGTTCCACCATCAAGATAATTTAAGTTATTAATTACATAAAAAGGGCTAGATTTTTCTAGCCCTTTTTTTTATAAACACATATATTGTCCACACTGTGAATTTTAAACTCAAAGATATAGGCCCACAATTGATGACAGTTATAGCTGTTATTCTAGTCTTTGGCTTTTTTACATATAACGCACAGATCAATATGGAAAATAGAGGTATTGATTTTGGTTATGGATTTTTATCTCAAGAGTCATCTTTTGATGTTCAGTTCTCTTTAATTGAATATGATGGCTCTCATTCGTACTTTAGAGCTTATTTAGTTGGCTTATTAAACACTATTCTAGTTTCAGTTATTGGAATTATTTTTGCTACAATTCTTGGTGTTTTAGTTGGTATTGCAAGATTATCTCCCAATTATCTTATAAATAAATTTGCAGCATTTTATGTAGAATTTTTTAGAAACATACCATTATTACTACAGATATTTTTTTGGTATTTTGCTGCCCTAAGAGCATTACCACTTCCACAAGATGCTGAAGCAATGTTTGGAATTTCATTCTTAACAATAAAAGGTTTATACGTTCCTGCTTTTATTTGGCAGAATTTTAATATTTTCTTTTATTCAGTAGTTGCTGCAATTATTGCAATTATAGTTATTCGTGTTCGTGCAAAAAAATTACAAGAAACTCAAGGTAAACAGACACCAGTTTTATTAATATCGATAGGTTTAATTTTAATTTTACCTATTTTAAGCTTTTTAATTGGTGGAGTTAGATTGTCATTTGAAGTTCCTGTTTTAAAACAATTGGCAACAACATCATTCATTTATGAAGGCGGTGTAAGTTTACCTCCTGAATTAATTGCTTTAGCTTTATCCTTGTCCTTATATACAGCAACTTTCATAGCTGAATGTGTTAGAGCAGGAATTCAAGGAGTTGGCAAAGGCCAAAAAGAGGCAGCAGCATCAATTGGGTTAACCCCTAATCAAGTTTTGAAATTAGTAGTAATGCCTCAAGCTCTTAGAATAATAATACCACCAACAACAAACCAATATTTGAATTTAACTAAAAATTCCTCATTAGCAGCTGCCATAGCTTATCCCGATTTAGTATTAGTTTTTGCTGGAACTGCATTAATGCAAACTGGTAAAGCAATTGAAATTGTATCTATAACAATGTTCACTTATTTATCATTAAGTATTTCTATTTCAATATTGATGAATTGGTATAATAAAAAAATAGCAATAACAGAGAAATAATGTCTAAAATTAATTTTTTAAAACCTGATAAATCTAACCTTTATACTTTTTTGTATCTAGGTTCATTTTTATTTTTTATTAGTGTTTTAGATGTTTTATTAAACTCATTTTTCAGTTTAAATATAACTGGTTTTTTACCTGGTTTCTTAAGTTTTTTACTTCCACTTATATTAGGTTTTATTGGGCTTTATTTCATAAGAATTGAGTTAAGTGGAATTAAACAACTAGATTTATTAAACAAACATATAAATACAAATAACTTTAATGCTATTTTATCCCTATTAATTATATTCGTAATTTTAAAATCAATTCCACCCATATTAAGCTGGTTTTTTGTTGATGCTAGTTTTGCAGGAGACTCAAAAGATGTTTGTACTGGTTCAGGAGCTTGTTGGACTTACATTAAAGTTTGGATAAGAAGATTTATGTATGGAATGTATCCTAATGGAGAACAATGGAGAATAAATTTATCATTTATAGCTTTGGCCTTGCTTGGATCAGTTGGATATTTTGCAACTGACAAATTTAAAAAGTATTTAACACTTTACTATGTTGTAATTTATCCTTTTATTGCTTTTTTATTCATATTTTTCTTTATTTCAGGTGGTCCAGTATTCTTTGATTTTTCATATGGAATAATTGCTGCAATTCTATCTATTATTATTGGTTTTTTTATCCCAAGTAAGTTTAAGTTTTATTATTTTTTGATTGTCCCCTTATCATTATACGTTCTATTAAAATATTTCGTTTTTTATGAGGAATTTATTGAATTAGGTAAATTAGATGGATTAAATTGGGTAGAAACTGGTGCTTGGGGTGGATTATCTTTAACTTTTATAATCTCTTTTTTCTGTTTAATTTTTTGCTTTCCTATAGGAATGGCTTTTGCACTAGGTAGAAGATCAGGGTTTCCGTTAATTAGATATATATCTATAGGTTTCATTGAATTTTGGAGAGGTGTTCCTTTAATTACAGTTTTATTTATGTCAGCTGTAATGTTTCCAATGTTTTTACCTGCAGATTTTTTTATAGATAAATTAGTTAGATGTATAATTGCTATTTCATTATTTGAAGCTGCGTATGTAGCTGAAGTTATAAGAGGAGGTTTACAAGCTCTTCCCAGAGGTCAGTATGAAGCAGCAAAATCATTAGGTATGGGGTATTGGAGAATGCACATATTTGTTATTTTACCTCAAGCTTTAAAATTAGTAATTCCAGGAATTGCAAATACGTTTTTAGCGTTAGTCAAGGATACACCGTTAATATTTGTGGTTGGTCTCTTAGAAATAGTAGGAATGTTAAATTTAGCAAAAACTAATCCTGAGTGGTTAGGTTTTGCCATGGAAGGCTACGTATTTGCAGCAATAATTTTCTGGATTATTTGTTATGCAATGAGTAAATATAGCTATAATTTAGAACAAAAATATAAAACAGATAGATAAAAAATTATGTCAGATAATATAATCCAAATAAATAATATGAATAAATGGTTTGGAGATTTTCAAGTTTTAAAAGGAATAAATTTAGAAGTTAAACCAAAGCAAAAAATTGTCGTTTGTGGTCCCTCAGGCTCAGGTAAATCCACTTTAATAAGATGTATTAACAGATTAGAAGAACATCAAGAAGGAGACATAATAGTTGATGGTACAACATTAACAGAAGATACCAAAAACATAGAACAAATTAGAGCAGAAGTTGGTATGGTATTCCAACAGTTTAATTTATTTCCACATTTATCTATTTTAGATAATTGTACTTTGGCACCTATTTGGGTAAAAAAAATGCCAAAAAAAGATGCAGAGGAATTAGCTTTGAAACATTTAGAAAGAGTTCAAATACTAGATCAGGCTCAAAAATACCCAGGTCAACTTTCTGGAGGTCAACAACAAAGAGTAGCTATAGCTCGTGCACTTTGTATGGAACCTAAAATTATGCTTTTTGATGAACCTACATCAGCTCTAGATCCGGAAATGATCAAAGAAGTACTTGATGTAATGGTAAATTTAGCAAAACAAGGTATGACTATGATAGTCGTAACACATGAAATGGGCTTTGCCAAAGAAGTTGCAGATCAAATGATTTTTATGGATGAGGGAATGATAGTAGAAAAAGCTGATACAAAAGATTTTTTTGCTAATCCAAAGAGCGAAAGGACCAAACTTTTTTTGAGCCAGATACTATAGTCAATCATTATTTCAAGAAATATTTCTCAAATAAAGCCAGAAGTAATGCTTGACATATTTTTCATTTATGAGGTTTTTGCTTGTAAAATAAAAAAAAATTTAGTTGCAGTAGGTATTAAAAACTAGTTCAATAAGTTTTTTAAAAAATTAAGAGGGGTCTTAATGGAAGATAATTTTAATAAGCATTTAGGCAATAAGCTTAAGCTTAGAAGACTAGCTTTAGGTTTGACACAAACTAAAGTAGCAAAGGCAATCAACGTTACATTTCAACAAATCCAAAAATATGAGAAAGGTACTAATGGGGTAAGTTCAATAAGATTATTGCAACTTTCTAACTATTTAAAAGTACCTATTAATTATTTTTTTGAGGATTTTTCAGAATATTTAATAAATTTAGAAAAATCTCAAGAAGGACATATGAATGTTAATTATAATTTTTTAGTTAAACTATATTCAGAGTTAAATGCTGATCAAAAACTAAAATTTAACAAGTCACTACAGGTAGCAAGTAATAATATTTCAAAGGTTGGATAATTTCTGGCTCCTCGGGCAGGACTCGAACCTGCGACCAATTGATTAACAGTCAACTGCTCTACCAACTGAGCTACCGAGGAATGTAAAAAGTTCAACTTACTTTTTTTTCATACTAAAACAAGATTTTTTTTGGAGGCAACGCCCGGAATCGAACCGGGATACAAGGATTTGCAATCCTCTGCGTAACCATTCCGCCACGTTGCCATGAGTTTTAGTAGATAGCTACAAGGAGTTTTATATAAAATATTT
>CACDPY010000025.1 GCA_902554765.1 uncultured Pelagibacteraceae bacterium | reverse complement strand
TTCAATTTTATATGTATAGGACTCTTCGAAACTTTCTAATTGCCATCCTGTTAATCTATTTTTTATAATTTTAAGGTTTTCTTCCTTCCATTCATCAGTTGTGTCTTCAAGTTTCCAAATTTTCTTTTCTTCATTATTTCTTCCACAGCCGTAGCAATATCCTGTTGACGGATCAGTTTTACAAATACTTATGCATGGTGAAATGATCATTTTATTATTATAGAGGAAAAATAATTAAATTTGCAATAATTGTCATTGGACAAATAGTTTCAATCATATATAAAACCACTAAATTTGTGGGGCGATGGCGGAATTGGTAGACGCGTCGGTCTTAGGAACCGATAGAGCAATCTGTGAAGGTTCGAGTCCTTTTCGCCCTACCACTAAAATTTATGAAAGTAACAATAGAAAATAAAAAAGGCCTTAATAAAGATGTAAGGGTATTTGTTGATAAAAAAACAATGAATATTCATATGGATGAAAAATATGAGGAGATCAAAGGAACAGTTAATTTAAAAGGTTTTAGACCAGGTAAAGTACCAAGAGAGATTTTAAAAAGACAATTTGGTAAAGCTGTTTTTAATGAAGTATTAGATAAAGTTTTAAAAGACACCTCTACAAAAGCTTTAGAGGAAAATAAAATTAAACCAGCAGGTCAACCAAAATTAGACCTTAAAACATATGGTGAAGATAAAGACTTAGAATATATTTTATCAGTTACAGAATTACCTAAAGTTGAAATTAAATCTATTGAGTCTATAAAATTTGATGAATACACAGTTAAGATTGATCCTAAAGAAGCGGATAAAAGAATTCAAGAAATTGCAAAAAATCAACCAAATTTTAAAGATGTATCTGAAGATATCAAATCGTCAGAAAAAGATTTGGTTACTTTTGACTATACCGCAACTGTTGATGATAAAGCATTTAAAGGTAATGAAGGAAAGAATACTCAATTAACTTTAGGAAAAGATTTATTTCTTAAAGGATTTGATAAACAATTAATTGGAGTGAAAAAAGGTGAAGAAAAAATAGTAGAAGCTATTTTGCCTGAAAATTTTCCTGAAAAAGAATTAGTAAATAAAAAAGCAAAATTTAAATGCAAAATTATTTCTGTTAAAAAGCCTGAGGAAGTAAAAATAAATGATGATTTTGCTAAAAATCTTGGAGCTAAAGATTTAAATGATCTGAAAACATTAATTTCAAAACAGATTAATGATGAATATAAAAATTCCTTAGATCGTTTATCAAAAAATCAGATTTTAAAAGAAATTGAGAAATTTAAAGTAAGTGAAATACCAGAAAATTTGATTGAAGATGAAATTAAGATTCTTTCACAAGGTATGAATGAAGATGATAGAAAAAAAAGTCGAAAAAATTTTGAGGAAATAGCAAAAAAAAGAATTAAAGTTGGTTTAATTTTAAATGAAGTTGGAGAACAAAATAAGATTAATGTCAATGAGCAAGAACTTCAGGCTGAAGTACAAAAGCAGATTAGAATGATGCCAGGTCAAGAAAAAATGGTTATGGACTTTTATCAAAAAAATCCATCTGCTGTTGCCAGTTTAAGAGGTACAGTTTATGAGGATAAAATATTAAAATTTATCAAAGAAAAAGCTAAGGCTAATAAAAAAGAGATAACCAAAGAAGAAGCAGAGAAAATATTAAAAGAATCTCAAAAACAAGACACCAAATCTGTTACTGAAGACTCAAATCAAAAGAAAAAAGTCAAAGCAGAAACAAAATTAACAAAAAAAACTACTGCTAAATCTACAAAAACTAAAACAACTATAAAGAAATCAAAAAAAGTTAGCAAAAAGTAATCCCAAGTTGTATAAGTAAAACGAATCAATTTTATGAGTAATAAATTTACTGAACAAATGAGCAATCTAGTGCCTATGGTTGTTGAACAATCAAGCAAAGGTGAACGAGCTTACGATATTTATTCGAGACTTTTAAAAGAAAGGATCATTTTTTTAACAGGACAAATAAATGATAATGTAGCATCTTTAGTAACTGCACAGCTTTTATTTTTGGAGGCCGAAGATCCAAAAAAAGAAATTTTTTTATACATAAATAGTCCTGGAGGTTTAGTAACAGCTGGATTAGGTATTTATGATACAATGCAATACGTTAAACCAGATATTTCTACTTTATGTATCGGGCAAGCTGCTTCAATGGGATCTTTTTTACTTGCGGCTGGCACTAAGGGAAAAAGATTCTCACTTCCTAATTCAAGAATAATGGTTCATCAGCCTTCCGCAGGATTTCAAGGTCAGGCTACCGATATTGAAATTCATGCTAACGAGGTTTTAGCTTTGAAAAAAAGATTAAATGAAATTTATTCAAAACACACTGGAAAATCTGTTGAGGAAATTAAAGTAGCACTTGAAAGAGATAATTTTATGACTCCAGATTTGGCAAAATCCTTCGGATTGATTGATCAAGTAGTGGAAAAAAGATCATAAGACACAACATATTGAAAACTTAATATTCGAAACTTGATAAACATAAGTCAATTATAATAAAGTAATCGTATTGATTCGTTTTAAAAATTATGAGCACTGAAAATAAAAATATACTTTACTGTTCTTTCTGCGGAAAGAGTCAACACGAAGTTAGAAAATTAATTGCAGGTCCAACTGTATTTATCTGCGATGAATGTGTTGAACTATGTATGGATATTATAAAAGAAGAAAATAAAGATACTTTTGTAAAACATCAGGATGGTCTTCCATCACCAAAAGAAATTTGCTCAGTTCTTGATGATTATGTGATTGGACAAAGCCATGCAAAAAAAGTTTTATCAGTAGCAGTTCATAATCACTATAAAAGATTAAATTACGAAAATAAAGCTAGCAAAAATGTAGAGCTAGCTAAATCAAACATTCTTTTAGTGGGACCAACAGGTTGTGGAAAAACTTTATTGGCCCAAACTCTTGCAAGAATTTTAGATGTTCCTTTTACAATGGCTGATGCAACAACATTAACTGAAGCAGGTTATGTCGGTGAAGATGTTGAAAATATAATTTTAAAATTATTACAAGCTGCTGATTACAATGTTGAAAAAGCACAAAGAGGAATTGTTTATATAGACGAGGTAGATAAAATAAGCAGAAAATCAGAAAACCCATCAATAACTAGAGATGTTTCTGGCGAAGGTGTTCAACAAGCCCTATTAAAAATTATGGAAGGAACTATTGCAAGTGTTCCCCCGCAAGGTGGAAGAAAGCATCCCCAACAAGAATTTTTGCAAGTTGATACAACAAATATTTTATTTATTTGTGGAGGTGCTTTTGCTGGTCTAGATAAAATAATTTCACAAAGAGATAAAGGAACATCAATAGGATTTGGTGCTGATGTTAAAAATACTCAAGATAAAAAAACTGGTGAATGGATGAAAGGATTAGAACCCGAAGATTTATTAAAGTATGGATTAATTCCTGAATTTATAGGTAGATTACCAATGATAGCCACTCTAGAAGATTTAGATGAAAAATCTTTAGTTAAAATTTTATTAGATCCAAAAAATTCATTAACAAAACAATATCAGGAATTATTTAAACTTGATGGTGCAAAACTCACATTCAAAGAAACTGCACTAAAGGAAATTGCACTTAAAGCAATTAGAAAAAAAACTGGTGCTAGAGGTTTAAGGTCGATATTAGAAAATATTTTGTTAAAAACAATGTATGATTTACCAAGCCAGGATGATATCGAAGAGGTAATAGTCGACTCAGCCGCAGCAAAAGGTCAATCACAACCGATTCTGGTTCATTCAAAAAAAGAAAATAAATCGAAATCTAGTAAAACGACAGCGGCTTAATAGCCTTAATAAACATCAAAAAGGTATTGCAATATAAAATATAATATCCATATTTGTGGTTATGGATGTTAAAATTTCATTACCGTTATTACCTTTAAGAGACATAGTGGTTTTCCCTAGCATGGTGATACCTCTTTTTGTTGGAAGAGATAAGTCTATTTTAGCCTTAGATGAAGTAATGAAAAGAGATAAAAAGATTATTTTAGTAACCCAAAAAAATTCAGAAATTGACGATCCTAAAAAAAATGATGTTTTCACTTTTGGTTGTGAAGGAAATATTCTTCAGTTATTAAAATTACCAGATGGAACTGTTAAAGTATTAGTTGAAGGTATTAAAAGAGTTAAAATTTTAGATTTTAAAGATAATGAAAAATTTATTAATTGTGAATATGCATATCACAATGATTTAATTAATGAGGATGAAGATTTATATCCTTTAGCAGCAACAGCTGTAAGAAGACTTGAAAAGCTGACTTCAATAAACAAAAAAATTTCAAGTGAAACAATTAATTCAATAAAACAACTTAAAGATCCATCTCAAATTGCAGACAATATCGCGTCTCATATAGCTGCTACAATTTCAGAAAAACAACAAATCTTTGAAACTGTAGATGTCAAAAAAAGAATTAACTCTATTATCAAAATAATGGAGAATGAAACAAGTATTATTGGTGTAGAAAAAAGAATTAGAGGAAGAGTAAAAACTCAAATGGAAAAAACTCAAAGAGAGTACTATTTGAATGAACAGCTTAAAGCTATTCAAAAAGAATTAGGAGAAATTGAGGACGGTAAAGACGAGAGCACAAGTTTAAACAAAGCAATTTTAAAAGCAAAAATGCCTAAAGAAGTTGAAAAAAAATGTCTTCAAGAACTAAGAAAACTTAAAAATATGAGCCCAATGTCAGCGGAGGCGACTGTTGTAAGAAACTATCTTGATTGGATGATAGATTTACCATGGTATAAAAAAAGTGAAGTAGATATAGATTTATCCAAAGCATTAAACATCCTTGATAAAGATCATTTTGGCCTAGAAAAGGTTAAGGAAAGAATAATAGAATTTTTAGCAGTTCAAAAAAGAATGAAAAAGATTAAAGGTCCAATCTTATGTTTAGTTGGTCCCCCAGGAGTAGGTAAAACTTCATTAGGTAAATCTATTGCAAAAGCAACCAATAGAGAGTTTGTAAGAATGTCAGTTGGTGGAATGAGAGATGAAGCTGAAATTAGAGGTCATAGAAGAACTTATATAGGTTCTTTACCAGGAAAGATAATTCAGATGATGAAAAAAGCTGGGACTAAAAATCCATTAATCTTGTTAGATGAAATAGATAAAATAGGAAATGATTATAGAGGTGATCCCTCATCAGCTTTATTAGAAGCTTTAGATCCAGAGCAAAACACAACTTTTAATGATCATTACTTAGAAGTTGATTATGATTTATCAGATGTAATGTTTGTCACAACTGCTAACACTTTAAATATACTTCCTCCTTTATTAGACAGGATGGAAGTAATCAGATTAGCTGGTTATACAGAAGATGAAAAAATAAGTATAGCTAATAAATATCTATTACCAAAACAAATAAAGGATAATGGTGTTAAAGAAAAAGAAATGAAGTTAGAGGAAAATATAATTAAGGAAGTTATAAGAAGTTATACAAAAGAGTCGGGAGTAAGAAACCTTGAAAGAGAGATTTCTAAGATTGCAAGAAAAGTTGTAAAAAAAGTTGTAGCAGGAGAGGAAAAAGAGGTTGATGTTACGCAGAAAAATTTATCTGATTTTCTTGGTGTTCCAAAATATAAGTTCGGTGAGCTAGAAACTGAAAATAGAATTGGTATTGTTACTGGTTTGGCATGGACAGAATATGGTGGTGAAATTTTAAAAATAGAAACAGCTACAATGCCAGGAAAAGGAAGAACTCAAATAACAGGTAAATTAGGTGATGTAATGCAAGAATCTGTAAAAGCAGCAAAATCTTTTGTGAGATCAAAATGTTTGGAATATGGAATTATTCCTCCTTTATTTGAAAAAAAAGATTTTCACATACATGTTCCTGAAGGTGCAACGCCTAAAGATGGACCATCAGCTGGAATTGGAATGGTTACTTCAATTGTATCATCATTAACAAATATACCTGTCAGAAGAGACGTAGCTATGACTGGTGAAGTAACTTTAACTGGACAAGTTTTACCTATTGGTGGTCTTAAAGAAAAACTTTTAGCCGCTCATAGAGCAGGTATTAAAGAAGTTATAATTCCCAAGGAAAATGAAAAAGATTTGATCGATATGCCAAAAAAAATTATCGATGAGATAAAGATTTCACCTGTTGAATATGCTGATGAAGTTTTAAAAATTGCTTTGAGCAAGGAATTAAAAAAAACAGAGTGGGTTGAAGTTGATATTTCTAAAAAAGAAGATAAATCTCAGGCTAGTATTCAATAATATTTTAATAAATTAAATGGAAGTATCTATAATT
>CACDPY010000024.1 GCA_902554765.1 uncultured Pelagibacteraceae bacterium | reverse complement strand
ATGGGTCAATTTTATTTGGTATAGAAAAGTCATTAAAAAAACTTAAATCACCAATATTTTTTTTAATAATTTGACTTATGTCTAAAAACTTCCAATTTTCATGTTTTCTGTTAGGGAAACCACTCTCAATAAATTTTTTTAAACAATTTCTTTTATTATCAATATTTTTTTTAGAAATATCTGAAACTTTTAAAATCTTTTCAAAATCTAATTGTAATCGTTCAGTCATTTAATTGAAACTTTCATATCCTTTATTTTCTAACTCTAATGCTAATTCTGGGCCGCCAGATTTTATTATTTTTCCATTCATTAAAACATGGACAAAATCTGGTTTGATATAATCTAATAATCTTTGGTAATGAGTAATAATCAAGAAAGAATTTTTTTTGTTTCTAAGAGTATTAACTCCATCAGCAACAATTTTTAATGCATCAATGTCCAAGCCTGAGTCTGTTTCGTCTAAAATTGATAGTTTAGGTGCTAACATAGTCATTTGTAAAATTTCATTTTTCTTTTTTTCACCTCCAGAAAAACCTACATTTAATTGTCTGTTTAGTTTTTCCTCATCAAATTTAAGTTCTTTTGCCTTTTCTTTAACAAGTTTTAAAAACTCAATAGCATCTAGCTCTTTTTCTCCACGCGCTTTTCTAACTGCATTTAAAGATGTTTTTAAAAATATATTTGTATTTACTCCAGGAATTTCTAAAGGATATTGAAATGCTAAGAATATACCTTTATGTGCTCTTTCTTCTGTTTCAAGATTAAATAAATTTTGATTTTCAAACAGAATTTCACCTGATATTTCGTAACCTTTTTTTCCAGATAGAATGTTTGATAATGTGCTTTTACCCGATCCATTAGGGCCCATGATCGCGTGAACCTCTCCAGGATTAATCTCTAGAGAAAAACCTTTTAATATGGACTTATTTTCGACATTCGCATTTAAGTTATTTATTTTAAGCATTAACCAACACTCCCCTCTAAACTTATGCCAACTAATTTCTGTGCTTCTACAGCAAATTCCATTGGCAATTGTTGCAATACTTCTTTACAGAAACCATTAACAATTAAACCAACCGCTTCTTCTGAGTTTAATCCTCTTTGTTGACAGTAATGTAATTGCTCTTCACTAATTTTAGAAGTTGTTGCTTCATGAGCAATATTTGAGTCAAAATTTTTATTTTTGATATAAGGAATAGTATGAGCTCCACATTTATTTCCCATCAATAAGGAATCACATTGAGTATAGTTACTTGAATTTTTTGCTTTTGAATTAATATCTACTAAACCTCTATAAGTCATATCAGAAAAGCCAGCACTAATACCTTTTGAAATTATTTTACTTTTTGTATTTTTTCCCAAATGAATCATCTTTGTTCCTGTATCTGCTTTTTGATGATTGTTAGTAATAGCTATTGAATAAAATTCACCAATTGAATTATCACCTTTCAGTATGCAGCTTGGATATTTCCAGGTTATAGCTGAGCCTGTTTCAACTTGTGTCCAAGAAATTTTAGAATTTTTACCTTTGCACAATCCTCTTTTAGTTACGAAATTGTATATTCCACCTTTTCCATTTTCGTCACCCGGATACCAGTTCTGTACTGTAGAATATTTAATTTCAGCATCATCTAAAGCAATCAATTCTACATTTGCTGCATGCAACTGATTTTCATCTCTCATTGGAGCAGTACAGCCTTCTAAGTAACTTACATAACTACCTTTATCAGCTATGATTAGTGTTCTTTCAAATTGTCCCGTCTCAGATGCGTTAATCCTAAAATAAGTTGAAAGTTCCATCGGGCATTTCACATCTTTCGGAATATAAACGAAAGACCCATCAGTAAAAACAGCAGAGTTCAAAGTAGCAAAAAAATGATCAGTTGTTGGAATCACGGTGCCTAAATATTTTTTTACTAGCTCGGGGTGTTTCTGTATTGCTTCAGACATTGAGCAAAAAATAATTCCAAGTTTTGTTAATTCACCTTTAAATGTTGTGGCTACTGAGACTGAATCAAAAACTGCATCAACTGCAATTCCATTTAATCTAGCTTGTTCTTGTAAAGGTATGCCAAGTTTTTTATAAGTTTCTAAAAGTTTAGGATCTAATTCATCAAGACTTTTAGGTTTATCTTTCATGCTTTTTGGAGCTGAATAATAATATAAATCTTGATAATCAATTTTAGGATATTTAGGTTTTTGCCAGTTTGGCTCTTTTAATAACTTAAACCTCTCAAAAGCATTTAATCTAAAATCTAACATCCATTTTGGTTCTTTTTTAATATTTGAAATAAATTTAATCACATCTTCGTTCAAGCCCTTTGGTGCTCGAATATTTTCAATATCAGTTGTAAAACCATATTTATAATCTTTTAAATTTTCTATGTCTTTTTCTCTGGTATCCATTAAACTCGTCTTTCTGCGTTATCTTTAACTAAATCCTCTAAACTTTTTTCTTTAAAAAAATCATTAATATGATTTTCAAGTTCGTCCCAAAGATTGTGTGTTAGGCATTTTGTAGCTTTACCGTTGCACCCTTTTTTGGAGTCTTTCTTGCATTGAACGGTTTTTACTTTTTCATCAACTGCATCAAAAATATTGGTAAGTTTTATCTCTTTAGCTTTTTTGTTTAAAATGTACCCACCTTGTATGCCTCTCACACTTTGGACTATTTCATTTTTTCTTAATTTTGAAAAAATTTGCTCTAAATAGTCTAAGGAAATACCTTGTCTTAAAGAGATGTCTCTTAGGGAGACTGGATTGATGTTATTAAATCTTGCCAGATCCACTAAAGCCATTACCGCATATCTGCCTTTAGATGTTAATTTCATAAAACCGCTATTTATGTGGGATATATATAAACCTGACTAAAATAGTCAAGTATGGTGATTAAAAAAAGATTAACATTTTGTCACGCACTTGTGATAAACCTAATTTTTTTTTTGAGAATAGTAATCAATAACAAATATGGATAACAAAATTTTAGAAATATTTATTCCGGGTCCTGCTGGAAGGCTTGAGGCTAAATATTTTAAAAGTAAAAAAAATACATCTCCAATAGCTTTAGTTTTACAACCACACCCTCAGTATGGAGGTACAATGAACAATAAAGTTGTTGTAGAAACTTTTCATACATTTATGGAAAATGATTTTTCAGTTTGTAGAGTTAATTTTAGAGGTGTCGGAAAAAGTGATGGTGAATTTGATAATGGTCAAGGTGAACTTGCGGATGCTGCTGCAGCTCTAGATTGGCTAGAAAGAGAAAATTTTGATAATTCTCAATGTTGGGTTTCAGGTTTTTCTTTTGGGTCTTTAATTGCAATGCAATTATTAATGAGAAGGCCAGAAATAAATAGATTCATTGCAATCTCTCCTCAACCAAATGTATACGACTTTTCTTTTTTATCTCCTTGTCCAACATCTGGTTTAATGGTTTATGGAAAAAAAGATGAACTAGTGCCTTTAGAATTTATTAATGAACTAGATAAAAGACTAAGTAACCAAAAAGGAATTAAAGTCGAGTTTCAGTCAATAATGGAAGCCAATCATTTTTTTTCTAAAAATGAAAATTCATTAATTAAATGTTTAGATAAATACATTAAAAAAGAAACAGCACTTTATTAATTAAAAGTTTTTATTTATTTCCCCACCTATTGTTTCTTTTTTACATCGTGTCGTATTTGGAAATGAAATCGGTAAATTAAGATATGACCTTATAGATAAATATCCAAAAGCTTGGGACTCGATAAAATCCCCATCAAAACCATAGTTATCAATATTTTCTAATCTTATATTTCCATCTATTAAATAATCACTTATACTTTTAATCAAAAAGGAATTTTTTCTTCCACCTCCACAAATTAAATTAATCTTTGGTATCGAATTATTTATTTTACTTATAGACTCAATACCTTTTGCTATTAGATGTGCGGAAAATTTAGTTATAGTTGCACAACCGTCCTCAAGAGATAAACCTTTAACGAATGATAAATCAAAATCTTTGACATCTAAAGATTTGCCATATGAAGTAATACCAAAATTATCTATTGCCTGATTGAGTATTAAATCATTTACTTTACCAAATTTCGCTATATCCCCATTATCATCAAATCTATTTTTTGATTTTTTTCTTATCCATTCATCAATCAAACAATTTCCAGGTCCTATATCATAAGAATAAAGATTTAAATTTGAATTTGTATCATTGGGTATATGAGTAATATTGGTTATACCGCCAATATTAATTATATTTAATGGAAATGAAATTTTATGTCTTTCATTGATTAATTTTGATACAAGCTTATGAAATATAGGTGTTAATGGAGCACCCTGGCCTCCATTTTTTAAATCTTTTTGTCTAAAATTATTAACAACTATTTTTTTTATAATTTGAGACAATAATTTTCCATCTCCTAGTTGTTTTGATATTTTTTCATTTGAATTATGAAAAATTGTTTGCCCATGAAAACCGATTAGATCAACTTGGCTTTTGCTTTTAAGTAAAAAGTTATTAATTATTCTAGAATGATATATGGTTATTTCCCTTTCCAAATTTAATATTTCACTAGAATATTTTTTTAAATCTTTAGAACATGATATCTTATCTCTTAAGTTTATTAGGTTTGATTGAAATTTATTATCAAATGAGTGATAATCGTTTAAAATAGCAGTAAATTCACTTAATCCATCCGATTTTATCAAAGATAAATCAACTCCATCCATTGAAGTACCTGTCATTAGTCCTAAAGCTAGAAATTCTTTTTTTTTCATTAATATTTTTTTTTATTAAAATCTGTATATTGTACAACTATAAGCTTATGAATAAATTTTTTAAAAGAATTTAAAGATAGAGGTTTTTTTTATCAATGTACCGATGAAAATGATTTATCTCAGTTATTAGATAAAAGTAAAATCAAAGCCTATATTGGGTTTGACTGCACCGCTGAAAGCTTACATGTTGGCAGTTTACTTCAAATAATGTGCTTAAGACTTCTACAACAACATGGACATCAACCAATTGTTCTTTTGGGCGGTGGAACTACTAGAATTGGAGATCCTTCAGGTAAAGATAAAACACGTCAAATTTTGAATGAAAAGGAAATTAAAAAGAATTCAAAAAATATAGAAAAAATTTTAAAAAAATTTTTAAAAAATAATGATAAAAAAACCAAGCCTATTTTTGTTGACAATTATAACTGGCTAAAGAGTCTAAATTATATTTCATTTTTAAGAAATATTGGAAAGCATTTCACTATCAATAAGATGCTTACATTTGATAGTGTTAAAACAAGACTAGATAGAGAACAATCATTAAGTTATATGGAATTTAATTATATGATTTTACAAGCATATGATTTTTTAGAATTAAATAAAAAAGAAAACTGTTCTTTACAAATAGGCGGCTCAGATCAATGGGGTAACATCATAAACGGTGTTGAATTGATAAAAAGACACTCGAGTAAACAAGTTTACGGATTAACAACACCTTTAATTACTTTAGCGAGTGGAGCGAAAATGGGTAAAACTGCTGATGGTGCAGTATGGTTGGATAAAAAATTTTTATCACCATATGATTACTGGCAATTTTGGAGAAATACAGATGATAGAGATGTGATTAAATTTCTTAAATATTTTACAGATTTAAAAATTGATGAAATTGAAAAAATTAAAGATCAAGATATTAACGATCTTAAAATATTACTTGCAAATAAAACTACTGAGATGCTTCATGGAGAATTAGAAGCTCGAAAATCTGAAAAAGCAGCAAAGGATGCATTTTCAGAAAATTCGTCTGGCATTAATTTACCTTCAATTAAGATTGATAAAAAAAATTTTGATAAAAAAATGAATATTATTGATCTGATTATATTTACTAAATTAGAGGTCTCAAAGAGTGAAGTTCGAAGATTAATAAAAGGTAAAGCAGTAAAGATAGATAATAATTTAATTAACGATGAAAAATATATAATAAATATAAATAACTATAATAATGATTATATCAAACTATCTATTGGAAAAAAAAGACACCTTAAAATTGAAATTACTTAATTCTTTTTAATTTTTTCTAAAGTTCTTGTTATAAATCTTGGTGTTAAAGTCTTTATCGGATTTACTGTTGTCTCAAGTTTTTTAGGAGGTCCTTTAATTTTAAAACTTACTCCAAAAACACCCTCACCAGTTTTTGATCCAACTAAAATTTTACCTAAAACTGGAATAGATCCTATCGCTTTATTAATTGTAGTTGCAGGTACCAATGTCCCTCTTAAACTTATTATCTTATTTTTTTCTACGTACCCACTCATTAGGATTGAAATAGCTGGTCCTATGGCATAAATTTCATCTATTGTCATTAAGTCTCCTTGATTTTGGAAATTCATTTCGAATTCATCAAAGCCAATTCCTTCTCCAGATAAAATATCAACGATACCTTGTAATGAAGCTAAAGTTAAAATTTTCGTAAGTGCTGGTAATTCTTTAAGTTTAAAATCATAAATTTTTAATGTTGAGATAGATTTTTTATTGGTTTTAGAAGAGTAAAAATCTAGTGAACCACCCTTGAAACCTTTTATAAACTTATATTTTTTTATAATAGGCTCTGCTTGATCTAAAAATAGAGTAGTGACTTTATTAACTCCATTAGTTTGTACAGTAAATTTAAGATTTTGCCCATTTGGGAAGAAAGCTTTT
>CACDPY010000023.1 GCA_902554765.1 uncultured Pelagibacteraceae bacterium | reverse complement strand
CTATCTATTTGTGTTGAACAATGTAAATGCAGAAACATTCATTACTGCATTAAAAAAAACTTACAAAAATAATCCTGAACTAAATGCAGAAAGAGAAAGTTTAAATATTTCAGAACAAGAATTAAAAATTTCAAAAAGTTCTTATCTTCCAACTATAACCTTAAGTGGAAGTAAAAGTGATGAAGAAACAGATAAGTTGACAAATCGTGATGGAACAAACGCCTCAATAACTAATGTAAATCCAGAGGTAAAATCGATAACAATAAAGCAAACGTTAATAGATTTTGGAAGAGGTGCAGAATTAGCGAAAAGTAAAATAGGTATTAATTTAGCAAAAGCTAAACTTTTGAAAAAAGAACAAGATATTATCTTTAAATCAATACAAGCATACACTGGACTATTGTCAGCTAACGAAAAACTTAAGATTAATAGATCCAATGTGAATTTGTTGGAACAACAAGTTGAAACAGATAGAATTAGACTTGAAAGAGGAAATATATCTTTATCTGATGTTGCTCAATCTGAATCCTCTCTAGCTGGAGCCCAAGCAAAATTAATTCAAGCGGAAAATGATTATTTAACTAGCAAGCTTAATTATGAAAATGTAATTGGAGAATTAGATGATCCAGAACTACTAGATAAATCATCAATAATAGAAGTTGAATTACCAGATCAATTAAATTCAGCAATTGAAATATCAAAAAAAAATAATCCAGATTTAATCATAGCTCAATTAGAGTACGAACAGTCCAAAAAAGATACTAAGAGTGCCAGATCTGATTTAGCACCATCTGCAACATTATCATTTGATAGAACTCAAACAGACGACCTAAGTGCCACTCATGATGAAAGAGAAAAAGATACCTTGAAAGCAACAGTTACCTGGCCGTTTTTTTCTGGTGGGAAAAATTTGGCTTCTTTAAGAAAAAACAAAAGCCTTGAATCACAAAAAAATTTACTGCTTAATAATATGACTACAAAAAATCAAACAGATGTTGCTAGCGCATGGTCAAATTATCAATCAAATAAAAGCTTACTAAACTCTGTTAGATCTCAAGTTGATGCAGCTGAGATTGCAAATGAAGGAATAGTAGCGGAATATAATAGCGGTTCAGACAGAACTACTTTAGAGGTAATACAATCTAACTCTTTATTATTAAATGCTCAAATTTCATTAGCCGACTCTGAAAAAAACTACGTTCTTTCTCAATTTAACCTTCTGAAATCAGTAGGTTTACTTAATAGTGAATACCTAAAAATTAGATAAAATTAATATTTTTCATTAAAATAAATAATTCTTGCTAATGAGAACAAAATGTGTACATTTAAAGTATGATTCGAGTGTTAAAAAAATTAAAAAATGAGGTAAAAAATGACTAAAAACAACCTAAAAGTAGTTAAATCTACTAAAGACCAAGAAATGGATATTAAAGAAAAAAACAAAGCATTAGATGCTGCGATCAGCCAAATAACTGACAATTTTGGAAAAGGTTCAGTTATGAAGCTAGGTGAAAAAAGAGCTATGGATATCGAGTCGATATCTACAGGATCTTTGAGCTTAGATTTAGCTTTAGGAATAGGTGGTTTACCTAAAGGAAGAATTGTAGAAGTTTACGGACCTGAGAGTTCTGGAAAAACAACTTTAGCATTACAAGTAGTTGCTGAAGCTCAAAAGGCTGGTGGAATTTGTGCATTCGTTGATGCTGAGCATGCTTTAGATCCAGTTTATGCAAAAAAATTAGGAGTGAACACTGAAGAGCTTTTAATCTCTCAACCAGATGCTGGTGAGCAAGCTCTAGAAATAGCAGATACACTAGTAAAATCAGGGTCTATTTCAGTTATCGTAATTGACTCGGTTGCTGCTTTAACTCCAAAAGCTGAAATTGAAGGTGAAATGGGAGATCATCATGTTGGTCTTCAATCAAGATTAATGAGTCAGGCTTTAAGAAAATTAACTGGTTCAATTTCAAATACAAATACAATGATGATTTTCATTAACCAAATCAGAATGAAAATTGGAGTTATGTTTGGAAGTCCTGAAACGACATCAGGTGGAAATGCACTTAAGTTTTACTCATCTGTAAGAATGGACATTAGAAGAATTGGTGCCATCAAAGATAAAGATGAGATTATTGGTAACTCTACAAGAGTAAAAGTAGTCAAAAATAAAGTTGCCCCACCATTTAAAGTTGTTGAATTTGACTTGATGTATGGAAAAGGAATTAGCAAAATGGGTGAATTAGTAGACCTAGGAGCTAAAGCCGAAATTATTGAAAAATCAGGTGCATGGTATGCTTATAAGGGTGAAAAAATAGGACAAGGTAGAGAAAATGCCAAAGTCTATTTAGCCCAAAACCCACAAGTTGCTGCAGAGATTGAAATGGCAATTAGGGAAAAAGCTGGTGTGATTTCTAAAAAAATTGAAGGAAATCCATTAAGTCCTGAAAAAATTGAAAAAGAGAAGAAAGTAGCTGAAAAAGAAGAAGCAGATAAAGAAGCTACACCTCCTAAAAAGAACTAGAATTAAAGGTCATCTTTAAATTATAAAGGCGCTTATTTTAAGCGCCTTTACCCCCTTAGCACCACCTAGACATAGAACGAAAAAGCTGTATTTTAAAAATATGGCTCATAAATCATTAAATCAGATAAGAGAAACATTCTTAAAATACTTTGAAAAGAATGATCATAAGATCGTAGAGTCTAGCAATTTAGTACCAAATAACGATCCAACATTGATGTTTGCAAACTCTGGGATGGTACAGTTTAAAAATGTATTTACTGGACTAGAAAAAAGAGATTATCAAAGAGCTACTACTTCACAAAAATGTGTAAGAGCTGGTGGAAAACATAATGATTTAGAAAATGTTGGTTATACTCCAAGACACCATACTTTTTTTGAAATGTTGGGAAATTTTTCCTTTGGTGACTATTTTAAAGAAAAAGCAATTTATTATGCTTGGGATTTAATTACTAAAAATTTTGGAATAGATAAAAATAAACTTTATGTAACAGTTTTTCATGAAGATGATGAAGCATTTAATTATTGGAAGAAAATAGCTGGTTTAAGTGAAGATAGAATTATAAGAATTTCCACATCAGATAACTTTTGGTCTATGGGAGAAACTGGTCCTTGTGGTCCTTGTTCAGAAATTTTTTATGACCATGGGGAACATTTAAAAGGAGGATTACCGGGAACTAAAGATGAAGATGGAGATCGGTTTATTGAAATTTGGAATTTAGTTTTTATGCAGTATGAACAAGTTTCAAAAGACAAGAGAATAGATCTACCCAAACCATCTGTTGACACAGGTATGGGATTAGAGAGAATAGCTGCTTTACTTCAAGGAACACATGACAATTATGAAACAGATCATTTCAAAAAACTAATTCAGTCTACGTCTGAGATTGTTAAGAAAAAACCCGATGAGTCAAATCTTTCAAGTTTTAGAGTTATTGCTGATCATTTAAGAGCAAGTTCATTTTTGATTGCTGAAGGCGTTTTGCCATCAAACGAGGGCAGAGGTTATGTTCTAAGAAGAATAATGAGAAGAGGAATGAGACACTCACATTTATTAGGATCTAAACAGCCAGTTTTTTATAATTTGTTTGAAACTCTGAAAAATGAAATGTCTGGTAATTATCCAGAATTAAAAAGAGCAGACTCATTAATAAAAGAAACTTTAAAAATGGAAGAAGAAAAGTTTCTAGTCTTATTAGATAGAGGAATAAAAATATTGAATGAAGAAATATCAAAAATAGACAAAGAACTTCCAGGGGATGTTGCTTTCAAATTATATGATACTTACGGTTTCCCTTTAGATCTTACTGAAGATATTCTAAGAAACAAATCTTTATCAATTGATACAAAAAAATTTCAATCTTTAATGAAAGAAAGTAGAGAGCTAGCAAAGAAAAATTGGAAAGGATCTGGAGATGCGGTGGTTGAGAATATTTGGTTTGGTATTAGAGATAAATTAGGTGCTACGGAATTTTTGGGTTATGAAACAGATCAAGCTGAGGGAGTTATTCTGTCTCTAATAAAAGACAATAAAGAAATTAAAGAATTAAAATCAAATGATGAAGGAATGATTATCACAAATCAGACACCTTTTTATGGAGAGTCCGGTGGACAAGTTGGCGATACAGGAGAAATTACATCTGGAGAATTTAAGTTTGAAGTCAACGATGTTCAGAAAAAATTAGGAGATCTTTTTGTTCATTACGGAAAAGTAATTAGTGGCTCAATTAAATTGAATGACAATATTGAAATGAAAATAAATGAAAAAAGAAGAAATGATACAAGAGCTTATCATTCAGCTACCCACTTATTACATGAGTCATTGAGAAGAGTTTTAGGCACACATGTTACACAGAAAGGCTCATTAGTAGAACCTAGTCGACTAAGATTTGATTTTAGTCATATGAAACCAATTTCAAATGAGGATGTTGAAAAAATAGAAACCTTTGTTAATTCAATGGTTGCAAAGAAAACAGATGTAAGAACAAGATTAATGACACCTGATGAAGCTGTTGAAAATGGTGCTTTGGCATTATTTGGTGAAAAATATGGTGAAGAGGTTAGAGTTCTTTCAATGGGAGACGATAATGGTAAGTATTTTTCCACAGAATTGTGTGGGGGAACTCACGTTAAAAATACTGGAGATATAGGTAAATTTAAAATAGTGAGCCAATCCTCAATTGCAGCAGGTATAAGAAGGATAGAGGCTTTAAGAGATAAACAGTTAGATGATTTTTTGAAAAATAAAGAAAAATTATCAAATCTATCTTTAGAAAAAAATGATGAAGTAATTAAAGATTTATCTAGTCAGATAATTGATTTAGGTGGCAAACCAACTTTAGATCAATCAGATCAAAAATTGTTGATTAAAAATTTAGGTAAACAGCTTGATACTTTATTAGTTAAATCAATTCTTAATGATAAAACAAAAAATAAGATAACCAATGAAGAAATTAAAGGAATAAAAGTAAGATTTCAAAACGTTGAAGGTCTTCCACCAAAAGAATTAAGAAAATTAGTTGATGATGGTAAAAAAGAATTAGGTGAAGGAATAGTTGTTGTTTTTGCTAGTAAAGATGACAAGGTAGGAGTTGCTGTAGGTGTAACTAGCCAATTAACTGAAAAATATGATGCAGTAAAGTTTGTAAAAATAAGCTCTGAAATTATAGGTGGTCAAGGTGGGGGAGGTAGAAAAGACTTTGCTCAAGCTGGTGGTCAAGATCAGAGCAAAATAAATGAAGCCTTTAAAAAAATTAAGTCTTTAATTTAATTTTTTATTTAGATTTTTATCTATTACATCTAAAAACTGATTGGTAGTCAGATATTTACTTGATGGTCCAATTAATATTGCAAGATCTTTTGTCATAGATCCCGACTCAACACATTCAATACAAACTTGCTCAATTGTGTTGGCAAATTTAATAAGCTCATTGTTTCCATCCAATTTACCTCTATGAGCTAAACCTCTTGTCCATGCAAATATTGATGCTATAGGATTTGTAGATGTTTCCTTACCTTCTTGGTGCATTCTAAAGTGTCTAGTTACAGTTCCATGAGCAGCCTCTGCTTCCATTACTTTTCCATCAGGAGTCAATAATGTACTGGTCATTAAGCCTAATGAGCCATAACCTTGTGCCATAGTATCAGATTGCACATCACCATCATAATTTTTACACGCCCAGATATATTTTCCGCTCCATTTCATTGCACAAGCAACCATGTCATCGATTAATCTGTGTTCATAGGTAATTTTTGCATCTTCAAATTTTTTTTTGAACTCATTATTAAAAACTTCCTCAAAAATATCTTTAAATCTTCCGTCATATTTTTTTAATATAGTATTTTTAGTAGATAGATAAACTGGCCATTTCTTTATCAATCCATAGCTAAAACAAGATCTTGCAAAGTCCTCTATTGATTTATCTAAGTTATACATTGAAAGTGCTACACCAGGGCCAGTAAAGTTGAATACTTCATATTTAATTTCATCTTTCCCATCTTCAGCAGTCCATTTTATTTCCATCTTTCCCTTTCCTGGAACTTTGAAATCAGTTGCTCTATATTGATCACCAAAAGCATGTCTTCCAATTACCACAGGGTCTGACCATGAAGGAACAAGTTTTGGAATATTAGAACAAATTATTGGTTCTCTAAATACTGTCCCTCCAATAATGTTTCTAATTGTTCCATTAGGTGATCTCCACATTTTTTTTAAACTAAATTCCTCTACTCTGGCTTCGTCAGGCGTGATAGTTGCGCATTTAATTCCTACACCAATTTTTTTTATAGCATTAGCTGAATCTATTGTAATTTGATCATCTGTGTCATCTCTACTTTTCATACCTAAATCGTAGTATTCTATACCTAGGTCCAGATAAGGAAGGATTAATTTATTTTTAATAAATTCCCAGATTATTCTGGTCATTTCATCACCATCTAACTCTACAATTGGGTTTTTTACGGTAATTTTACTCACTTATATTTTATCTTATTAATTGAATTTCGTGATTTTATATACATATTAATGAAAAATTAGCAAATAGAAGAATATGTTTAGTAAAATATTTCCAAAAATTCACGCTGAAGGATATAAATTTTTAGTTATAGCAGGGATAATAACTATTGTATTTTATAGTTTTAGTGATTTTTTAAGTTTATTAGGTTTGGTTTTAACAATCTGGGTGTACTATTTTTTTAGAGATCCAGAGAGAGTTATTATTGAAGATGACAATTATCTTGTAAGTCCAGCTGATGGAGAAGTCATAAAAATTGATGAAGTAAATGGCCCAACTGAACTTGGTTTAGAAAATAAGAGATTTAAAAAGATCAGTATATTCATGAATGTTTTTGATTGTCATGTAAATAGATCCCCTTGTGGAGGTAAGATAGAGGAAATTTTATATAAACCGGGAAAATTTTTTAATGCGTCCTTAGATAAAGCAAGTGAGGATAATGAGAGAAACTATTATAAAATTAAAGATACTCAAAATAATGACATAATTTTAGTTCAAATAGCAGGTCTAGTTGCACGCAGAATCGTTTGTGAGTCAAATAAAGATCAAGAACTAAAGCAGGGAGATAGAGTTGGAATGATAAGGTTTGGTAGTCGTGCCGATATATATTATGAAAATTACGAACCTTTAGTTAAAGTTGGTCAAAAAGCTATATCAGGAGAGACTTTGTTAGCTAAAAGATAAAATGGAACCAAAAAAAAATAATTTTAAAATTGTATCAGATAAAAAGGCAAGAATAATTTTACCGAATGCAATTACATTGATTGGTGTTTGTATTGGTTTGACTTCAATTAAATTTGCAATAGATGGAAAATTTGCAATAGCAATTATAGCAATATTATTTGCAGGCTTAATGGATGCTCTCGACGGTCGAATAGCTAGATTAATTAAAGGTACATCTAAAATGGGAAAAGAATTAGACTCATTAGGAGATGTAATAAGCTTTGGTGTAGCACCAGCACTTATAATGTACTTTTGGAATTTACAGTACCTAGAAAAATTAGGATGGTTCATCTGCTTAACGTATGTTGTTTGTGTTGCTCTCAGGCTAGCAAGATTTAATGTTAACTCTGATGAGGAGCCTTCATGGAAAGATAATTTTTTTGAAGGGATACCATCACCTGCTGGAGGAATAGTTGTTTTGATGCCTCTAATTTTTAGTTTTAGTGGATTAGGTATTTTTTTTCCTGAAATAAATTATGATTTATTAGTACCAATAATTTTTATTATAATTTCGATATTATTAATAAGCACAATCCCGACATACTCATTCAAAAAAATTGTTATACCA
>CACDPY010000022.1 GCA_902554765.1 uncultured Pelagibacteraceae bacterium | reverse complement strand
AGCTTTGATTCTGAAGGAGTTAAAACAGAGACTTTAAAATTAGTAGAGCAGGGTACTTTAAAACATTATTTGATAGATACTTATAATGGAAAAAAGTTAAATCTTAAATCGAATGGAAGGTGTGGAGGAACAAGCAATCTTTATTTTGATAATGGAAAGACTTCATACAATGAACTTTTAAATTCTAGTTCAAAATGCCTTTACATTACAGAAACTATTGGCCACGGAAGCAATATTATAACAGGAGATTATTCTGTAGGAGCAACTGGTTTCTTAGTCGAAAAAAGGTGAGTTCAAATATCCCATTAATGAAATCACAATAGCTGGTAACTTTAAAGATATGTTTCAAAATATAACCCTGGCAAATGATTTAGAATTTGAATATTCCACAAATTCACCAACCATGATGATTGAAGGTATGGTTGTTGCAGGTAAATAACTGAATTTATTCAAAATTTTTAAGACGGTATTCCC
This sequence comes from uncultured Pelagibacteraceae bacterium, assembly GCA_902554765.1. Lineage (GTDB taxonomy): Bacteria > Pseudomonadota > Alphaproteobacteria > Pelagibacterales > Pelagibacteraceae > Pelagibacter. The sequence continues at coordinate 7,482 of CACDPY010000022.1, read as the reverse complement.
AATTTCCCATTCTTGAATAAGAAACTTTTATAATCATAGAATTTTTTTTTATCTAACCAAATATCAAAATCTAAAAGTTTATCTTTAGGTAGTGACATGTCTTTAGATCTTAATTTAAAATGATCAGCTTCATAGGTCTGACCATTTTGCTTAATTTTTTCTTTACCAACAAAAAAAACGATTTGCTCTTTAATACTTCCTGATATTGGACTTATTTGACTTTTAGTTTGTAAAATTTTATGACTCCACCAGTTGCCTACTATATTTTCAATCGAGACTTCCCCAGTGTAAGAAGAACCTTTAATATTAAACTTATTCTTATCTTCATCAAAAAATAAACTAACAAATTTTTCTTTACCATTTTGTAAAGTCTTGGAGTTATATGAAATTAATTGATCCTTTAGATATTTTTCTTCACCATACCCTTCTACTTGAAAAATAGTAGCTCCTAAAAGTTTTACAGAAAATTTTATTTGATTAGTTACTATTGTTTCATCACCTTTTCTTGTAAAAAAATAATAATTGTATCCAATTATTTCTCCGTTTCTTAAAATGTCCATCTCGATTTTATTGTACTTTTTGTAATGATCCATATGAGCAAGAACATTTGAGTATAATAATACAATAATTAAGACTAAAAATTTTTTCATTTAACGATTACAATAATAGACTTTTCCTATAATAGAAGTAGTTTATCAAAAAATGTTTTTAAAAATAAAGAAAATACCAAAAGTAAATTGGAGCTCTGAAAAAACATATAATTTTAAACCTAGATTTTCTACAATATTTTTTTGTTGTTTTGGTTTAGCGTTGTTTGGTTTAGGTGAAGGATTATTGATTGTTTCTTTTACGGGAGCCTCTCCTTGGAGTGTTTTAGCTCAAGGTATTTCTCTTAATATAAACCTCAGTATTGGAACGCTAACATTTTTAATCAGTGTTGCGGTATTAATTTTGTGGATACCTCTTGGTCAAAAACCTGGCATAGCGACTATTCTAAACGCTTTAATAATTGCACTAATGATTGATATTTGCATCAAATTTGTACCAACCCCCTCTAATTATTATAATCAATTAATTCTAGCGATAGTTTCAGTACTAACAGTTGGAATTGGGGGTGGTATTTATTTAGTTTCTAATTTAGGTGCAGGCCCAAGAGATGGTTTAATGGTAGGTTTACAAAACAAAACAAATTTACCTATAGCTTTAGTAAGAGCAACTCTTGAAATTACAGTTGTGAGCATTGGTTGGTATCTGGGAGGAACAGTTGGAATTGGAACTTTATTTTTCGCTTTTGGTATTGGCCCATGTGTTGCTTTAGGCCTTTATTTAGTTGATAAGATATTTAATTAAGCAGCAGCGCCAGCTTTTTCATTTCTTTTTCGTTCATGTGGGTCAAGAATAGCCTTTCTTAATCTACAAGACTCAGGAGTTATTTCTAGAGCTTCATCAGTATTTAACATACTCAATTGTTCTGCAATTGACATTTTTCTAACTGGAGTTAACACAACATTTTCATCTGTTCCTTGCGTTCTCATATTGGTTAATTTTTTTCCTTTCATCACATTTATGATCATATCACCTGGTTTGGGTGACAATCCTACAATCATACCTGGATATACTGGATCATTATGAGTAACAAACATTTCTCCTCTAGCCTGTAAATTAAATATTGCAAACGCAACTGCTTTACCTTGTTCCATAGAAATTAGTGCACCATTTCTTCTTCCTTCCATATCGCCCTCAAATGGTCCATAAGAATGAAAAATTCTATTTATCACACCATTCCCTTTAGTAAGTGTAAGAAACCTACTTGTGTATCCCATTAAACCTCTAGTAGGAGCATGAAAAATTAATCTCTTTTTATTTTTACCTGTATCTTTTAATTCTATTAATTTCCCTTTTCTTCTATTCATTGAGTCGATTATTTTTGATGAATGTTCCTCATCAAGATCCATGGTAATTTCCTCTATAGGCTCAAGTTTATTGTTATTATCATCTTTTTTATACAAGACTTTTGGGGGGCTTACGGTCATTTCAAAACCTTCTCTTCTCATTTGTGTTAGTAAAATTTCTAACATTAATTCACCTCTACCACTTACTACAAAAGAGTCATTTCCATCGTTTTCTGAAAAAGTAATTCCAACGTTATTTTGTGCTTCTTGGATCAATCTATCTCTAATTTGTGTGCTAGTAAGTTTTTTCCCCTCTGTACCTGCTAAAGGAGATGTATTTACAGTAATTGTAATAGACATAGTTGGAGGGTCAATAGGAGTTGCAGCGATTGGTTTATCGACTTCAAGATCGCAAATTGTGTCTGCAACACTTGCTTTTTCTAAGCCAGCAATAACAACTATATCTCCTGCCTCACCAACTTCAATTGGGACTTTTTTTGTACCCTCATACCTAAAAATTTTTGTAAGCCTACCTTCATCTACTTTTATACCTTCCAAGTTTATTGCCTTAATTGCTTGATTGGCTTTAGCGGTACCTTGTGTAATTCTACCGACTAAACTTCTTCCTAAAAAACTGTCTGCGTAAAGTAGTGTTGACAGCATTGCAAAAGGTTTTGATTTATCTAATTCAGCTGGTTTTACATGTTTAATAATTTGATCTAACAAGGGGTTTAAATTCTCTCTTGGACCATCTACCTCATTATCTGCCCAGCCAGATCTTCCACTTGCATATAAAACTGGAAAATCTAATTGTTCCTCATTAGCATCTAAACTTACAAATAGATCAAAAGTTTCATCTAAAACTTCGTTAGCTCTTTGATCAGATTTGTCTAATTTATTAATAACAACAATTGGTTTTAAACCTTGTTTCAAGGCTTTTGATAAAACAAATTTCGTTTGAGGCATCACCCCTTCAGCTGAGTCTATAAGTAATAAAGCACCATCAGCCATACTGAGGACCCTTTCTACCTCGGCAGCAAAATCCCTGTGACCTGGTGTATCTATGATATTTATTCTAGAGTCTTTCCAATTAATTGATGCTGGTTTAGCTAAAATCGTAATTCCTCTCTCTTTTTCAAGTTCACCAGAATCCATTAATCTTTCATCAACAACTTCATTTTCTCTAAATGATCCACTTTGTTTCATCAAATTGTCAATTAGAGTCGTTTTCCCATGGTCAACATGGGCAATGATAGTGATGTTTCTGATATTATTACTCATAAATTCTGGCTCTTATACATTAATTCTTTGATTTGAAAACTTAAAAAAAGTCAATATTTGCTTGGTAAATGTAGATTAAAATAAAATTCATTTCTTGTGATTGTTTTAAAAACATATAGATATCGCAATAAAATTACATGCAATAAAGAATCAAGAATTCAATAAAAAAACTTCATAATCGTTAAATGGAAAATTTTACATCAATAAAATTAGAAGAGTCATTAAAGCATTCGTTAACTAAAATGAACTTTATAAAACCAACACCGATTCAAGGTATGGCTATTCCAGTTGCGTTAGAGGGTAAAGATATTCTTGGCACAGCTCAAACTGGCACAGGTAAAACCTTAGCATTTAGTGTGCCTTTAATTAATAAATTAATTTTAGATAAAAATGCATTTGCATTAGTAATGTGTCCAACAAGAGAGCTAGCCACACAAGTGATGGATGCAATCAAAAGTATTATTAGTGACAAAATCAATATCAGAACAGCTCTGTTAATTGGTGGTGAGTCTATGCAAAAACAACTTAGACAACTGGGTAACAGGTCAAGAATTATAGTTGGGACACCAGGCAGAATTAATGATCATTTAAAAAGAAAAAGTTTAAACTTAACAGCAACAAAGTATTTGGTTTTAGATGAAACAGACAGAATGTTAGACATGGGTTTTACTCCACAAATAGAAATGGTTTTAAAGTTTGTGCCTAAAAATCATCAAACATTACTATTTTCAGCAACTTTACCTCAAAATATTTTAAAAATTTCAGAAAGATATTTAAATAAACCTGAGAGAATATCTACAGGAGCTACTTCAATTCCAATTGCAAAGATTAAACAAGAAACACTACAAGTTTTTAAAGAAAATAAGTATGATCAATTAATAGATCAATTTCTATTAAGAAAAGGATCAATCTTAGTTTTTGTTAAAACTAAAAGGAATGCTGATAAAATGGTTAAACGCCTTAAGGAAGAAGGTCATTCAGCAGACGCTATTCATGGAGATCTTCGTCAAAGTAAAAGAGATCGTGTTATTAATTCTTTTCGAAAAGGTTTAAAAAGAATTTTGATTGCAACTGATGTTGCTGCAAGAGGTCTTGATATTCCATTAATTCAACATGTAATTAATTATGACTTGCCACAAGTTCCAGAGGATTATGTACATAGAATTGGGAGAACTGCTAGAGCTGGATCAGAGGGATCTGCATTAACTTTTCTAACACCAGATGATAGATCAATGTGGAATTCTATTAATAAATTGATAGACCCAAATTTTAAGCCTGCCCCAGGTAGTTTAAGAAGAGACTTAAAAAATAAAAGAAGAGGAAAAGGACAAAATCATAAAAAAAGAAAATTTAGAGATAAAAAAAAATTTAACTCTAAAGACAAAATCAAATATTTTGAAAAAGGAAGACAAGATCAATCAAAGAGAAATAAAGAAAAAAAAGATTTTGTTTTTAAAGGAAAGAAGAAATTTTTTAAAAAGAAACATAAAAAACTGACTGGATTTACCAATAATCCCAAATATTTTGAAAAAAAAACTTCAGAAAGTTCATCATCTGAAGGAGAAAAAAAAAGATTTGGCTTCAAGAACAAAAAGAAATTTAAAAGAAGAGAAAATAGACCTAAAAAATTTACTTTTAAAAAGCACAACAAAAAGCGAAGACAATTTTAAGATTTTTTAGACTTTTCTCTTTTTAATTTCCTTTTTTCTTTTAAAGTTAATTTTGGTTTTTTGCTTACACTTGAGTCTTTAAATGATTTACCACTATATCGTTTAGACATTTGTTGATTTTACAGGATATAAAAAAAAAGGGCAGTAAAAACTGCCCTTTTTGGATTTCTGTTTGAGAACAATGGGGATTACATGCCCATTCCGCCCATTCCACCCATTCCGCCCATTCCACCCATTCCGCCAGGCATAGCAGGTGCTCCTGCATCTTTTTCATCAGGTTTATCAGCTATCATTGCTTCTGTTGTTACTAATAATCCAGAAATTGAAGCTGCGTCTTGAAGAGCAGTTCTAACAACTTTTACAGGATCAATAATACCTTTAGCAAACATGTCACAATATTCCTCATTTTGAGCATCATAGCCATGTGATTTTTTATTTTGTTCTAACAATTTACCAACAACTACTGAACCATCTACTCCAGCATTTTTAGTAATTTGTCTAATAGGCGCTTCTAATGCTCTTCTGACAAGATCTACCCCAGCTTTTTGATCTTCACCTTTAACTTTTACTTTCTCAAGATCTTGAGCAGCATACAGTAATGCACATCCACCACCTGTTACAATACCTTCTTCAACAGCAGCTCTTGTAGCATTTAAAGCATCTTCAACTCTATCTTTTCTCTCTTTAACTTCTACTTCAGTTGCACCACCAACTTTAATTACTGCAACCCCACCAGCTAGTTTTGCCAATCTCTCTTGAAGTTTTTCTTTATCATAGTCAGAAGTTGTTTCATCAATTTGTTGTTTAATTGAAGAACATCTTGCTTCAATGTCAGATTTTTTACCACTACCATTTACAATAGTACTGTTATCTTTATCAACTTTAACTTTTTTACAAGAACCAAGATCTTCAAGTTTAACATTTTCAAGTTTGATCCCTAAATCTTCAGAAATTAAACTTCCACCTGTTAAAATTGCAATATCTTCAAGCATTGCTTTTCTTCTGTCTCCAAATCCTGGAGCTTTAACAGCAACAACTTTTAAACCACCTCTTAGTTTATTCACCACTAAAGTAGCTAAAGCTTCACCTTCAACATCTTCAGAGATAATCATTAATGGTCTACCAGCTTGTACAACTGCCTCTAAAAGAGGGACCATTGGTTGTAAGTTTGTTAATTTTTTTTCATGTAAAAGAATAAAAGGATTTTCTAATTCAGTTGTCATTTTATCACTATTAGTAATAAAATACGGAGATAGATATCCTCTATCAAACTGCATACCTTCAACAACATCTAATTCAGTTTCAATTCCTTTGTTCTCTTCAACGGTAATCACACCTTCGTTACCAACTTTTTGCATTGCTTTTGCGATCATTGTTCCGATTTCTTTATCACCGTTGGCTGAAATTGTTCCTACTTGCGCAATCTCATCACTATCTTTTACTTTTTTTGCAGATGAGACAAGGTTTTGTTTTACAACATCTACTGCTGCATCAATTCCTCTTTTAACATCCATTGGATTCATACCTGCAGTAACATATTTTACACCTTCTCGAACAATCGCTTGAGCTAAGATAGTTGCTGTAGTTGTTCCATCACCAGCTTCATCATTTGTTTTACTAGCAACTTCTTTCACCATTTGAGCGCCCATATTTTCAAATTTGTCTTCAAGGTCAATTTCTTTAGCAACTGAAACACCGTCTTTAGTGATTCTTGGAGCACCATAAGATTTATCCATAACTACATTTCTACCTTTCGGACCTAAGGTAACCTTAACTGTATCAGCCAAGATATTCACACCTCTTATCATTGCTGCTCTTGCTTCAGCATCAAATTTAACAATTTTTGCCATTTTTTTTCTCCTTTAAATTAAATTATTTACTTGAAATTCCCATAATGTCTGACTCTTTCATTATGCTGTATTCTTTACCATCAATTTTGACTTCAGTTCCTGACCATTTTCCAAATAAAACCTTGTCACCAACTTTAACATCCATTGGAATTGTTTTTCCATCTTCAGTTTTTGCACCCCCTCCAATAGCTACGACTTTGCCTTCTTGTGGTTTTTCTTGGGCTGTATCTGGAATGATTATTCCACCAGCAGTTTTCTCGTTGCTGTCTAAAACTTCGATCAAAACTCGATCATGTAACGGTCTAAATTTCATAAATTCTCCTTTATAATATGATCTTCATATAGAGATTGACCTTACTATTTCAAGGTAAAGTTCAAAATAAGTTAGTTAAAAAATAAAGGAATTTGTGGATTTTATGGGTTATAGATAATTTTAATGACTAAAAATTTAGATAAAGAAGGTCTCAGCTCAATAGCTGATAATTATCAGTTGTTTTATGTAGATTTATGGGGAGTGGTTCATAATGGAGTTTCTCTTCATAAAGAAGCTATAAAAGCTCTCAAGGAGATAACAAAAATAAATAAGGATTATATTCTTCTTACAAATGCACCTAGGCCAAATAGTTCAGTCAAATCTTTTCTTGAAAGACTGGGCATGGAGAAAGAGATCAGGGAGCATGTTTTCACTTCAGGAGAAGCAGCTTTAAACTACTTAAAAGAAAATTTATCAAACAATTTTTTTTTTCATATTGGACCATCTAGAGATTTTGATCTATTTCAAGATTTTAA
>CACDPY010000021.1 GCA_902554765.1 uncultured Pelagibacteraceae bacterium | reverse complement strand
TTTTTCCTCTTCTTTTCTTAATTCCTCTTCTTTTTGTCGTTGTTCTTGTTCTCTCAGTAATTTTTCTTTTTCTTTTTCTTTAATCTTTTCCTCTTGTAATCTCAAAGCTTCTTCTTTTTGTTTTTGTTCTTTTTGTTCTTTAAGAAGTTGTCTTTCAATTTCTTGACGTCTTTCATTTTCAAGTTGTTTTAATCTATTTTCTGTCTCAACTAATTTATCCTGTTCGTATTTTAATTTTCTTGCTGCTTCTCTAATTCTTTGTTCTTCGTCTAATCTTTTTTCTCGTTCTAATTCTTTTAATCTGTTTTGTTCTTGTCTTTCTTTTTCTTTTTCCTCTCTTAATTTTTGTTTAACTAACTCTTTGGCTTTTATCGATTCTTCTTTAGCTTTAATTTTTTGTTCACGAATTCTTTGTCTTTCAAGTATTTTTATTCTTAATTCCTCTTCCTTAAGTCTTAGGGCATCTTCCCTTAATTTTTTAGTTTCCTCATCTTTAATCTTTTGTTGTTCTATTTTGATTCTCTTAGCCTCAATTTTTCTTCTTTTTTCCTCATTTTTTCTTATTTGTTTCTCATTATTTATAATTAATTTTTTTTGAGCTATTATTTGACGTTTTTCATCTCTTAATTTAGCTAATTGTTCTTTTTTAATTTTTTGTTTCTCTCTTTCAAGCTCTCTTTTTTCATCTAATTTTTTTTGTTTTTCTCTTTTAATTTTTTCTTTTTCTTTAATTTTTTTATAATTCTCGTAAAAATTTGAAAAAGTTTTTTTTGACTCTAAAATAGTACTTTTGGGGATCTTTACTAATTTGCTAATATTTAATGACTCTACGTCTATTAACTTAAATTTTTTTTTTTTTATTATTTTTTTGCCACTCACTTAAAAAAACTAACAATATTAGCCAGTTTTAAAAATGATGTTGGTGTTTAAAATGAGTTTGTAATACTAGGAAAAATTGAAATAAATAAAATTCTTATCCACAAATACAATTTGAGCGTGTTTATTAATAAATTTAGGGGAATTATGAATAGTAAAATTTTTAGAGAATCGAGTAACTAGCACATATATGAAAAATAATATTTTTATTTTATTTATTTTTTTAGTTTTAAATAATTGTGGCTTATCAGGAACTACTGCACTTCTTGGGCCAGTTTATACTGGTGCAACTACTGGCAGTGCTTATCAAACTACTATTTCATATGGTAGTGGAAAATTTCTAAAAAAAATAAATGAACAGAAAAATATAAAAAAAATCCCTCAAGAAAATATTTCTAATCAAGAGCCTAAAAATAAGATTATAGCAACTTTAATTGTGGATAAAGTTGTGATATCTGAAGTTCTTGAACCTGAGCCGTTACCATAATTTTCAATTATAACGAGTTATAATTATTATAGAGAATCGCATATAAATTATTTAGGGTGGTAGAGGGAGACTGAAACCACCCCACTCTCTTTCATTAAATTATGAATAATAATTTTACTGTACAAAATCAAACATATGGCTGATAAAAAAATTAGATCTGTCGCTAAAACTTTTTCTTGGAGATTTTTGATATTTGTTTATTGGATGATTTTTGGATATATTTTTACTGGATCTTTTAAAGGTGCCAGCATTTTAGGCTTTGGATCTATTATTCCACTTTTTTTTTATTATTTTCATGAAAGAATTTGGAATAAAGTTAAATGGGGAACAGATAAATAAAACTTTTAAGTTATTGAAAAATATTCAATCAAAGATCTTACTGAAACTAATATCAAAAATGTTCCAAATATTTTACTTAATACTTTCTTATCTATTTTATAAACTGCTTTAGCACCAAGTCTTGCCATTACCATTGTTACAGGAACAAATACTATAAAACCTAAAAGATTAATATAACCTATGCTAAATGGAGTATTAACATTATCAATTATTTTACCTCCCATTATCATTGTAAATGTACCAGTAATTGCAATTAAAAATCCAATTGCAGCAGCGGTACCAATTGATTTTCTTATATCATAGCCAAATGTTCTCATAAAGGGCACCATAAGTGAACCACCACCAATGCCTAATGGAATAGAAATAAATCCAATTAAAATTCCAGAAATGTTTTTTGTAAAGTCTGATATTTTTTTTGGGTTATCTACAAGCTGTTCTCTTAAAAAAATAAAGAAAAGACCAACCATAAAAGCAAATATTGAAAAAAATAAAACTAACGCTGGTGTTTTTAAATTTACTGCTAAAAATGTTCCTGCAATTACACCTATTAATATAAATATCCCAAAGGATCTTACCATCTTAAAATCTACTGCATCATATTCCATATGAGTTTTTGTAGATATTATTGATGTTGGAATTATAATTGCTAATGAAGTTCCAACTGATAAGTGCATTCTTGTAACAATATCAAAGTCAAGAACTGTAAATGCATAATATAATGCTGGCACCATAATTATTCCACCACCAACACCTAATAATCCAGCCATGAAACCAGCAACTGCAGCTGCAATTGCTAATACAGCTAATAAATTGATTATTTCACTTAAATTTAAAATTTCCATTATGTGCTAGCCTGATTAGCTTTTTCGTTATTTTGTACTATTTTCATAATGTGTTTTGCTTTTTGAAAATCAGAATCTCTAGCCATCATATTATCACTTAAATATCTTTTCCAATCTTTTGAACCTATTTGACCGTGATATAAACCAACGGTGTGTCGCATTATATGATTAACCTTAGTCCCCAACTTAACTTCTTTATCCAAATATTCTAAAAGTTTTTCAGCTACCTGTTCACGAGAAGGGTTATTTAGTGTTTGAAATATTTCTTTTTCAATTTCAATTAAGAAATAAGGATTTTGGTAAATTGATCTACCAATCATTACACCATCACAAAATTTTAAATGATTATTTATTTCACTAACTTTTGTTATTCCTCCATTAATAATTATTTCTAAATTAGGGTTTTCTTTTTTAATATTGTAAACCATGTCATAATTTAGTTTTGGTATATTTAAATTTTGCTTTGGAGATAATCCAGAAAGCATAGCTTTTCTAGCATGTAAAATAAATGTTTTTGTTCCGGCATCACGCATCTTAAGAATAAAGCTGTTTAAATAATCAAATTCCTCTGTATTATCAAAACCTATTCGAGTTTTTGCTGTTACAGGAATTTTACAAGCATTCACCATTGAATTTATACATTCAGCTACTAATTCTGGCTCTTTCATTAAACATGCACCAAATTTATTTTTTTGAACTTTTTTACTTGGGCAGCCTAAATTTATATTAATTTCATCATAACCCATGTCCTCAGCAATTTTTGCTACTTCTGCTAATTCATTCTTATCTGACCCTCCTACTTGTAAAGCTAGTGGTTTTTCCTCTGGGCTATATGATAGTATTTTTTTTCTATCTCCATGTATTGCTGATTTTGTTGCCACCATTTCGGAATAGAGCATTACATTTTTGCTCATTAATCTTAAAAAAAAACGATCATGTCTATCAGTGCAATCCATCATAGGTGCAACTGAAACTTTTCTAATAATTTTTTTTTTAGTATCCAAGTGGTTTACCCATTATTTTATCAGGTAGCCATGTAACTATTTCAGGAAAAATACATAAAATTAATATTGCTAATGCCATTATAATCATGAACGGTATGGATCCTTTTAAGATTTCTGACAAACTAACATCTGGAGTAATTCCTTTAATTATGTAAAGATTCAAACCAACAGGAGGCGTTATTAATCCTATTTCCATATTAATAGTAAACACAATAGCAAACCAATATGGATCAAATCCTAATGTTGTAATGACTGGCAGTAATATCGCTGATGTCATTACAATAACAGCAACAGGTGGTAAAAAAAAACCAGCTATTAAAAGAAATATATTTATTAAAATAAATACAACCCATTTATTAGAGCTTAATTCTACCATGCTCTGAGCTAATGATTGGGTCACATAAAGTTGTGATAGTGTAAATGCAAAAAGATAAGAGGCTGCAATGATGAACATTATCATTACACTTTCTTTCATTGAAACTTTTACAATATTCCATATTTTTTTTGGTTGATAAATTTTGTAAACAACAGCAATTAATACAAAAACTAAAAATGCACCAACGCCTGAAGCTTCAGATGGAGTAGCAACACCCCCATACAAAACATATAAAACTCCAGCAATAATCGCTAAGAAAGGTAGAATTCTTGGTAATACCTCAAGTTTTTCTTTTAAAGTTGGCCTTACTCTATTTCTTAAAGCTTTTGCTGCATCTTTATCAATGAAATAACTATGGATAAGTGCCCAGATAGCAAACATACCTGCCAACATAAAACCAGGTATCAAACCACATAAAAATAATCTGCCAATTGATGTGCCCGTTGCAATTCCATAAACTATTAAAACAATACTCGGAGGAATTAAAACTCCAAGAGTTCCACCAGCAGCAATGGTTCCAGTTGCAATTTGATCAGAGTATCCCCTTTTCCTCATCTCTGGTATACCCATGGTTCCGATTGCAGCACAAGTTGCTGGGCTAGAACCACTTAAAGCAGCAAAAATTGAACAAGCTCCTATGTTTGAAATAACCAATCCTCCTGGAACTCTCCAAAGCCACCTATCTAGTCCTGTATACAAATCTTTTCCTGCAGGGGAGTTAGCAACAGCCATTCCCATTAAAATGAACATTGGTATAGAAAGTAAAACAAATGAATTTAATCCTGCAAAAAAAGTTTCAGCAAAAACATCTAACATTTGAAAGCCTTCAAATGATACTAGAAGAACTATCGAGACAAAGCTCAAACCAAAAGCAATTGGAATGCCAGAAAAAAGAACCAATAAAGTAAAGACTGCAACAATTAATGCAATTATTAGTGGATCCATTAATTATAATCCTTTTCGTCAGTTAGTTTTATGATTTCTGCTATATATTGTAAAATCATTAATATAGCTCCCAACATCATTGATGAGTATGGTATCCATAATGGAGGATCCCAGACTGTACCTGTTGAATAATTTTTTGTAAAAGCTTCTTCTACCATTAAAAAACCAAAATAAAATAAAATTAAAAAGAATATCAAGCTTAAAAAAGATGTAAAAATTTTTAATCTAATAATATTTTTTTTTGATAAAAAATCATAAATCCATTCCATGCTAACGTGAGCTTTTTCACTAAGCACGTACACACTTCCAATAAAAGTTGAGGCAACTAGCAGCATAGTGACAAGTTCTGTTTGCCAAGTAATTGCTCTTTGAAAAAAATACCTTTCAAAAACAAGCTCGACAATAACCAAAATAGATAAAAGAAGTGCTAAAACTGCAAACGCACCACATGCTTTTGCAATTAAATCACAAAACTTTAAATATTTATTTTTCATAAAAAAAAACCCCTACTTAATAAGAATAAGTAGGGGTCCTTTATATATTATTTTATTTAACTGCTAAAGCCATTTCCATTAACTTATCACCACCCGGCACTTTTTCAGCAAATGCTTTGTGTGAAGACTTCTTGGCTATTTCTACCCAAGCAGCATGATCTTTCGCATCCATATATACTAACTTAACACCAGCGGCTTTATAAGCATCTTCAAACTTTTTGTCTAAGTTCTCTACTTGCGCTGTCATATATTTTTCAGCTACTTTTCCAGCTTTCATTAAAGCTTTTTGTTGCTTAGAATTTAAAGCATCAAAAGATTTTTTTGACATAAGGATTGGTTCGTACATAAACCATAATCCAAATTTTCCTGGAGGTGTTGCACATGAAACTTGTTCATAAATTTTGTAACTCACAAAACTTCCTGAACTAGTATTAGCACCTGTTAATACACCTGTTTGTAAACCAGTATAAATTTCAGATGAAGGCATACTTTGAATACCTGCTCCTGCCATTTCTAACATTTGGTTAAATGCCTTACCTGCAGCTCTCATTACTTGTCCTTTAGCATCGCTTGGATTTTTAATACATTTAGTTTTTGACGCAAAACCACCGCCTAACCAAGCATCTGATAAAACAACTACACCAGCATTATTAATAATTTTTTTAATTTCAGTCATCATTGGACCTTTATTAAATCTTAATGCATGCTTATGATTTTTTACCGTTCCTGGCATTAGAGTAGCATCAAATTCTGGATGGAATTTAGATGCATAAGCCAATGGGAATGCAGAAATATCCAATTGACCAGTAGTCATTGGTTTCCATTGCTCTTTTGGTTTATATAATGATTTAGCTGGATAGATTCTTACATCTATTCCTACATTTGCTTTTTTGACTTCGTCAGCAATGATTTGAACCATTTCATGACGTGGGTCATACGATCCATCAGCTCTTGGTGTTCCTGGCCATTGGTGACTAGCTTTTAATGTTACAGCAAAAGCAGAACCAATAGTTGTGAAAACAAAAACTAATGAAGTTAAATATAAAGATATTTTTTTTAACATTATTATTTCCCTCTATTGTTATTTATAATAATTCAATTAAAGTGAAGTTATTAATAAGAGTCAAGTCGTCAAAAATACTTTATTAAAAAAATAATTATGGATGGACCTTTAAAAAACCTTTTAGTTGTTGACTTAACAAGAGTGCTTGTAGGGCCTTACTGTACAATGATACTTTCAGACCTTGGTGCACGCGTTATTAAGGTAGAAGCACCAGAAATTGGGGATGACTCTAGAAAGTTTGGACCTTTCATAAAAGATTATTCAGCTTATTTTATGTCTCTTAACAGAGGAAAAGAAAGTATTGCTCTTAATTTAAAAAATGCTGATGATAAAAAAATATTTGATAAAATTTTATCTAAAGCTGACATATTAGTTGAAAATTTTAAACCAGGTACTTTAGAAAAATGGGGTTATGGCTGGAAAGACATAAGCAAGAAGCATCCAAAATTAATTTATGCTTCAGCTTCAGGTTTCGGTCAGACAGGTCCACTAAAAGAATTGCCAGCTTACGATATGGTAGTGCAAGGAATGGGTGGACTAATGAGTGTAACAGGACAACCCAATTCTGAACCAACAAGAGTTGGGACTTCTATTGGAGATATTACTGCTGGTTTATTTACTGCTATTGGAATTAATGCTGCTCTTTATGATAGACAAAAAACTGGTAAAGGAATGTATATTGATGTTTCGATGCTTGATTGTCAGATTGCTATTTTAGAAAATGCTATTGCTCGTTACCTTGCTAAAAATGAAATTCCAAAACCAATGGGTTCACGCCATCCATCAATTGCACCTTTTGAGGCATTTAAAACAAAAGATAGCTATATAATTATTGCAGCTGGAAATGACAAATTATTTGAAAAACTTTGCAATCTTTTAAAAATGCCAGAAATTAATAGTAATGAAAAATTTTCTGATAACTCATCCAGGTCAAAAAATGTGAATGAATTAAAAGTAATTTTAGAAAAAAAGCTTTCTGAAAGAAAGACAAGTGAATGGGTAAAAGATATGGAAAAAGAAAAAATTCCCTGTGGTCCTATACATAATATTAAAGAAGCAGTTGAAAATCCTCAAATTGAATCAAGAAATATGATTGTAAAAGCTTATCACAAAGTAATTGGGGATTTTAAATTGGCTGGCAATCCAATCAAAATGTCCTCTTATAAAGATGAAAAAACTCGAGGTGATATACCCGATTTAGATGAACATAGAGAAAAAATATTAAAAGAGTTTAATTAACTATTGTTAGTTTCGTTATCGTCAGAAGTTGGATCAGTGGATTGTTCTTCAGCTTCTGTTACTTGATCAAGTGATAAATCACCCTCTTCTGCTTCAGCCTCTTCACTTACTGAATTCTCTACATCAGGTTTAGCTGTTTCAGATAATTCTGCTAAATCTTCTTTAGAAACTTGAATTTTTTCTGGAGCTTTTCTAGCTCTTTTTGATGGTAAAATAGGAGCACCACTTTTTGAAATTTCACCTTTATATAAACTTTCAAAATCATCACCCACTTCTTCATCATCCTCAGCACTGTCATCTACTTGTTCAACATGTTTTCTAAGTTTGTAAACAGCACTTTCAGTTAAATCCGAAACTTTAATGTTTTCTTCAGCAATTTCTCTAAGGGAAATTACTGTATTCTTATCATTGTCTCTATCAATTGTAGGTTCAATACCAGAGTTTAACTGAGTTGCTCTTTCTTTGGCGACTAATACTAATTCATAGGGGCTATCTACTTTATCTATACAATCTTCTACGGTTACTCTTGCCATGCGCAGTATCTATACAGTGAAGTTTAAAAAATCAAGGAGTTTTTATATATATTCTGGATTTAGCTTATTTCTAACAAAAAATAGAAGAATAATTGATACAAATATATAGACAAAAGATACTAAAGCTATTTGCTCAATAGAATATCCTTTATCAATTAACAATCCAAACAAAGCAGTTCCAAAAGCAGTAGAAAATACCATCAAAGCAGTTGTTAAGGCCTTAATAGAACCAATATGTTTTACTCCATAAATTTCAGCCCAAGTTGAAGAACCAAGTACATTAGCTAAACCATTTGAAATACCAATTAAACCTAAGAATACAAATGCAGTTAAAGGATTATTAAAAAAGATTAAAACTATCGCAGAAAAAAGTAATGGAATATTCATAAAAATTAACAACTTTCTACTTGTAAACTTATCAATTAAAAAACCTGAAGCTAATAAAGTTATTACTGATAATATTGAATAAACCATAAAGGATTGTGCAATTACAAAAGTACCCCAACCTTTAGAGTCGGTAATGAAGGATTGATAAACAAATACTCCGGTTGCGATCCATGGCATAGCTAACATGTTTAAACAAACTATATAAAATCTATAATCTTTTAAAACTTCTATTCTTTTCCATTGTTTAATTGTCCGACTTGATAAATTTAGGTCATTTGTTTCTTCTCTTGACTCAAAATTTAATCTTTTTATCAAAACAAA
>CACDPY010000020.1 GCA_902554765.1 uncultured Pelagibacteraceae bacterium | reverse complement strand
AACTTTTGATTCCTAAAACTTTCTGTCTACTTAAGCCACAACGTTTGAGTTGGGTAAAAGTTAATTTTAGAACAATTCTGGGATTTATTTTATTATTACATTTTTTTTTAAACTTCAAAAAAACAGAGTTGGCAGCAGCAACGCTTATTTGCTGTCCAATAATACTTTTACATAATGAAAAAAAAATATCTTTTCTTGAGGTAAGAATTATTTCTGATGGACTTTTATAGTTTTTTATAAGTTTAGAAATAATTTTATCTTTTTTCGATAAGTATCTTTTAGCAGTATTCCAATATTTTGGAACTTTAGTCATTAATTGTTTTAGAGGTAATAATTTTTTTTTTATAAATTTCTCTTCTAAAAATTATTAATGTTGAAATTATTACTAAAAAAGCCCCTGCCAATGTTTTAATTGTTGGTATTTCATCCCAAATTAAATAGCCAAATATTATTGCAAAAACTAATGCTAAGTATTTGAGAGGAGTTACAAGAGAAACTTCTGAATACTTATAAGATTGGCTCAACCATAAATTTGCTACTCCACCAAAAATACCTATTAAAGTTAATAAACCTAAATGATTTAAGCTTGGCATCACCCACCCTTGTGGAATAGTCAAGAAACTCAATAACGTAATAGATAAAGAAAAATAAAAAGAAATTAACCAAACTGGTTCTGTGGTAGATAATTGTCTAATTGTTATTGCAACGTAAGAAAGTCCTAAACAAAATATAATTGGAAAAATATAATAAATGTTTAATTTACTTATTCCAGGTTCAGTTATAATCAAAATACCAATAAAGCCTATAACAACTGCCATCCACCTAAAAATACCAACCTTTTCATTTAATAAAAAAATTGAAAAAATAGTTGTGAATATAGGTGCTGCAAAAGAAATACTAACAACAGTTGCTAGGGGTAACTCCCTTAGCGCTATAAATATCGCTACTAGAGCGATCAATCCAGATATACACCTTAGTAAGTGTAGACCAGCTCTTTTAGTTATATAAAAATTATGAAGTCTATCTCTAGGAATTATTAATAAGTAAAAAATGATACCAAAAAATCCTCTAAAAAATAAAACTTGCCCAATAGGATAATCAACAGACCATTTAACTAGAACATCCATTAGAGAAAAAGCACAAATTGACATAAACATGTACAAAAAGCCTAATTGATTTTTACTTAACATATGAATAATTTGTAAATTAATTAAAATCATAATCAATGGAAATAGCAGTTTTAGCACTTGGATGTTTTTGGGGCCCTGAAATTAAATTTAGTAAAATTGAAGGTATTATTAAAACAGAGGTTGGATATTGCGGAGGTAACAGTCCTACTACAAGCTATAAAGAAGTATGTACCGGTAAAACAAATCATGCAGAAGTTGTTAAACTTGATTTTGACGAAAAAATTATAACTTACGAAAAAATCTTAAAAACATTCTTCAAAATGCATGATCCCACAACACTAAATTCCCAAGGACCAGATTTTGGTACACAGTACAGAAGTGAAATATTTTATCTAAATAACACGCAAAAAGATATAGCTGATAAAGTATTAAGAGATGTAAATGAAAGACTTTCAGGAAAAGTTGTTACTAAAATATCTTTGTTAAAAAATTATTGTTCAGCAGAAGAATATCACCAAAAATATTTAGAAAAAAGATAAATGTCATTAGTAGAAACAGATTGGTTAGAAAAAAATCTTAATAATGTTAAAATGTTGGATTGTTCATGGCATATGCCGCAAACAAAAAGAAATGGTTTTGAAGAATATAAACAACATCATATTTCTAAAGCTATTTTTTTTGATTTAGATGATAATTCAAACAAAAATACTAATCTCCCACACATGTTGGTCGAAAAAAATGATTGGGAAAAAATAGTTGGAAAAATGGGCATCAAAAAAAATGATAAGATTGTTATTTATGATAACTCAGACGTAGTCAGTTCTTGTCGATGTTGGTTTAATTTTATCTATTTTGGACATGATCCAAAACTAATTTATGTTTTAAATGGAGGACTTAATAAGTGGATTAAAGAAAAAAGAGAAGTTACAAAAGATCTACCTATTATTAAACAATCACATTATGAATGTTTTGAAATAAAAGAACTTGTTAAAAATAAAATTTTTATAGATAAAAATATTAATGATCAAAAGTTTAAAGTTATTGATGCCAGAAGTAAAGAACGATTTGAAGGAAAAATTCCTGAACCAAGAGAAAATTTAAGAAGTGGAAATATTAAAAAGTCTTTATGTATTCCATTTAACCTTTGTCTTAACAAGGACAAAACATTCAAAAAAAAAGAGGATTTAAAAAATATTTTTAAGACTCATTTAGAAAATATTGAAGAAAAAAATATAGTTTTTTCATGTGGTTCCGGTGTTACCGCATGTGTTTTGGCACTAGCTTATTCTCTAATAAATGATAAGTATCTCCCTTGTATTTATGACGGCTCATGGGCTGAATATGGCATAGTTAAATAAAATATGAAAAGATCAACAAAAACAATTTCAATTATATTAGTGTTTTTTCTAATCATAGCGGTTGTGATTATTGGAAGAACAATGATTGGAAATCATTTTAAAAAAAAATTTAGTAAAATACCACCTCCAGGAATAATGGTTACAAAAGTAGTCGAAAAAGAGTTTTCAGAAAAAATAGAAACCTTTGGAACTGCAATTTCAAAAAAATCTAAAACTTTTAAGATAAAAAAAGATGAACTTTTTGAAGACTTAAAATTAAAAAATTTTGTAAAAGAAGGTGAAACTTTAATAAAATTAAAAAGTGGAGATATATTAGCCCCATTCAGTGGAATGTTGGGATATACAGGTCTTACTGAAGATATACTTGTATCAAACAATATAATTATTATTACACTTGATGATAATTCTACTATTTATTCTGATATTAAAATTCCTGAAAACTATTCAGCATTTATAAAAAAAGGACTCCCCGTAGAAGTAAAAATAACTAGCTATAAAGATAAATTATTTGAAGGTGAAGTTGACTTTGTTTCAAGTAGAATTAATGCTGATACAAGAAGTTTGTTGTCCAGAATTAAAATAAATAATGAAAACTTAGAATTGATTTCTGGATCGTTATTAGAAGTTGTGGTCAAATTTAATCTGAGAAATTCCTTAAGTGTTCCCGACACAAGTGTAATGGTTGAAGGAGACAAGTCTTATGTTTATAAAATAAATAATGAAGATATTGCAAATAAAACCTTAGTAAAAACAGGTCTAAGAAGTAATAAAAATATAGAAATAATCTCTGGTTTAACTGAAGGAGATATCGTTGTTGCTGAAGGATTAAAAAAAGTTAGACCTCGTGGAAAAATAAAACCTATCAATAAATAAATGTTTATTACTGAATTAAGTATCAAAAGACCAACGGTATCATGGGTTATGTCTCTTATTTTGATTGTTTTTGGACTATTCGTTTTTTGGAAATTGCCAGTTAGAGAATTACCAAATGGTATACAGCCACCTATTGTTCAGATCCAAATAGATTATAAATCAGCAGCAGCTTCCATAGTGGATCAAGAGGTAACTCAGGTTGTCGAGGACGTTGTTGGTGGAGCTGAAGGTATAAAAAATATTGACTCTAAATCTGAAAATGGAAGAAGTATAATCAATGTAGAATTTAATACTAATATAGACTTAGATAATGCTGCTAACGATATAAGAGAAAGAGTTGCTAGAATTGTTGATAATTTACCTGCAGAGTCTAATCCTCCACAAATACTTAAAAGAGCAGCTGGTTTTACTACTACCATGTGGTTATCTTTATCCTCTTCCACTTGGAGTGATCTTGAACTAGGAGATTATGCAGAAAGATTTTTGGTTGATCAATTTTCAAGTGTAAAAAATGTTGGAAGGATAAGGGTTGGTGGGTTAAGAGAGTTAAGTATAAGAGTTTGGATAGATCCTATTAGACTCGCAGCTAATGATTTAACAATTAAAGAAGTTGAAACTGCCATGCGTGGAGAAAATATAAGTCTTCCAGCTGGTACCCTAGAAGCAGACAACATTGATTTAACTCTTAATTTAGATAAATCATATAACAACATTGACTCTATCAAGCAGTTGCCAATAAAAAAAGCTGGTAATAAGGTTATTTTATTATCTGATGTTGCTGACATAGAATTTGGTCCAGTTTCTGAAAAAACTCTCTTTAAAGCCCAAACTAAAGACCAAATAAATTTAAAAACTGTTGGAATTGGAATTTATGCAAGAAGTGGTGCCTCAACAGTTGAGCTTTCGAATGATATTAAAAAAAAAATTGCTCAAGTTAAAAAAACTTTACCAAAAGAATTGGATTTAAGAATTTCTTTCAACAGAGCAAACTACGTAGAAGCTGCTATTGAAGAAGTTTATAAAACTCTATTAATAGCATTTATTTTAGTTGTATTAATAATTTATTTATTTTTAGGGAATCTAAAAGCTGTCATTGTTCCTGCGATAGCACTTCCAGTAAGTTTAATAGCATCTTTTTTAGGCTTGTATATATTTGGATTATCGATAAATATTTTTGTTCTCTTAAGTTTTATCTTAGCAATAGGAATAATCACAGATGATTCCGTCATAATGACCGATGCAATATACAGAAGGATAGAAAATGGTGAGACACCATTAGTTGCTGCTTACAAAGGCTCTAAGCAGATCTCTTTTGCAATTGTAGCTACGACATTAATTTTGGTAGCAGTTTTTCTACCATTAATATTTATTGAGGGAATTTCTGGTACTTTATTTAGAGAAACAGCAATTGCATTATCTTTTTCTATAATTGTATCTTCCTTTGTAGCATTAACATTGTCTCCCATGCTTGCCAGTAAATTTTTATATAAAAATTCATCAAAAAAAATTTTTATACAAAAGTTTGAAAAAATTTTTTTAAATTTTGCAAATTTTTACAAAGAAACTTTGGAAGTGATTATTAGTAGAACAAAAACTGTAGGTTTTTTTATCATTTTTATAATTATTACCTCTGTATTATTATTCAGTTTTTCAAAAAAAGAGTTGTTGCCTAAGGAAGATCGTGGAGCATACTTGATTATTGGTTCAACTGATGAAGGAAGTTCTTTTGAATATACCCAAGAACAAGCAAAGAAAGTCGAGGCAAGACTGATCCCTCTATTGCAGGCTGAGGATAGTCCTTATGCAAGATTCATAATGAGGGTTCCTGGATTTGGAAATTCAGCCAATTCATATAATAGTTTTATTATAATCGCGTTACTAGATGATTGGAAGAATCGAAAAAAAGGACAAGAAGTTATTTTAAGAGAAGCAATTGGAAAAATAGTAACTTTACCACAAGCGGTAGCTTTTCCAATTTCTCCTCAATCAATAAGAGTATCTAATTACAATAAACCTGTCCAAATGGTTGTTTATGGAAGTACTTATCTGGAGCTTGAAGAAATCCAAAAAAAAGTAATTCGAAAACTAAGATCAAACAAAAACCTTTCAAGAATAGGATCTGATTACAACCGCAACAAACCTGAGATAAAATTAATAATTAATAAAAATAAAGCTAAAGATTTGGGCGTTTCTACAAGAGCAATTGGTGAAACCCTTGAAACTCTTTATGGGGGTAAAAAAATTACTACTTTCAATAAATTAGGTAAGGAGTATCCTATAATAGTTCAACAATATTTATCTGATAGAAGAAATAAGGAAGGTGTTTCAAAAATATTTGTACGTTCAGATACGAATGGAAAATTAATTTCTTTAGCAAACTTAGTTAGTTTTAAAGAGGAAGGATCAGCAAAAGAACTTGCAAGATATAATAGACAAAGAGCAGTAACAATATCTGCAAATATTAACGAAGGTTATACTTTAACAGAGGCCATAAGTTTTTTTGAAGAAGTAATGGCTGATTTAGCTCCTGAAAAGCAAATTAGTTGGAAGGGAAAATCTGAGGAAATTAAAGAGACAAGGAATGAATTATTTATAATTTTTGCCTTAGCTTTAATTACTGCATATTTAGTAATGGCAGCAACATTCAATTCTTTCATTCATCCCTTCATAATTATTTTAACTGTACCTTTGGCTATTTTTGGTGGTTTGATATTTATTTTATTCCTTAATAGCTCTGTAAATATTTTCTCTCAAATAGCCCTGATTATATTGATAGGTATATCAACAAAAAATAGTATTTTAATTGTAGATTATTCGAATCAAATTAGAGCTACAGGAAAGAATATACTGTCAGCTGTCAAAGAGGCTTGTGCAGCGAGATTCAGGCCTATCATTATGACTTCACTAAGCACAATGATTGCAATGATACCTCTTGTTATTGGGAATATTGGTCCTGGTGCTGGAGAGGGATCAAGATTAGCTGTAGGTTCAACTATTTTAGGTGGAATGATAATTTCAACATTTTTTACCTTATATGTCACTCCTTCAATGTATTTAGCTTTAGCAAAAAATACAAAAAGAATAGATGTGGTTGATTTAGAATTGAAAAAAGAACTGACTAAAAAATAATATATTTATTTTTATTAAGTAAATTTCTACAGTCTAATAACTGTTGCTTGTAGATATTAGATTGTTTTTCCACTTTCCTTGCCAGTTTAATTACTTTTTTATTTTTTTTATAATGTCTAAAATTTCCCCAACCTTCATGATAAGCAAGATATTGTTTAAAAGCGTTTTTCTTAGAAATTTTAAGAATAGTCTCTGTTTTATTTGTATACCATCCAATAAAGTCAACGCTGTCTTTAAACCTTGCTCTTGTAGCTAATTTATTACCTGTTTCTTTTTTATATTGTTCCCATGTGCCTTTCACTGCTTGTGAATAACCAAAAGAGCTTGAGGGTCTTTTAAAAGGAATTACTTTAAAAATTTTTTGTCTTGGTGGCTTAGCCAACCAATCAAAATCTGACTCCATTTTTACTATAGCTAATTGTAAATAAATAGGAGTACCCCATTTTTGTTCAACTTTTTTTGTGTGTTTATACCAAAGGTATCTTTGATCAAAAATTGAGCAACTATTAGCTGTATTCGATGGGATTGAGGAACACCCAGTTAATAAAAATAAAAATATGATAATTAATTTATTTTTGAAAAACTCCATATTTATTTATAAGATTCTTAATTAAAATTACAACTATCACCCCTACTAAATTTCCAAATAAATCTGACCATTGAAAAGTTCTGTGAGGTATTAATAAATGTAAAAACTCAAGCACTATTGATAGTAAAATCAAGTATATCATTAGATTTTTTATTTGGTCATGTTTTTTAAAAGTTAAAAAGCTAATTATAGATACTAAAACAAATGTATAGAAATGGTTGGATGATATTAGAAAATCAGGTGTGATTTGAGGTTGTATTTCTTTACTGCCATAAAGAACTTGTCCAATTAAACTTCCTGGAAATAGATATAAAAAGATCAAAGAAAAGTTAATAGAATAAAAAATAAACTTATATTTGGAAAAAAATTTTATCATTTAATTATATGGTTTTATTTATAAATATATTTTAGAAATAACAATATGAGTTTTTTAATATTAGTGCGACATGGTCAAAGTATTTGGAATTTAGAGAATAAATTTACTGGTTGGGTTGACGTCGACCTCACTAAAAAAGGAGAGTCTGAAGCTGAAAAAGCTGGTTTATTAATAAAGAAGAAAAATATTCAAATTAATTTTTATTACTCTTCTCTTCAATTAAGAGCAAATAATACACTTAAAATTATACAAACTGTTTTAAATGATAAGAAAGATTTTGTTCGTGCATGGCAACTTAATGAAAGACATTATGGTGCTCTAACTGGATTAAATAAGATTGAAATGAGCAAAAAAATTGGAGAGGAAAAAGTATATGAATTTCGTAGGTCTTGGGATATCAAACCCGATGCTCTCAAAAAAGAAAGTCCATATCATCCAGAAAATATCAAAATATATAAAAATATTCCTAAAGAAATGATCCCAGATACTGAGTCTTTAAAAAATACCTATGAAAGAGTTACAAAATATTTTGAAAAAGAAATCCAAAAAAAATTAGATGATAAGAATGTTCTAATATCAGCTCATGGAAATTCTATAAGAGCATTATGTAAAAAATTATTCAATCTTGACAATAATCAAATATCTAGTCTAGAAATACCAACAGGAAATCCATTAATTATTGAATTAGATAAAAATTCTAAAATAATCAAATGTGAATATCTTGACAAAGAAAGAGCTAAAAATCTGCCAATTTTTTAAAGATTTCAAAATTTGTTAAATGATTAAACTTACTTAAACTTTCAAAACCATTTAATTTATTTTCTTTTAATAATTGATTCCAAATTTTTGAGATTGGAAAACTATGTTTTTTAAATTTTTTAAATAAATTTCTATTTAAAATTTGACAACCTATATAAATAAAATCATTATCAATTTTTTTTTCTAATACACTGTTTGATAAACTAAAATCACCAGTGAGACTTTTATCAAAACTTAATTTTCTATTAGCCAATAAAAGAATATTATTTAATTTGTTATCAAAATAAAAATTTTGCATTTTCTTAATTTCGTCAATGTGATCTTTGTGCCATAACGTGTCTGGGTTAAATATTATAAAATCATTATCTTTCGAATTCTCAATCATATTTAAAATACCACCGCCAGTATTTAGAATTTCTTTACCATCTTCTATAATTTGAATATCTATTGAAAATTTTTTATTTTCTATAAATTCAAAAATTTGATCACTTAAATGAAATGTGTTTAAAAAAATTTTTTTAACACCAAATTTTATTATTAAATCAATACATCTTTCCAATATAGTTACATCATTGATCTTTAGAAGTGGTTTAGGTGTTGTTAAAGTTAAAGGACTCAGTCTCTTTCCAAGTCCTGCACATAATATTAATGCTGTATTAATTTTCATATAAATTTCTTTTTGAAACTTCGATTTAATAAATCTTTTAAGTCGTCGAATAATTCATTTTCATTCAAACGCAAACCAATTAATT
>CACDPY010000019.1 GCA_902554765.1 uncultured Pelagibacteraceae bacterium | reverse complement strand
TCCTCTTTGACCAGATAAAAGATTAAAAAAAAAATACAAAATCAAGAAAGTAGATACTAATAAAAAATAGTTTTTTTTTAATCTTTTCAGCATTAATGAATCTTATTCATTCTAGCTTTTTTTCCAAGTTCTTCTTCGATGCGTATTAATTGATTATATTTAGCTACTCTTTCAGATCTTGCTAGAGATCCTGTTTTTATTTGATTTGAATTTGTTCCTACAGCCAAATCAGCGATGAATGTATCTTCACTATCTCCCGATCTGTGAGAAATGATAGTTTTGAAACCAATAATTTGCGCAAATTTAATTACGTCTAAAGTTTCAGAAACAGTACCTATTTGGTTAAGTTTAATTAAAATTGCATTTGAAGATATATTTAAAAAACCTTTTTTTAGTCTTTCTAGGTTTGTGACATAAAGGTCATCACCTACAATTTGAACTTTTTTAACTGATTTCATTAATTTATTCCATGCTATCCAATCATTTTCAGCAAATGGGTCCTCAATTGATTTTATATTATATCTTTTAATCATTTTTTTATATTCGATGATAGATTTTTCTACAGATACGTAACTTTTTGAATGTATAGAGTATTTATTTTTCTTATATAATTCATTTGCTGCAACATCTAAACAAATTGATACATCTTTACCATTTATGAATCCAGATTTTTTAATAGCTGATACAATTAAATCTAATGCTTGATTATTATTACTTATCATTGGTGCAAAACCTCCTTCATCTCCAACAGAAGTTGATAAGCCTCTTGATTTAATAATTTTACTTAAATTCTTGATTACAACAAAACAAATTCTCATTGCCTCTGAAAAACTTTTTGCACGATCGGGTCTAATCATAAATTCTTGAATTCTTAAACCATTATTAGCATGTGACCCTCCATTGATTATATTCATTAACGGGTATGGTAACTGAAAGTTATTTTTAATTAGAAAAGTTTTATATAAAGGTAATTTTTTCATTTTAGCAGAAAGTTTTTTAACTGCCATCGATACAGCAAGTATTGCATTAGCTCCTAATTTAGTTTTTTGTCTCGTTCCGTCTAAATTAATCATGAGTGCATCTACTCTCTCTTGATTATATATGCTCTCACCTTTTAATTTTTTTGAAATTTTTGTGTTTACTAAATTAATTGCACTTAAAACACTTTTTCCTAAATATCTCTTGTTATTTTTATCTCTTTTTTCAAAAGCTTCGTAAGTTCCAGTTGATGCACCTGAAGGACATATAGCACTTGCACTAATGTTTTTTATAAAAACTTCTGCTTCCACGGTAGGATTTCCTCTACTGTCAAAAACTTGACGGGCTTTTACTTTTAAAATTTTACTCACTAATCTTTTATTAAATTGTCTATATCTGTTAGTTGTTTTAATAAATTTTCTAACTTATCTAATGGTACCATGTTTGGTCCATCTGATGGGGCATTATCTGGATCTTGATGTGTTTCAATAAATACTCCAGCAACACCTACAGCAACAGCAGCTCTTGCCAAATATTCCACAAACTCTCTTTGACCACCACTTTTTTCTCCAAGACCCCCAGGTTGTTGAACTGAATGTGTAGCATCGAAAATTACAGGATAACCATTTTTTGCCATGATCGGTAATGATCTCATATCTGAAACTAGTGTATTATATCCAAAGCTTGCACCTCTTTCTGTAACTAATATATTTTTGTTACCAGAATCTGAAATTTTTTTTGTTACATTCACCATATCCCAAGGAGCTAAGAATTGACCTTTTTTTACATTTATAATCTTATTAGTTTTAGCAGCAGCAATTAATAAATCTGTTTGTCTACAAAGAAAGGCTGGTATTTGAAGTACATCAGCGTGTTTACTTACAATAGAACATTGTTCTATATTATGAATATCAGTCAAAATTGGTACTTTTAATTCTTTTTTTATTTTATCAAAAATAGGAAGTGAAGCCTCAAGTCCTACTCCTCTTTTTCCTTTAAGGCTTGTTCTATTAGCTTTATCAAATGAGGTTTTATAAATAAACCCAAGATTAAATTTTTTAGTAATTTCTTGAATTTTTCCTGCCATATCCATTGCATGTTGTTCTGTTTCTAGCTGACAGGGGCCAGCTATAATGCAAATTTTATTATCATTAGAGATTTCTATATTTCCGCAGTTAACTTTTAGACTATTCATTTATGATTTTTTGATGCCTTGATAAATGATGAGAATAAAGGATGAGGGGCCAAAGGTCTAGATTTAAATTCAGGATGAAATTGAACACCTATGAACCAAGGGTGATTTCTAAGCTCAATTATTTCAGGTAACTCACCATCTGGTGATAAACCTGAAAAAATCATACCGTTTTTCTCAAATTTTTCTTTATAAGCTATATTAACCTCATACCTATGTCGGTGTCTTTCTTTTATTAGATTTTTTTTGTAGATCTTTTTAATAATTGAATTTTCTTTTAGTTTTGCATCGTAAGACCCTAATCTCATAGTGCCACCCAAATCCTTATCTGTTCCCTTGATTTTTTTTCCATCTTTAAGCCATTCATTTAATAAACCAATAATATGTAAACCTTTTTTATTAATTTCACTAGAAGTGGCTTTTTTTAAATTTAATTTATTTCGTGCAAACTCTATAATAGCCATTTGCATTCCATAACAAATTCCGAGAAAAGGGATTTTATTATTACGAGCATATTTTATAGCTTCAATTTTTCCATCAGTCCCTCTTTTACCGAATCCTCCTGGGATTAAAATTCCAGATACATTTTGTAATTTTGATTTAATCTCAGATACTTTTAATCTTTCAGAATCAATTCTTATTAAATTTACTTTTACATTATTTTCAATACCTCCATGAGTAAGGGCCTCGTCAAGAGATTTATAGGCATCTTTTAATTCAACATATTTTCCAATTATGGCTATGTTTATCTGTTTTTTTGTTTGTAAAATAATCTTTGTTATTTTTTTCCAAGGAGTTAAATTTACCGCTTTTTTAGATTTTAATTTAAAATAATTTAAAACTTGAATATCTAATTTCTCTTTAAAAAAACTTATAGGTGCTTCATAGATTGTTCTAACGTCAACAGTTTCAATAACATTTTTAATATTAACATTACAAAATAATGAAATTTTTCTTCTATGCTCTAATGGTATTGGTCGTTCTGATCTACAAATAATTATATCAGGTTGAATTCCTATACTCCTTAGTTCTTTAACTGAATGTTGCGTTGGTTTTGTTTTAATTTCATCTGAAGATTTTAAATAAGGAACAAGTGTTAGATGTATGAATAATGCATTTTTTTTTCCGATGTCATTAGCAAATTGTCTTATTGCTTCCACAAAGGGTAAGCTTTCAATATCGCCTACTATTCCACCAATTTCACATATAACAAAATCCTCTTTTGATGAGTCATTTTTTATAAATTCTTTTATTCTATCTGTTATATGGGGTATTACTTGAACAGTTTTTCCTAAATATTTTCCTTTACGTTCTTTTTTGAGAACATCGCTATAAATCTTTCCTGTAGTGATATTGTCAGATTTTTTTGCTGATACACCTGAAAATCTCTCATAATGACCTAAATCTAAATCAGTTTCAGCACCATCATCTGTCACAAAAACTTCTCCATGCTGAAATGGACTCATTGTTCCTGGATCAACATTCAAATAAGGATCTAGTTTTCGGAGCCTTACTCTATATCCTCTCGATTGAAGTAAATAAGCTAAAGAAGCTGAAGAGAGTCCTTTGCCTAATGATGAAACCACGCCGCCCGTGACAAAAATATATCGCGCCATGGAATTATCTTATAGCGAAAAAAAATGAAATTGAAAAGTATTAATTATTATTTTCTGGAATTGCAGGTGTGTCCTCTGTTTTTTCCTCAACAGTATCTAAAACTGAGGAAGTTGGTACAAGATCACCTCTAGAAATGATAGTTAAACCTAAACTGCAAATGATAAATAGAGTGGCAACAACAGCTGTTGCTTTTGTCATAAAATTACCAGCTGTTCTTGAAAACATAAAGTTTTCCTGAGAAACTCCTATACCAAGAGCACCACCTTCTGATTTTTGCAATAAAACTAACAAAACTAAAATGACTGCAAAAATGATGTTTAGTACTAATAATATATTTTCCATGGAGGTTAACTATATGTTTTTTTGATTATATCAATAAATTTTTTTGGATCTTGAGATGCACCACCTATTAAATAACCATCAATATTAACGATTGATTTTAGATCATTGATATTTTTTGGATTAACAGATCCACCATATAAAACTTTACACTTATTTATTTTTTTTTTGATGAAGTTTATTGTTTCAAATAACTCATTTTTTTTTGGAATAACACCTGTTCCTATAGACCAAACTGGTTCGTAGGCTAATATTATATTATTTTTTATTTTTATTTTATTTAATCCAAATCCAATTTGTTTATTTAAAACTTGCTTAGTAATTTTTTTTCTTTTTTGTTGCAATGTTTCACCAATACAAAAAATAACTTTTAAACCAGATTTAATTGCACTTTTTATTTTCAGATTGATTAATTTGTCAGACTCACCTGCTTGTCGATTTTCTGAATGACCAATGATAACATATTTAGCTCCAACATTTTTTAACATAATTGAATTCACTGAACCTGTAAAAGCTCCAAATTTATCATGTTCGTGACAATTTTGTGCACCAACATCAATATATGTGTCTTTTAATTTTTTGGTCATTGGACGAATTAAAGTATTTGGTGGGCAGTATATTATTTTCAATGAATTATTTTTTTTAAAGTTTTTTAAAAACTTTACTACCTTATGTATGGAATTTAAGGAGTTTAAAACACCAAACATTTTCCAATTTGCAATAAAATACATATATTTATTTGTCATCTGCTATTTTTTAATCTATAGGTTTGCTTTTTATAGATCAATAAATTTATAAAGTAATGATAGGTAGTTTTAGAAATTTTGCCAAAACCAAATTTGCTGGCTTGCTAGTTTTTATAATGATTATCCCATTTGTATTTTGGGGTATGGGGAGCATGTTTAGTAGTGGAAATACAAATAATATTGCAAAAATAAATAAAATAAATATCTCAACACAAGATTTCATTGATCATATAAACCGGTCGAACATTCCACAACAAACTATTCGACAAAATTTAGATAAAAATATTATTGAAGAATTACTTTCTACTTTAGTCTCAACCAGATTATTAGATTTGGAAGTAAAGGATTTCGATATTTTGATTTCAAAAGAGACATTATCAAAAAAAATTAAAAATAACAAAAATTTTCAAAATGAAAATGGTATCTTTGAAAGACTTAAATATGAAAAATTTTTACTTGAAAATAATCAATCTGCACCAGCTTTTGAATTGAGATTACGAGGTCGTGAGCTTCAAAAAAATCTATTTGATTATATAGGTGGGGGAACTATATCACCAAAATTTTTAATTAAAAAATTATACATTGAACAAAATAGAAAATTAGAAATAGAATTTATTAATTTAAATGGTTTTTATAAAAAGAAAGAAGATATTACTTTAATAGAAATAAATAAATTTTTAGAGAAAAATAAAGAACAATTAAAAATTGAATATATCGATTTTGATTATGCAATAATAAATCCAAAAAATTTAATTGGTACAGATCAATTCAGTCAAATATTTTATGACAAGATTGATGAAATAGAAATTGATATTTCAAATAATTTAGATCTCAAAACAATAGTTCAAAAATTCGATATCAAACCTGTGGTCGTTTCAAATTTTAGGTTCTCACCTAGTAAAAATAACATTGAAAAAAAAATTTTTGAGTCAAAAGATATTGAATTTGATATAATAGAAAATGAAAATAATTTTATTCTGTACAAAATTAAAAATTCTGAAGAACGTTCTCCTGATTTAGATGATGAAGAAACCAAAAAAGAAATTTTAAATTTAATATATCAAAAAAGTAAATTTGATTATAACAGTGAGTTATTAAATAAAATTAACTCAAATAAATTTGGTGATAATGATTTTACAACAATGGGCCAAAATAAGGTTGAAAAATTATCTTTAAATTCAATTAAAGATAATAATAAATTTGAAATTGATGCTGTTGAACTTTTATATTCATTGCCTATAAATTCATTTACACTCGTAAATGACTCAAAAGGAAATATTTATTTAGTCAAAATTAAAGACATAAAAGATCAAAATTTTGATATTAACAACGAAAATTATAAGAAATATGTTAATGAGCAAAATACTAATAATAAAAATAGTATTTTAAAATCATACGATTTATTTTTAAATAAGAAATATAATGTGGTATTAAATCAAAAAACAATTGAGCGAGTTAAAAATTTCTTTAAATGATAATTAATCGAAACTTCAAAGAATTTAAGTTTCGACATAGAAACAAAAAAAATCAAATTATTTACACTTCTAAAAAGGTTAAAAATGATAATTTTATATTAGACTTAATTGATAACTTTTTAATCGAAAAAAATAGCTTTATTTTTGAGTCTGTTGAAAAAGGAAAAATAAAAGGTAGGTATACCATTTTTGGTAAACGACCTGATAAAATTTGGGAATTTAATAATGACAATTCATTCTTAATCAAAAATGATAAAAAAATAAGATTAAAAGAAAAACCTGTAAAATTAATTGAAAATATAATTGAAAATTTCAAATTTAAAATTCCTTCAGGATTACCACCTATATCTTCTTTAATATCAGGATATTTTTCTTACGATTCTATTCGATATATAGAAAAAATTCCAAATAAGTGCAAAAATGATCTGGGTATACCTGATGTAAGACTTTTAAGACCAAGAACACTTATCATTTATGATAATTTAAAAAAAAAAATATTTTATATTGTTAATATTTTTCATGATGAAAAAATATTGAATTACTCAAAAAAATTTGATCAAATTAAAACTGAGCTCCTTAATCTTTCAAGTCATTCTTTAAATAAAAAATCAATTAAATTAAAAAATAATAATGAAAAATTAACAATTAAATCAAATACTTCAAAAAACAAATTTATCAACATGGTTAAAAAAGCAAAAAAATACATTAAACTTGGTGATATATTTCAAGTTGTTTTAAGTCAGAGATTTGAAGCAAAACTTACAAAGAAACCAATTGAAATTTATAAAAAACTTAGAGTTACAAACCCCTCCCCATTCATGTTTTTCTTTAACTTTAGTGATTTTCAAATAATTGGGGCTAGCCCTGAAATTTTAGTTAGATTAAGAGATAATAATATTACTGTAAGACCTATTGCAGGAACTAGGCCACGAGGAAAAAATTCTAAACAAGATCGCTTCTATGAAAAAGATTTACTAAATGACAAAAAAGAACTTTCAGAACATTTAATGCTTTTAGACCTAGGAAGAAACGATGCTGGAAAAGTTTCAAAAATTAATTCAGTAAAAGTTACCGAGAGCTTTATTGTTGAAAAATATTCACATGTTATGCATATAGTTTCAAATGTAATTGGAAAATATAACAATAAGTTTTCAAAATTTAAATCATTATTAGCGGGTTTTCCAGCTGGAACTGTTTCCGGAGCACCTAAAATAAGAGCTATGGAGATAATTGATGAATTAGAGACAACAAAAAGAAAAGTTTATGCAGGTGGCATTGGTTATTTTTCTGCTAATGGTGAATTTGATACCTGTATAGCTTTAAGAACAGCAGTTGCCAAAAAAGATAAATTTTATGTTCAAGCTGGCGCAGGAATCGTTGCTGATAGTAAACCTTTAAAAGAATATGAAGAAACTGTAAATAAAGCTAAAGCTTTAATAAACGCATTAAAATGAAAAAAATAATTTTAATTGATAATTACGATAGTTTTACTTTTAACCTTTATCACTATTTATCATCTTTAAAAGTAGATGTTAAAGTAATTAGAAATGACAAAATTACATCAGAAGAGATATTAAAAAGAAAGTATAACAAAATTGTAATATCACCAGGACCTGGCAATCCTAATCAATCAGGTAATTGTCTTAAAATTGTAAAATCTTTATATAAAAAAATACCTATACTTGGTGTTTGTTTAGGTCATCAAATAATAGGTCAAGTATTTGGGTCAAAAATTGTTCAAGCAAAGAAGGTAATGCACGGAAAAACTAGTAAGATAATATCAAAAAAAAAAGGTGTATTAAAAAATCTACCAAAAACTTTTGAAGCAACTCGTTATCACAGCTTAATTATTGATAAAAAATCACTATCTGAAGATCTTGAAATTACTGCTGAAACTAAAGATGGGTTAATAATGGGTGTAAGACACAAAAAATACCCTGTTCATGGAGTGCAATTTCACCCCGAAAGTATTAAAACTAGAATTGGTATTAAAATTTTAAAAAACTTTATTAGAATTAAAGATTAATGAAAAAATTCATAGAAAAAATTAGGAGTAAAGAAAATTTGTCATTCGAAGAAAGTAAAACTGCCTTTGAACTATTAATGGAAGGTAAAGCAGAAGAACAAGAAATATTTGATTTTTTGACACTTTTATCAGCTAAAGGTGAAGCCTCAGATGAAATAGCTGGTGGGGTTTTTGTACTCAGAAATAAATCTAAAAGAGTTAATGTAAAAAATTGTGTTGATACATGTGGCACTGGTGGAGATGGTATGAATACATTGAATATATCTACCGCCTCCGCTTTATTGCTCGCAAGTATGGGGGTTAAAGTTGCAAAGCATGGAAATAAAGCTGTATCCTCTAAGTGTGGTTCTGGAGATGTTTTAGAGGCTTTAAATATAAAAATAAATTTAGAGCCAAATGAAATTGAAAATCAAATTAATGATAATAATTTTGGTTTTATGTTTGCACCTAATTATCATAGTGCAATGAGATTTGTTGGTCCAACTAGAAAAAAAATTGGAAAAAGAACTATATTTAATATGATTGGACCATTAAGCAGTCCTGCTTTAGTAAATAAACAAGTTGTTGGTGTGTTTGATAAAAAACTCTTAAAAATATTTGCAAATGCTTTAAATAATTTAGATATTAAATTTGCATGGATTGTAAATAGTGAAGATGGTTTAGATGAGATTTCACCTTATGCGAAAACTAATGTTATTCAATTAAAAGATAAAAAAATTTCTGAAATAGTTATTGACCCTAAAAAATTGAATATAAATGCAGATAAATTTGATAATCTTGTTGGTGATGATGCAAAATTTAATGCAGATAAAATGATAAATATATTCAAAGGTGAGGATAATGATTTTTCTAAGGCTGTATGCTTAAATGCTGCTGCAGGATTAATTGTAAATGGAACTCACCAAAAATTTGCTGACGCGTATAATAACGCAAGAAAGCATATTTTATCAAATAAAGTTATAAATCATTTGGAAAAAATTCAAAATGGCTGAAAATGTTCTTGAAAAAATAATTAAAAAGAAAAGTGAAAAAATAGTAAATTTAAAAAAAACTATTTCACTAGAATCTTTAGATGAATTAATTAGTACAAATAAAACATTTATTAATTTTAAGGAAAAAATTGAAAATAATATAAAAGAAAGTAAATTTTCAATTATTGCTGAGATAAAAAAAGCTAGTCCTTCAGCAGGGGTGATTATAAAAGATTATGATCCTGTTAAAATAGCTAATATATATAATAATAATAAAGCAACTTGTTTATCAGTTTTAACCGAAGAAGATTTTTTTTTAGGAAATCTCTTACATATTGGCAAGATAAAACAAAAAATTAGTTTACCAATTCTATGTAAAGACTTCTTTGTAGATAAATTTCAGATACCTCTAGCAAAAAGTTACGGAGCTGATGCAATATTAATTATCTTAGCTGGTGTTAGTGAAAGCCTCGCAAATGATTTATATGAAGAAGCATTAAGATTAAATATGTCTATTATAGTTGAGGTGCACACTGTAGAAGAAGCTAAGAAAGCTCTTACATTTAAAAATGCTTTGATAGGGATAAATAATAGAAATTTAAAAACTTTGAAAACTGACATAAATACAACTTTTGATATTCACGATGTTTTAGTTAATCATCAAGGCCCATTAATTTCAGAAAGTGGAATTAAAACTAAGAATGAGCTTTTAGAACTCTCAAACAAAACCTCTATAAAAACTTTTTTAATTGGTGAATCACTTTTGAAAGATTTAGATAATAATTCTATTTTTTCAGTTCTTTAGTCGAATAAACCCCTATTTTATAGGCTTTTTTTACTATTGTGAATTGTAGAGAACTTTTGTAGAACAGATTTTGTACGATATTTGTTCTTATGCTAACAAAAAAACAAAAAAACCTGCTTTTATTTATCAACAAGAAGTTGAGAAGTT
>CACDPY010000018.1 GCA_902554765.1 uncultured Pelagibacteraceae bacterium | reverse complement strand
AACTAAATAAATGGAAGAATTTTTCAAAAAGACCTGATTTTCTTGAATTTTTTGGTCTTAACACTACCTCATTTTTACTGATACCTTCTTGCAACCTATCAATAAATTTAGTGATATTTTGATTATCGTCCGTATACAGGCTGTAAATATAATCAGAGCTTATTATCCTAGTCGAAAAAATTTGGTATTTTTTAAGTACTCTTTCAAACTCTTTAATAATATGATTTGGAACACCGATAAAACAAACATCTAAAGAAAAGTTATTGCTTTTATGGTTCTCAGGAAAAAAATTATAATTATTTTTATCTATTTGATAATTTTCTATAAACATATGAGAAACTCTCATATCTTCTAACGATTTTTTAGTTTGAGATTTTGCCTCGTTAAGCAAATAATTCAAATCATTATTGCTTATCTTGTTTCCATAATTATTTTTTTTAACAGAAATTTGTAATTTAAAAAAAATATCATTTTCGATAACTAAAATAATATCCTTTAGTAAAAAATTAAGTTCGTTTTCTATCTTAAAAACATTATTCTCTAAAAAATTATCTAATTTAATATAATCAATTTGATCATTTGGATAATCGAGTAAAATTTTTATATCATATACAATCTTTTTTTTTGAATCATGAAAAATACAAATTCTAAAATATTTTGGGCTTATAATTAAATAACTCTTAAAATTAAAATTGCTTTCCATTTATAATTACTTGGTTTTTTTGACGTAAGTCAATTATTTTGATTTTTTCAAATTTAGGGTTCTGTAATATTAAAAATGATAAATCTAACGACTCTCTTAATTCATTGATTGGTAACTTAATAAATATTCCTTTATTTGTCTCTATATCTATTCGACCAGATGGAAAGAAAAAAAAATTTTTGATTTCGCTAAAATTAAATTTAGATTCCTCAATAATTTTTTTTAAATCCAAAAAATTTTTAATTTCAAAAGTTCCAAAAATAAATGGAATTTTGTCATTTTTGTTTTGAGCTTCAATAAGTTTTGAATTTGAACCTAAATAAAAAATTTTATCATCTTTTTTAACATAAGCTAAAAATTTTGTTTTTCTCGTTTTGACTTTTAATGTTGATGGATATTTTTTAAAAACCTGATAAGTTTCAACTAAATTATTATCTTTGAATACTTCCTCTATTCTTGATCGATCTAAAAAAAATAAATTTTTGAAATAAAAAAAATTTAATTTTTTTGAAAGTTCTTTTTTTTCTGAAGCTTCAAGACCTGAGATATTAATTTCACTAATTTGGAATAAATCAACTTCTTTCAGATTTCTATTGTTGATTGTGCCAAGCAAAATCAATAAAAAAATATAAATTAAAAATCTTTTATTTGTTAGTTGAAGCATCTTTTAATATTAATTCTAATAGTTTGATAAAATTAATACCATAATATTTTGCTATTTCTGGTACCAATGAAAGACTTGTCATGCCAGGTTGAGTATTTATTTCTAGAAGATAAAATTTTCCTTTAAAAAATTTAAAATCAGAACGGGTTACTCCCCTACACCCAATTAATGTATGTGCTTTTTTAGCAATATTCATAATTCTTTTATAATTATTCTTGGATAAATCGACCGGGATTATATGTTGAGTTTTTGCTTTTGAATTATATTTAGCTTGATAATCATAAAATTGTCTTTTTGGCTTTAACTCAATCGCACCAAGTTTTTTTGAACCAATTATAGCAGCTTGTATTTCTCTTCCAGGAATAAACTTTTCAATAATAATTTTTTTGTAATTTTCTAATAATTTAATTTTTTTTATCAAATTTGATTTTGTACAAATGAAAACATTGACACTTGAGCCTTCATTTAGTGGTTTTACTACAACTGGAAATTTAAGTTTATTTTCTATTACCTTTAATAAATTTTTTTTGGTTTTATCGAAAGAATATAAAATATATTTTGGGGTCAATATGTTATTTTTAATAAAAATTTTTTTTGATAATTCTTTATCCATTGCTAACGCTGATGAAATAACCCCTGAGTGTGTGTATGGAATTCCAGTAGTTTCCAAAATAGATTGGATATACCCATCTTCACCAAATTGACCGTGTAAAGCATTAAATATAATATTTGGCTTAAATGATTTTACTGATTCAAGTAACTTAAAATTTGGTTCAGTAATTTTTACAATATAATTGTTTTTTAAAAGTTCTTTAGCAACTTGTTTTCCTGTATCAAGGCTTATAATTCTCTCTTTAGAAATACCACCTGAAATTATTAATATTTTTTTTTTCAAATTATTCCAAAATTTTGATCTCTTTTTCTAAACTAATTCCAGTTTTTTCCAAAACATTTTTAGCAACAAAATTGATTAAATTATTCATATCTTTGAATGATGCTTCTCCTTTATTGACAAAAAAATTATAATGTTTTTCCGAAATACACGCATCTCCAAAACTTTTATTTAATGGCACAGATTCTTTTATAAGTTCCCAAACTTTTTTCTTTGTTTGTGATGTGGGGTTCTTAAAAGTACTGCCACTTGTTTTAATTTTAGTTGGTTGATTTTTATCTTTTTCAGTTTTAAGTTTGATTATTTCGTCATTTATCTTTAATGAATCACTTTTAACGCCCTTAAATGATGCACTTAAAAAAATAAGGTCTTCAGGTAAATTATTTTTTCTATATTCAAATTTGATATCCTTAGATGGAATTGTTATTATGTTTCCAAAATAATCAATTGCTTGAATTGATAATAAAATATCTCTAAATTCTCTTCCAAAACAACCAGCATTCATTGTTATTCCACCACCAACAGATCCTGGAATACACGATAAAAATTCAAAACCACTTAAATTATTTTTCATTGCAAAATCTGATAATGACTTATCAAGAACTGCACTTCCAGCAATAATTGTATTCTCACTATGTAAAGAAATATTATTAAAATTTTTACTTAATTTGATAACAACACCATCAAACAAATTATCAGATACTAAAGTATTTGACCCAGCGCCGAGTATAAAAATTTTTTCTTTACATTCTAACTTTTTTAAAAAGTTAACTAATTCTCTTAAATTTTCTGCTTTATAAAAAACCTTGGATTTTCCCCCAATATTAAACCAATTTTTTTTTTTAAGATCATGTTCGAATTTTACATTCGAACCAAATTCTTCTAATAAATTTTTTAGTTTATCAATTTTCATTATATTAATTTTGGAAGCTGTCTCATCCAGTTAGAAATAGAACCGGCTCCCATTCCAATCACAATTTTTTTTCCATACATATTTTTTTTAAGAAACTTAGCGAGTTGATTTTTGTCGTTTACTAAGAATAATCTTACTTGTGAATTTTTAATAATTTCTTTTGCAAAGTTGTGATAATTAAAACCTAATTTAATTTTTTCCCCTGCAGTGAAAATTGGACATAAAATAACGGTGTCAGCATTTTTAAAAGCGAAAGAAAATTCTTTCTTTAAATCTTTTAATCTTGAAATTCTATGTGGTTGAAATATACAAACTTTTTCAAACCCTTGATAAACTTTATTTACCCCTTCTAGTACTACTTTAATTTCTGTTGGGTGATGAGCATAGTCGTCATAAAAATCTATACCATTATAAGAAAAAATTTTATTAAATCTTCTTTGCACTCCTTTAAAATTCATTAAACCCTTTTTTATATCTGAGATAGATATTCCAACAGTTAATGATATAGCTGCTGCGGCAACAGAATTTCTTATGTTGTGAACTCCAAGTAAAGGAATTCTAATTTTTTTGATAGTTATTTTTTTTTTGTTTGGGACGTTAACTTGTAAATCAAACTCAGAGAATTCCATATTTTGTTTAATATTTTTAATTATAAAATTTGCATTAATATTTGTCCCATAAGTATAAAAGTTTCGATTTTTTAATTTCTTAACCAGTTCATTATTTATTTTATCATCTATACATATGAATGATTTCCCAAATGAAGGAACTTTTTCTATGAATTGTTTGAAATAATCTTTTAAATCGTCCATGGATTTATAAAAATCCATATGTTCCCTATCTATATTGGTAATAATTGAATATGTAGGTGTAATATGAATAAAGCTTCCATCAGATTCATCGGCTTCTAAAATTGACCAGTCACTCTTTCCAAGTTTTGCAGTGTTCTTTATTGAGTTAATAATGCCACCATTTATTATAGTTGGATCTAATTTGGTTTTTTGAAAAATAGAAGTAACTAAGGAAGTTGTTGTAGTTTTTCCATGTGAACCAACTACAACAATGTTCTTCATTAAAGAAACGATATGAGCAAGCATTTCACCTCTTCTAATAATTGGTAATTTTTTCCTTTTTGCCTCTAATATCTCTGGATTATTTTTTTTTATTGCTGAAGAAATTACAACTATAGTTGCATTTTTAAGATTTTGTTTTTTTTGTCTAATAAAAATTTTTATTTTTTCTTTACGAAGTCTCTCTATATTCTTATTCAAAGTGGTATCACTGCCTTGAACTTTAAAACCTTTGCCTTTCATGATCAAAGAAAGTCCACTCATTCCAATGCCACCTATTCCAACAAAATGGACAACTTCTGTTTTTGCTAATTCAATTTTCATTTATAATTTTTAATATTTTTTGATTAACATTAATCCATGTATTTTGATAATTTAATTTTTTTAAATTTTCCTTTTTTTTTAAATAATCACTTTTATCAGTTAAAATTTCTTTCAAAAGAACCTCAATTTTTTCATCAAAATATTTTTGTTCAATAATCCAGCAACAATTATTATCTTTATAAAAATTAGCATTTTCTAATTGATGATTATCTTTAGAACTAGGTAGCGGAACAGCTATAAAGGGTGTGTTAGTTACAGATAATTCTGCTAGTGTTGAAGCACCTGCCCTAGTGATACAAACATCTGTTTGTTGAATACTGCTAACTAAATTTTTATCAAAGC
Source organism: uncultured Pelagibacteraceae bacterium (assembly GCA_902554765.1). GTDB lineage: Bacteria > Pseudomonadota > Alphaproteobacteria > Pelagibacterales > Pelagibacteraceae > Pelagibacter. The sequence goes on along the minus strand of CACDPY010000018.1, from coordinate 7,525 downwards.
TGAAAATTTTATTTTCAACATTATTTTTAGAATAAAAATTACTTAAAGAAGCAACATTTTTTTCATTAGTTTGCTGTATTATCTTAATTGGAATTTTTTTTGAAATATTAACGATTATTTTTTTTAAACTTGTATCAAAAATACTAGCTCCTTGACTTCCTCCAACTATTAAAAAAATGAACTTATCATTTGTTGAGGAAGATGCTCCAATTTTATAGATTTTTTCCCTCACTAAAGGATTAACAATTGCGATTTTATTTTTCAAATTTTCAGGAAAATTTATTACTTGATCTGTATAACAAAGAATTTTTTTACAAGATTTCAAAAAGAACTTATTAGCCCGACCTAAAACCTGATTGGGTTCTAATAAATATATATTCAATTTTAATAACCTGGCAGCTAAAATTACTGGTAAAGACATATACCCACCTGTAGAAAATATTTTTTCTATCTTTTTTTCTCTCAATAAGAAAAAGGACTTAAACGTCAAAAATAGAATAATCAAAATATTTAATGGTAAAGAAAAAAAATTATTAAGTTTTGGTGTATCAATGATTTCAAACTGATATAAATCTTTATTTAAATATTTTAGTCCTCTCTTATCTGTCGAAATGATTACATTTGTATCTTTTAGTAAATGATCGTAAAGAATCATGGCTGGAACAACATGACCACCCGAGCCACCAGTGGAAATTAAAATATTTGTTTTCATTTCAAAAGATTTTTCTTTTTGTTAAATTTAAAATTATTCCTGATAAAATTGAAATACTTATTATTGAAGATCCTCCATAACTTATAAAAGGAAGTGTCATTCCAGTAGTTGGAAACAATCTAATATTAACTCCAATATGTATCATTGCTTGCATCAAAATAAGGCTTACACAACCCACTAAAATTAATTTAATTTTTTCATCATTTTCAAAATAAACTTTTTTGAATACTGAATAGATAAATATTAAAAACAATAATAAGATTAAAATTATGGCAATAACACCAAACTCCTCGGAAATAACAGAAATAATATAATCAGTATGCGCTTCTGGCACTCTATTTTTTAAAGTTCCTTCTCCTATGCCTTTTCCAAAAAAACCTCCACTTATAATCGACTCTATTGCTTTATCTGGTTGAAAATTATGAGTACCAGTTTCAGAGTCAAAAAAAGATACTAGTCTGTTTTTAATATATTCAAATTTAGATACAAAAAAAACTAAATATAAAAATATAAAAATTAAAGATAAAAATAAAATTGTTAAGAAGATAATATTTATACCTGAAGTAAAAATTAAAATTGACCAACTAAAAAAGACTAAAAGAGTTTGCCCTATATCTGGCTGAACAGCTAGCAATAAAGCTACACATAACGTAATCAAAAAAGAAAATAAATATTTTATATAAATATTGATATATTTTTGACTACTTAAAATTATACTCACAAAAATTATCAAAAAGGGTTTTACTAACTCAATGGGTTGAAATCTAGGTAGTAGATAAATGTCAATCCATCTTTTTGATCCTTTCACCTCAACACCCATGACTGGCACTAACATTAAAAAAATAATTGAAATTAAAAAAATAAAAGATGAAAATTTATAGAGCTTTTCATGATTAATTGAAGAAAAAATGAAAATTACAATTATACCTAAAAAAATAAAAATTAAATGCTTGAAAAAAAATGAATAATCGTTGGTATTTAATTTATCTGAAACTATTAAAGAAGTAGAAACTAACGAAAAAAATAGTCCAATTAAAAAAAGTAAAATAATTAGAGAAAAAATAAATTTATCTATATTTTTCCACCATTCATAGTATAGATTATAAATTGGTATTTTATATTTCATTTAAATGCTTTTTAATTAAATTATTAAAATAATTACCTCTATCCTCAAAATTTTTAAAACTGTCGAAAGAAGCTGCGCATGGGCTAAATAATATTGTTTGATGTTTAAATTTCTTATTCTTAACTATTATGAGAATTTTTTTCAGCGCATCTTTTAAATTATTAAAATTTCTATATTCAATCTTTTTATGAAGTTTTTTATTAAAAAATTTTTTATCCTTCCCAAATATAAAAGCTTTAATATTTTTAAAATATCTTTTTGATAAATCAAATTTATCACCCTTTTTATGAACGCCCCCAAGTAACCAAAAAATATTTGGGTTTACTTTTAAAAGACTAATTGAAGATGAAAAACTGGTGGATTTCGAGTCATTTATAATTGTTAAATATTCATTTTTAAAAATAATTTGTTGTCGATATTTTAGTCCCTTGAAATTTCTTATTGTATCTATTAGCACATCTTTTTTAAGATTTAATTTTTTTGATATCTCAACTACAAAAGACAAATTTTCTTGATTTGCTTCAGACGAAAAATACTCATTATCAATATTTTTAATGAATTTATCAATTTTTTTTGTATTAACTTTTATAATTTTACATTTAAACTTTTTCGATTTAATTTTTTTTTCGATATATTCATTCCCTTTTTTAACAAATGAGAAACATCCTTTAATTTGAAAATCTAATAATTTAAATTTTGCATTAATATAATTTTTTAAAGTTTTATGTCTTTCAATGTGATCTGCGCTTATATTCAAAATTGCTGCATATTTTGAGGTAAATAATCTACTATAATCTAACTGGTAAGATGAAGCTTCTATTACAAAAATAGTTTTTTTTTTTATATTTTTCTCCGATAATATTGGATTTCCAATATTGCCGACAAGTCTAACATCTTTTTTTTGATCAAACAAAACATCGTATAAAATTTTAGCTGTTGTAGATTTTCCATTTGTACCCGTAATAGTAATACACATGTTCTTTTTGTAAAAAGAATAAAATACATCTAAATCTGTATAAATCTTCAAAAAATTTTTTTTTAAAAATTTTGATAACTTGCAATTTGAAATGTCAATACCAGGACTAATTATAATAAAATCAAATTCTTTTTTCTCTATTTTTTGAATATCAATTAATTTTAAATTAATTTTTGAATTATCATCAAACAAATAAACTTTGGCTTTATCTTTTAAAAATTTAAAAGTCGAAATTCCACTTTTGCCAAGACCATAAATTAATATTTTTTTTTTTAAAAAAATATTTTTTGCTTTTACCATTATCTCAATTTTAAAGTAGCTAGACCTATCATGGCTAAGATTATTGAAATAATCCAAAACCTGATCACAATAGTTGACTCGGGCCATCCTTTTTTTTCAAAATGATGGTGAATTGGGGCCATCTTAAAAATTCTTTTTCCAGTAAGTTTATAAGATATCACTTGTACCATTACTGAGACGGCTTCTAAAACAAAAAGTCCACCTGTTATTGCTAACACTATTTCATGCTTGGTAATTATTCCCACTGCACCCAAAGATCCTCCAAGAGATAAAGAGCCTGTATCACCCATAAAAATTTTTGCTGGTGGTGCGTTAAACCACAAAAAACCTAAACAGGAACCTATTATTGCTCCACAGAAAATTGAAACCTCTCCTGTTCCTTCAATATAAGGTATTTGTAAATAATTCGAAAATACAATATTTCCAGTGACATAACTTATAAAAGCAAAACATATTGCAACAAGTATGACTGGAACTGTTGCTAAACCATCTAAGCCATCTGTTAAATTAACGGCATTTGATGAACCAATAATTACAAATACTGCAAAAGGAATAAAAAACCATCCAAGATTTACGATTAAATTTTTAAAAAATGGAAAGTACAAATTATTTATATCTTGATGATCTGTAAGATAAACAAAAAAACCTACCCCAATTATTGCTAATAGAATCTGTGATATTAATTTTAATTTTGACGAAATTCCTGAGGAGTTACTTTGTTTAATTTTTTTATAATCATCAAAAGCTCCAAGGATTCCAAAAGAGATTGCCACATATATACAGAATAAAATATTTATATTTGATAAATCCGCCCAAAATAAAACAGATATTAACAAGCCCAAAAGAATGATCACCCCACCCATGGTTGGTGTTCCAATTTTTTTTACAATATGATCTTCGGGCCCATCATCACGTATTGGGTTAAAAATTTTTTTATTTGAAAAAAATTTTATGAAAGGCCCACCAATAAATAAAACTATTGTTAAAGAAGTAAAAAATGACAAACCAGTCCTAAAAGTCAAATATTTAAATACATTTAAAAATCCAAAAGTATCAACAAAATTTAATAAAAATTGATATAGCATCTAATTTATTCCTTTTAGATTTTTTGTTATTTTATTTAAGCCTGTAGCATTTGAAGCTTTGATCATTAAATAATCATTATTATTTAAATCATTTTTAATCAATTCAATAATTTGAGAATTATTATATAAAATTCCTCCCTTTTTAGTTTCAGAAAGTTTATTAAATATAAATTTGGCCCTATTTCCTTTAACAAAAACTTTATCAATTTTTGTATTATTAATTACTGGTGCAATCGACTCATGTAATTTTTTTGAGTAATCTCCAAGCTCTAACATGTCTCCAAGTAATAAATATTTTTTTGATACTTTTGAGGCAATCTTGTCATAATTTAGAATTGCAGATTTTAGCGAAAGAGGGTTAGAATTATAGCTTTCATCAATTAAATTTATTTTTTTATTTTCTATCTTTATTTTTGATATATCTCCCCTTCCTTTAGGTATTATGAAATTTAAAAAAATATTTTTATTTAATTTAAAAATATCTTCATAAATATTTATTACTGATAGAGCAGCCAAAATATTATAAATATTGCTTTTAAAATTATTTGAAATTAAGAAAAATTTATTTAATTTTTTGTATTTAATATTTATTCTAAAATGTGCATTTTCTCTTTTAATGCTTATTAATTTTATATCTGCCTTTTCATTTTCAATACCAAAAGAAATTACTTTTAATTTATTATTTTGAGAAATTTTTTTATGTAATTTAAAATAATCATCATCTGCATTTAAAACTACAGTTCCATTATATTTAGTGTTTTGAATAATTTCTGCTTTAGCTAATGCAATATGTCTTATACTTTTAAAATTTTTTGCATGTGCGTAACTTACATTAGTTATTACACTCACATCGGGTTGAATAATTTTAGATAAATAATCTATCTCACCTTTTTTATCCATACCTACTTCTAAAACACCATAATTATCATTTTGATTAATATTAAAAAGACTAAGAGGTACTCCGTATTTGTTATTATAAGATCTTGGTGAAATACTTACTTTAGAGATTTTTCTTAAAGAATTTCCTAATAATTCTTTTAATGAAGTTTTTCCAGAGCTACCTGTTATAGCAATTATATTTGTGCTGATATTTTTTCTAAATATTTTTGCAGTCTCTGTTAAAAAATTAAGTGTATTTTTAACTTTAACTTGACGATTTATATTATATTTTTTGTTGAATTTATTAACGATAACTACTGATGCCTTTTTTTTAAATGATTGTCCTACAAATTTATTGCCATCATTTTTTATTCCTTTTATTGCAAAAAAAATATCTCCTTTTTTCACCTCTTTAGAATTAATAGTTGCGTTGCCAAGTAAAATTTTTGATGATAATCTTTTAGATCCAGATACTTCTTTAATTAAATTCAATTTAATATTATTAGATAAACTTAAGTTCTTAATTTTAATGGACTCTAAAATAATTTTTCTATCAGAAAAATAAATTTTTTGTTTGCCAATATCTTGGGTTTTTTCATGTCCTTTACCTGCAACTAATAAGATTTCACCAGTATTTAAATTTTTTATTGCCTGTGAAATAGCTTTTGCTCTATTAGAAATTTCTATAATTTTTTTACCTTTTGTCCCTTTTTTTATATCTTTTCTAATTTTTACGGGACTTTCTAATCTTGGGTTATCATCAGTAAGATAAATTTTGTCAGAATAATTAGATGCAATTTTACCCATTTTTGATCGTTTATTTTGATCTCTGTCTCCTCCACATCCAAATAATAAGATAATCTTTTTTTCTGGAAATTGCTCTTTTAAATTCAAAAGACAAGTTTTTAAAGCTGCTGGAGTGTGAGCATAGTCAAGAATGACTTTTGAGTGGTTTTTAATTTTGCCAATTTTTTCTAATCTACCTTCTACTGGATTTATTTTTGGGATTATCTCTAAAATTTTATCCATATTAATATTGCTTCTACTTGCAGCAATAATTGCCATTAATACGTTTTTTAATTGAATTTTGCCTATCAAGTTAAGATTAATATTTCTTATAACATTTTTATATTTTAATTTAATAACTTGAGTCTCACCTTTAAAATTATGAGAGAGAATTTTAAAATTATTTTTTTTATCATTCAAGGTGTATAATTTAAGTTTTTTATTTTTTGCGATTTTTTTTATTTTTTTAAATTCTTTTATTTTTTCATCTGTGATTATGTTGCCTTTTTTTTTTATCAGGTCTTCAAACAAATAAAGTTTAGCTTTTAAATAATTTTTTAGATTCTTGTGATAATCTAAATGATCTTGAGATAAATTTGTAAATATACCTGAAGAAAATTTTAAGCCATCAAGTCTGTTTTGTTTAAGTCCATGGCTCGAAGCTTCCATTATCACATTCTCTATTCTCTGATTTTTAAGTTTTTTTAATATTTGACCTAATTGAATTGGGTCAATTGTAGTGTTAGTTAAATTTGTATTAAAACTATTTGATTTAACCCCCAAAGTTCCAATAGAAGCAACTTTTATATTCTTCAATCTTAAAATTTGAAAGTAAAAATCTGCTATCGACGATTTCCCATTTGTTCCTGTAACGGCAATTAAATTTTTTGGTTTTTTACCGTAAATCTTAAATGCAGTTTCTGATAATAATTTCCTTATATTTTTTGAATGAATAAATAAGATGCCATTTTGAAACTCTTTAACTTTTTTTTCTGTAATAATAATTTTTGAACCTCTTTTAATTGCATTTTTAATAAAGTCATTACCGTCAACTTTATTGCCTTTGATTGCAAAAAAAATAGTATTTTTTTTTACTCTTTGACTATCAAAAGAGATATCCGAAAAAAAAAAATTTTTAAATTTTTTATTAATATTAGGAAAATAATCTTTTAGCTGCATTCGTTAATTAATTTCACTGTATTTTGTGGCTAAAATAGGCCCAATTTTTTCTACTATTTGACCTACAACTTCAACTGTAGTCCAACCGGCAGTATTAAATGGCGTGCCTTTATACTTAATATTAGATCCATCTCTATAGTGATATATATAATCTTGATTAATTTCTGGTTCATCTAACATTACAGCTAAAACAAATTTTGGTTTAGAGGTTGGAAAAACAGAAACAAAAGAATTTATTTTCTTCCTTGAATAACCACCCTCTACACTTTTTTGTGCAGTTCCAGTTTTGCCTCCTATTTCATAACCATCAACATTGGCTAAGGATGCTGTTCCCTCTTTAGTTGTTACAATTTTTCTTAAAATAGGTAATATTTTTTTTGAGACATCTGTATTTAATATTTTATTTTTTTTATATTTCTTAAATTTTTTAATTAATTTTGGTTCTATTTCATATCCACCATTTGCTATAATCGAATATGCTT
>CACDPY010000017.1 GCA_902554765.1 uncultured Pelagibacteraceae bacterium | reverse complement strand
TTTTCAAATCTTTTTTTTATTGATAAATCTTATTCCCATACAGTTATAGATAGTGAGATTTTTATTGATGATTTAATTGATGATAGTGAGATAAAGAATTTTATTTTTCCCGGATACGATGGAACTTTGCATACAACGAAACCAGTAAAATTAGGCTGGCATAAACTAGACATCAAAAATGAAAAAATTCAAATTTTACCAAGTTATTTGAGAAACTTTCCTGATGATTATAATATTTTTCAGAAAATATTTTTTTTAATTTTTAGAGAATTCTTCAATCCAGGCCGATTTTTAAAAAAAATCTTTAAAAAATTAAAATAATTCTTAATTTAACACAGACATAGGGTCCAATCTTGTTTGAAACCAATTTAATCTAAAATCTAAATGTGGTCCTGTTGATCTACCAGTAGAACCAACTGTTCCGATTATATCACCTTGATTTATTTTATCCCCAACTGAAACTAAAACATTTTCTAAATGTGAATAAATTGTTGATATACCATGACCATGATCCATTATGATAGTACCTCCAGTATAATATAAATCATCCTCAGCCATTGTAACTATACCTGAGCCAGATGATTTAATCATTGTTCCTTTTTTTGCAGCAATGTCTATACCATAATGTGGCCATCTAGGTTTACCATTAAGTATTCTTTGACTCCCATAAACTCCACTTATTATACCTTCCACAGGCATTATAAATTTATCTTTGAAATAAGATAAATTAGAATCAATTGCCCTTGCTTTACCAATCTTATTATTTTCCTCTTTAATTCTTTTATACACAGACTCAGGTGGGGTTACTTTATTTTTGGGAAGTCCATCTATTCGTTGAATTTTATATTTTCTTTTTAAAACTTTTTTAGTGTAAGTTTGCTCTTTACCATTAAGTGATTTTGATATTATTACATCATATTTTCTATCTCTATCTAATCCAAAAACAAAGTATCCATCCTTAGATACTTTGATTACTTTTTTATCAATTATTATTTTTGCTTCAGGTTCTGTAATACCAACAATATAATGACCTTGTAAAAACTTACCCTCAAATTCAATCGCATTAGAGCTCGCAATTGAAAAAAAAAATAGTAGATAAATTCTAAATATTATTTTGCAGTCCATCCACCATCTACCAGTAATGAAGTACCCGTAATCATTGAAGCTGCATCTGACGCAAGAAAAACAGTAGCAGTAGCAATATCTGAGAGTTCTGCAAATCTTCCAAGAGGTATATTACCTAAAACTTCTCTCTTAAATTTTTTACTTTTTAAAAATTCTTTAGTCATAGGAGTGACCACAAATGTCGGACAAACAGTATTTACTCTAATGTTGTATCTAGCAAGATCAATTGACATTCCTTTAGTAAGGCCTTCCAAGCCAAATTTTGTCATATTATAAACACTTCTAATTGGTCCACCCACATGACCCATTTGAGAAGACATATTTACAATTGCTCCACCAATTTTCTTCCTATTTTTAGACTTGATCATTTTAAGAGCACAGAGTTGAGCAAGATTAAAAGTTGCCATTGTGTTAATCTTTACAAGATATTCCATATCTTTAGTTTTTACTTTTGTAAAATGTTGTGGAATATTATTCCCAGCGTTATTTACTAAAATATCTATTTTAGCTTGTTTATTAATAATTCCTTTAATTTCATTAAAATTTGTAATATCGCAAACATAGGATTTACATTTAATCCTCAATTTTTTTACTTTTTTAGAAACTTTATCAAGATCTTTTTTAGTTCTGCTAATTATAATTAAATTAGCTCCAGCTTCAGCTAATGCAATAGCACAAGCTCTTCCAAGTCCTTTTCCTGCTCCAGTAACAACAGCTGTTTTATTCTTAAGGTTATAGTTTTTTAAATACATCACAAAAATAAAATTTTAATATCTGTATAAATTAATTCAATAGCTACAATTAAAATAGCTATTAAACCAGCCCATGCAATCCATTTATATTTTTTTATCCAATTTGATATTAAAGTAGCTGCGGTTGCCATTAAAATTATTGATAAAATTAGACCAAAAATCAATAAAGTGTAATGATCTCCTGCAGCTCCAGCTACCCCTAAAACATTATCCAAGCTCATTGTAAAATCCGCCAACAGAATTGTCCAGATAGCCTTCAGAAAGTTTGAATTATCAACTTTTATATCATCTTCATGAGCCGATCCTTTTATTACATCCGTATAAAGTTTATAAACTATATAAAGAAGAAGTAGCCCTCCAAGTAATCTTAAACCTGTTATTTGTAATAAATAAGCAGTTAATAAAGTTAAGATTATTCTTAATATTACAGCACCACTTATGCCCCAAAATATAATTTTTTTTCTTTGTTCTAAAGGAAATTTAGATGCTACCATTCCTATTATTATTGCGTTGTCTCCAGCTAGAACAAGATCGATTAATATGATTTGACTTAATATAGTTATTTTTTCAGGAGAAAATAATTCAGCTAACATTATCTTCCTAGTATCATATCAGCACCTTTTTCTGCAATCATTATTGTTGGTGCATTAGTGTTTCCTGAGGTTATGTTAGGCATTATAGATGCATCTATAATTCTTAAATTTTGTATTCCATGAACTTTTAATTCATCATTTACAACTGAATTTTCATCATTTCCCATCTTACATGTTCCTACTGGATGAAAAATAGTTTGAGTAAATTTACTTCCTTCCTGAACAAGTTCTTCATCAGATTGAAATTGAGGTCCAGGTCTTAACTCTTCTGGATGATATTTTTTAAAAGTTTCACTTTTCAAAACGATATCTCTTACTAATCTTAATCCATCAGCAGCAACCTTTCTATCATCCTCAGAAGATAAATAATTCATTTTAATTTTTGGTTTTTCTCTACTATCACTACTAATAATATTTATCTCTCCTCGACTAGTTGGTCTTACATTTGCGACTGTTGGTGTAAAAGCGTGAAAATCATGAAGAGCAGCTCCCCCTAACTTATCTGTGCTTATTGGCTGTACATGAAATTGTAAATTAGGTGTTTCTCTTGATACATCACTTTTTGCAAATAAACAAAGTTGACTTGCACCCATTGTCATGGGCCCTGATCTATTAAAAACAAACTCCAATCCTATTAATAAATTTCCAAATAAACTATTAATTTTTTTATTAAGAGACTTTATATTCTTAATCTTATAAACCGGTCTGAACATCAAGTGATCTTGTAAATTCTTACCAACACCCTTTAATTCTTTAATTACTTTAATTCCTAAATTTGACAGTTTATTTCCTTCGCCAACACCAGAAGTTTGTAAAATTTGTGTTGAACCAATTGATCCAGCACTTAATAATATTTCTTTGTTAGCTTTAATAGTATAAAGTTGATTATTTTTCCAAAATGATACACTTATAGCCTTTGTTCCATCAAAATTTATTTTTTGTACATGACAGTTAGTTTCAATTTTTAAATTTTTTCTTTTTTTGACAGGATTTAAATATCCTACTGCTGCACTACATCTTAAACCATTTTTTTCTGTAACTTGAAAATAACCACATCCAAAATTATCCCCTTTATTAAAATCATCAACTTTTGGAATACCTTTTTCTTCAGCAGCATCCATAAATTTTTCTAATAAATCTAGCTTTACTCTTGTATCTGAAACCGATAAAGGTCCATTTATTCCATGGAAATCATTTTTACCTCTTTCTTGATTTTCTGATTTAATAAAATAGGGTAAAACATCTTTCCATCCCCAACCTTTGTTTCCTAACTGTCTCCAAATATTATAATCTTGTTCTTGTCCCCTTATATATAAGAGGCCATTAATAGACGAACTTCCACCTAAAGTTTTGCCTCTTGGATAGGGAATAGATCTGTTTGCCATAGTTTCATCAGGCTCTGTTTTGTAACACCAATCAACTTTCGGATTGTGCATTGTTTTGTAATAACCGACAGGAATATGTATCCACGGATTGCTATCTCTTCCACCTGCTTCAATTAATAAAATTTTATTATTAGGATTTTCAGAAAGTCTATTAGCTAGGACACATCCTGCTGATCCTGCGCCTATTATGATAAAGTCAAAATTTTCCATCTGTAGTTGAATAGTTTTTTTCTTAAAACTTTTTTAAGCTTTTACACCCATATTTATCAATTGTCACTTGTGTCAGCTTTATTTTTCTGATTGTATGCCTTCGTTATAATTAACTAACAAGAGGAAATATAATGAAAAAAATCATTTCAATGTTATTTGCAACTGTTTTAGTGCTTGGGTTTATTTCAAACGCTAACGCTGCAAAAACACTAAAATGTCAGACAGTTCTTAACACTAAGGCTGATGAAGTTAAGATGTTAAAGGACTTTACTGATACAGTAACAGAATTAACGAGTGGATCGTTAAAGTTTGAAATACTACCTGCGGGTGCTGTTGTTGGAGTTAAAGAAACTCTGGATGCAGTAGATAAGGGTTTGATTGATTGTGGTTTCGCATGGACTCACTATTGGTCAGGTGATCACCCTGCTGCTATGTTATTTGGTTCGCCAGTAGCTGGTGGTGGAGTTGGTATTGATAACTTAGCATTTTTATCTTGGTTCCAATACGGTGGTGGTAAAGAGTTATACGACCAACTTTGGAAAGAAATGGGAAGAGACATCAAGGGATTTATGTTACAACCAGTTGGACCTGAAGCTTTAGGTTGGTTTCCAAAACCAATTAAAGATATGGCTGACTTTAGAAAATATAAGTTCAGAACTCCTCCAGGGATTCCAGGACAAACATATAAAGACATTGGTATAGCATCTGTTGCTATGGGTGGTGGAGATATTCTACCAGCTTTAGAGGCAGGAACTATCGATGCTGCTGAATGGTGTTGTCCAAAACCAGACATGGTATTTGGTTTCCAAAAAGTACTAAAGCACTACTACCTACAAGGTTTACACCAAGTAGTCGTAAATGCTGACTTTTACATTACTGGAAAAACTTACAAAGCAATGAGTGCTCATGAGAAGAAGTCTCTTGAAGTTGCTGCTAATGCTTCATTAGCAAAATCTTTAAGCTACAGAATCTATGAAAACGGAAAAGCTTTACAACAGTTAACTACTAAGCATGGAGTAATATTAGAAGATACTCCATCTGACTACTTCGTAGAATATATGGCTGCAGCAAAAGCTACTTTAAACAAAAATGCTGAAAAAAATGCATTTTTCAAAAAAGTATATGACTCAATGAAAGAGTTTGCTGATGTTGCTGTTCCTTTCTGGAGTGGTGCTCAAATGTCAAATGCGAAGCTAGGAATGGCTCACGCAGCAACATTAAAGTAATCAGTAATTAATCTAAATTTGTTAGAGCGGACTTTTATAGTCCGCTCTAATTTTTTAATCAGAATTTTATGGCAGAAGAACCGGGTAAATTAGATATATCAGATGAAATGATTGCCGAAAGGCGAGGTGGTTCAGGAAAAATGCCAGACGATATGCCAAATTGGATGGCAAAATCCATCGTTAATATAGATAAGTTTAGTAAGTGGGTTGGAAATTTAGTTTGTTGGATATTGATGCCTTTGATATTCGCTATGACCTACGAAGTTTTGGCAAGAAAATTATTTTTAGCTCCAACTATTTGGGCTTATGACATCAGTCGTTTTTTATATGGAGCTCTTTTTATGTTAGGGGCTGGATATGCTCTTTCAAGAGGAGTTCATATCAGAGCTGATTTCTTATACAGAAATTTCAAAACTAAAAATCAAGGGCTTATAGATTTTTGGTTATATCTTCTTTTTTATTTTCCAGGACTGATCGTCTTTCTTTATATGACAATTGGATATGTAGAAGAGTCTATTCAAAGAGGCGAGAGAGGAATGGATACAACTTGGATGCCATACATGTGGCCAATTAAAACGTGTTTGTTAATTGGTATCATATTTTTATTAATACAAGGTGTTTCTGAATTATTTAAAAGTTATTGGGCAGCTAAAAAAGGTGAATGGCCTGGAGTAGATAAATGATAGCTGAATTTATGGATCCAGCAATTTTAGGTTTTATTCTTGTTGGAGTAATGCTTTTTGCAATATTTGTAGGATTTCCAATTTCTTTTACGTTAATATTTTTAGGTTTTGTTTTTGGTTATTTAGGGTTTGGAAAATTAGTTTTCTATTTAATGACTCTCCAATTTTCTATGGTAATGACCGAACAGACTTTAGCCGCCGTACCGTTATTTGTCTTTATGGGTATTATGATGGAACAGGCTGGCTTGATGGAAAGATTATTTTCAGCTTTTCAATTGATGTTAGCCAAAGTTAGGGGCTCTTTATATTATGCAGTTTTATTTGTTTCTGTAATTTTTGCTGCAGCAACTGGAATTGTAGGAGCGTCAGTTACTATTCTTGGAATAATGGCAGCAAAATCAATGAATAGATCTGGATATGATGTAAAACTTGCCGCTGGAACAATTACGGCAGGTGGAACTTTAGGAATATTAATTCCACCTAGTATTATGCTTGTAGTTATGGGGCCAATTATGGAAATTCCCGTTATAGATTTATTTGCTGCAGCTATTTTCCCTGGAATTCTACTTGCCACTTTATATGCAGCTTACACTACAATTAGATGTATGATTAATCCTAAACTTGGACCAGTCTTACCTGAGGATATGAGAGCAGCAAGTATGAAAGAAGTTTGGATTGAATTCTTTCTTGGATTAGTTCCGCCAGCAGCTTTAGTTTTTGCCGCCCTAGGAAGTATTTTATTTGGATTTGCGACACCAACGGAAGCAGCAGGTTGTGGTGCAATGGGTGCTCTTTTATTATCTTTAGCTTATAAAAAATTAACACTACCAAAATTGCAAGAAGCTTTAGTTAAAACTTTAGAAATAACAGCTTTAATAATGGTTTTAGTTGCTGCTTCAAATTTTTTTGGTGCAGTATTTGCAAGATTAGGGACACCAACACTATTAACTGAATTTTTATTGGGATTAGAAATGAATAAATATTTAATCCTTGCAATGATAATGGTTATGATTTTTCTATTAGGGTGGCCATTAGAATGGGTTCCAATTGTGATGATTATAATTCCAATAATCTTGCCTTTAGTTGAAGCCTTAGGATTTAATTTAACATGGTTTGCAATACTTGTAGCTGTAAACTTACAAACCGCCTGGCTATCACCACCTGTTGCTCTATCAGCATATTTTTTAAAAGGCGTTGTACCCGAATGGGATCTTAAGGATATTTATATGGGCATGATGCAATTTATGGTCTTACAAGTAATAGGCTTAATTTTAATTATTGTATTTCCTCAAATTGCTCTTTGGTTACCAACTCTCTTGTATGGACAGTAGATATTAATAGTTTTATATTAATAAAGTGAATCAACAAAAATCAAAAAATTCTTTAATAAATTGGGATTTAGTATCGGTAAATCCAAATAATAAAAATTGGAATTGGAGAGATTTGTTTTGTTTTTGGGGTGTTAATATTCAAAGTGTAATTGCATTTTCTCTAATTGCATCTTTATATACAGTTTATAATTTAAACACTTTTGTCGTTTTTTTTGGAACATTATTAGGATCAATACTAGTATATTTTTTTTCAAATTTAATTGGTAAACCATCTCAAAAATATGGTTTACCTTTTGTAGTTTTATTAAGATCATCATTTGGTTTAAGAGGAGCAAAGTATGTTGGATTCATCAGAAGTTTAGTTGGAATTTTTTTATTTGGAATTCAAACATACTTTTTATCTAAAGCTTTTAGTTATTTAATAAGAATAGTAATTTTTCATTTTGACAGTTCATTATTGGGTCAAGAATATTTTTTAATATTTTTTCTAGGAATGAATATAATTGATTGGGTATCAATACTATTTACTATAATTTTTCAGTTTATCTTATTTAGCAAAGGTATGAATTTTAATAAAAGATTGATACAAATTTCAGCCTTAACTGTATATTCTGGAATAATTCTTTTTTTCTTTTCTGTGCTTTTGAGTGATGTAAAAATTACCACAAATGCTTTTATTGATTTATTAAATTTTGATAATTTTTTAAATAAAGAAAATATTGGTCCGTTAATAACAGTTACAGGCACCATGTTTGCTTATTTTTCAATTATTATTTTAACTTTTGGAGATTTTTCAAGATACGTTCAAAATTCAAATCAACTTACGAAAGGTAATTTGTCACTTATTCTTAACTTAATTATTTTTTCTATTTTTTCAGTATTTATTGTAGCTGGAGTAGATGTATTTTTAAATCAAAATCCAGATAACATCGGTAAAATTTTTACAAACCCTACTGATATGATTGGTAAATTAGACAACTTATTAATTACGATCTTAGCTTTAATTTTTATAATAATAGCATCAGCCTCTACAAATTTAATTGCTAACCTAATACCATCTCAATATTCTTTAATAAATTTTGCTCCAAGCAGTCTAAGTTTAAAAAGTGCAACTCTCATAATAGCTTTTATGGGTTTTTTAATAAGTATTTTTTGGTTATCATACTTGAGCCAAATTGGAATTTTATCTTTTATTGATACTTTTGGTGCTTTGTTTGGTCCAATATTTGGAATAATGATATCTGATTTTTATTTGATAAAAAAAGGAAATATAATTAATAAAGATATATATTCATTAGAAAAAGAGGGATCTTATTATTTCACTGGAGGCTGGCACATAAAAGCACTTTACTCACTGATAATCGGCTTTATTTTTTCAGCGGCAACTATATGGAATATTAGTTTAATGTTTTTACAATCTTATGCTTGGATTATTGGAGCAATTGTTGCTGCATTGGTATATTACTTATTAGCAGAAAAGTAATTACATGGATAAAATTTCTTTTGATTTCAAAAATAGAACTGCCTTAGTTACTGGAGGTGCCCAAGGTTTTGGTTTAGATATCGCCAAGCGATTTTTAAAATCTGGAGCAAAAGTAATAATTTGGGATATAGACTCAAAAATGATAGAACAAGCTATAAAAGAATTAAATAGCCCAAATTTAAGTTCAAATATTGTTGATGTATCAAATTATAAAGAAGTTGAAGATTGTATAAAAAAAATTACAAAAAATTCTAATATCGATATTCTTATTAATAATGCAGGTATTACAGGCCCAACAGCGTCACTATGGGAATATGATGTAGAGATGTGGAAAAAAGTTGTTGATATTAATTTAATGGGAACTTTTAACTGCTGCAGAACAATAGTGCCAAATATGATTAAAAATAATTATGGTAGAATTGTTAATGTCGCTTCAGTTGCTGGAAAAGACGGTAATGCAAACGCTAGCGCCTATAGCGTTGGTAAAGCAGGAGCGATAGGTCTGACAAAATCTTTAGGTAAAGAACTTGCTGATAAAAATATAGCTGTAAATGCAATCACACCTGCAGGTGCTAATACCCGAATTTTGGACCAAATGACTAAAGAACATGTTCAAAGAATGCTTTCTAAGGTACCAAGAGGTAGATTTTTAGAGGTTGAAGAATTTACATCCTTGGTTTGTTGGCTTTCCTCAGAGGAGAATACGTTTTCAACAGCAGCTGTGTTTGATATAAGTGGTGGTCGATCAACTTATTAAACTCGGGGCTTTTGCTCAACTATTTTAACATTATTAACCTTAGCTCTACTAAATTTGACATCTTTAGACATAACGGGTGCAAAAATCATTATTGACCAGTAAATAAGTAATATAAAAATGGATATTGTCTTCATAATATTGATATAGAATTAAAAGTTGTATTTTGAATGTTTAAATTTTGTCAAAATAATGTATTAAGAAATTTTTAAAAAATATATTCATGAAACTTGTATTCAAAATTTTAACAATGTTACTTTTAGCTAATAATGTCTCGTTAGCAGATGAGATAAAGGTATTTGATTTTACTGAGACTGAGTTATCTAAGTTAGAAGTAAGAAAGGTTAGAGGGGCAGATAATAAAACCACTTATACAGTTGGAAACAATGAAAATGGGGCTTTTTTAAAATCGGTTGCTGATAATGCTGCATCAGGCCTAGGTAAAGAAATCAAAATTGATTTAAATAAGACACCATTCATTAATATTACATGGAAAATTGAGAAAGATTTATCAGGCATAAAAGAAAATACAAAAAAGGGACACGATTATGCAGCGAGAGTTTTTGTAATAAAAAAGACAGGAGCTACACCTCTATCAAATAGAGCAATCAATTATGTCTTTTCAAGTAATAATGAGGTTGGATCTAATTGGCCTAGTCCCTACACTAAAAAATCAATAGATAACGTTTTAGCAAGTACAAAAAAAAACTTAAATGAGTGGGTAACAGTGAAAGCCAACGTAAAAAATGATTTTAAGAAATTTCATAATTTAGATGTAAATGAATTAGATGGATTGGCTATTATGTCAGACACCGATAATTCTAAAATGAAATCTATCGCTTATTTTCAGAATATTTATTTTTCTACAGAATAATAATAATTTGATATAGTTTATCTTATGCATGAAAATTTTTTTCATAAGTTGAAAGTCTATTATGAGGACACTGACTCGGGTGGAGTAGTTTATTATGCAAATTATTTGAAATTTTTAGAAAGGGCAAGAACTGAAGCCCTATTTTCAATTGGATATAGTAACAAAAAAATTCAAGAGAATTTTGGGTCTTTGATTATTGTAAAAGCTTGCAATATTGAATATAAAAAATCAGCCCATTTAGAGGACGAATTAACGGTAAGATCTTTTGTTAAATCTATTACAAAAACATCTTTTTTTATGAATCAAATAATTACAAAAACGGACGATATAATCGTTGAAGCCCAAGTTCATTTAGTATTTGTAAATTCAGATGGAAAGCCAGTTAAAATTCCAGATGAAATTTATTCTAAATTTAAACCATATTTTTGTGACAGTATCAAAATTTAGCTAATTTTTTTGCTTTTTTAAATAAATCAACCATCATCTTATTAGAAATTAGTTTCGTATTAACATTCCTTGGACTTGGATGATAACTAGATAATATTATTATACCATTTGGTAACAATTGTGTTTTTCCATGTTTAAAAATAAATTTTTGCTTAATTTTGAATTTTTGTTTATATAATTTTAAACAGTTATCAAAAGCAACTTTTCCAAGTGTGACAATAACTTTAAGTTTTTTTAAAGATAAAATTTCTTTATCAAAAAAGTTTGAACAATTTGAAATTTCATTACTAAGTGGTTTGTCCTCCGGCGGTACACACTTAAGTATATTTGTGATATAAGTAGATTTTAATTTTAAATTATCATTCAGATCTTTCGAAAAAGGAGTATTTGAAATTCCAACCTCATATAAGCACTTAAATAAAAATTCTCCTGATTTATCTCCAGTGAATGCTCTTCCAGTTCTTGTTCCACCATGAGCCGCAGGTGCTAAACCAATAATTGCTAATTTTGAGTTTAAATTTCCAAATCCTGGTACAGGTTTGCCCCAGTAAATTTCATTAATATTTTGTTTTCTTTTAATAGTACTCACTTTATTTATAAATTTAACTAGGCGAGGACATTTTTTACAATTAACTATTGTTTTGTTTAAATCGTTTAATCTAATATCCATAAAATGAAATTTTTAAAATTCTTAATAATAATATTTATATCTTTAACAACATCTATTAAAGCAGATTTAGATAAAGATTTAATGAATCAACTTGAAGATGGTGAAAAACTAATATTTATAAGACATGCTTATGCATCTGGAAGTGGTGATCCAAGTAATTTCAATTTAAACGATTGTTCAACCCAAAGAAATTTGAGTGAGGAAGGAAAAAAACAAGCCCAAAAAATTGGTAAATTTTTTACAAATAATAATATTAAAATTGAAAAAGTTTTCTCAAGTGAATGGTGCAGATGTAAAGAAACTGCAGAGATAGCTTTTAACGATTATTTTACAAAAAATTTTTTAAATTCTTTTTACAGTCCAAAATATGAAAAAAATAAAACAAAACAAATTGAAGAATTAGAAGATTATGTTCAAAAATTTAAAAGTAGTAAAAATTTAGTGTTTGTTACTCATTACGTATTGATATTAGAGGTTTTAAATTATGCTCCATCATCAGGTGAAATAGTTGTATCTGACAAAAATTTTAATATGATAGGAAGTATTAAAATAAACTATTAAATTATCATGTCCTCAAAAAGAGCTATGAAGCAAGCCCAAAAACAAGCTTATGCCAAGCATAGAAGCAATATTACTAATAGTCAATTTGGATCAAAAAGAAGAAATTCTAAAAAAAATAAAAAAAAAAATTAACTTTCTTTCTTAAACTTTTCTATTTTTTCACATGTCGAAATTTTTGATATACCTTCTTCGTCATTAAGAACTGTTTTCATAAAAATTTCTTGTTTTCCTTTTTCAAAAAAAATTTGTGTATAAAATTGAGGATATCCGTGCTTGTGAGTGAAAATTTTTCCGTTTTCCTCATAAATATTTCTAACATATGAATTAGATTTTTTAATACTTAAATCTGTTATTCTATATTTTTGATACGTTTTTTCTTTATAAACATAGTTTCTAGTCATTATTAATTCATTAAGATTAAGAATATATTCATTCTTTAAAAACTCATCTTGTTTATCATCACAAGCACTCATAATTATTATATCTGATTTTAAATTTTGAAGAGGCAAAATTATAAAAAAAAGAAAAACTAGGTATCTAATTTT
>CACDPY010000016.1 GCA_902554765.1 uncultured Pelagibacteraceae bacterium | reverse complement strand
TTAATATGAAAATTTTAATTACAGGTAGTTGTGGGTTTATAGGGTTTAATTTATCTCTTTTTCTTCTAAAAAAAAAATTTAAGATAATTGGTATTGATAACTTAAATAATTATTACGATGTAAGATTTAAAAATAAACGTCTTCAAATTTTAAAGAAATATAAAAATTTTAAATTTTATAAATTTGATCTAGCTGATCAAAAAAAAGTTAAATTTGTTTTTGAAAAAAATAAAATTAATTCTGTAATTCATCTTGCTGCTCAAGCTGGAGTAAGATATTCAATAGATCATCCACAAAAGTACGTTCACAGCAATATAGTTGGTTTTCATAATATCCTTGAATATTGTAGACTTAAGTCAATAAAGAAAATTATTTTGGCCTCTTCTAGTTCAGTATATGGGGACAAAAAGAATTTTCCATTAAAGGAAAAAGAAAGCATTAATCCCAAAAATTTTTATGGTTTAACCAAAAAAAATAATGAAGAAATGTCTGAGATATATTCTAAATTATATAATTTAAATATAAGTGCACTAAGATTTTTTACTGTTTATGGTGAATGGGGAAGACCTGATATGTTTATGCTAAAATATCTTAGATCAAAAAATAAGTTCAATCTTTATAATAATGGATTACATTTTAGAGACTTCACATACATTCAAGACGTAAATGAAATTATTTTTAGACTAATAAAAAAAAGAAATATTGGATTTTCTGTTTTTAATATATGTAGCAATAAACCGTATAAAATTACAAAGATTATAAAAATAATAGATAAATTATTAATCAAACCTAAATTAAAAATAATCAAAGTTGGGTTGCAGAAAGCTGATGTGATTAAGACTCATGGTAGTAATAGAAAAATTGTAAATTTTACTAAATTTAATAAATTCACACCTCTAGAAATTGGGATTCAAAATTTAGTCAATTGGTATAAAAACAGTCTTTAAGAAATTTTTATTTAGTTTTCTTCAATACGTTTAATAATCATTATCTCTTTTCCCAATACATTAATATAATTATACTTATCAGTATTTTTATTAATTATATCAAGATACCTGTTATAAAATTTATTATCATAAATAAATTTAAAGCTTTCAACTGGATTATAAGTATATAGATTGTATTCATTTATAAGTCTGTTTGTATTACGACCAATAAATATAACTATAGTTATTAATAAAATAATTGAAGATTTTTTTGAGAACTCTGAATAATTAATATCTTTATAATTAAATAAAATTGATAAGGGGATAAAAGTTAAAATTGGTATTAAATGATAGCCACCATATCTCAACGTAGGGTGATAAAAAAACCACTCAAAAAAACATAAAGTAAAGAAAAAATAGATAATCTTATAGAGTAATTTATTTTTAACTATTTTTTCTTTTCTAAAAATAAAGATTGACCAAAATACTATAATTACAAAAATAATAGATAGTAAAAAATCACTAACTTTATTGAAAAAATAATTATCTATCCAATTTGGCAACCAATTTAATCCTTTAATATAATTTAATTGGTTTTCTACTACATAATTAGGAGATGCACCTGCTTTTGACCATAGCTCATACCAAACATTAACTCCCTTAATTTTTTCAAAACTTAGTGACCATAGAAATCCATCAAAACAAGAAATTGCTAAAGGGAATATTAAACAACCAGAGTTAATAACGTTATAAAATATAACTAAAAAGAAAAAAAAAATACAGAATGTGATTGATCTTGCTTTTAATATTTCAATCAAATCTTTTTTAAAACTACAAAATAAAATAATTAAAACTAATGGCGCATAAATTATATAAAATGGCTTTAGTGAGAAAATTAATACTGAAATAATGCTAATAAAATAAAATAAATCTTTATTTTTTAGTTTATCATTAGTATTTTGAATAATTATTGCCAATAAGGAAATTATAAATATTAATATCATTCCTGATCGATCTGTTCCATGTTCTGCTAATCTATAAAAGAAAATATTGATAAAAGTGATTATCATTAATGAGTAAAAATTCACAAATTTCAAATTTTCAAACATTTTTTTACTCTTAATAAAATCTAGTAAAATTAAATTAGCAAATCCCAAAAAATAGACAGGGGCCAAATGTAATAAATAAAATGAAACTTTTGGAAAATAAAACAAAGAGCTAAGAAAAAAAATTGAAGAATGATTTCTAAAACCATTATTTAAAAGACCCATGCCTACTGGATGTTCTATTTGAGTTAACAAATAAGAATAAGGAAAATGATAATAACCAAAATCATCGTGATTTTTTCCCACAAAAATGAATATCAAAAGTATCAAAAAAACTAGAAATGTATTTAAAATGTTTTTTTTATAATTTGGGTTTTTTTTTAAGAAAAAAAGAAAAACTAAAATTCCAAGTAATAAGAAAATTAAGTTAAATATGTAGTTGTGTACAAAAAAAATAGAACTTAAATAGGAAATTGTTATTGAGAATGAAATTCCAATAAAACCTAAAAAACCAAAGTTATAAAAGTTTAATCTTAAAAGTTTTGATAAAATATATCCATAGCCAACAAGGCTAATACAAATCAGGAAATAATATAAGATAAACATCAATTACTCTAATTAAATATACTATTAACCAGATTTGTTATAACTCGATCAAGGCTAAAGTCTAACTTTTGTTTTTTTAAATTCAATATGTATTCCATATAAAGAAAAGCTTGTTTTCTTCTTAACCACCAATTTAAAGAATATTTTGAAATATTTGATGTTATTCCATCGCTATCATCATTATAAATAGTTAATTTATCTGTGATAAAATTATATTCCCTATTAAAAAACTTTGAAAAAATTACAAATCGTGCATCGATCTCTAAATTCGGAAACTTACTTTGTTTAGAAAATTTTAAAAATGTTTTAAAATTTTCCCTTTTTGTTGAAATACAACTTGTTGGAAATATTGTTGGCCAAATATTTGAGGACTTATTAACGAACCTAAATTTATGTTCTTTTGCTGAAGGAAAATTATATACACTTTTCGCTTTTTGATTTTTATCAAAAAAAGTTTTTATCTTTGATAATTTATTCTTCTTAAAAAAATCATCTGCATCTAAAAGACAAATAATTTGACCTTTTGATATTTTAAAACATTCATTTAAAGCATTTATTTGATTCAAGGCTGCAAAACTAAATTTTTTTTTTTTATTTAGAATTAATTTAATATTTCTAAATTTTTTGATAATCTCCAATGAATTATCATCTGATACATCATCAAATAATATTAATTCAAAATTTTGGTAACTTTGTTTTTTAAGCATTGATAATGTTTGTGGAAGAAATTTACTTTTATTATAATTTGAGATAAGTATAGATATCTTATTTTTATTATTCATAAAATTAATTTCTAAATATCATTTTTCTTAAACTTAAATTTAATCTTTTTTTATAAATTTTTTTTAATAGTGAATTATTTCCAACTAGAAAAGTAGGCTTATCATTTTCAAAAATTTCAATTTTTTTTCCATATTTTTTGCTTATTATCTTTGCAATAGTAACTAATTTTGTTGGTTTTCCAGTCGACAAATTTATTACACCACTTATTTGATTTTTTAAAAAGTAAATTATAATCTTTGCAATATCCTCGATAGATATAAAATCTCTGAAATGATTTAAATTTTCAAGTTTTATATTATTTTTTTTTTTAATTTTATTTTTGAGATCGGGTATAAGATAGTTTTTTCTTTGATTTATATTAGTTGTGCTAAAAATTCGCCCTACGCAAACTTTGATATCTTTCTTATTTAACTTTTTAAGTTTTTTTTCTGCTAAATATTTGGTTTTTCCATAAAAACTTATTGGATTTATTCTTGATTTTTCACTAATTTTTTTTCTTGAAGTTGAATAGACATGGGAAGTTGATGCAAAAAAAAACCAACTAATTTTATTATTTACTGTCAACAATGCATTTACTAAATTTTCAGTTCCAATAGTATTAACATTATACGCATTTTTTTTATTCTTATTAACTTCTTTAATTGGTACAATTGCTGCTAAGTGTATTAAATAGTTAAATTGACTATTTCTAATCCATTTTTTTACAGCACTTTTTTTTGTAATGTCACCTTTAAAAAATTCAAATTTAATATTTGATGTTTCTTTTAATAATGCATTACCTATAGAACCAGAATGACCTGTAATACCACATTTAATTTTTTTCATACTATTATTTAATTTTATAGATATTTTTTAATTAAATTTACATGATTAAAAACACTAAATTTCTTTATTTTTTTTTTGATATAAATTTTTTTTTTAAAAATTTTATTATTATCCTCTACCAAAAATTGGTTAATTTTTTTATTTAAATCTTTCAAACTGTTGTTTTTAAATAAATAACCACCATACTCATTTTCATTAATAATTTCCTTTGGTCCACTAGGACAATCGCTTGAAATTATAGTTAAATTGGAAAGAGCAGCTTCAATTAAAACAAAACCTGGGTCTTCCCAAAGTGATGTTGATATGAACATTTTGCTATTTTTCATATATTTAATAATATTTTTTTTATGGCCTAGAAAGATTATATGATTTTCAAGCTCTTTTGATTTAATTATTTTTTTTAACTGACTTTTAAGTTCACCATCACCTAATATAAATACTTTATATTTATTTTTTAAATCAACATTATTTTCATAGGCATCAATAATTAGTTCAAAATTTTTTTGATAAGTTAATCTTCCTGCCATAATAATATTATTTTTTTCAAATCTATTATCAAAACTTTTTTCATTTTTAGAAATAATAAAATCTTTAAGCTTAAAAACAGGATCATTTAAAACAAATACTTTTTCATTATCAAATATTTTTTTTTGTATTAAAATATCTTTAGTTTCTTTCGTGGGACAAAAAACTTTGTAAATAGTTTTAGATCCAAATTTCCAGACAAATTTTCTAAATATATTTAATTTAGGTTTACCTGAAATTCTAATGATTAATTTTGACTTGAAATTAAATATTCTAAATAGAATTAGTGGTAAAGAAACTATTAAATGAGCAATAAAAAAATCTGGTTGATGTTTTTTTAATATTTTTTTTAATTGAAAAAAACATGAAAAAAAAATTAATATGTATGAAATCCGGCTTTTTATAAATCCGAATTTTGGAAGATAATTATTTATATTGAAATTTTGATTTAAAAAATATTCGGAATTTTGATCATTAATCTTAAAATTCCATTCCCCTATACTATTAACAATGTAAGCTTTATGTTTTTTTGAATATTCATTTATACCTAATGCAGAATTATACATTGCTTTAACTGTTGCTATTTTGTTATCTATAAACGGTCCCCAGTAAAATACATTAATCATAAAACTTTATTGAAAAATAAATAACACATCCCAGTTAAAATATATAAACCATCTAAAAATGGGTTTACTTTTTTTTTCCCAGCAATTCTTTTTCTCTCAAAACTTGGTGTAGAAATATATTTCAATTTAGATCTATGTGCTTTGATTGGTAGCTCAACACAAACCTTGAAATCACTAAATTTTAAATTCAATTTTTTGACTAATTCGGTTCTTCCTAAAACATATGTATACAAAATATCATTAATTTTAAGATTAAAAAATACTTTACCTAAAAAAGAGAATATGTAATTTCCTACAACTGTTATAAAATCATCATCTTCACTTCCTGCATTTTTTAGATATCTTGAACCAAAGACTAGATCATTATCATCATTTATATTTTTAAGCATATTATCTAACTCGCTTGGATTCATTGAACCATCAGCATTAATTATACAAAAATATTTTGTTTTTATATGGTCAATTCCTTCGATAAGTGCACTACCGTAACCATTGTTTTTTTGATAAAAAATTTCTATATTTTCTCTCAAGGTTATTGCATCAATTGTTTCTTTATCTCTTTCCTCTAAAACAATTAAAATTTTGTAATCATATCTTCTTAGTTCATCTAAAAAAATTGGTAACGACTCTGCTTCTTTTTTTGCAGGTATCAAAAGAGTAAGTTCTGACATGAATATTATGTAATTAAGTTTCTTATTTTATTTAGTATTTTAATTGGGTACAAAAAAATTAGATATATCAAATTTTGACCATTATCATATCTAATTTTCATTTCATAAAAATAAAATTTATAAAATGGTACTTTAGAAGAAATTCCTTCCATATTAAATTTACCGAATACCTCATTTTTTTTGGTACTCATTCCTTTAAATTTTTTATTTTTAAAAAGTCTATAAAACAAATCATAATCTGAACAAAAATTATATTTAATGTTATATAAACCTATTTCATGGTGTATTTTTTTTTTAATAAAAAAACTACATGAATGAGAAGGATAAATATTAAGCCTATAATTTAATTTTTCAGGTTCAAATTTATAAAAAACTTTTGTTTTTTTGACAGCTCCAAATAAATAATCCAGATTAAATTTTTGAAAATAGTTATTAGCGTAATTCAAAGCATCTTTAAAAAAGATATCATTTGAATTTAAGATACCAATTATTTCTCCTGACGATTTTTTAATTCCAAAATTAATTGCATCCCATAAATTCTTATCTTTTATAGAAAAAAATCTTATTTTACCTTTGAACTTTTTTATTATTTTTAAAGTTGAGTCGGTTGAATTTCCATCCACAACTATATATTCAAATTTTCGATAGGATTGATTTAATACACTCCTAATAGTTTTTTCGATATTTTTTTCATCATTTTTGACAGGTGTAATGATTGTTATTTTTTTTTTTTTCATATCAAGAAAATAATTCTAGAAAAATTTTTTCATATTTTTTTGCACTTTTTTTTTCATCAAAATTTTTTAAATGAAATTTTGAATTTTTTGCTTTTCTAATTAATATCTCAGGAGATTTGATAAATTTAATTATTTTTTTTCTTAAATCATTAGATTTAGTTGTATCAAAAAATTGTCCATATCTACCATTTGAGATTATTTCATTTATTCCACCTCCACTTTTTGAAACAATCACTGGTACCAAATTATTCAGCGACTCAACTACAACATTTGGAAATCCCTCAAATTTTGATGTGTTAATTAAAAGATCATACTTATATATTTCATTTGAAATATTCTCATTATAACCTTTCATTATAAAATTATCCTTAAGATCAAGCTTATCAATATTATTTTTCAAATAATATTTTAAAGGACCGTTGCCATATATGTAAACTTTGTAACTTTTTTTGTTTATTCCTTTAAAAGAACTTAATAATATTTCTAATCCTTTTTCTTTTGCAAGTCTTCCAATCCATATAATTTTTTTTTCATCAGAACCTACCTTTAAAAAAAACTTTTTCTTTTTTTTATTTTTGATTGATCCAGGATAAATGAAAATACTTTTTTTATTTGTAAATTTTTCAATATCTTTTGAAACTTTTTTTGAATTAGAAATTATTAGATCTGCTCTACTATAAAATATTTTAACAAGAACTTTTATAATTGATTTTTTTAAAAAATCTATAATACTGAAATATGTATATAATTCTGTCAAAGTAGTTCTTTCTGTAAATATGAACTTTAAGTTTTTTCTTTTTTTTTGAAATAAAGAAATTAAAACATTTGCATAAAAAAAATTTGATATAAGAATATTTTTTTTATTGTATTTTGTTATTTCATATATAATTTTACTTAATTTTCTTTGAGCAAAAATTGTTTTTTTATTTTTTAATTCATAAATTCTGGCGTATTTAGATATTTGATATCTATACTCACATTTTCCCAAACAAACAATATTTATAAGAAATTTTTGTTTATCTAAATTTTTCACTAAGGAAAAAATAGATTTTCCAGCACCACCTTTAACAAACTCTGGAATAAAAAATATTAATCTAATTTTTTCCATCTAAGAAATTAAAAAAAAAGGGTCGTAGTATTTTTTTTCATTTTTGATTTTGTGTTTTTTAAGTTGACTTAAGTATTTAGAATGATTAACTAAAATTACTATTAATCCATACTTTGATAAATTTTTAATTTTATTATTTACATTCTTATTTTGAGTATTTTTTAAGTTTATTATCGGATCATATGCATCAATATATACATTTTTTTTCGAACTTATTTTTTTAAATATTTTTAGAGCTAATGAATTTCTTTTATCTGCGACATTTGCTTTATATGTTAACCCACATATTAATATTTTTTTATTCTTAATTTTTTTTATTTTTTCAAGAATTTTTTTTTCTAAAAATTTAACTAGAAAATCATTTACTTTACGCCCAGCTAACATGAATTTTGCATCATGCCCACTTCTTTTTGCTAAAGTATATAAATAATAAGGATCTACAGGTAAACAGTGACCACCAACTAAACCTGGTGAAAAATCAAGAAAATTCCATTTTGTTTTAGCTAAATTTAACACTTCTTTAAAATTAAGATTAAGTTTTTCACAAACCATTAATATTTCATTCATAAAAGCTATGTTCACATCCCTTTGAATATTTTCAATTACTTTCGACATTTCAGCATTTTCAATAGAGTTTGAAATCACTAAATTATTTGAAATATATTTATAAACAGAAAGAATTTTTTTTTTTGATTTCTTATCATGTCCATCAAAGGAGACAATTTTATGAATTTTCTTTATTGTGTTTTTTTTATCTCCAGGATTTATTCTTTCTGGGCTATATCCAAAAACCAATTTTTTTTTTTTAAAAAACCTTTTTTTTAAGAACTTTGTTGTACCCGGATAAACAGTAGACTCAAAAAAAACTATGTCGTTATTTGATGTTACTTTTTTTAATATTTGACATGCTGAAAATAGAGGTTTTAAGTCAGGTTTTTTATTCAAGCTAATTGGAGTTGGGACAGTTACAATAAAAAAATTGCACCTTTTTAAATCCTTAATATCATTAGAATAATATGACTCTTTACTTGTTGTAAGTTGACTTTTTGTAAACTCAAAATTTTTATCATATTTTTTTTTTAAATCTAAAATACGATTTTTATCAACATCAAATCCAACTGTTTCAAACTTTTTTTTTAAACTCGAAAAAATTGGCAAACCAACATATCCTAAACCTAAAACACCTACTCTAATTTTATTCATTTATATTCCTTAAAAAATTCATAGATCCATCTTAAACTTTTATCATATAATTTAATCTATATTGAGAACTTTGTTTTTTTAATTTTATTTTTGAAATTATCTCTAAAGAGAAATTGTTTCTCTTGCAAAATTTTTCAAAAAATGACTTAGGATAAAATAGATGATTCAGATTAGAATACTTTTTATCAAATTCTTTTTTTCCTATTGCTTTGATCATTTTTTGTTCCCAGGTTTTTTTTTTTTTTAAATTTGGCACATCTAAAATGAATACTTTCGTTCCTTTTTGAGAAATTTTTTTCAATTGACCCATCACTTGATTTGCGTAATACATACTATCAAAATATTGAAAAACAGAGTGTATAAAAATATAATTAAACTTATATCTTTTAAATTTTTTTAGGTCATTAGCTTCGGCTTTTATAAATACTCCTTTTTTCATTATTTTGTTACAAGTTTTTATAAACTTTGAGGAATAATCCAAGCCATAACATGTTATTTTTTTTTTATAAAAAGGAAGTAAAAAAGCTCCAGACCCACAGCCTATTTCAAAAACTTTATCACCTTTTTTAATCTTAAATTTTTTAATTATTAAGTTTATAAATTTTTTCCAATCGTTAATTGAAAAAGATGACACGCCGGTATCCCACCCATTCATCAATAGTAATGTCTTATAATTATTAGAGAAAGGTAAGCTTGATTTTTTTTTCCAAACAGAAGACCAGCTTTCTTTCATAGTTTTAACTTTTATTTTTTTTGATAATTAATATTTTTATTTAATAATTTTTTATAAACTAAAATATAATCATTTGCTAAATTTTTTATATTGTATTTTTTAACAACTTTACTTCTACAAACATTAAATCTCTTGGGTTTCATTTTCATTGAACTCAAAATCCAATTAATTCCTCTACCTAAATCTTTGACATTTTTTTTCTTAGCTACATAGCCATTAATTTTATGTTTAATTATATCTTCTAAACCATTATCATTAAAAATAACTGATGGTGTGTTACAGGCTGCTGCTTCCAGGCAAACTAAACCAAAAGCTTCTTGGATGCTTGGTGCTACTAATAAATCAGCTGAATT
This sequence comes from uncultured Pelagibacteraceae bacterium, assembly GCA_902554765.1. Lineage (GTDB taxonomy): Bacteria > Pseudomonadota > Alphaproteobacteria > Pelagibacterales > Pelagibacteraceae > Pelagibacter. Next base: position 2,628 of record CACDPY010000016.1, on the reverse strand, counting down.
ATAGATTAGTCTTCTTATTTTGATATTTTTTGGTGCAAAAATAAATTTATATTTTTTATCATTAATATGTAAAGGTTTTTGATCTCCGACAATTAATAATTCATAATCATGTTTTATAAATTTTAGCGACTTATTTAGATAATCAAATCCTTTTCTTGAATTGTTTACTCCATAGGCAATAAAAAGAACAATCGGTTTATTCTTTAACCCTAAAGTTTTTTTTGCAATTTGTTTATTCATTGGAAACCATTTTGTAAAATCAATTCCACAAGGAATTTTTTTGTATTTATTATCTATAGATTGAAATTTCTTATCTAGTTTTTTGTAAGACCATGTTGATGTAGGAATAATAGTTATTTTTTTTTTTATTAAAAAATTTTTTTTTTTAGATAAGTGATTTATCATTATTTTGCTAAAAAAATTTTTTTTTGCTTTTTCCTCATAATGAAAATAAGAGTGTACTAACCATAGGTCATGCATTGTCCAAACTAATGGTAATTTCATGTTAACAATTTCATCCAATGAAATAAATTCATTTCCTATCCAATGTAGATGAATTATATCTGGCTTTATTTTTTTGATTATTTTTTTAATTTCAAAAGATTTAAAAAAACTTAAGGTAATTGAAGAATTAGTTCTTAATAAAATTTTTCTGATAATTTTTTTTAGTAAATTAATAATTTTTGAAAAAAAAAAACTTTTTGGATAATATGAGTTTTTGATATTCATTTTTTCGGGTAAATAAATATTAGATTTAATTTTTTTTTTTAGTAAAGCTTTATGTAAATCATAAATGACATTAAATGTCCCACCTTCTGACGTTCCGTTAATATGTAATATTTTCATTAAAATATTTTCTAAATAAAGTTATAAAACTTCTATTTTAAATTTTTTATAATCTTCTTGATAGATATTTTTACAAACATTAAAATTTTTTTTCCCTTTTTCTATTGTTTCAATTATATTTTTTTCAAACATAAAATTTTGCCATTGCCATGTATTCAAAAATTTATTTTGATTTAAATTATCCATATTTTTTGCAAAACTTTTGTCTACAAATATTTCATTATGGAAAACGATTTCTCTTCCTAATTGAGTTTGAAAATTATTTGTTGTTAAGAAAGAAGCATCATCATAATCACTTTTAAAATATACATAATGACCACCTTTTGAAATATGATCAAAAGTTATTTTTGGCCAACTATTATGATCAAGATTTTGAATATCATTAATTTTAAGAAGTTTACCATCAATATTATAAGTTCTATTATCTTTTAACGCCTCATCATATAATTGATTTATATCATGTATATTTTGCAATTTATGGCCATTAAATGTTATTGATTTAATTCCAGCTTTTCTCATAAACAAACTCTTATTTATGGATATTTTTAATGTGTCATTGTTTGATCTTTTATCTACACTCATCATATGTAGGTGAGCCCTATCTAGTCCCCCAACACATGCACACATACCATGTTCAAATATAACAGTTTTTTTTTTGTATTCTTCTTGAATAGATTTTTTACAAATTTTTATCATAAAATTTAACTCTTCTATTTGATCATCTTCTATAAGGCCAAAGGATGGAAGATAATCTTTTGTAATTATTATTAAATAACCTTGAGTGAATGCACCATACCCTGAGATTACAAATAAATTTTTTGAGTGCGCGATTAATCTATTAAAAGGTTCTACTTTATTTATTTTTTTATTTTTTAAACTTTTCTTTAAAAATTCTTCCCAGGACAATTGATCTTTTATCATATTCATTTTTTGTTATATATATTTGAAATTTTAGTGGCAACTTTATGAGCATTTTGCGTAATTGCTCTAATTATTGTAAGTCTATTTGGGTTAAAATTAATAGATAAACTTCCTGGAATATAAATATTGTTTTTTAATAAGAAAAAACTATTTGTGAGAAAACCACGATTTGTAAATTTTTCGCTTATTTTCTTAAGAGACTCTAGATAATTTAAATGGGTATTATTAGAGAGTAAATTAGATGGTCCAGATACATTTATTACAATATCGCCTATAATTCTTTTGTTCTTTTTACTAATTACTATCAGTTTTTTGTTAATTTCTTCTAATTTATAAACTCTGTCAGTCACAAATTTTAAAGTTTTATTTTTTTCCAATTGTTCTTTTGCAATCACCGTAGCTGGATATGTATATCTCGTAATATTTCTTATCTTAGTAAAAACATGTTCATTATAATTATTTTTTTCTTCATAAGATAAAGATTTATAAAGTTTATTTAATACTTTTTTTTTTAAAATAGTAGTCCAGATATCATATTTACTAAATCCACTTTTTTTCCCATTTTCAAATTCTTTAATTACATAGTCATATAAATGAATTGCTTTTTTAATTTTTTTATCTTTAAGATTTTCATAAATTTTGAGTTTAAGTTTTTTATAATTTTTTGATAATTCAGCTTTTTCTAATGAAACAGAGCTTCGAGAAATACATATAATCTTTATTCTTTTTTGAAATTTATTATTCAATTTTTGAAGCTCAGGCATAGCCTCTAATAATCCCGCTTTGTTACCAATAAAAATTATTTTAACAATATTCTTTTTCTGTAGTTTAGTTTTAATCTTATGTATCAAGTTATATGTT
>CACDPY010000015.1 GCA_902554765.1 uncultured Pelagibacteraceae bacterium | reverse complement strand
AAACGTTGAATTTGATGATAAAATATGGTGAAATTTGAAATCTATCACTTTTTTATCAAATACTGATAAAATTGATTTTAAAGGTCTTCCCCAATTTAGATCAAATGCTCCCCATTTCATTGATTTTTTCCATTTATAACTTTCTAACAATGTTGGAACAAAATCTTCCAATAAATCATGTGTTTTTAAAATTTTAGATTGTGTTTTGTAAAAATAAAATTCTCCTTTTTCAGTCTGACTTTTAAATAGATCTTTTTTTTCTATTTTGTTTGACCTTATAAAACCTTCCAGAGCTTGTTTAGGGGCATTAGTTTTGGGTCCTTTAATTTCTTCAGACAAGATCTGTATTTGTTTGTCAACTCCCTCAAAAACTACAACCAATCTATTAGGTGTAGAAAAAGAAAAACTTTTCTTTGATTTAATAGATTTTGTTAAAAAAAAATTTTGAAACTCTTCTAACAGTTTCTCTCGTAAATTTTTTTGAAGTCCTGCTGGAATTTCTTCACTAAATAACTCTAAAAAAAATTCTGACATTTTAAATTTGAGTATTAATCCAAATTGCTGCTGCTGACTTTGTAATTTCTCTTATTCTTCCAATATATTCAGCTCTTTGAGCTACACTTATTGCTCCGCGCGCATCCAAGATATTGAATACATGGCTTGCTTTTAAACATTGATCATAAGCTGGTAAAGAGATTTTTTTTTCTACTAATGATTTTGCCTCACTCTCATGCATATCAAAAATTTTGAAAAGGTTGTCTGTATTTGCATGTTCAAAATTGTAAGCTGAAAATTCCTTTTCAGATTGTTGAAAAACTTCTCTATACTCAACATTTTCATTATTCCAAATTAAATCGTAAACATTCTTTTTCTGTTGAGTGAACATACAAATTCTCTCTAGACCATAAGTTATTTCCACTGAAACTGGTTTACATTCAAAACCAGCCATTTGTTGAAAATATGTAAATTGGGTTATTTCCATACCATCGCACCAAACTTCCCAGCCGAGTCCTGCCGCACCTAATGTTGGACTTTCCCAATCATCCTCAACAAATCTTATATCATGATTTTTATGATCAATACCTATTACGGATAAACTATTAAGATAAAGTTTTTTAATATTTGATGGAGAAGGTTTAATTATTACTTGAAATTGATAATAATGCTGAAGTCTATTTGGATTGTCTCCATATCTTCCATCAGTTGGTCGTCTTGAGGGTTGAACATATGCTGCTTTCCATGGCTTTGGTCCAAGAGATCTTAATGTGGTTGCAGGATGAAATGTTCCAGCACCAACCTCCATATCATAAGGTTGTAAAATTATACATCCATGTTTGCTCCAAAATTTTTGAAGATTCAAAATAGTATCTTGAAAAGTTTGAAACTTTAGTTTTTTTATATTTTTTTTAGAGGCCATACCTTTGCCAGACAGATTTTTCATCTAATACATTTGCTAGTTGCTCTATTTGATCATTTGACGATGATAATTTTTTGCTTAACCAGCCTTTTGATTTTTCAAACTTTTTGATTTCAACATCTTCTCCAAATTTTTGTTTTAATATTTGATTTGCATCACCGACTTCATCTATCAAACCAAGTTCTTTGGCTTTATTACCAGACCAAAACTCTCCTGAAAATAATTCTATTTCATCTTTTTTTAATTTTGTGCCTCTACTTTTTTCAACAACATTAATAAATTCTTTGTGTAAATCTAATTGAATATTTTTAAGCCTCTCTATATCTTCTTTTTTTTCTTCAAGAAAAGGATCTAATGTGCTTTTGTTTTTACCAGCAGTGTGTACTCTTCTCTCAACTCCAATTTTTTTTATCAGTTCTGTAAAACCAAAAGAAGAATATATAACACCTATAGAACCTATTATTGAGCTGGGGTTTGCATATATCTCATCACCAGCACATGCAATCAAATAACCACCTGAAGCCGCAACATCCTCGGCAAAAACAATAACTTTTTTTTTATTTTTTTTCGCAAGCTGTTTTATTAAATTATGAATAAGATGTGATTGAACTGGAGAGCCACCTGGAGAATTTATGGTGATAGCAACACAAGGTGCTTTTTTGACAGAAAAGGCTTTTAAAATAACTTCCTCTTGTCCTGAAAAATCAATACCTTGCTTAAACTTTCCCACATTCCCAATTACACCGCTCAATTTAATATGTGGAACAATTTTTTTCTTTTTAAAAAAAGAGAACATTTCAAACCTTTATAGAATTTTTATATGAATATAAAGACACCTTATAATTGAAGTTTGAGGTGCGTCAATTGATAAGTAATAAATATAAACTTATTATACTAGTTTGTACCAAGAAATGGGAACTGTTGTCCAACTTAAAAACCAAATTAATAATTCTTATTTTCAACTTAAAAACTCAGTTGAAGATAAACTTTTATTAGTTGAGGAAAAAATAAAATTTAAACTTACAAGTGATGTGGAGTTAGTCCAAAAAATGACCGACTACCACCTTGAGACAGGTGGTAAAAGATTAAGAGCTTTGCTCACTCTGTGTTCTGCTAAAATGTGTGGTTATTCAAAGGGTACAAGAGATATAAATTTAGCAGCCTGTGTTGAGCTAATTCATGCTGCAACTTTAATGCATGATGATGTCATTGATAATGGTTCATTAAGAAGAGGTAAAAAAACATTAAATAAAATTTGGAACAACCAATCTTCTGTTCTAGTAGGAGATTATTTGCTAAGCAGATGTTTTGAAATGATGGTTGATGATGGGAATATTGAAGTATTAAAATTATTGTCCTCAACGTCCTCAAAAATTGCACAAGGTGAAGTATTACAACTTCAGCATCAAGGTGAAATTGATATGTTGGAAGATACTTATCTAAAAATTATATCTGCAAAAACTGCTGAGTTATTTGCAGCAGCAACAAAAGTTGGTGCAATTTTATCTGATATAAAAAATAAAGAAAAAGAGGCGCTAGAATTTTATGGAAGAAATCTTGGTTTAACATTTCAAATTGCAGATGATACTTTAGATTACAATTCAGAGTTAAAATTATTTGGGAAAAAAATAGGGCAAGATTTTTATGAGGGTAAGATAACACTTCCTATAATTTTATTATTTCAAAAAGCAAAAGACCAAGAAAAAGAAAACCTTAAAAATATATTTTTAAAAGAAGTAAGAAGTGAAGAAGATTTAAATTATACTTTAAACTTAATTAAAAAAAATAATATTATTGAAGAATGCTATCAGAAAGCTCAGCATTATATTAACTTGGCTTCTAATTCTTTATCATTATTTAGTGATTGTGAAGAAAAAAGAATTCTTAAAAATTTAACATCTTTCAGTTTAGCAAGAAATTTTTAAGGACTTAATAAACTTTTGTTCCAAATATCTTTTTTATCTAAAGTATATTTTAATCTTTCGTGTATTCTATTTTCTCCGTCTAACCAAAATTCAATACTTTGTGGTTTTAAATTCCAGCCAGACCAATGACTAGGTCTTGGAACATTATCTTTATCACTATATCTTTGTTTAAAATTATCTATATTTTTTAAAAGCTCTTCTCTATTCTCTAAAGTACTACTTTGGTTAGAGGCCCAAGCTCCTATTCTGCTTTCGTAAGCTCTAGTATTATAATAATCATCAGCCACCTTATCATCTACTTGTTTTAATGTGCCAACGATTCTTATTTGTCTCAATAAACTCTTCCAATGGAAACACATAGTTGCATAAGGGTTTTCTTTTAATTCATTTCCTTTTTGACTATTTAAATTTGTATAAAAAACAAATCCGTTTTTATCAAAACCTTTTAGGAGAACCATTCTTACAGATGGAATGCCAGCTTTATTTGCTGTTCCTAAAGCTAATGCATTTGGATCGTTAATTTCTTTATTTTTTGCCTCATCAAACCAATTTTTAAATAGTTCGATAGGATCAGCAAGATCTAGAAAGCATTTATCCAGCCCTAATGAGTTTTTTTGATTCATAATTTAAACAAAATAATCTATATAATATAGATAATGTCATTTAATACTTTTGGAAAGTTTTTTCGTTTCACTACCTGGGGAGAGTCTCATGGACCCGCTATTGGCTGCATTATTGATGGTTGTCCTCCGTTAATTCAGCTCAAAGAACAAGATATTCAAAGAGAACTGGATAAAAGAAAACCTGGTCAATCTAAATTCACAACCCAAAGAAAAGAGAGTGATAAAGTTCAAATTCTCTCAGGAGTATTTGAGGGGAAAACAACGGGTACGCCTATATCTTTAATAATTTATAATGAGGACATGCGTTCTAAAGATTATAAAAATATCAAAGATAAATTTAGACCTGGTCACGCAGATTTTACATATTTTAAAAAATATGGAATTAGAGATTACAGGGGAGGAGGCAGATCATCAGCAAGAGAGACGGCTGCTAGAGTTGCAGCAGGAGCAGTTGCTAAAAAAGTTTTAGAAAAAAAATTAGGTAAAAAGTTTAAAATTACTGCTGCAGTTACTCAACTAGGAATTTTAGGCTGTGATACGAAGAAATGGAATGAAAGAATTATCTATAAAAATCCATTTTTTTGTCCAGATAGATCAATGTTAAAAATATGGGAAAAATATTTATTAAGTATAAGAAAAGCAGGATCTTCATGTGGTGCTATAATTGAAGTAAGAGCCAGTGGTGTTCCAGCAGGTTTAGGTGCTCCAATTTACTCGAAATTAGACTCGGATATAGCGTCTGCTATGATGAGTATTAATGCAGTTAAAGGTGTTAATATTGGTTCTGGAATGAATTCTGCACAATTATCTGGTGAAGAAAATTCAGATGAAATTTCTCAAAACAAAAAAAAATTAAAATTCAATTCAAATAATGCTGGAGGAATACTTGGTGGAATATCCTCTGGACAAGAAATAATTGTATCATTTGCAGTCAAACCAACATCCTCAATTTTAAAAACTAGAAAAACAATAGATAAATTTGGTAAAAATACTACTATTTCTGTAAAAGGAAGACATGATCCTTGTGTGGGTATAAGAGCAGTACCTGTTGGTGAAGCAATGCTATCATGTGTTTTGTTAGATCATTACCTGATGAATAAAGCACAGTGTAGTTAAAAAAAAATTATTTTTGTTTTTGCAGAATAATATTTGAATTCAATACATCTAAAACTTTATTTTCAATTGAAGTAGAGTCTAAACTAGCAATTTTATACATATTTTCAGGTGTGTCTTGATCAATGAAAATATCCGGAAGTTTCATAGATCTGAATTTTAAATTTGTATCTATTAAACCTTTATTTGATAAAAAATCTACAACATGTGAACCAAAGCCTCCTATAGATCCTTCTTCAATAGTCAAAATTGCTTCATGCGTTGTAGCTAATTGCCAAATTATATTTTCATCTAAGGGTTTAGCAAACCTTGCATCCACTATTGTTATGTTAACTCCTTTTTTTTTTAAATTTTCAGCTGCTTTCAATGTTTCATTCAATCTTGCTCCAAAATTTAAGATTGCCAATTTTTTACCTTCTTGAATAATTCTTGATTTTCCAATTTCTATTTTCTCATTAATCGAGGGTAAGGTTGATCCTATCCCTGATCCTCTTGGATATCTAAATGCACAAGGTTTGTCATTAATTTCTGTTGAAGTATTTATCATTTTTACTAATTCAGCTTCATCACTTGCAGCCATTACAACAAAATTTGGTAATGTTGAGAGATATGTAGTGTCAAAGCTACCAGCGTGGGTAGGTCCATCTGCACCAACAAGACCTGCTCTATCTATAGCAAATCTTACAGGCAAACTTTGAATTGCTACATCATGAACTACTTGATCATAAGCTCTCTGTAAAAATGTCGAATAAATTGCAGCATAAGGTTTATAATTTTCAGTGGCTAAGCCAGCTGCAAATGTGACTGCATGTTGCTCTGCTATTCCAACATCAAAGGTTCTATCTGGAAATTCTTTACGAAAAATATCTAGGCCAGTTCCATCTGGCATTGCTGCTGTTATAGCAACAATTTTACTGTCTTTTTTTGCATGTTGAATCAAAGTATTAGCAAATACTTTGGTGTAAGAAGGTAGAGTACTTGGGTTTTTTGCCTGTTCTCCCGTTTTAACGTTGAATTTAGATACTCCATGGTAGTTATCTTTTGCATTTTCGGCAAATGAATAACCTTTACCTTTTTTTGTTTTGATGTGTATCAAAATTGGTCCTTCATGTTTTGAATCTCTGGCATTTTTTAAAATTGGAATTAGAGAATTTAGATCATGTCCATCAATTGGACCAATGTAATAGAATCCCAATGAACTAAATAAAGTCCCACCTGTTACCGCAGATCTTAATAAATCCTCAGCTTTGCCTGCTTTTGCACTAAATCTTTTAGAAAATGCAGACGTAATAAGTTTAATTGTCTCTCTTAAACTAAAGTAAATTTTACCTGAAAAAATTTTAGCCAAATAAGTCCCCATTGCTCCAACAGGTCTTGCAATCGACATATCGTTATCATTTAAAATAACAATCATTTTTGTTTTAGAGGCACCAGCATTATTCATTGCTTCATATGCCATTCCTGCACTTATTGCCCCGTCACCTATAACTGCTACAACATTATCTGATTTATTTGAAAGTTTATTCGCTTCAGCTATGCCCAGAGCTGATGAAATTGAAGTTGAACTATGTGCGGCACCAAAGGTATCATATTCACTTTCCATTCTTTTAGTAAATCCAGATAAACCACCACCTTGTCTTAGCGTTCTAATTTTATCTTTTCGTCCTGTTAAGATCTTATGAGGATAACATTGATGACCTACATCCCATATTAACTTATCGTTAGGCGTATTAAATATATAATGAAGAGCAACACTTAGTTCAACAACTCCCAGGCTAGCTCCTAAATGACCACCTGTCACTGATACTGCATCAATCATTTCTTCTCGTAATTCATCAGCAACTTTTTGTAATTTTGTTTCAGAAATTTTTTTTAAATCTGATGGAAAATTAATTTTATCTAAATATTCGTATTCTTTTTTCATTTATTTCTATTTAAGATATAATCTAAAGTTTCAGATAGATTATTTGATTTTGAGCCATATTTTTTTAATTTGTTATTAATCTTTAAAATTAATTTATTTGCATATTTAATAGTATTTTTATGTCCTAGTAAACTAATTAGAGTTGCTTTTCCTTTTTTTTTATCTTTTCCAGTTTTTTTGCCTGCAGTTAATGAGTCTCCTTTATAATCAATTAAATCATCTGCAACTTGAAATAATAAACCAATATCTGCACCAATATCTTCAAATTCCTTAATTTCTTTTTTCTTCTTTTTTTTGACAATTAAAGGAGCTGCACAACAAAAACTAAAAAGTTTTCCAGTTTTTTTTATTTCCATCTCTACAATTTTATTTTTTGAAATTTTTCTATGTTCAAAACTTAAGTCTAAATATTGACCGCCAGCTATACCAAGGTGTCCTGAACTTTCAGAAATTTTATTAATCAAATCTATCTTAATTTTTTCTGAAAGATTTAGATGTTTGTGACTTAAAATTTCAAATGCCATTGTTAAAAGTGAGTTACCCGCTAGAACAGCTGTAGACTCACCAAATTTTATATGAGTAGATGGTTTGCCTCTTCTAATTGAGTCATCATCCATGCAAGGCAAGTCATCATGTATTAATGAATAAGCATGAATACATTCTACAGCTGAGCCTATCATAATTAATGATTTATAGTCTAATTTAAATAACAAACCTATATCGATTAAAATTTTAGATCTTATTTTCTTACCTCCAGAAAATAAACCGTACTTCATGGGTGTTATCAATTCAGATTTTTTTTGTTTTTTAATAAAATTTTTTAAAAAAAAATTAGTATCTCTTGCAATTTTATTTAATTTTTTTTGCATTTTTTTTTGAAGTAATCTTTAAAATATTTTCTTTTGTTTTTTCATGAATATCTTTAACATTTTTTTGAAATTTTTTTTCAATGATATTGTTTAGTTTTAATAAATTCTGATAATTTTCTATAGAATTTTCTAAATCTTTATGACTTTCTAAATCTTCAATCATCTTATTAGCCTCATTTGTTAATTCCTCAAGAGATAGAGAATTATAATCATTTGGTAAATTTTTATCTTTCATATATTACTTTCAGATAATACATGAAAATTAATCTTACAAATATTAAAAAAGCAAAAAAACTTCTTAATAAAAATGAGTGTGTGGCTATACCTACTGAAACTGTTTATGGTTTAGCTGGTAATGCCTATTCTAATCAAGCATGCAAAAAAATATTCCAATTGAAAAAAAGACCAAAAAATAATCCTCTTATAGTACACTATCTTAATTATCGGAAATTAGAAAAAGATTGTAATTTTAATGACAATTTTCTGAAATTGTATAAAAAATTTTGTCCTGGGCCAATAACATTTATTTTAGATTTAAAAAAAAATTCTAAAATTTCAAAAATTGTGACCAATAATAAGAGTACTCTAGCTGTAAGATTTCCAAAACATCCTTTGACAAGGTGCCTATTAGGAAAATTAAGTTATCCTCTAGCCGCTCCAAGTGCTAACTTGTCATCAAAAGTCAGCGCAGTTAACTCAAATGATGTGAAAGAAGATTTTGGAAAAAAAGTTAAATTTGTCTTAGAAGGCGGAAGATCATCGATAGGAATAGAGTCAACAATTGTTGATCTAAGAAATAAACCTAAAATACTAAGATTAGGTGGTTTAGAAATTTCAAGTATTCAAAGTGCTTTGAATAAAAAAATTCAAATAAATAATAATCCATCAAAAGTTTCTGCACCTGGTCAATATAAATTACATTATTCTCCAGGAATTCCAATTAGGCTCAATGTTAAAAAAATCAAAACTAATGAGGCATATCTATTAATTAAGAAAAACAAAGAAACAAAATCGAATTATTTTTTTTTATCAAAAACAGGTAACTTAAAAGAAGCTGCAAAAAATTTGTATAGCACATTAAGAAAAATAAGAGGAAAAAATTATAAATCTATAGCCGTTTCAAAAATTCCTAATAAGGGACTGGGAAGAACTATTAATGATAGATTAATAAGAGCATCAAAATTCTAATGCAAATTTTATTAAAAGTTATTGATGGTGCGCCTGCTAGGAGTCGAACCCAGAACCTCCTGATCCGAAGTCAGGCGCTCTATCCAGTTGAGCTACAAGCGCATTTAATATTAATATAACATTTTATGGAAAAAAAAATAAGTTTGATTGCAGAAGAGAAAGATAAAAACCTTCGAGTAGACGTTTTTATCAACAAAAAACAAAATGATGTCAGTAGAACTAGGGTTAAAAAATTAATATTAAATGAAAAATTAAAATTAAATAATAAAATTATTATTGATCCCTCAAAAAAAATATCAGTTGGGGATATTTTAAATTTATCTATTCCCGAACCCAAAAAAGCTTCTCTTAAACCTTATAATTATAAGTTGGATATAGTTTATGAAGATAATGATTTAATTATTTTAAATAAACCTGCTGGAATTGTTATGCACCCTGGGGCAGGAAATTTTGATAATACCATTGTTAATGCATTGATTAATTACGATACAGCCTCACTCTCAAATATTGGTGATGAATTAAGACCTGGAATAGTTCACAGAATCGATAAAAATACATCTGGTCTAGTTGTAATAGCAAAAAATAATAAAACACATGAACATCTTTCAGTTCAGTTTAGAGAACATTCTATAAAAAGAATCTATCAATTGTTAATTTGGGGAAAAATAAGACCATCAACAGGAAGAGTTGAAACTTATATTACTAGAAGCTCTAAAAATAGACAGTTAATGGAAGTAAGTAATTCCAAAGGAAAAAAAGCAATAACAAATTATAAAACCATTGAAATTTTTGAAAATAAATACACTCCTACTTTAAGTTTATTAGAGTGTAAATTAGAAACTGGAAGAACTCATCAAATAAGAGTTCATATGAATTATTTGGGTAATAGTATTGTTGGAGATGAAAAATATAAAAAAAAATTTAAAAAAATTAAAAATATTGACCCAATATTAGAAAAAAGTCTTACCAATTTAAATAGACAATTTCTACATGCCAAAACTATTGGATTTATTCATCCAAAAAAAAATAAAGAAATGATTTTTGACTCAATTTTGCCTAAAGAGCTTGAAAAAATTCTAAAAATGCTAAGAAACACTAACAAATAAAAATATTGAAAAAAAAAAATTATTAATTAGATAAAACTTAATGAATACAATTGTTAATAATAAACTTCCAATTCTAAGTAACGAAGGTGGATTATCTGCATACTTAGAACAAATTAAAAAATTCCCAATGTTGGATGCAGAAGAAGAATATATGCTTGCTAAAAACTGGAAAACTACTGGAAATATTAAATCTGCAGAAAAATTAGTGACAAGTCATTTAAGATTAGTTGCAAAAATTGCAATGAGATACAAAGGCTATGGATTGCCAGTGAATGAAATGATCTCAGAAGGAAATATTGGTTTAATGCAAGCAGTAAAAAAATTTGAACCAGAAAAAGGTTTTAGATTGGCAACATATGCTATGTGGTGGATAAAAGCATCTATCCAGGAATATATCTTAAGATCATGGAGTTTAGTAAAAATTGGAACTACTACAGCTCAAAAAAAATTATTTTTTAATCTAAAAAAAATTAAAAATCAAATAGCGCCTCGATCTGAGGGAGATTTAAGAAAAGAACATGTGGATGAAATTGCTAATAAACTTGATGTAAGCAAAGAAGAGGTGGTTTCAATGAACAGAAGATTGTCAGGAAAAGAATTTTCATTAAATACTCAAGTAGGAGAAGATGGAGATGAATGGCAAGACTGGTTAGTAGATAAGGAATTAGATCACGACCTTAGATTTGCACATCAAGAGGAAATGGAACAAAGAAGAGATTTATTAAAAAAATCAATCAATATTTTGAACGAAAGAGAGCGAGAAATTTTATACTCGCGAAGATTAAATGATAATCCAACTACTCTAGAAGATTTAAGTAAAAAATATAAAATTAGCAGGGAAAGAGTTAGACAAATAGAAAATAAGGCTTTTGAAAAATTACAAAAACACATGTTAATTTTAGCTAAGTCTAAAAATTTATTACCAGTAAATTAAATTTCAAAAGGATTTTCAATCAAAATTGTATCATCGCGTTCTGGACTTGTAGATATGCTAGAAATTTTAGTTTCAATAAAATCCTCAACAGCATAAATGTAATTTTTTGCATTTTCTGGAAGTTCATCAATATTTTTAATACCATTTGTTGGTGTTTTCCAGCCTGGAAAAGTTTTATAAATAGGTTTTATTTTTAATTGATCTTCTACAGCCGCTGGCAAGTAATCAATTTTTTCTCCATCCAAATCATATTGAATGCACATTTTAATTTCATCTAATTCATCCAAAACATCAAGTTTAGTTAATGCAATTCCATCAATTCCTGAAATCTTAATTGTCTGTCTAACTAAAACCCCATCAAACCAACCACATCTTCTTTTACGACTTGTAACTGTACCAAATTCCTTACCTCTTGTTCCAAGTATTTCTCCAATATTATCATTAAGCTCTGTTGGAAAAGGTCCTTCACCCACTCTTGTTGTGTAAGCCTTGGTAATTCCCAGAACATAATTTATTGAATTTGGCCCACAGCCAGTTCCAGTTGCAGCACTAGATGCCACAGTATTAGAAGATGTGACAAATGGATATGTGCCATGATCAACATCTAATAAAATACCTTGAGCACCTTCAAATAATATTTTTTTTTTTTGTCTTTTAAATTGATTAATCTTTAACCACACCGGCTGGGAAAATTTTAAAATTTCAGGAGCGATTTTTAATAAGTCTCTTTTTAATTGGTCTTTTTCAAAAATTTTTTTACCTAATCCTTTTCTTATTGCATTGTGGTGTAATAAAACTGACTCTAACCTTTGGTCTAAATTTTTTTCTGATCTTAAATCCATTACCCTAATTGATCTTCTCCCAACTTTATCCTCATAAGCTGGTCCTATTCCTCTCCTTGTGGTTCCAATCTTTCCTTTACCGGCTGCATCCTCTCTGATTTCATCCATTTCTCTATGAAATGGTAAAATTAAATTAGCAGACTCAGAAATTATAAAATTTTCTACATCTACATTAACGCCTTTTGAATTAATTTCCTTAATTTCTTCAAGTAAAGCCCATGGATCAACCACAACACCATTACCAATAATAGAAACTTTATTTTTTCTAACTATACCTGATGGAAGTAATCGAAGTTTATACGTTACACCTTCTATTACTAGAGTATGACCAGCGTTGTGACCACCTTGAAATCTTATAACAACATCGGCCTGTTCGGAAAGCCAATCTACAATCTTACCTTTTCCTTCGTCTCCCCATTGAGAGCCGACAACAACAATATTTTTCATTATTTAAATTTTTTATCTAATTTCATTGAGTTAAGATGGTTAATTGGTCCATGACCTTTTCCATATTTTGGGTTTGTTTTAATTGCAGAATTTACATACTTAATTCCAAGCTCACAAGCTTTCTTAATAGGTTTTCCACATGATAAAAAAGTAGTTATAGCGCTAGACAAAGTACAACCAGTACCATGAGTATTTTTTGTATTATATCTTCGATGTTTAAATATCTTAATTTCAGATTTATTAATAAATACATCTTCAATTATTTTAGATTTTAAATGTCCACCTTTAATTAAAACATTTTTTGCTCCAAACTTAATCAATTTATTTGCAGCAGAAATCATATCAACTTTATTTTTAATTTTAATTTTTGTTAAAATTTCAGCCTCAGGTATATTTGGAGTAATTAAAGTTACTCTTCTAATTAGTTTTGATTTTAACAATTTTATAGCACCATTATCTATTAATTTAGCTCCTCCTTTTGCAAACATCACTGGGTCAAGAATAATTTTTTTAATTTTAATGATTTCTAAAGAATAAATAACAGACTTAATCACTTTACTAGAATGAAGCATTCCTATTTTAATTGCATCTGGTTTAATATCTTTTGAGCTAAAAATTATTTGTTTTGAAATTTCTTTAGGCGCAATGGAAATTATAGATTTAACACCTAAAGTATTTTGAGCTGTAACAGCAGTTATTGCTGTCATTGCATAAGAGCCTAATGATGTAACAGTTTTTATATCTGCTTGAATTCCAGCACCTCCAGATGAGTCTGAGCCAGCTATAATTAATATTTTTGATTTTGGTTTCAATTTATTTAATTTTTTTTGAAATAATATTTATACATTTGGTAAGAAGTTTTTTGTTCGTACTCTCACCCATAACTCTTATTTTTGATTCTGTTCCTGATTTTCTTACTAATATCCTTCCATGTCCTTTCATGAGTTTTTCTGCAGCTTGAATCGATTTTTTTACCTCTAATTTATTTACTATTGATCTATCTTTTACTTCAATATTTTTTAAAATTTGAGGAGTTTTTTTAAATTTATTAAAAAATTGACTGGCTTTTTTTTGTTTTCTAATAGCATATAACACCTCTAAAGCTACTAATAGCCCATCTCCAGTAGTTGCAAATTTTCCCAAAATAATATGTCCGGATTGTTCACCACCTAAATTAAAATTATTTTTTTTCATTTTTTCTTTTACATACCTGTCGCCTACATTTGCACGAATAAATTTGATTTTTTTATATTTCAAAAATTTTTCCAAACTGTAATTTGACATTAACGTTCCAACTACTCCCCCTTTCAACATCTTTTTATTTTTCCACCTTGTTGCTAAAGCAGCAATAATTTGATCACCATCTATTATATTGCTAGACTCATCACACATTATAATTCTATCAGCATCACCATCTAAAGAGATGCCTAAGTGTGCTTTATATCTCTTTACTGCATTTCTTATATTCCTTGGAAAAGTTGAACCACAATTTTTATTAATATTTAAACCATTAGGTTTTACACCTATTGCAATTACTTTTGCTCCAAGAGACCTTAGTAATTCTGGTCCTGCTTTGTAGCCTGCACCATTAGCACAATCTATAACAATTTTTAATCCCTTTAGATTAAAATCTTTCGTAAAGTTTTTCCTCAAAATTTTTACATAATCGTTTGTCCCACTCTCCAGTCTTTTTACTCTTCCTAAATTTTCAGGGTTTGATAAATTTTTATTTATTTTTTTATCAATTAATTTTTCAATTTTTTTTTCTATTTTGTCAGATAATTTCATTCCATCTGGACCAAATAATTTTAATCCATTATCATGATGTGGATTATGTGATGCTGTAATCATAATTCCCATATTAGCTTTCATTACTTTTGTTAACATAGCTAATCCATTTGTTGGTAAAGGTCCTAAAGTATAAACATGCATACCTGCAGATGCTAAACCAGAGACTAACGCGGGTTCCAATGTATATCCAGATAATCTGGTATCTTTTGCAATAATTGCTATTTGTTTCTTTTTTTTTTGCGACTTAAAGTACGTCCCTGAAGCTAAGCCAAATTTAAAAAACATTTCACCGTTTATATTTTTACTATTAATCGCTCCTCTAATCCCATCTGTCCCAAAATATTTTTTTGTCATTAGATTTTTATCAATTCTTTAAAAACTTTTATACCTTGTCTAATTTCTTTAACGTCATGAATTCTTAAAATTTGCACTCCCTGCATCATCAAATATAAAGATGAGGCAACAGTTCCTCCAATTCTATTTTTAGTATCATTTTTGCCTGATAGTTCTTTTATAAATTTTTTTCTTGAGTTGCCAACAAGTACAGGAAAACCAAGTGTGTGGAAAATAGAAATATGCCTAATTAAATTCATATTATGTTTCAAATTTTTTCCAAAACCTATTCCTGGATCAATTATTATTTTATTATGTTTAATGCCAATAGATCTTAAAAACTTAATTTTTTCCTCAAAGAAATCATAAATATCTAATAATTCATTTCCATAAGTTGGATTATTTTGCATAGTTTCAGGATTGCCCTGGGAGTGTTGTATAACAAATGGAGTTTTATATTTATTTAAGATATTTATAGATTTATCATCATATTCCAATCCTGAGACATCATTAATAATCTTAATACCAAGCTTTATACCTTTTTCCATTATCTCAGATTTTCTCGTATCTAATGATACAGGAATTTTTTTACAAATAGATTTTAATGTTTTATGAATTCTTTTCCATTCGGTTTTTGAATTTATTGTTTTTGCACCTGGTCTTGTGGACTCACCACCAATATCAATAATACTTGCTCCAAATTTAAACATTTGATGAGCTTTTATAATTCCCTTATTCATTTTATTGAATTTTCCTCCGTCAGAAAAGCTATCTGGTGTTAAATTAAGAATACCCATTATATTTGGTATTTTTGAAAAATTTAGATTGGCAAAATCTTTTTTTTTTGTAGTTAATGTTTTTAAATCCTTTTTAACCTGTCTTTTTATTAATTTAGGTAAAGTGTTTATTTCTTTAATTGAAAGTTTTTTATTTGATTTTCTAGAAATTATTTCTATTTTATCAAAAGATATTTCGTTAATACCGTTTAACGATAATGCTTTATTTTGTTTCACATAAGATTTTGATTTAAGTCCATAGTAGAAATTACACGCCCTTGTGTAATATCTAGACATTAATATTAATGAACAATTTTTGGTTTTAGACCCATTGCACTTAAAGCAGATCCTTTATCATCTTCAACTTTTAAATCTTGTTTATCTGCAGGATATATATTTTTGTTTATTAAATTTTCTATTTCATCACCTGACAAAGTTTCATAAGTCAAAAGAGCTTTTGCTAACTTGTGTAAATCATCAATTTTTTCTGTTAAGACTTTTCTTGCTCTCTCATAACCTTTATCAACAATTTTTCTTATCTCAGAATCAACTTTTTTTGCTGTTTCTTCAGACATGTTTTGTTGTCTAGCAACTGACCTTCCTAAAAAAACTTCTTCCTCGTTTTCACCATATGCAACAGGGCCCAACTCTTTACTTAAACCAGCCCTCATAACCATTGCTCTAGCTCTTTTAGTTGCTTGCTCAATGTCACTAGCTGCTCCAGTAGTAACTTTATCTTCACCAAAAATTATTTCTTCAGCTACTCGTCCCCCCATTGCTATTGCTAATTGGGCATGTAATTGTTCTCTTGTTTGAGATAATTCGTCTCTTTCTGGAAGCTGCATTACCATACCTAGTGCTCTTCCTCTTGGTATAATTGTTGCCTTATGTATTGGATATGCTGCGTTTTCATTAATTGTAACTATCGCATGGCCAGCTTCATGATAAGCAGTTAAAGTTTTTTCCTCTTCGGTCATAACCATAGATCTTCTTTCTGATCCCATCATAACTTTATCTTTAGCCTCTTCAAATTCATTTAAAGTAACAATTCTTTTATTTTTTCTTGCGGCTAACAAAGCTGCCTCATTTACTAAATTCGCTAAATCAGCTCCTGAAAATCCTGGTGTTCCTCTTGCAATAATTCTTAAATTAACATCAGGTGCCATTTTTATTTTTTTAACATGAACTTTTAAAATTTTTTCTCTTCCAATTATATCTGGATTTGAAACCACTACTTGTCTGTCAAACCTACCAGGTCTTAATAAAGCAGGATCTAAAACATCTGGTCTGTTTGTTGCAGCAATTATTATAACACCTTCATTAGTATCAAAACCATCCATCTCGACTAAAAGTTGATTAAGAGTTTGTTCTCTTTCATCGTTTCCTCCACCTAGTCCTGCGCCACGACTTCTTCCAACAGCATCAATCTCATCTATAAAAATTATACAAGGTGAATTTTTTTTTCCTTGTTCAAACATATCTCTTACTCTAGATGCACCTACACCAACAAACATTTCAACAAAATCTGAACCTGAAATAGTAAAAAAGGGCACACCAGCTTCTCCTGCTATGGCTCGAGCAAGCAAAGTTTTACCTGTTCCTGGAGGGCCAACTAGTAATGCTCCTCTTGGAATTTTTCCCCCAAGTCTACTAAATTTTTTTGGATCTTTTAGAAATTCAACTATCTCCTCAACTTCTTCCTTTGCTTCTTCAACACCAGCTACATCATTGAATGTAACTTTGCCTTTTAATTCATTCATCATTTTTGCTTTTGATCTGCCGAAACCCATCGCTCCACCCTTACCACCTTGCATTTGTCTCATAAAGAAAATCCAAACTGCAATTAATAGCAGCATTGGAAACCAAGAAAGCAGAACGCCAAATAAAGATGGCATTTTTTCATCTAGAGGTGCAGCTGAAATACTTACACCTTTGTCGGAAAGCTTTTCAATTAAATTTGGATCATTGGGTGCATAAGTTGTAAAACTATTTCCATTCGAGTAAACACCTTTAATATTGTTACCTTGAATTTCTACTCTTAGAACCTCTCCGTTATCAACCGATGTTAAGAATTCAGAAAATATAACTTTATTTCCCCCTCTTACATTTGTCTGAGGATTTTTAAACATGTTGTAAAGACCAATAGTTAAAAAAACTATTATTGCCCACATAGCTATATTTTTCATGTTCATGACTATAAAATAAGAATTATTATA
>CACDPY010000014.1 GCA_902554765.1 uncultured Pelagibacteraceae bacterium | reverse complement strand
TATCAGATTTAATTGAGGTAACAGCTAGAAATATAAAACAAATTCACAAATTTTCTGGTTTGTTTGATTTACCATTAATTAATTTTTTTAAAAATATATTTATAAAAAATACAAAAAATAGAAGTAAAAAAAATATAGCTAAACACTATGATTTGGGTAATGAATTTTTTTCACTTTGGCTTGATAAAACATTAACATATTCAAGCGCAATCTTTGATGAGAGAAATAAAGATTTATCAGATGCTCAAAATAATAAATATCAAAAACTAATTGATTTAATACAACCTAATAATGGAGATAAAATTTTGGAAATAGGATGTGGCTGGGGAGGGTTTGCGGAATATATTGGAAAAAAATATGACGTTAAACTTGATTGTATTACAATTTCGAAAAAGCAATTTGAATACGCTAAAGAAAGAATTCATAGATGTGGTTTAAATGAAAAAGTAAATATTGAAATTAAAGATTATAGAGATTTAAAGAATAAATATAATTCTATAGCATCTATTGAAATGATTGAGGCTGTAGGTCAAAATTATTTACCAGGTTATTTCAAAACTATAAAAGATAATTTATCTTATAATGGAAAAGCTGCAATCCAGGCTATTACTATTGACGATGCTTTATTCGATAGATATAAAAATAAGGAGGACTTTATTCAAAAGTATATTTTTCCAGGTGGATTTCTACCAAATAAAAATACTATAAATAAATACGTTTCTGATAATGGCTTGACTATAAAATCTTATGAGTCTTATGCTGATCATTATTCTAATACATTGTCTATATGGAGAGATGAATTTAGCAAAAAATGGGATAAAATTAAAAATCAAGGATTTGATTTAACATTTAAGAGAATGTGGGAATTTTACTTATGTTATTGTGAAGCTGGTTTTAAATCAAAGAATATTGATTTAATACAATTTTCAATACAAAATAAATAAAGAAACAAAATTATGCGCGACAAAAAATTTTTTAAACCAATTTTATTGATAATTTCATTAATCTTAATTACAAGTTGTTCAAAAAATAGTTCTATGAAACCAGAAGATTTTAAAAATAAAGAACCAAGGTTAATTATTGAAGAATATTTGTCTGGAAATGTAAAGGCTTGGGGAATACTTCAAAATAGATCTGGAAAAGTTACTAGACAATTTTCGGCAGACTTAGATGGAAAATGGGATGGAAAACAATTGATATTAGATGAAAAATTTAATTGGGATGATGGTGAAATTCAAACTAGACAATGGCAAATAACTAAAATTGATGAAAATAACTATGAAGGTACCGCAGGGGATGTTGTAGGAAAAGCAAAGGGGTATTCTTATGGACCAGCCTTTAAATTTGAATATGTTTTGCTAGTGCCAATAAAAGGCAAGGAAATAAAGATCACATTTGATGATTGGATTTTCATGCAAGATGAAAAAGTTGCAATAAATAAAGCCACAATGACAAAATTTGGTTTTAAAGTGGCTGAATTGACAGTATTTTTTTATAAAAATTAATTTATAAATTTATCAACTACTTATTATGATAAAAAGTTTAAAACTTTTAATATAATTTTTTATTATGATTAAAAATAAAATACGAAAAAAAAAATTTATCTTATTCGTATTGATATTATTAGCCTCATTTTTATTATATTTATTATCTTATAAAACAAAAAATTTTCAAATTTTTATTTTAGCTACTACAATTTTTTCAACTTTATTTTTATTTGTAAATAGAGTTAAGAAAAATTTTATTGTATCATTTCTCTCTTTATTATTGATTACAACAATTATTGAGACATCATTATTTGTAATTAACGGCAAACTATCAATTAAAAAAAATGAAAATA
Source organism: uncultured Pelagibacteraceae bacterium (assembly GCA_902554765.1). GTDB lineage: Bacteria > Pseudomonadota > Alphaproteobacteria > Pelagibacterales > Pelagibacteraceae > Pelagibacter. The sequence continues at coordinate 17,295 of CACDPY010000014.1, read as the reverse complement.
AAAATAACCAAACTATCCATGTTAAAAATAAAAGAACAATCTTAGGATATCAACCGTTAGAGGGAGTTCAAAATCATAAGCTTTATAAAAATAATCAATTAATTTTTGATAAATTTTATACAATATTATCAAATAACTATAGATTAACTCCCAGAATAAATAATAATGAATATAAAGATGTAATAAATTTTTTTGGAGGCTCAATTACATTTGGCTGGGGATTAGATGATAATGAAACATTACCATTTTTTACTCAACAATATTTTTCTAACTCACAAATTAATAATTACGCAATAAGTGGATACGGTGCACATCAAGTTTATACACAAATAACTGAATTAAAAGATCTTATTGGAGATGTAAATATCTTTGTTACTTTTAAGAATCATATACCAAGATCAAGTTGTAAAAGAGATTTTACTTTAGGTACACCAAGATTTATTTTGAATAAAGAAGGAAAGATTATTCAAAAAGGTTTTTGTGGCTCAATTAATCTAGGTAAATTTCGATTACCAGATATATTTTATAAAGTTTTAAAAAAATCAGAAATTAAAATTTTGATAGATAAAATTTATTTAAGAAAATTTCTTTTTGATAAAAAAAGTTTAGATTTATATTTAGTTTTAATAAAAGAGATTAATTTGTACTTAAATAATCAAAAAAAAGAATTTATAGTTGCCTATATAAGTCACAATGAAAAGATTGATATTACAATAATTGATTATTTTATAGAAAATAATATTAATTTTATCGATATTTCTCTAGATAGATCAGACAATGAAAATTTTATACAAAATGATGGACATCCATCAAAAAAAGCTAATTTAAAACGGGCAAAAATAATCAGTAAATCTCTAAAAGAGCTTAATTAATTTTTTTCATACCTTTTTCAACAAACTTAAAATAAATATTATTAGGTAATATTCTCAAAAATTTCAAAAAGTAAGTAAAAGCTTTGGGGAAATGTATTTCAAAACCACTTTTTTTTATTAAACCTTTATAAATTTGATCTGCAGCAAATTCAGGTGATTTAATCATAGGCATAGGAAAATCATTCTGGTCTGTCATAGGTGTTTTGATAAAACCTGGACTTACAAGTGTAACCCTTACATTTTTTCTTTTCATTTCAAAATGCAAACTTTCAGCAAAACTTGTTAAAGCAGATTTTGATGCACAATAAGCACCTGCAGCAGGCAAACCTCTGTACCCAGCAACTGAAGATACAATAGATATTTGTCCACTCTTTTTCTCATCATAATATTTGTAAATGGCATCAATTGAATTTATTGTTCCAAAATAGTTAACTTCCATAATTTTTTTAATTTTTTCTAAATTAAATTCTTTTTCTGATTTTGGATCATGAATACCAGTACAAAATATAGAAATTTCAACATTTTTAAATTTTTCAATAATATCTTTAAAGACCTTTTTACATTGATCAACATTAGTCACATCTAAAGGAAAAGGATGAATACTTTCATTTTCTTGATTAAGCTCTTTTAGTAAATTTTCTCGTCTTGCCGAAGCTGCAACAGTCCATCCTTCATTTGCAAATTTTATTGAAAGTGCTTTTCCTATACCACTACTAGCACCTGTTATCCAAATAACTTTTTTATCTTCCATAATTATATATATAATACGATTATGTTAAAAAATAAATTTTTATCATTCACTCTTTTTTTCATAATTACCTATTCTGCCTCATTTATTGGAGGAATGGCGACAATTAGTTTTAAAGAACCTTGGTATTCTCAGTTGGTAAAATCATCTTTAAATCCTCCAGATTGGATTTTTGCGCCTGTTTGGACAACGCTTTATTTAATGATGACATTAGCAATTTGGTTTTTTTGGCATAGTAAAAAAAAAGATATAAATACAGTATATATATATTTTATTCACATACTTTTTAATACAACTTGGAGTGTAGTATTTTTTGCGTTTCATAGTATTTTATTAGCTCTTATTAATTTGATGATTCTAATATGCCTGATAGTAATTCTTATTCTAAGGTTTAAACGTGTCAATAATGTAAGCGCTTATTTAATGATTCCCTATTTACTTTGGAGTTGCTATGCATTATTTTTAAATTTAAGCTTATTTATTTTAAATTAGTATGGATGATGTTGTAATAGTTGGTGGTGGGATTATTGGCACTGCCACAGCTTATTTTTTATCTAAGGAAGGTAGAAAAGTTAAAGTTATTGAAAGAGACCCTACATATAAAACAGCCTCATTTCCTTTGTCGCTAGGTGGTTTTAGAAGACAGTTTTTTCAAACAGAAAATATTTTACTTGGTAAATTTGCTAGAGAATTTATTTTTCAAATACCTGAATTATTAAAAACAGAAAAAAATCCTAAACCAACTGCCAGCATGGTTACTAATGGATATCTATTAATGTTTGGACCTAAGCATGCAGAAGAACAATATAGAGCTTTAGAAAACCATAAAGCTTGTGAGGCTGGTACAAAAAACATCAAAGGATCGGAATTATCAAAATTTTTTCCATATATAAATAGCGATGGAATAGAAACAGCAACATTTACTGACAATCAAAGTGAGGGTTGGATTGATCCTTTCATGTTTCATGGAGCACTAAAAAGCAAGGCAATAGAGCTTGGTGCTGAATTTTTAAAAGGAGAAGTAAAATCTTTATCTGAAATCAAAGCTAAAACAATTATTTCTGCAGCTGGGTGTTGGACCAAAGAATTATTGGAAGATATTCCAGTTGAACCACAGAAACACACTGTATTTAGAGTTAAGTGTCCAAAACATATTCCTGAAATGCCATTAACCGGAGATTTAACAACAGGAGTATATTGGAGACCAGAAGGTAAAGAATATTTGGCGGGATCACCAAAATCTGTTTTTGATGCTGAAGACTTAGAACCAGCATGGGACGATTTTGAAGAGCTTGTCTGGCCTGCGTTAGCAAAAAGAATTCCAGCTATGGAAGAGTTAAAGTTAACTGGAGGATGGGCTGGTTATTATGACTGTAACAGGCTTGATAATAATGCAGTAGTTGGAAAACACCCAAAATTTGAGAACGTTTATTTAGCAACTGGTTTTACAGGAAGAGGATTAATGCAAGCTCCAGGTATAGGCAGAGCTTTAACAGAGTTAATTACCACCGGTGCATATCAATCAATTGATATCTCAAATATGGCTGTTGAAAGAGTTTTAGGTAAAGAAGCAAGACCAGAACCTTACGTACTTTAATTAAGTTCCACAAAAAGTTTGATATTTCTCATTTGAATTAGATGCAATCTGATAATCATCAATATCATTTTTTTGAGTATAAGGGTCTTTCAAAATTTCTATTAGTTGATTTAAAGGCTTTAAATTATTTTTTTCTGCTGCCTTAAGAACTTCTTCAACTTTATGGTTTCTTGGAATAACTAATGGATTGTTATTTCTCATTAATTCTAGGGATTTTTTTGATGAGTCATTATTTTTTGATAATCTTTCTTCCCATCTTTTTCTCCAATTAATAAAATCATTATCATCAAATAATTTATCTTTTTTTGGAGCAAGATCCATTAAATGACAAAATGTGTTAGTGTAATCTGCTTTTTTTTCATGCATCCATGTTAATAGGTCTAATATTAAAAATTTATCCTTATCCTCTAGACCAAATAATCCTAATTTATCTCTCATCATATTAATCCATTTTTCTTCATATTTTTTTTCAAAAGAATTAATTGTTTCAGTCGCTATTTTAACAGCCTTATCTTGATCTTTATCGATTAAAGGAATTAAGCACTCTGCAAATCTAGCTAAGTTCCATTTTGTTATAACAGGTTGATTACAATAAGCGTATCTACCCATTTGATCTATTGAACTAAAAACAGTTTTTGGATCGTAGGTATCTTTAAATGCACAGGGACCATAATCAATAGTTTCCCCAGAGATTGTCATATTGTCAGTATTCATTACTCCATGAATAAAACCAACGCGCATCCAATTCACAACTAAATTACATTGTCGGTCGATTAAAAGATTCAATAAATCTAAAGCTTGATTATTTGAGTTTTTTATTTCAGGATAATGTCTATTAATTGTATAATCCAATAAAGTTTTTAACTCATCTTTTTTTTGTCTTGCTGCAATATATTGAAAAGTACCAACCCTTATATGGCTAGAGGCAACACGAGTGAGTATTGCACCCTGTAAAGCCGTCTCTCTTTGAATATTTTCACCAGTTTTTACTACTGCTAAACTGCGAGTAGTAGGGATGTTTAAACCATTCATAGCTTCACTAATTATATATTCTCTCAACATTGGACCTAAGGCTGCACGACCATCACCATTTCTGGAAAATGCAGTTTTGCCTGACCCTTTAAATTGAATATCATATTTCTTATTTGATTTTGTTGTATGCTCACCAATTAATACCGCTCTACCATCTCCAAGCATTGTAAAATGGCCAAATTGATGACCTGCATAAGCCTGTGCTATAGAATTACTTCCATTTGGTAACGAATTTCCAGAAAAAATTTTTGAAAGTTCATCTTTATTGATATTTGAAAAATTTAGATCTAATTCAGAGGCTAAACTTTTGTTAAGTATAACTAATTCAGGATTATTTACCGGAACAGGTTTTATTTCTTCTCTAAAAGTGTCTGATAATTTTGAGTAAGTGTTGTTAAAATGCCATCCTATGGTCATTTTAATTAGCTAACTTCAGCTTGATTTTCTTTTGGTTGTATTTCAGTTTTAAATTGATTTGAAATTTTTTGAACTTGAACAGATGAAACTTTATATTCAGCACACATTGTTTCTTCGTCTTTTCCATGTCCAGTCACCATGTTAACCATGTGCTCTGGGAAATGGAAAGTTGTAAAAACTATTCCCTCCTTTACCTTGTCTGTTACTTCTACTTTTAAAGCAACTTCACCTCTTCCTGAATATAATCTTCCAATATCACCTGTATTTAAATCTCTATTTGCTGCATCCTTAGGGTGAATCAATAGAACATCTTCATCAACAATATTAATATTACTAGTTCTTCTTGTCATGGTAGCAGCATTATAGTGTTGTAAAACTCTACTCGTTGTTAATATTAAAGGATAATCTTTATGATTGGCTTCAATCTCAGAAGACTCTTTCCAATCAAAGTTTTTCAATCGCCCCTTTCCTAGTTTGAATTCTTCAGTATGTAATATTTGTGTATCTGTTCCATCTTCTTTTACAGGCCATTGTAAGCCCATTTTTCCTAATCTTTCTCGAGTAATTCCTTTAAAGAAAGGAACAATATCCGCAATTTCTGCTAATACTTGATCTGCATTATAAGTAGGTTGATCAAACCCAAGTTTTTGCATCATTTCAGTTACTATAACTCCATCAGGTTTAGTACCGGGTAGAGGAGGAACAGCCCGATTAACTCTTTGAACTCTTCTTTCAGTGTTAGTGAAAGTTCCATCTTTTTCTAAAAAAGTAGTTCCTGGTAAAACAACCGTTGCTAATTTTGCCGTTTCACTCATGAAGATTTCTTGCACAACTAAAAGTTCTAACGAATTCATGGCATCAACTACGTGAGCACTATTAGGATCTGTTTGAACAATATCCTCACCAATAATCCAGATTCCTTTTAACTCTTTGTTGATAGCCGCATCAAACATTTGTGGTATTTTTAAGCCAGCTTTAGTTGGATGTGTTACACCATATTTTTCAGTATAGAATTTTTGATTTTTTTTATCTGCTACTTCAAAATATCCCGCACCTTGATGAGGTTGACATCCCATATCAGCAGCACCTTGAACATTGTTTTGTCCTCTTAAAGGATTTACTCCTACTCCTTTCCTACCAATGTTTCCTGTAATCATCGCAAGGTCAGCAATTAGCATCACTGTTTTTGAACCTTGTTCGTGCTCAGTTACTCCTAAGCCATGAAACTCCATTGAATTTTTTGCAGTTGCATATGCAATTGCAGCTTCTTTAACAAGCTGTTTATCTACTCCAGCAACTTTTGCTAATCGGTCAACGTCTTGTCTTTCAATTTCTTTAAGAAAATTATCAAATCCTTCTGTTCTATCTCTTACAAAATCAGCATTATATAATTTTGATTTAATTATAAAATGCAACATCATGTTAAGTATAGCTACATTAGTACCTGGTCTTAATTTTATGTGATAATCAGCTAGTTTTGCAAGTTCAGTTGTTATAGGATCTAAAACTATAAGTTTTTTTCCTTTCATTACTTGTTGTTTAATTTTAGCTCCAGTAACAGGATGTGCATTCGTTGGGTTTGCACCAATAACTAAAAATAAATCTGCATGATAAATATCTTCAGTTGAGTTGGTTGCAGCTCCTGTACCAAATGTTTGTTGCATTCCCCATGCAGTAGGAGAATGGCAAATTCTCGCACAACAGTCTACACTGTTAGTACCGACAGCTGCTCTAATCATCTTTTGAAAAACATAATTTTCTTCATTAGTACATCTTGCAGAAGAAATACCAGCAAAAGCATCAGGTCCATGATCTTTTGTAATCCTTTGCATTTCTTTTTTGATAAAATCATATGCCTCATCCCAAGACGCTTCCTCAAATTTTCCATTCTTCTTTATTAGTGGAGTTTTAAGTCTGTCAGGATGATCATAAAAACCAAATGCATACCTACCTTTAATACATGTGTGACCAGCATTTACTTCTGTTTCTTTTGGTGTGTCGATTGCAACAACTTTACCATCTTTAATTGATGCTTCTAAATTACACCCAACTCCACAATAAGAACATGTAGTTCTTACCTTTTTTATCTACAGCAGCTGATTTAGATTGAAAAACATCTGAAATTGCATCTGTAGGACAGGTATGCGCACAAGCTCCACAAGAAACACAAGATGAATCTCCAAACATCATATCATTATCAGTAGTAATTCTTGACTCAAATCCTCTTCCAGACATGGTTAAAACAAATGAACCTTGAATTTCATCACAAGCTCTCACACATCTTCCACAATTGATGCAATTATCTAAATTCATTCTCATATAATCATGGGATGTATCTTTAGGAATTCCTTTGTGTTGTTTTGGACTATTATATCTATGGTCTGAAATTCCCAAATCATTTGCCACATCTTGAAGTTCACAATTATTGTTTACTTCACAAGTTCCACATTCCATTGGATGGTCAGTTAAAACTAGTTCAACAATGTTTTTTCTTAAATTTTGAAGATTTTCATTAGATGTAAAAATATGTTGATTTTCAGCTACTGGAGTATGACATGAGGCTACAACTTTTGTAGGCCCATCCTTTTGAAGAGCTACTTCAACCGAACAAACTCTACAAGCACCATAGGGTGCTAAATTTGGATCATCACAAAGAGTTGGAACCTTTTTTTCTCCAACATAACTTTTAACAAATTTTAAAATAGATGTATGATTAGCACTTATTTCATAAGGTTTGCCATCTATATACGCAATTTTTCTTTTTTCAGAACTCATTAATTATCTTTTACCATATCACTTTTCATTTCATCACCAAAATACTTTAAGATGTTCATAATGGGAGTGGGTATTGCACCGCAAAGAGCACATAAACAGCCTTTTTGCATGGTTACTAACAATTCATTTAATAATTTCAGTGGAATTTTTGCAGTCTTTTTCTTTGCTTGATCAAACATTTCTTTTCCTCTGTATGATCCAAGTCTTCCTGGAAAACACTTGCCACAAGATTCTTCAGCAGAGAATTCAAACAAATGATGGATATACTCAGTCATTGGAAAATCCTTTGGAATACTTACAACACTTGCATGACCTAGCATAAAGCCCTTAGAGCTAAATTCCTGAAAATCTAAATTTAGATTATCAATTTCTTTCAATGGAACAACTCCACCAAGAGGGCCACCAATTTGGAAAGCTTTAACTGACTCCTTATAACCCCCTCCAATTTCATTAAATATTTTTTTCATTGGAGTTCCCATATTAATTTCATAGACTCCTGGATTATTAAAAAAACTGTCTAAACAAACTAATTTTGTTCCAGCAGATTTTTTATTTCCAATTGATGAGAATTTTTCAGCACCGTTTATCAAAATCCCAGTCGCTGCTGCTAAAGTTTCAACATTGTTAACTACAGTTGGTTTTTTATATAGTCCTTCTGTAACAGGGAAAGGAGGCCTAACATCTACCTCAGCACGTCTTCCTTCAATTGATGCAATCAAAGCTGTTTCTTCTCCACATATATAAGCACCTTGACCAATACAAATTCCAAGATCAAAAGAAAAGTCAGTACCTAAAATATTTTCACCTAACAAATTTAATTTTTTAAGTTCATTAATACATCCATTAATTGCCTCTATAGATTTTGGATATTCTCCTCTAATATATAATACACCCTCATCACTTCCAATAACTAAACCACATATAACCATTCCGAAAATAACTTTTAATGGTTGGTCTTCTAAAAGATATCTATCAGAAAATGCACCTGAGTCCCCTTCATCAGCATTACATATGACATATTTTTTATCACCTTTTGCTTTACTGCAAAAATCCCATTTCATTCCAGTTGGAAAGCCTGCGCCACCTCTTCCTGTTAGATTAGAGTCTAACAATGATTTAACGATTTCTTTTTTATCTTTTTTTAAGAATTTATTTAATTGTTCTTTAAATTGTTCTGCAGTTGAAAGTTTGTCATCCATTAAAAAACTTGTTGTTGCATAACTTTTTGAAAAGAATTTTTCTTGTTTGATAACTTCTCCATTTAGAATTTGATCAATGTTTTCTATATCTTTTCCCGCATAGTTTTCACCATCATAATGGAATGCATGATTTTCATAACAATGACCTAAACAAAACATTTCTCCTACTTTGTCATTTCCAAGTTTTGATTTTAAGGTTTCTTTTAATTTGTCTTGAGTACCAGCACACATACAAGCACTTCCATTACAAACAAAAGCTTTTTTTTCCCTATGAGAGGGTCTTAAAAATTCATAAAAACTTTCAGCTCCATGAATAGTAGAAACACCTAAATTATATTCTTTTGCAATTTCTTTTATATCTCTAGGAGAATTATTAAGGACATTTTCAGACATCTTTTTAAAAAGATTATCTTTTAATCCAATTCTACCTGATAAATTACTTATGTTTTTTGACACTAGTCTCCCCGCAATATTAATTTACAATAACTTTTTGGTTATTTGTGTAAATGTTAAAACTATCCTCTTTTACGAAACCAATCAAGGTCATGTCAAATCTATTCGCTAGGTCTATCGCTAGACTAGTTGGCGCACCTACACCAATCATTAAGCCAATATTGGTCATTAAAACTTTTTGAACAAGTTCAAAATTTAGCCGACCAGAGCAAGTTACAAATTGATTTTTGGCGTCAATTTGGTTCTCATTTAAAGCATTGCCAATCATCTTATCTAGTGCGTTGTGTCTGCCAACATCTTCTCTTAAAGATATCAATTTTCCATCTGTTAAAAATAATCCACTTGCATGAATTCCTCCTGTTTTTGAAAACTCAGATTGATTTTGCCTTAATACAGAAGGTGATTTAATTATAATTTCTTTTGTTAATTTAGGTTCAGCCTTAAAAGTTTTTTCTTTTTTAATAATTTCTAAAGCATCAAGTGATGATTTTCCACAAACTCCACATGATGAATTTGTCAAAAAATCTCTTTTAATTTTAGAAATATTTATATTTTTAGAATTATTGAGAGTAATTAATATTTTGTTTTGAATTTTATATTGCCCAACTTTTTCACCAACACTCTCTATATTATTTATTTCGCTTAAATTTTGGATTATTTGTTCATTAAATAAAAAACCCCTCACCAAGTCCTCATCATGGCCTGGTGTTCTCATTGTTATTGAAAGGCTACTAGTCACCCATTCATTTTGATTTTTATATTTTATTGAGATTTCTAAAGGTTCTTCTATTGAAACGAGATCATCAATATTTTCAAATTTATTTTTTTTAAATTTGATTACCTTATACTTTGAATTCATCCAATCATTTTAACGGATAATTCTTTTTAAGTAAAAATTTATTAATTAAAATAGCTAATGTTATAATGATAATACATCCAAATATAATTGGACTTAATAGATAATCATAAGAAACACTCCCAATAATTACCATTATTGGATTTCCACCTGCAGGCGGATGCACAATATTTAATAATATCATAAAAAAAATTCCGACTCCAACTGCTAATGCTATGTTAACGAACATTGGCAATGGAACAAAAGCTACAAAAATTACACCTACAAGTGCAGTAACTAAATGACCGAAAAAAACATTTTTTGGTTGAGCAAATGGACTTTCAGGAAAACCAAATAATAAAACCATCGAAGATCCGAAAGATCCAGCTATGAATAAGCCTAAAGCACTTTTGTAGGTTAAAACAGTAAGAACTCCGATAGTGAAAGCTGAAAACATTCCAGCTAGAAGAGCTTTTTTAAATATTTCTTTGTTAATATTTATCATTATTTAATTGCCTTTAAAACAGTTCTTAAAGGCAGAAGCAAGCATTCTTTTCTAGATATATTTTTTTTGTCAAATAATTCTAAAAAATCTTTCCAATTTTTTTCCAATGAAATTTTTGTATTTTCAAAAATATTTTCACAAGATGATATAAAGTTAGTTATTTCTCCAAGATTTTTATTCTTAATCTTTTGTGAAAGTAGACTTACAGAAGCTTGGCAATAGACACAAGATTTACATTGGTAGCCAATATCTACAACTTTGTCATTTTTTACTACTAATCTTATTTCCATCTCATCACCACAAATTGAATTCTTATTTTTTGAGTGATGAGTATAGTTACTAATAACTTTGTTATTTTCAGTGTTAGATGCGATTTCTAAAATTCTTAGATCCATATTAATTCTTTAAATCATAATTTAATGTTTTATATTTTAATTTATGGATCTTAACAATATTTTGGGTGTTGTGCTAGCAGGTGGAAAGTCACAGAGGTTTGGTGCAGACAAATCTCAGGTAAAACTTAATGATAAACTATTGATAGATTATATTTTAAAAGAAATTGTTGGTGAATTTAATGAAACTTTAATAATTACAAATAAACCAATAAAATTTATGCAATCAAAAAAAATATCAATTACAAAAGATTTTAAAGATGGACTGGGACCCCTTGGTGGTGTTTTGACTGCTATGAAATGGGTTAAGAATAAAAATAAAAAATATAAATGGATTTCAACATTTCCTACTGACACACCTTTTTTTAAAAAGAAAGAGCTAAAGTTTTTTTTAAGCAATGTTAATATAGATGAAGGTAAACTATTTTTTATTAAAAATCAGAATACAAGACATAATATTTTTGGCCTATGGTCGTTAGATTTAATGGAAAAATTAGAAGCTGATTTATTGAAAGGTGAGAGAAAAGTTGAAGTTTGGGCAGATTCTATTGGTGTAAAAATAGTTAATATTGACTATAAAAAACCTGACCCTTTCTTTAATATCAATACAGAAGAAGATTTAAAAAAAGCAATTAAAATTATGAAAAATGATTAGTTACAAAAAATCAATTAAAATTTTAAAAAAATCAAAAATTTTTATTAAAGATGAGATTATAAAAACAAATAACTGTTTTAATAGAGTAGTTGCTCATGATATCAAAAGTAATGTAAATAATCCATCTGCAGATAACGCGGCATTTGATGGATACGTCGTAAATTCAAATGAAACAAAAAATTTAAGTAAAAAAAATAATAAATTATTTAAGATAGAAGGAATAATTGCTGCAGGAGATAAACCAAAAAATAAAAAAATTAAAAAATTTCAAACATTTGAAATTATGACAGGTGGGTTAATTCCAAAAGGATTTGACACAATTATACCAATAGAACAAGCAGTTTTTTATCCTAATAAAAAAAACCCGAAATATATCTTGGTTGATAAAAAGATTAACAAATATCAACATGTTCGATTAAAAGGATCAGATTATAAAAAAAATGATTTATTAATTAAAAAAGGAACAATTTTAAAGTCTAATCATATTTTAGCTTTAAATACATTGGGAATAAAAAAAATTATAGTAAAGAAAATACCAAATATTTTATTTTTTTCTTCTGGTAATGAAATAACCGATCAAGAAAAAATTCCTGATTGGAAAGTGAGAAACTCAAACAATCACTATATTAAATCAATTGATAAGAATTTTTTGTTTAATTTTTCTTATGGTGGAATTTTAAAAGATAAAGATGAAAGTTTATTTGAAAAAAAAATAAAAAAAATGATTAATTCAAAAATTGATATTATTATTACCTCTGGAGCAGTATCAGCTGGAAAATTTGATTATATACCTAAAATCGTTAATAAATTTAAAATATCAAATTATTTTAAGAGTGTAGCAATAAGACCTGGTAAACCAATTTTATTTGCTAGGATTAAAGGAAGACATAAAGCAATTTTTGGTCTTCCAGGAAATCCAATCTCATCAGCAGCATGTTTTAGATTTTTTGTTTACCCTTATTTGGAAATGATATTAGAGATAGAGAAGGAAAAACCTATAAAAGCGATTTTAAAAAATGAGTTTATTAAAAAAACAAATTTTACTCGATTTGTAAAAAGCAATATTAATACAACTAAAAATGGTAAAATAGAAATTCGAATTTTAAAAGGCCAAGAGTCGTATAAAATTAAATCATTTGTGAAATCGAATGTCTGGGCTACTTTTCCTGCTGGTAAATCTATGTTTAAAAAGAACGAAATTGTGGATTGTTTTTTTCCTAACCATCCAAACAAAATTTTGCACTAGATCATCTCATTTTTGTTGTAGTTCTGGCTTTTTAGAATTAAATATTATTAATGATTGAGCTTAGAAATGAAAAAATTGCTGTTCCAGTTGTTTTATTTGCTGGTATACTTTGGTCCTTTGGTCCTCTCGTAGTTAGGTACATGAATGATCCCCATCTAGTTCCTTGGCAATACATTTTTGGGAGAGGTTTAACAATTTTTATTATTTTAAATTTATATTTGTACTTTGAAGAGGGGATAAATTTTTATAAAAATTATAAAAAAGTTGGAAAATCTGGGCTTATAGGTGGTGTTGGTCTTGGAGTAGCAATGATTTCATTCATTTATTCAATTACTAATACAAGTGCAGCAATTACCCTCTTATGTTTAGCTGCAATGCCTTTTTTCACAGCCTTGTTAGCTTTCTTATTTTTAAAAGAGAGAATAACTTTAAATGTTTGGATTTCAATTTTGATTGCAACCATTGGAATTATAATAATGGCTTTTGGAAATACTGAAAAAAATTCTTTGATAGGTTTTATTTTTGGTATTACTTCATCAATAGGTTTTTCGGTATTTTCTGTAACACTTAGATGGAGAAAAGAAACTCCTAAATTTACAACTGTTGCAATAGCTGGTTTATTTTGTTTTTTATTTGCTACATTGATGATTTTGATAAAACAACAAACATTTTTTGCATCAAGCTATAACAGCACAATGTTTTCTTTGCATGGAACTTTAGTATGTCTTGGTTTGATTTTATATTCTATAGGATCTAAAGCTATTCCAGCAGCAGAATTGACTTTATTGTCTTTAACTGAGGTTATAGGTGGAATTTTTTGGGTGTGGTTACCAATTCTTGGAATCAACGAAATACCTACTGCTAACACAATAATAGGAGGCTTTTTTCTTTTTGTTTCATTAACTTATTATAGTCTTATTATGAGATGGAATAAAAGACATATAGCCTTAAATTAAATTAAAATTCATGGAACGACCAGATTTTTTTTCTTTTAAAAATGGTGAAAAAGCAAAACTTCCTTTTTCAAAAAAAGAATACGATCAAAGAGTAATAAAATTACGATCAGTTATGGATGAGAAAAATATTGATATGGTAATTTTAACATCAATGCATAATATTGCCTATTACACAGGTTTTATCTATTGCTCTTTTGGAAGACCTTATGGCTGCGTTATAACAAACAATAAAATATCAACTATTTCTGCAAATATCGATGCTAGCCAACCTTGGCGTAGATCACATTGTGAAAATGTAATTTATACTGATTGGAAAAGAGATAATTTTCTTAAAGCAATAGTTTCAATTATAGGAAGAGATGCACCACCTAAAATAGTTGGAATCGAAAATGACCATGTCACTTTAGATGTTAAAGACAAAATTAGTTCAATTTTACCATTTTCATTATTTAAAGATATATCTAAAGAATTAATGATGTCGAGAATGATTAAATCTAAAGAGGAAATAGAAATTATTAAAAATGGAGCAAGAATTGCAGATATAGGAGGAGAAGAGATTGTTAAAAATATAAAAGTTGGTGCTTCAGAATTAGAAATTGCTATTCAAGCTAGAGATAAAATGGAAAGAGAAATTGCAAACTCTTATCCTGATGCAGAATATATGGATACATGGGTGTGGTTTCAATCTGGTATTAATACCGATGGAGCTCACAATCCAAAAACAAATCGAAAATTGATTAATGGTGATATTTTATCGTTGAATACTTTTCCGATGATTTCAGGTTACTACACTGCTTTAGAAAGAACTCTCTTTTTAGATCATGCAGACGAAGCTTCACTCAAAGCTTGGGAAGCAAATGTAAAAGTACATAAGAGAGGATTAGAAATAATTAAACCAGGTATAAAATGTTCGGATATTTGTAACGAATTAAATGAGCTTTTTGTAGAACTTGGATATTTACAATATAGAACTTTTGGATATGGCCACTCATTTGGTATGTTGTCTCATTTTTACGGAAGAGAATCTGGTTTGGAAATTAGAGAAGATATAGATACAATTCTAGAGGAGAATATGGTTATTTCTATGGAACCTATGATTTTAATCCCCGAGGGAAATCCTGGTGCTGGCGGTTATCGCGAACATGACATTTTAGTAATTGGTAAAGATAATGTTGAAAATATTACGAAGTTTCCATTTGGACCTGAGCATAATATTATTAAGAATTGAAATGATTAAAGAAAAAATTAAAGTAAATAGTTGGAATGAGTGGGATCCACTTAAACACGTGATAGTGGGAAGAGCAGATGGGACTTGCATTCCAGCACCCGAACCAGCTTTAGACGCTAAAGTACCAGAAGACTCCGATATGCGAGGACAATTTGGTCCTAGAACACAAGATACTGTAGACAAGGCTAATCAGCTATTAGATGATTTTTCGAATATGTTAATTAAGCGTGGAATTAAAGTTGATAGACCTACACCACTAAATTTCAATCAAAAAACATCAACCCCTGATTGGAAAGCTGAAACAATGTTTGGTTGCATGCCACCAAGAGATGTGCTTCTCACAGTTGGAAATGAGATTTTAGAGGCAACAATGAGTTATCGGTGTAGATGGTTTGAGTATCTTTGTTATCGACCACTTTTGCAAAAATACTATAATTTAGATCCTAATATGAGACATGAATCAGCTCCAAAACCTAGACTTACAGACCTAGATTATAGAAAAGATTATTTGTCTGATAAAATAGGAATTCAAAAAAGACTTCAGTGGACAGAAGATAAATTTTTTGTCACTACTGAAGAAGAACCATTATTTGATGCTGCTGATGTTTTGAGGTTTGGTAAAGATTTAGTAGTTCAACATGGATTTACAACAAATTTAAAAGGAATAGATTGGTTAAAAAGACATTATAAGGAACATAGAATTCATACAGTAAATTTTCCTGGAGACCCTTATCCAATTCATATTGATGCAACTTTTACTCCAATTAAAGAAGGTTTAATAATAAATAATCCACAAAGGAGACTTCCAAAAGAACAAAGAAAATTATTTGAAAAAAATGGATGGGAAATAATAGATGCAGCTCAACCTGCTCATAACGAACCACCACCTTTGTGTTATTCATCAGTTTGGTTGTCAATGAATGTTTTAGTTTTAGATTCTAAAACAGTATGTGTAGAAAAAAGTGAAAAGTATCAATCAGAACAACTTAGCAAGTTAGGAATGGAGGTTATTCCAGTTGAATTAAGAGATGCTTATGCTTTTGGGGGCGGATTACATTGTTGCACTGCCGATGTTTATCGAGAAGGTGAACTTAAAGATTACTTTCCTATTCAATAAATTTAATTTGGATTCTGTTTTAAAAAATTAATATATTCCAAAACTTCAGGATATTTTTCATCAGGAATATCTTTATAACTAGCATTAAATTTTTCTTTTACACACAGCGCAACGTGAGCATAAGGATTACGACCTTTAGGATGATTTGGATGATCTGGTAATTGTCCAATTAGATGATCGCCAGCTTCCTGAATAATTTTCCATAATTTTATTGAATTTTTTTTATTCATTTTATTAGAAATATTATAGAATTATGAATAAATTACTTAATATGTCTAGAGTTTTAAAGTTAGGATTAACAAATAACAATAATCAAAAAATAAAAGAAGTTAATTCATTTGATGTAATAGCCAACAAAGGTGTAATAGGTGATAGACATTTCAAAGATTATAATGATCCATATTGTCAGTTGTCATTAATTGAATCAGAAAATATTGATTTCTATAATACCAAGTATGGTTTAAATATTTCATATATTGACTTTAGACGCAATATAGTAACCAAAGGTGTTAAATTGAACAATCTTGTGGGAAAGAAATTTCATATTGGAAACGTAGAAGTTGAAGGAATAGATTTATGCAGACCATGTAGGCATTTGAACGAAAACTTAAATCAAGAAAATATTATCAAGGAATTCTTAAGAAAAGGAGGATTAAGATGTCAAATCTTAAGCTCGGCTTCTATTTATATTAATGATTTAATAAAAATTTAAATTAATTTTTTTTTGTTTCATTAACTTCAAAGTCATCGAGTCTTTTAAACAAATCTTCTTGAAGTGATCTATCATTTTCTTCCTCAATAGCTCTTCTTAATTGTTCTCTTCTTTTTAGTCGTTCTTCTTTTTTAATTTCCTCTTCCAATTTAATTTTTTGTTCTTTGTCAAATTTTTCTTCCCATTCTTTAATTCTTTGAGCTTCAAGATCTTTTTTACGTAAATCTTCCTCTTCTTTTAATCTTAATTCTTTTTGTTTTTTTCTAGACTCTTTTTGATCCTTTTTATTTTGCTCATCTTCTCGAACTTTAAGATCAATTTCTTTTTTTTCTTGTGTCTCGGAAATTAATTTAAGTTCTTCAGCTTTCCTTTTTTGATCTTTTTCAATTTTTTTAGTAGTTTCTTCTTTTTCTTTTAAGGATGTTTCTTTAATTCTTAATTGATCGTCTTTAGTTTTTAAATTTCCCTCCTCGATGAGAAGGTCTTTTTCCTTAATCTTTTGATCTTTTTCCTTTAATCTTAAATCATCATCTTTTTGAACTAATCTTAAATCTTT
>CACDPY010000013.1 GCA_902554765.1 uncultured Pelagibacteraceae bacterium | reverse complement strand
ATTAAAGGTGGTTTGGATGAGGAAAAACCTATGTCTGATGATGTAG
This sequence comes from uncultured Pelagibacteraceae bacterium, assembly GCA_902554765.1. Taxonomy (GTDB): domain Bacteria; phylum Pseudomonadota; class Alphaproteobacteria; order Pelagibacterales; family Pelagibacteraceae; genus Pelagibacter. The sequence goes on along the minus strand of CACDPY010000013.1, from coordinate 19,861 downwards.
AAGTGCCTGTTTTAGGAAAAATAGCAGCAGGAACTCCTGTGGAGGCAATTCAAAATGAAGTGTCAAGAATACCTTTGCCTAGTAATTTAGAAAAAAATGGTGATTATTTTGGTCTTAAAGTCCAAGGTGACTCTATGATTGAAGCTGGGATTAACGAAGGTGATACAGTTATTATCAAAAGAACTGATACGGCTGATAATGGAAAAATAGTTGTTGCATTAATTGATGAACATGAGGCTATGCTTAAAAGAATTAGAAAAAAAGGTAAAGTGGTAGCACTTGAAAGTGCAAATAAAAACTACGAAACTAAAATATTTGGCCCAGATAGAGTTAAAGTACAGGGCGTATTAGTATCTTTATATAGAAACTTCTAGTAAAATAGTCTAAACATTTTCAATGAAAAAAGTAGCAACAAGATTTGCTCCATCTCCTACTGGGGCTTTACACATTGGTGGAGTTAGGACAGCTTTATTTAATTGGTTATATTCTAAAAACCAAAAAGGTGATTTTTATTTAAGAATAGAAGATACAGATAAAGAAAGATCAAAAGATGAGTATAAAAATCAAATAATTAAATCTCTTAAATGGATTGGTATAAATTACGATGGAGAAGAATACATACAGTCAAAAAAGATTGAAGATCACATAAAAGTTGCCAATGAATTACTTAAAAACGGTCATGCGTATAAGTGTTATTGCTCAAGCGAAGAAATAGAAGAACAAAAAAAAAGAGCAAGGCAAAAAAAAATTCCTTACATTTACGATAGAAGATGGAGAGACAAAAAAGAACCTGATGCTCCAAAAGATATAAAGCCAGTTATTAGATTCAAAAGTAAGATAGACGGAACATCTATATTAAAAGATTTAGTACAAGGCGATGTTGAAATAGATAATAATACTATTGAAGATTTTATTATCTTAAGAAATGACGGAACACCAACATATAACTTATCAGCATCAGTTGATGACCACAAAATGAATATGACTCATATAATTAGAGGTGATGATCATAAAATTAATACCTTTAAACAAATCCAAATTTATCAAGCAATGAAATGGGAGATACCCTCATTTGCACATATACCTTTGATACACACAATTGAAGGAAAAAAATTATCAAAGAGAGATAAAGCTTCTACATTAGATGATTACTCTAAAATTGGTATTATGCCAGATGCTCTAAGAAATTATCTTCTTAGATTAGGATGGTCTTATCAAGATAAAGAAATATTCACTTTAGATGAAAGTATTAAACATTTTAATCTTAAAGGAATTGGTAAATCTCCATCAAAGCTAGACATGAGTAGAATTTTATCAATGAATGAACACTATATTAAGAATATTAATGAGAATGATTTATTCAATCAATTAAATGAATATTGCAAATTATATAAAAGTGAAATTAAATCAGATAAAAAAGATAAGATTAAGAAATCCCTAACCTTCCTAAAAAATAAGGCAAAAACCTTGGAAGATATATTTAATAATGGTCAATATATAATGGTAGATGAGGTTAATTTTAATCAAGATGATATTAAGTTAATTGATGATAAGGCCAAAAAAGTCATATTAGATTTCAGTGCTAAATTTAGCAACGTTGAAAAACTAAGCAAAGAAACATTAGAGCCAATAGTTAACGAATTGATTAAATCAAATGATATTAATTTTAAAGGAGTTGGGCAGCCTTTAAGAATAGCTTTAACAGGTTCAAAATTTGGACCTGGTATTTATGATATTATTATTTCTCTTGGAAAAGAAGAAGTGACAAAAAGATTAACCAATAAGAAGCTTGTTTAGTACTGAAGAAGCTTCATCAGAAGATGAGGTTTTTGATCTGATTTTAGTTAAAGTTTCCTCACATTCATTAATTTGCTTTTTCATCAACTCTGGATTTTTTAAAAAGTAAACAACTGAATTATAAATCTCTTTAGCATTGCACTCTTTTTGTATTAATTCTGGAATTATTTCTTTGTTATTTATAATATTAATAATATTAGCAAATTTTATTTTGACCAACATTTTAACAATTAAAAAATTTAAAAAATTCATTTTATAGATAATTATAGAAGGAACTTTTGCATTACAGATTTCAAGAGAAACAGTGCCAGATTTAGAAACTGCAAAAGTAGATTTATTTAGTATTTGTTTTTTTATATTTTCATCAGAAATAACTTCAATATTTTTTAAGTTTACATTATTAATCTTTTCAGTAATTAAATTCTTATTTTCTTCAGTTGCATGAAATACAAAAGTTAAATTATCGAATTTTGTATTCATCATATTTATAAAATCAATTAGTATTGGTAAAAGTAAATTTACTTCGGATAATCTACTACCTGAAAAAAGAGAAATAATCTTTTTATCATTTGATATCACATTTGATAGATTTATCTTATCTTTAGTTTCATTCTCTAAAAGTGGATGGCCAACAAAAGTATTTGGAATATTTTCTTTATCAAAATATTTTTTTTCAAAATAAAATAATAATAAAATATGATCTAAGAATTTTTTAAACTTTTTTACTCGTCCCTCTCGCCAAACCCATACTTGTGGAGCCACATAATGAACTGTCTTAATCCTATTATTTAACTTTTTAACTTTTTCAGCAACTCTTAATGTAAAATCGGGACTATCTACACTAAATAAAATATCTGGGTTAAATTTTATTATCTCTTCTACAGTTTTATTTATTCTATTCTTTATTTTAAAAATATTGAATAAAACGCTAGTGAATCCAATGTAAGTAATTTCTTTAAGATTAAAAATAGATTTTATTCCTAAAGAATTTAAATGTGTTCCGCCAACACAAGAATACTTAATATTAGGATTATTTTTTTTGAGTTTAGATATAACTTTAGACGCAAGTATATCTCCAGAGGGTTCGCCTGTAATTATAAATATTTTTTTCATTTAGATGGCATGAATAAAAAATTTTTTTCTATTTGCTAGTTTAATACATTTATATTGATCTAAAAAAATATTATATTTACCTTTAACTACTATTCCTCTTAATCCAACCTTGATGCAATTTTTTACAGTTTTAAACCCTATTGTAGGTAAATCTGTTCTTAAATCTTGATTAGGTTTGGGTAATTTAATTAAAATACCTTTTCTCTCTTTACTCTTAGTCTTGTATCTTAAAATTTTTAATTTTGATTCATTTATCATAGAATCGGTTCCTTTTTTATTTTCTGTTGAAATTACTTTATTATTAATGACTATAACTCCCTGGGCTACACCTTTTTTTTTTAAATCATAAATAATTTTTTTTCCAATAGTAATGTCTTTTAAATCAACTTTATTAGGTTTTAAGTGTGTGCAAGTACCTTTATTTAAAACAATTTCATTATTAAATTTTGTTTGGCTAACAATTTTGAATCCTTCATTTTTAAATAACCTTGTAATAAAATTTATGATATAGGCGTCACCTTTTTTTGTTTCTTTAATTATTTTAGGCAGGTGATATATCGCTTTAAAATCAAATTTTATTTTTTTAAAATTGGGCTTCGCTACCCTACCAGCAAAAATAACCTCTTTACAATCGTGTTTTTTTAAAATTGATATACATTTTCCTAGTTGACCAATTGACAATGGAAAGGATTTTTTTTTTCTTTTAAAAATTTTATTTTTAGAAATATCAATAATTATAAATTTTTTGCTTAATTTATCTAATTTATTAATTATTACATCCCCTATATGAGTATCTCCTAAAACTAAACCAATCATTTTACGAAAATGGTGTGCAAATAGATCTTTTTTTATCTTTTGTTATAAAATCAATTACATTTCTAACTAATAAATTTTCTTGAAAAGAACCATTTAATTTACTTATATTTTCGTTGATATTTTTAGTTGCAAAAATCTCTTTATAGGCATCACTTAATCCTAATATATCTTTATTTTCAAATTTGGCTCTTCTTAATCCTATTAAGTTTAATCCTTGTAATGAATTTCTGTTACCCGTAGACAATCCATATGGAATTACATCATGCAATACCCCTGTCATCCCACCAATCATAGCCATTTTACCAATTCTTGTGAATTGTTGAACTGCGGAGTTTCCTCCTATTACTACATTATCTTCAATAATTGCATGTCCTCCTAAAGGAACGTTATTCGCAATAATCACATTATTTCCTACGAAGCAATCATGAGCAACATGAGATGAAATCATAAATAAACAATTATTTCCGATAATTGTTTTACCACCACCACCAATAGTTCCTGGATTTATTGTTACATATTCTCTAATTTTATTATTATCTCCAATAATTAAATTTGTTGGTTCACCATTATATTTTAAATCTTGAGGGTCATTTATTGAAACAAAGGGATAAATTTTATTTCCTTTACCAATTTTGGTATTACCAGAAATATTAACATGAGATTGGATTAAAGTATTTTCTCCAATTTCTACATTTGGACCAATTACACAATAAGGACCTACTTGAACATTATTATCTAATTTTGCTTTTGGATCTATTATTGCTGTTTTATGTATCATCTGTTATTTTTTATAAATTCTCTTAAGTTTTTTGCAGGATACCCCATAACTTTTGTATTATCAGAAACATCATTTATTACACCACTGCCACCACCGATGTGAACATTATTTCCGATTTTTAAATGACCTGAAACTCCAGCTTGACCACCTATCATAACATTATTTCCCAATATAGAGCTACCTGCAAAACCAACTTGTCCTGCTATGATACAATTATCTCCAATCTTATTATTATGCGCAATATGTACTTGATTATCAATATAAGTATTTTTTCCAATTATGGTATTAGATAAAGATCCTCTATCAATTGTAGAACCACAACCTATTTCGCAGTTCTCATTTATTATTACTATTCCAATATGAGGATACCTAATATTACACTCTTTATTTGGAAAAAAACCAAAACCCTTTTTACCAATAACACATCCATCTAAAATACTAACATTGTTACTTACTAAAGTGTTTCTAATTATAACATTGGAGCCAATAGAACAATTTGAACCTATAACCACATTTTTCTCAATTATTGTATTATGACCAATAAAACAATTTTTACCTATTTTAACATTTTTACCAATTAGAACATTTTTTCCATATTTTACTTTTTTTTTAAAAGAAGTTTTTGAAATATCTTTTGCGGTTATATCGAAATCATCAACTACTGAGTTTGGATAAAATTCTTTAGTAATTTTTGCCATTGATAACAAGACATTTTCAACAATTATTTTTTTACATGTATCTGGAAGAAATTGAGCAAGATTATTTAAAGTAACACAATAAGAAGCTTTTGTCTTTGATGCTAAAGAAGAATAATTTTTTGAATGAAAAAAAGTTAAATCCTTATTAGTGGCAGATACTAAATCTGAAGCATTATATATTTTATCTTTTTTAAAATTTTGTTTATTTTCAATATCAGTGTTGAATAGTAACTTTTCTATATTGAAAGGACCTACATTTTTAAAAAAAGGATTTAACATTAAAGAATACTTATCAAAACTTTTAATATTCTTTGTATCAACAAATATTACTGATTATTTTCTATCGACAATAGTAGCTGACCATTGTGCATCAGCCATTTTTTTTCCCTCTACGAACGCCTCACCTTTGTATTTCCACACTCTGCCGTGAGATCTTATAGCCTCAATTTTTAATTCTAATTTACAATCAGGTATAACTGGATTTCTAAATCTTGCTTTTTCAACACTCATTAAAAAAACAAGTTTATTTTCATAAGTTTCTTTATCTATACCATGTGCTGTCAAGGCTGCTGCCGCTTGCCCAAATGCTTCAACTATTAAAACACCAGGCATAACCGGTTGTCCAGGAAAATGACCACTGACATAGAAACCATCCTTTTTTACATTCATGATTGCTGTTGCAGAATGTAGTTTTTTTATTTCTGTCAACTCATCTATTAACAGCATCGGCTCTCTATGGGGTAAAAGATTCTCTATTTGCTTTCTATCAAGTTTTTCCATAACTCTTATTTATTTAAAATTTTTAAAATTTTTTCGGTTATATCGTTTTCACTTTTTGTCATTATAACATACTTCTTATCAAGAGTTGTTGATATGTTATTCTCCTTTGAGTAATCAATCAGAATAGAATTAATCTTTTTTAATAATTTTACTACTTTTTCATTATTTTGATTGTTTGTTTTATTAATTTTTTCTTTTCTTTCTTTATTATATTTTTTTACCTCTTCTGAAAAAGCTTGAACTTCTTTTTTAAAATCTTCCTTTGATAATACATTTTTTTTTGAGGCAATTTTATTTTCTTTATCTTTCAGTCCTTTTTCCTTTTTTTTAAAACTATTTAAATTTTTTTCACTTTGAGATTTAAACTCTTTATCTATTGCTTTACCCTCATTTGAGTTTTTTAATAAAAAATTAATATCTACTATAGCTATTTCATTTGCTAAAGATGAAAATGAAGTAAAAAAAAAAATGATTAATAAAAAATATTTTTTCATTAAAAAGTTGTTCCTAATTGGAATTTAAATGACTCTGTTTGATCTGTATCTGCTTTTGAAAGTACTTGAGCATAAGAAAAAGATAAAGGTCCCACTGGTGAAAGTATCTCAAGAGCTATACCACTTGAAGATCTTATCTTATTACTATCATCGATCGAGCTTGAATAATCAACACCCCAAACATTACCAACATCAAGAAATACCTTCAAATCGACTGACTCCATAGTTTGTAATACATATGGAATTGTTGAAGATGTGTTTAAAGTTGCAATGTAATTACCTCCAACAAAATCATTACCATCCTTTGGACCGACAGACCCTGATTTAAATCCTCTTAATCTTGAAGATGGTGCAAATAGTCTCTGTGAAACTCTCACATCATCATCGTTTAATGCATTAATTGCTCTTGTATAAATTCCAGTAGAAATTACCATATCATCAACTAACTCATTATAAGCCGTAAATGAATATCCATTTAAAATGGAAGGCGTGTTTGAAAAAAGCGGTATATTTTGTGTCCATCTACTTATGAAACCATCTGTGGGCTGAAATCTAAAGTTTCTCTTATCATATGTTAAAGAGTAATTAAAAATAGTATCAAAATAAGAACCTTCTTGTTTTTTGTAAGCTGAAGAAGCGGTGCTTGTAGTTTCTATAGTCTCGTCAGAAATTGATATAGAAGGAGCAAAAAACAAATTGTCAAATTGTTCATATCTTGTCCCTAAACCAATTGCATTTAAATTACTTTTATATCCACTATCTTTTAATTTATCAGTAACAGTACTTTCTAAAGATGTTGTTAAAGCTCTATCAGAATATGCAAAATTTGGATGAGTATAGTAAAATAAACCTCTTACAGCATCATCAGAAATAGCTAAATTTGCCTCTACAGCTATTCCTTTGCCATTAAAATTTTTTTCTTTAATTCCAACACCAAAACTCGTTCCATCAGTACCTACACCAGCACTTGCTGATATTTCTCCTGTTGCTTTTTCATCAAAATAGAGGTTAACAATCTTCTTTCCCTGATCATCAGTATCAACAATTTCTGAATTAACTTTTGAAAAAAGACCTTTTGATTTTAAGATATTAATAGATTTAGTATGAAGAATCTTATTAAAAGGATCACCTTCGTCTACAAGTAAGTTATCTCTGATAAATTCCTCAGATGTAATATTGTTTCCAAAAAGATTTATTTTTTCTACATAAACTTTAGCTGATTCTTCAATATTAAATGTAAAATTGACCTTATTATCATTGACTGTTTCTATAACTTTGGCATCTATAAATTCATAATTTTGAAAAAGTGCTATATTTTCAATTTCATCTATAATTTCTTCTATTAATTTAAAGTTATAAGTTTCATTTTTATTTTTATTGAAAATTTTCTGTAGTTTTGTAAATTTAGCAGGATCAAAATCCTCTGGTAGTACTAAATTCATATCACCAAAAAGAAATTTTTTTCCTGCGTTAATATTAAATGTTAAGACAAAATTTTCATTATCTATTATTTTTGAATATGCATCGTTAATTTGAACTTGATAATAACCTTTATTCAAATAGAAATTTTTAAGCAATCTTTTATCTAATTCAATTCTTGAAATATTTAAATACTTACCTTTTGAAATAACTTTCCAAAATTTATTTTCTTCAGAAGTTATTATGCTGCTTAATTTTCTTTTCTTATATTTTTTATCACCAATAAATTGAATTTCTTTAATTGTAGCTTTTTCACCCATGTTAACATTATAAATAATATTAATTGTATTATTTTGATTTTCTTCGACTTGAACAGTGGCATCAGCAAAGTAAAATCCTGAATTTTTTAAAATATTTAAAATTTTATTTAAATCATTTTTAATTAATGACTCATTAAATGGATTTTTTTCTTTTAAAGAAATTTGTTCTTTCAAGTCTTCAATAGTTTGTTTTCTTTTTACACCTTTAAAATTAATTTCTTGAATAACAGGATATTCTTTAACACTGATTGTTAATAGATTGTTTTTTATATTAATATTAACATCTTCAAAAAACTTTGTATTATAAAGCGACTTAAGTGACTCATTAATATTTGATAAACTTACATCATCACCTTTTTTTAAGTCACTAAAATTTAAAATTGTAGCTTTTGAAACACGATTATTACCAACTATCTCTATGTTCTTAATAATTTCAGCGTAAGAATTTGTTATACTCAAGAATAACACTACAGCAGATACAAGAATTTTATACATAAAGGACCTTATATACATAACTCCCTAATTTTCAATCTTACTAATTTATTTAACTGGTTTATTTGAGCAATATTTCGAGGTTTTTTATTTTTATAAGCTTTAAATTCTTTAAAATTAATTATTGATAATAATTTTTTGTGCAATTCATAATATGTGATTTTTTTTTTTAAAAATAAATTTACTAACTCATCATTAGCACTAATAATTACTGTTTCAAATAAAGTATTTCTATTTGGAATTATTTTCAAAATTTTTGTTAACGAAAATTTTTTTTTATCAATATTCTCAAAATTAAGATTATTTAATATTTTGATATCTAGATTCTTTGACTGAATTGTTTTATTTTCATTATTATAAATTGAATTAAAAATAGGAATTTTCATATTTGTATCATGAGCTAATATCTTTGTTATTCCATTTTTAAATTTTACAATTGCATGTACATAAGATTTATCATGAACTAAAATCTTTATTTTAGATTTTGGTAAATTAAAAATCTTTTGAGTTTCTATTACCTCAAAAACTTTATTCATCATCGTAGCTGAATCAATCGAAATTTTTTTTCCCATAGACCAATTTGGGTGTTTTAAAGCTTTAGTTGGTGTTGCTTTCATAATTTTTTTGATTGGCCATTTCAAAAAAGGACCTCCTGAGGCTGTTATGTATATTTTATCGATAGATTCATAACTATCCTCTTTTATCAGAGACCATATAGAAAAATGCTCTGAGTCAACTGGGATAAAGGTTGTTTTAAATTTATCCAATTTTTTTTTGATCATATCCCAACCACAAATTATACTTTCCTTATTAGCAATGGCTATAGTTTTAGTCTTGTTTATTATTTTTAGTGTTGGTTCTAATCCAGCTAATCCAGAGATTGAACTCATTGAATAATCTAATTTTTTTTTAATAATTTTATCTAAATCTTTATAATTATTAAAAATTCTTAGTTTTTTAATTTTGTTTTTATTTTTAAAATTATTGAAACTTTTATTATCTGTAATTATTACATTCTTAACATCTAATTTCTTTATTTGTTTTATTAATTCATTTACATTTTTATGAGTTGTTAAGAGAACTACTTCAAAATTATTTTTATCTTTTTCAATAATATTTATTGTAGATTTACCGATAGAGCCTGTAGAACCAAGTATAGCGATTTTTTTTTTCATTTAATAATTTAATCCTATTAAAATTAAAATATATGAGAATGGAAAAGCTAATAACATTCCATCAATTCTATCTAACAATCCACCATGTCCTGGGATTATTTTACCGGTATTTTTAATTTTAGATTTTCGTTTAAAAAAAGAAATTAAGATATCCCCAATTTGACTTATTGCAGAAACAAGTATTACAAAAATGAAGAGTTGATTTGTAAAATATAGATTCAAAGAAGTATAATTAACAAATAAATTAATAGATATTATAGAAAGAAAAAAACTACCAAACATTCCTGCATAAGTTTTGTTGGGACTTATTTTTGTTAATTTTGGACCTTTAAATATTTTTCCAAATATATAACCACCAAGATCTGTAAATATACAAATTAAAGTTACTATTAAAAAAAATGTTAATCCTGGATCGAGAATATTTGTGTAATGATCATAATTTCTTAAAAGAAAAACTGAGTAAAATGAAATTAATATAAAAACAATTCCTGCAATATAATAGGACATTTTTTTACTCATCATATGCCATTCATACAAAGTTATTAAAAGACATATTGATATAAAAGAAGTAAAAAAAATTGAACCTTTTACAATAACATAAAAAACTATTGGAATAAGAATAAATGAACTAAATACTCTTTTTTGTAATTCATGATTCATTAAATATTACCAAAATTTCTTTTAATCTTTTTATAGTTTTTAATTATTCTATTATAATCTTTTTCGTTAAACTCAGGCCATAATTTTTTTTCAAAAAAAATCTCTGAATAAGCTAATTGCCATAATAAAAAATTACTTAATCTTTTGGTATTTCCTGTGCGAATTAAAAAATCTGGATCAGGTATATTTTTTGTATGTAAATATTTTACTAAATTTTTTTCATTAATTGAGTCTTTATTTTTTCTTAATAATATAAAAGCATCCAATAGTTCAGTTTTAGAACCATAATTTAAAGCTAAATTTATTTGTAATTTAGTATTTTTAAGTGTTTTTTTTTCTGAAGAATTTAGAAGGGCATTTAACTTACGTGAAAATTTCTTAATACCAATAATTTTAAGTTTAATATTTTGTTTATGCAAATCATCTATTTGAGATACAAGAAAATTTTCAAGTAAATTAAAAAGAAAATTTATCTCTCTTTTTGGTCTTTTCCAATTTTCTGTTGAAAAGGCATACAATGTAAGAAATTTAATCTTATTTTTAATTGTTTCTTTTATTATTTTTTCAACTGTTTTAAGACCAGCTTTATGACCTGCATTTCTAGAGCCTTTATTCTTTAACCCCCATCTTCCATTACCATCCATGATAATGGCTACATGTTTTAATGGGTTCATATTGTCATTATTTCTTTTTCTTTTGAGGAAACTTTTTCATCGACTGTTTGAATATGTTTATCTGTTATATTTTGTACATTTTTTTCAAAAGATTTTTCCTGGTCCTCACCTATTTCTTTTGATTTTAAAAGTTTTTTCAATTCTTCATTAGCATCCCTTCGAATATTCCGTATAGAAATTTTACATTTTTCACCCATAGATTTAATTAATTTTTTTAACTCCGTTCTTCTTTCTTCATTCAATTCAGGAATTGGTAACCTTATTAATTGTCCATCTATTTGGGGGTTTAATCCTAATTCTGATTTTTTTATGGCAGCATCTACTAAAGAAACATTGTTCTGATCCCAAACTTGAATATTAATAGTTCTTGGTTCTGGTGTGGTAATACTACCAACTTGGTTAATTGGCATTAGTTGGCCGTAAACATCAACTTTAACAAGATCTAACATCGCTGTGTTAGCTCTTCCAGTTCTCAATGACGCTAGCTCTTTTGAGAAAACGTCAATTGCTTTATCCATCTTAAGGCTATGTGATTTTTCATCAAACATTTATTCGCCTATTTTAATTCTACTAAACTCCCTTATTTTTAAATCATTAATCGCTAATTCTTTTAAAACATCTTGCACTTTTTTTTTTGGTTCCATAACCCATGCTTGTGTTAATAGAGCGTTTTCTTCTTTAAACTTCTTCATTTTACCTAAACTAATCTTTTTAGCAATATCTTCTGGTTTACCAGAATTTTTTAATTCTTCAGTAACTAATTCTTGTTCTTTATCAATTATTGATTTATCAATAAGACTTGATTCTAAAGCTAAGGGATTTGATGCAGCTATATGCATAGATAATTGTTTTCCAAAAGTTTTTACTGTTTCAGATTTATCTTTTGTTTCTAAAGAGACAACCACAGCCAATTTAGCTAAATTGTCTTTGATCACCGTGTGTAAATATTGGTAATTAACAGAAGACGAGTTTGAAATAGTTTTAGCTTTACCTATTGTAATTTTTTCTCCTATCTTAGCTATAAGAGCTACTAAATTATCTTCAACAGATTGATTATTTTTCATTTTAGATTTTTTAAGATCATCAAGATTTGAATCATTTTGATTATTTATGTCACTTAATTCTTTAACAAAATTTATAAAATCATCATTTTTTGCAACAAAGTCTGTTTCACAGTTCACTTCAATAATTGAAGTTTTCTTATCATCTCCGCTTATCGCAACAACTCCTTCTTTTGCGTCTCTAGACATTTTTTTTGAAGCTTTTGAGATTCCTTTTACCCTTAAAATTTCAACTGCTTTATCTAAATCTCCTTTGGACTCTTTAATTGCTAAATTACAATCTTTGAAACCAGCACCTGTAGCCTCTCGAAGTTTTTTTACTTTTTCAATATCGCTCATATTAGTTTAACTTTTCTTTTTTAGAAAATTTCTTCTCAAGTTTTTCTCTATCAGCTTCAGCAACTGTTTTGGTTTTTTCATTTTTTTCTTTTTTTTCGGTTGTTTTTTTATTTTCAACCAAAGGTGCGGTTTTTTTTGCTGCTATAATGGTTTCTTTTATTAAGTTACAATAAAGATCTATTGATCTTCTAGCATCATCATTTCCAGGAATTGGAAAGTCGATTCCATCAGGATTTGAATTACTATCAAGGATGGCAATAATTGGAATACCCAATTTTACAGACTCTTGAATAGCTAATGACTCGTAATTGGTATCAATTATGAAAACTAAATCTGGAATTTTTTTCATTTCAGAAATACCACCAAGTGATCTTTGTAATTTTTCTTTTTTTACACTCATTTTAAGAAGTTCTTTTTTTGTAAAACCTCTATTTTCAGCAACTAAATCAATTTCTAATTTTTTTAACTTTTTAATTGAATTAGATATTGTTCCCCAGTTGGTTAACATTCCGCCTAACCACCTATAATTTACAAAATATTGATCTGTTTCTTTTGCAACTTCAGCAATTGCTTCAGATGCTTGTTTTTTTGTAGATACGAATAAAATTTTTCCATTGGTTGAGATTGTATGGAAAACTTTTTCGAGAGCAACTTTTGTTAGTTCTAGGGTTTGCGTGAGATCAATGATATGAATTGAGTCTCTTTTTCCAAAAATATATTTTTTCATTTTGGGATTCCATCTTAAAGTTTTATGACCAAGATGAACTCCAGCTTCTAATAATTGTTGTATTGTGATGTTTGGTATCTTCATATTTTTTCCCGGTTAAGCCACCACAGTAATTTCCAATTAAGGACCGGAGGTATAAAACCAACAACTGTGTGCGTGTTAATTTAATTTAAATGTTTATTTACAAAGGTTTCACAAAATTAACAAGTGTAAATTAGTTAATAATTGCGGAAATTTCCTTATTTCTTAACAAATTTATTGTTTTTCTATCAATATTTCTCTTATTTTCTAATTGAAAATTAAAATCATTATTTTTATCAGTTAATCTTATCTTGATAATCGTATCACCATTTCTTGGCAAAAATTTTGAAATTTCATCTAATTCTTTAACAGATTTTAAGTTAAAGATTACTTCGTTAATTGGTTTATTCAATATATCCTTTAATGAGGCAATTTTTTGAACATTTATTCTCTTAAGTCTATTTTCATCATTAGAAACTGATTTAACAAGTGTTAAAATTAATGAACTACCTTCCTTTAAAATTTCACGATTTAAATCTAAAATATCAGAAAAAATAAAAAGCTCAAATACACTAGCTAAATCAGTCAGTTTAAGTACTGCATAAGAATTTCCTTTGGCAGTTTTTCTTTCTTGAACCTTCAATAATGTTGCTGCTATATTTGTGTCTTTTAAATCATCATTATTATAAAAATCTTGATAATTCATAATATTATAATCATCAAAAATATCTTTATATTGATTTAACGGATGGTCTGAAACAAAAAAACCCACAGCTTCAAATTCTTTAGAGAGTCTTTCTTCGAAATTCCAATCATCAATATTTACTATTATTTCATTATCTTGAGTTTCACTGTCACCAAATAAATCTATTTGATTGACAGACTTATTTTCAAAAATATTTTTTGATTTTGTTATAAAATTTGGTATTGAATTAAATAAAGACTGGCGATTTGAATTTAAATTGTCAAACGCACCAGCTTTTACTAAACCTTCTAATTGTAACTTATTAATATCCTTAGGATTTATTCGACTCAGAAAATCATTAAGTGATTTAAAATTTCCATTTTTTAATCTTTCATCGATAATGTTTGATACAGCTTCATAGCCTACAGCTTTAATTCCACCTAAAGCATAAAAAAATCTATCATCTTCTGTTCTAAAATCTGCAAAACATTTATTAATATCTGGTCTTATAACTTCTATATCAAGCCTCTTTAGCTCTTCATAAAATTCACTCAGTTTATTTTGATTTGAAATATCCATAGTCATTGAGGCTGCAATAAATTCTTTAGGGAAATAAGTTTTTAAGAAAGCCGTTTGATATGAAATAATCGCATAGGCCGCAGCATGACTTTTATTGAATCCATATTCTGCAAAAGGTTCTATTTTTAAGAATATTCCTGCAGCTATTTCCTTGCTAATTCCATTATTAACAGCTCCAGCTATAAAATTTTGTTTTTGTTTTTCTAATTCTGCTCTCTTTTTTTTACCCATTGCTCGCCTTAAAATATCAGCTTGACCAGCTGTGAAACCAGATAATTTTTGTGCAATTTGCATAACTTGTTCTTGATAAATAATTACTCCATAAGTAGGTTTCAAAATATCTTCTAATAATGGATGTAAATAATCTGGAGTTTGTTTGCCATTTTTACAATCATTATAAGTTGGAATATTACTCATTGGGCCTGGTCTATACAAAGCAACTAAAGCAATAATATCCTCAATATGATTTGGTTTCATCTGTATTAATGCTTCTCTCATACCAGCACTTTCAATTTGAAATAATCCAACAGTTTTACCAGAAGATAATAATTCAAAAACTTTTTGATCTTCAAAACTTATATTTTCAATATCAAAATTTTTATCAATTTTTCTAATTAATTTTTGAGTATTATTAATGACAGTTAGTGTCTTTAACCCTAAAAAATCAAATTTAATAAGTCCGGCATTTTCTGCTGAATACATGTCAAATTGAGTGGATGGTAATAATAAGTCAGCTGTTGCATCTTTATATAATGGAACAACTTCAGTTAATTTTTTATCTGCAATGACAACACCTGCAGCATGTGTCGCAACATTTCGGTTTAAACCTTCTAATTTTAAAGACAAATCTGTAAGTTTTTTTACCCTTGGGTCTTCATTGATTAATTTTTGTAGTCTTGGTTCACTACCAATACATTCTGTTAAGTTTTGTGGTCTAGAAGGATCAAAGGGTATCATTTTTGAAATACTGTCGACAAAACCATAAGGTAAACCTAAAACTCTACCAACATCTCTGATAACCATTCTGGCTTTTAATTTTCCAAAAGTAATTATATGTGCAACACTTTCTTTATATTTTTTTTTTAAATAATCAAAAACCAAATCTCTTTTTTCCTCGCAAAAATCGATATCAAAATCAGGCATAGAAATACGGTCAGGATTTAAAAATCTTTCAAATATTAAATTAAATTTAATTGGATCCACATCTGTAATTGAAAGACACCAAGCCACTAATGATCCGGCTCCTGATCCTCTACCAGGCCCAACAGGTATATCGTGCTCTTTGGCCCATTTGATGTAATCAGATACTATTAAGAAATAACTAGCATATTTCATTTCAATAATAATATCTAATTCGTGATCTAATCTATCTTTATATTCTAAATATTTTTGATTAGATTCTAAATCTTCAATTTTTAAATCAAAAATTTTGATAATTTTTTTTTTTAAACCCTCAAAAGAATCTTTTTTTAAAATTTCATCGGCATTACCACCTTTTTCTGAACTGATATTTGGTAAAATTGGTTTAGAAAATGATGGCTTGAAACTACAACGAAATGGAAAATAATAATTATTTTCCAATGCTTCAGGTATATCAGCAAATAATTCTGACATTTCAGAATTGTTTTTAAAATAATGTTGATTACTAAATTTAATTCTATTTTTTTCATTAACATAAGTTTTATTTTTTATACAAATTAGAGCATCATGAGCTTCATGCATGTCTTTATTAATATAAAAAATTTCATTTGTAGCAATTAATGGTATTTCAAGCTCTATTGATTTGTTTAAGTTGAACTTTTCAAATCCAGATTCATTTTGATCTCCATGACGTTGAATTTCTATATAGAATTTATCATTGAATGCTGTTTTTAATTTAGAATATAATTCTTTAATATCTGTAAATTTACCTTTATCAAAAAGTTGCCCAAAAAAACCGTTGATAGTCCCTGAAAATAAAGCAACACCAGTATTTTTCTTCAACAATTCATCAAAATCTAAATGAGGGTCTGAAAGTTCATCATTTTTAAGATATGACAATGAAGATAATTCAATAATATTCTTATAACCTTCTTCACTTAAAGCATATAATGGTAATAAACCTACAGTATCACCATATTTAAAATTTATTTGTGTCCCAATTATTGGTTGGGTTCCCACTTTTGATATTTTTTCAGCAAATTCTAAAGCACCACATAAATTAGTAGTATCACATAGTGCTAATGATTTAATTTTATTTTCCTTAGAAAAATCTCTCAGATCGTCAATTTTAATTGCGCCTTCACATATTGAATATTGCGAATGAATTTTTAAATGATTAAAATTTTGAATTATAGACTCAGACATTAATGGTCTTTATATTACCATCAACCATTTCCAATAAGCAATCTGACTTATTTGCAAAAAATCTATTATGGGTTGCAAAAATTATAATACGGTTAGAATTTATTTGGTTTTTAAGTATTTCAAAAATTTCCTTTGCAGTTTTAAGATCAAGACTACCTGTAGGTTCATCAGCTAAAATAATTTGAGGATCATTAATTAAGGCTCTCGCTATTGATATTCTTTGTTTCTCACCACCAGATAATTCAGAGGGGTAATGTTCAGATCTGTTTAATAGACCTACTTTTTTTAATAAGATTTTTGCTTTAGCAATAGATATATCTTTTTTATGTCCAGCCGCAAGACTCGCTAAATAAATATTTTCTATTGCAGTGAAATCAGGAAGTAAATTATCTTGTTGATAAATTATACCAATTTTCTTTGCTCTTAAAATATCATTACTATTTGAATTATTAAAATTAATTTGTTTATTTTCGATCCGTATCGATCCTGAGTTAGGTTTATCAATTAATGAAAGTAGACTCAAAAGTGTTGATTTTCCTGATCCTGAAGGGCCCATTAAAGAATAAATTTTTCCTTTTTTAAATTTATAAGAAATTTTTCTTAAAACTTTAATATTTTTTGAAGTATCAAAAGATTTGTTCAAGTTTGATATTTCTATTAAATTATTCATATTTTAATGCCTTGATAGGATCAAGTTTAGCAGCTTTCAAAGCTGGAAAAATTGAAACTATAATTGTTATAATGATTGAACATAATGAAATTAAAAATATTGATGATGGATTTATTTCTGATGGCATTGTACTTAAAAAATAAATTTCTTCAGGAAACAAACTTATATTAAAAACATTACTCAAAAATAAACGTAAATTTTCTACATACATCGAAAATGTTACACCCAATATTATACCAAAAATTGTTGCTGAAGTTCCTATAATAGTACCTACCAGAAAAAATATTTTAATTATCGATTTATTTAATACACCTATTGATTTTAAGATAGCGATCTCTCTTGTTTTATTTTTTACAAGAATTGTTAAGCCTGAAATAATATTAAATGCTGCAACAATTATTATCAAAGATAAAATAATGAACATTACATTTCTTTCAACTTTTAGTGCTGAAAATAATGAACTGTTCATATCAGACCATGAGTATACAAAATCATTAGGAAAATTTTTTTGGGTAATTGATTTCTGGTATTCAATATTTTTCGGATTATCTAAATAAATTTCTAAATTTCTATCTTTTTTATTTAAATTAAAAAATTCTTCTAAGGTATTTAAATTAATAAACGCTATATTGTTATCAAATTCAGCCATACCACTATCAAATATAGAAGATACTAAAAAAATTTTTTGTTTTGGAAGATTTCCAATTATAGTTTCAACCCCTGCTGAAGACATTAAAGTAATATTATCGCCAATATCTAAATTAAGAGTTAAACTTAACTCTTTACCTATTGAAATATAATTTTTAGGTAAAATTTCATTATTACCCAAAAAAAGTTTATTTTCGAAAATTTTTAATTTAGAAAAATCATTACTTTTATAACCTCTCAATAATATTCCTTTTGAAGTGTCACTCTTAATTATTATACCTTCACCTGAGTTGCTCAAAATTAAATCTCTTGAAATACTCTTTAGGTCTTGATTTATTTTATCTATATCAATTTTATTTTCATAAGGATCTACTGTTATGTGTGGGTTAAACCCAATAATTTTATTTATTAATTCTGTTCGAAAACCATTCATTACTGACATAACAATAATTAGCACCGCTACTCCAAGACCTATGCCTATAAATGAAAAAATTGAGATAACATTCAAGAAACCATCTTTTTTTCTGGCTCTTAAAAATCTAAATGTAATTTCTTTTTCTAATGTGGAAATCAATTTTTTGTTTTTTGTTCTTTAATTATATTAATTATTTCTGATAAATTAATTTTTTGTGTTTCTTTACCAATTTCTTTAAATTCTAATAAATCTCCGTCTGTTTGTTTGCCAATAATAATTTGATATGGCGCTCCTATAAGATTCATTTTTTTTATTTTTGATGACAAATTTTCCTCAGTATCATCAATTATTGTCTCAATATCATTTTTTTCCAGTTCTAAATTTATTTCATTAGCTTTTTTTAATGTGGATATATCGTTTTTATTAATCATTGGAATAATTGAGACATCATAAGGAGCAACAGAAATTGGCCATTTCATGACTTCATTTTTCTCATCATATTTAGCCTCAATAATAGCTCCCACTAATCTTGAGACGCCAATGCCATAAGACCCCATTTTAACATAATTTTTTTTTCCACCCGGTAAATCAACTGATGCTTCCATTGGTTTAGAATACTTGTCTCCAAAATAGAAAATATGCCCAACCTCTATACCCTTCGTCTTTAATCTATTTGAAACAAGAACTTTTTTTTCGAATTCGTCTTTATTGAATTTTTCATCTGTTACAGAATAAAATTGTTCATACCTACTTCTTAAATCTTCAAGAGATTTTTTATCCAATTTGGTGCCACTGCTATCTAAATCAAAAATTCTTTTATCTGTGAAAATTTTACTCTCTCCAGTTTCAGCAAGTATTATAAATTCATGAGAAAGATTTCCTCCAATGGGTCCTGTATCAGCAGCCATTGGTATAGCGGTTAGTTCTAATCTTTTAAAAGTTTTAAGATAAGATAAAAAAAATTTATTATAAGAAAATAAAGCATCTTCATCCGTGACATCAAATGAATAAGCATCTTTCATGTAAAATTCTCTACATCTCATTATTCCAAATCTTGGTCTAATTTCATCCCTGAATTTCCATTGAATATGATACAAAAGTTGTGGAAGTGACTTATACGATTTTACTGATGATCTAAATATATCCGTTACAAG
>CACDPY010000012.1 GCA_902554765.1 uncultured Pelagibacteraceae bacterium | reverse complement strand
ACCTATAAGGTACGCCAACTATATGTTCTGCATAGTGCAACATACCTAAGGACTTATGAGGTTTTCCCATTGATATAAATAAAGTATTTCTTTTAAGTAATCTATCAAACACTGAGTCTTTACCGTAAGCTGAATAAGAGGTATCTTTAAGAACTTTTTTTACATTTTTTCCCAAACCAGCAAATGACCACAATGGATGATTAGATCTGTAACTTAATTTTTTTTTTCTGACAAATTCAGAAAAAATTCCCATCATGTATGATTTCGTATTTTTACTTGAAAATTTTTCTCCATTTTCAATTAAATTAAGTGTAGCTGTTGGAACAAATAAATCTTTATTCCTGCCAATTTTTTTCTGAAATTTACTTAAAAAAATTTGTGAAAATATTTGAGTATCCTTAATTGAAAATCCAAAATTATAAATATTTCCAGCTATATAAAATGAATTATATTTTGTAGTATTAATTTGATTTAAAGCATTATGAATTTTAGACAGCATTGCATTAAAATATCTACACATAAAACTTTTATTTTACAAGATAAATGGTAGGTTTTACTTCTAAATTTTTTTTACAAATCATTTATGAAAGTTTCAATTATAGTTACAAATTTTAATTATGGAAAATACATTGATCGTTGTATTAGAAGTTGTTTAAATCAAAACTACAGTGTTGGCTTAAAAAATTTAAAAAAAGATTTTGAAGTAATAGTTGTTGATGATTATTCAAAAGATAATTCCAGAGAAAAGATAAAGAGATACAATAAAGTTAAAAATTTTAAGTACATATTTAATAATAGAAATATAGGAGTTGCTGCAAGTGCAAATAAAGCAATACTTAAGTCCAAGGGTAAATATTTTGTAAGAGTAGATTCTGATGATTTTATATCTTCTTATTTAATAAATATTCTCTCATATTTTTTAGATGAAAATCCAAATTTTTTTGGAGTTGCTTGTGATTATTATTATGTAGATAAGTTTGAAAATAAAACTAAAAAAATCCAATCTAAAAAATTCCCAATTGCATGTGGAATTATGTACAATAAAAAAAAATTTATAAAGCATGGTATGTATAAAAAAGAATTTAGACACAGAGAAGAAGAAGAGCTTAAAATAAGATTAGGTGAAAAATATAAAATATTCAATTTACCACTTCCACTTTATAGATATAGGATGCACAATACTAATAAAACAAAATCAAATGATTATCTTAAGGATTTTAAAGATAAAATTTTAGATTTATCTTTTAAAAAGTTAAAAGAAAGTAAAAATAAATTATTAAGTAATATAATTTTGATAATACCTGCAAGAGGTAATTCAAAAAGATTTAAGAATAAAAATATTTTTAGATTAAGAAATAAACCAATGATTTATTATGCAATACAAGCTGCAAAGAATTCGAGATTTTTAAAAAAAATTTATGTAAGTTCAGAGAGTAAAAGAGTTCTTGATATTGCATCTAAGTACAAAATTAAAAAAATTAAAAGACCTAATAATTTATCTGAGGATAATGTATTTAAAATTGATGTTATAAGACACGCTGTTAAAGAAATTGAAAAAAAACAAAAAAAATTAACTACTTTAATAGTAAGTTTACAACCGAACTCTCCAGAAGTTAAATCTTTTCATATTGATAGTGCGATAAAAAAACTTATAGAAAATAACCTTCAAGAGGTAATAACAGTTGACAGTAATCTGAACTCGAATGCAGCAATTAGAGTAATGAAAAGAAACGCATTATTTCAAGAGAGTTTGAGTACATATTTAGGTTGTATAAAAACAGATATTAATGATATTCATTACAAAAAAGATTTAAAAAAAATTGATTTACTCAAGTTTTAATGAAAACAAATGCTAGCCAAAAAAAAGTAAAAATCATATCTGAGATTCATCCCCAACACCTTGGTTCGATGGATGAGGCAAAAAGAATGATATTACAATCAAAAATTGGAGGAGCAGATTTTGTCAAAGTTCAATTGTATGACTCAAAATTATTATTCAACAATAATGATAGAAATTATATTCAATTGAATAAAAAGGAATTTTTTGAATTAAATGTCTACGCTAAACAAGTGGGAATTAATTTTTTTGCATCTATTTTTGATAAATCTAAGATTGATTGGTGCGAAGAGGCAGGTATAGACTTTTATAAAATTGCAAGTAGATCAATTAAAGATAAAAAATTATGCAAAGAGATTATTAGATTAAATAAAAAAGTTTTCATTTCCTTAGGGATGCACAAAAATTTAAAATCTTTACCTTATAAAGAAAAAAATATTACATATTTTTATTGTGTCTCGAAATACCCAACCCAACTAACCGATATAAAAATGCCAGATTTTAAAAAATCTCAAATTAAAGGATATAGCGATCATACTATTGGAACTGCAGCCTGTATATATGCTGCTTCGAAAGGTGCAGAATATATTGAAAAGCATTTTACTTGTAATAAATCACTTAACGTAAATACCCAATTAGCTCATACTTGCAGCATGGATTATGAGGACTTGTCTGAGATTAGAAGGATAGTTGATTCAATAACACTTTTAAAAAGTAGTGAATAGTTAATAAATGAAACATAGGTGTATTTGTTGTGGTCTTTGTAATCATAAAATAATTTGGAATGATAAAATTAGAGTAGGAAAAAATATTTTTTCTAAAAATAGAATAAAGATTGTATGCTGTAATTCTTGCGATTTAGTTAGTTTAAAAAAAAAAATTAAGATATTAGAAGATTCATCTATAGCACGTGATTTATACAACAATAATAATTCAATTAAAGAATTTATAAGATTTCATTATCCTCGTGAAATTAAAAAAATTAAATATATTGAAAAATATATTAACTTTAAGAATAAAAAAGTTTTGGAGTCAAATTGTGGATCAGGAATACTTATTAATTACTTAAAAAAAAAGTCGTCTCTTACTGCTGGTCTTGATAACAAATTATATGAAAATTTTATAAAAAAAAAAGGACATTCTTTTTTTTCGTCAATAAACGAAATAGCTGCCAAAAAAATAAAATTTGATGCAATTTTATCTCTTTCTGAGTTAGAGCATAAAGTTAATCCAATTTTATTCCTAAAGAATTTAAAAAGAATACTAAGTAGTAGTGGAAAATTAATTTTAAGAATTCCTAATTATAATAATATTTATAAATTTTTATTAGGCTATGATTTTTTAAAATATGATTTTAGAAATAGTCATAACTACTATTTTTCGGAAAAAAATTTGGATCTGATTTTTTCAAAGCTCAATTTTAAGATTATTGAAAAAATTGGAATGAATGAGTACAGTTTCAATCATTTATTATCTTATGCAAAAACTAAAAAAAGAGTTAATAATAAAGATGTTTTAAATTTTCTAGATAAAAAAAGAGATCGTAATTTAGTATCTAATGTTGAAAAAAACATGATTTCAACAAGTTTACTTTATATTCTTAAAAAATAATGAGATTTAAAACTTTACCTAATATAAATAACTATATCAATCTTGGAAAAAAAATATTTCCAATTTGTAGAAGCTTGACAGGTAATGGAAACAGAAAAACTTTAAGGATTTTAAAAAGTAAAATTCCAAATCTACATATAATGGAAATACCGTCTGGCAAAAGGGTCTTTGATTGGATAATTCCACCCGAGTGGAATATAAAAGATGCTTACATAAAAGATGAAAGTGGAAATAAAATAATCGACTTTAAAAAAAACAATCTTCACGTAATAAATTATTCAACTCCTGTCTCTAAAAAAATTAGGTTTAAGGATTTAAAAAAAAATCTACACACATTAAAAAAACAGCCTGATCATATTCCCTACATAACCTCTTACTATAAGAGATTATGGGGTTTTTGCTTGAGCCACAAAGACCTTTTGAAACTGGAGAAAAAATACAAACCCAATTCATTATTTGAGGTAAATATATCATCAAGCTTCAAAAAAAAAGGGAGCCTTTCAATCGGTGAAGCTGTAATTAAAGGTAAATCAAAAAAAGAAATACTTATATCAACCTATATTTGTCATCCGTCGACATGTAATGATAATTTGTCTGGAATTTTATTAACAACGATGCTTTTCGAACATTTTAAAAAATTCTCATCATATTACACCCTAAGATTTGTTTTTTTACCAGAAATTATTGGATCAATTAGTTATATCAATAAAAGATTTAAAGAATTAAAAAATAATGTAATAGCTGGATATAATCTTACTTGCGTTGGAGATGATAGAAATTATTCTTTTATACCATCAAAAAAAAGTGATTCTCTGACGAATAATAGTGCTATCCAAGTTTTTAAAGAAAATAAAATAAAATTTAAAAAGTATAGTTTTCGAGATTTTAGGTCTGATGAAGGTAATTACAATTCATACGGTGTTGACTTGGATGTAGCATCTTTTTGTCGAACAAAATACGCCGAATTTAAGGAATATCATACATCAGCTGATGATTTCAAAGTTTTAACCAAAAAAGGTTTACAAAAAAGTTATATAATTATGGTTAAGATAATTAATAAAATTTCATCTACGATTTTGCCTGAATGTAAGGTTTATTGTGAGCCACAGTTAGGAAGAAGGGGACTTCACCCATTACTAGGTACAAAAGAAAAGAAAACACAAGTTAAAAAATTAATTAACTTTCTACAATACTCGAATGGAAAAAATGACTTAAAACAAATTACTAAATTAATAAATATAGAATTTAAAGAATGCGAACAAATTTATAAAATTTTAAAAAAAAACAGATTAGTTTAATATTCAGAATTATTTATGAAATATTTTCAAAAATATAATAATTGTATATATTGTGGTTCATCAAAATTAAAAAAGGAAAAAAATCAAATTCATCCTAAAAATTTTTATGTTGATGCAATTAAATCTGATTTAAATTTATCACAGAAACAACTAAACAAAATAATTGTTCACTGCTGTTTAAACTGCCACATTTTACAAAATAATCCATGGTTTAAAAAAGAAGTTTCAAGAAGAATTTATTCAAACATATATGGACAACACAATAGAAGTTGGACCAATTTAATTAATTTTGTTAAAAATGGTAAACTACCAGATCATGGCGAATTATATAAAATTTTGAGTAAAAATATAAAGATAAAAAATTACGCGGAATATAATAGTCCGTTTATGGGACTGTTTTTAAATTTTTTTAAAGAGGAATGTAAAAATAATAAACCTTTTTATAAAAATTTATCTAATAAAGTTTTTGATTATTTTAATTTCAGACAGGTTGCAGGTAAATCAAAAATATTGCAAAAAAAATATCTTGAAAAATCAATTAAATCTTACTCAGATATTCTAAATCTAAAGAAAAAGAATCTAAAGAAAAAAAATTTAAAAAAAAAATACCTTTTTATAGATAATTCAAATTTATTTTGGGGACAAAATGATAATTATAAGTCTGTTAATAGCAAAAGTTTTGCTACAGAATTTTTAGATCTCGAAATTTTGAATTATCATAAAAATATCAAAACTAAATCCTTTGATCTATTTGGAATTTTTCATACTTTAGATCATACATTTGAACCTAAGAAAATTTTAGATTTTGCATTAAAGTCAAGCAAGGTTGTAATTATATATTGTCATGCTGACAAAACAGTAAACAAACAACATTTATTTACATTTACAAGTGATTTTATTAAATATTTGAATAAAAATAAAATTAACACTTTTGATTTGACAAATAAAATTAAAAAGACTTTTAAATCAAAAGAATTGTACTTCATATGTTCTAGAAAAAGAACTTATTTAAACAAATTTAAAAAATCATTTGAAAAAAAAATTGAAAAATAAAAAATTAAAAAAAGACGTCACATTTTTTTACTCAGATCATATTGAAAAAAATACTTGGGTAAACCTAAAAAAAAGATTAAAAAATAAAGGTTACAAAACAAGATTTTCAAAAAAATTAAGAAGAAAAGCTGAGATTGGTTTTTATAACCATGATCTAAATATTAATAATAATTCAAAATTTTCAATAATTTCTTTACATGGTATGGATCAAGGAAGATCAAGTTGGCCAAATGCTTGGAAAAAAACTAGGTGGGACCTATATGATATTGGACTTTTGCCTGGAAAAAAGTGGGTTAATTTATGGAAAATTTCTTGTAACGATCCTAAAGCAAATCCAAGAAAAGGCGTATACGAGATGGGTTGGCCTAAATCAGATGATATAAATTCAACTTCTTTTAAGCAAAAAGTTAAAAAAATTAAAAAAAAATTAAATCCTAACAAAAAAACTATCTTATATGCACCTTCATTTGAGACAGATAATAAGCAATTAGACATTCTTAATTTAGCCAAAAAGATGGAGTTAAATTTGATCGTTAAACATTGGGCATCAAAAGATTATAAAAAATATTCCGATATATATAAGAATACGTTAAAAATGAATAATATCTCTAAAAAAAATTATAAAGATGTCTACATATATCCACCAAAAACAAATATTTTTCTCTATCTAGCTGCAGCTGATATTTTAATAACAGATGAGTCCAGTGTTATGTATGAAGCGATGTTATTTAATATACCAACTATAATACCAAATGATTGGAGTATGAGAATAAACAATTCAAATAAACCAAGAAAGATAATGCCTTCAAGTGATGCTTATCTTAATTGCCAACTAAATGATTTATCTAAAAATATTTCTTTAACTTTGAATAATCTTTCAAAGGTAAAAAAAAAAATAAAAAAACAAAAAAAATTACATTTTTCATACATTGAAAATTCTTCAGAAAAAATTTTTAATTTAATAGAAAAAATAATTAGTAATGATTTAAGTTATAAAAGTATCAATATAAAGAAGCCTATAAAACGGAGTATTTTTGATAAAATTAAAAAATATTTTTAAAATAATATGTTTAAGAAGATACTAAAAATTTTAGATAATAATCAAAGAAATAGATTAATTTTATTAATCTTAAGTTCATTCCCACTGATTTTACTCGAAACTATTTCTATTGGATCTCTTCCTATTTATTTAGTTACAATTATAAATCCATCTAAAATTTTCCAATATTTAGACAACCAGGCTTTAGAGGCTTTGATATTGAATATGCCAATTTCTGAAAGATCATTATATGGATTAATAATTATTTTCATCATTTTTTTTATTAAAGCAGTTTATAATTTTTTATTTAATTATTTCGAATTAAATATGATAAAAAAAATTAACTTAGAACATTCAAGAAAAATTTATTCTTTTTATCTTAATGAAAGTTTTTTATTTCATACCCAGAATAGCCCTTCAAAATTAATACAAAATATAGACGATGTAAAAAGGTCTACTTCTGTTATTTTTAGTATTTTGAATATTATCAAAGAATTAATTTTAATTTTGTTTATTATTATTATTTTAGTTTTAAGTAATCCATTAGTATTATTAATAACATTATTTATTTTTAGTTTTCCGGTTATTTTTTTCCTAACTTTTTTTAAGAAAAATTTAAAACAAAAAGGTGAAATTGCAAAGAAATCGAGAATTCTGATACTTAAAAATTTGCAAGAAAGCTTTTCATTAATTAAATTTATTAAAATAATTGGAAATCAAGAATTTATAGAAAAAAACTTTAATTTACAAAATTATAGATCATTACACCAGGAGACCAATGTTGCTTTATTAGCAAAAACACCAAGAATTATCCTTGAACTTTTTACTGTTTTGGCTATTTCGTTGATAATCTTATTCCTCTTTAATAACAACCAATCATTTGAATCGATGCTCCCGTTACTCACTTTACTTGTTGTATCATTAGTAAGATTTATACCTTCTGTGGGTATTATTTTGGTTGGAATAAATCAATATAAATTTCATTATGTATCATTATTAAATATTTATGAGATATTTAATTTATACAAAAAAAAATGAATTAGAGACTAAAAAAGAAATTAATGAAAAAAAATTAGATTTTAAAAAAAATATCCAATTTTCAGGAGTTGATTTTTCTTATCCAAATTCCACTAAATCTTCTATTAAAAATTTAAATTTTCAAATTAAAAAAAATAGCAACATTGGAATTCAAGGACCAACAGGGTCAGGAAAATCAACTTTAATAGCTTTGTTAATGGGTTTATTAAAACCAAACAAAGGAGAAATTGTATTTGATGGAAATAATATTAGCCAAAATCTGAAAGCTTGGCAAAAAAATATTGGGTATGTACCTCAAACTGTTCAATTGTTAGACGACACAATTAAGAATAATATTTGTTTTGGGATTAATGAAGAAGAAATAGATTTTGATAGATTAAAGAAAGTAGTAGAGATATCAGGAATTGGGAAGTTTATAGATGGTCAAGAAAAAAAAATAGATACTATTATTGGTCATTCTGGTGCTAGAATTTCAGGAGGACAATTACAGAGAATTGGTATTGCAAGAGCATTATATTTTAATCCAAAAATATTAATCTTGGATGAGCCAACAAGTTCATTAGACCCAAATACAGAGGAAAAAATAATAGAGAAAATATTATCCTTAAATGAATTAACTGTAGTCTTAATTTCCCATAATCCGAAAGTCATAGAAAAATGCGATAGTGTTTTGATTTTGAAAAATCAAACAGTTTTTGAATTAAAAAACAAAAATAAAATCTAAAAAATGAAAAGAAATTTTTATGTAGAGTTTATAGGAATGCCAGCAAGTGGTAAATCGTATTATTGTAAAAAGATAAAAAAGATATTTCAAAAAAAAAAAATCGCGACTAATGATTACAATATCTTAAGTAAACCAAAAAAAATTTTTTTTTTAATTTTTTTTATTTTAAAATATACAACTTATTCAATAAAAATTTTTAACACATTTTTGAACTTAGATTTTTCCCAAAGAGAAGTGAGGAAACATTTCTACTATTTTATCAATGAGGCTTCATTACGTATTTATCATGAATTAAATAAAAATTTAGTAATAAACTCAGAAGGTTTTAGGTATAGGTCATTATTCAATATAATTTGTCATACCAACAAAAAAAAAAAGAGATATATAAGTCAACTTATAAATTCACAACCAAAAGTTCATTTGCTTATAATAATAAAATCAAAAAAAAAAATTAATTTAGAAAGAAGTAAAAATAGAAAAAAGGGCTATAAATATTCAAATCAAGAACAAAAAATGTATGAAAAAAATGAAAAAATTATTATGCAAATTTGTGAAGAAAGTAGTAAGAAATCTTCTATAATAAATATTACAAAAAAAAATGAAAAAAAAGATTTAAAAAAAATCGTAAATGAAATCAAAAAGTTTTATGAATAAATTTAAAAGATGAAAAAGTCAAAAAAAATATTAGTGGATATGTCGGCATCAATTATTCACCATGGTCATATAAGATTATTAAAAAAAGCTAGTAAATATGGAAAAGTTATCATTGGTTTAACTACTGATAAAGATTTAAAAAAGTTTAAAAATTTTAATCCAGAAATTAAATTTAGAAATAGAGCTGAGATACTAAAATCTATTAAATATGTATATAAAGTTATACCTTCAAACTATATTGTTGACGATAAATTTGTTACAAAGAATAAAATTAATTTAGTAATAAATGGAGCCGATTATAAAAATAGAAAATTTAAAGTTAGATCAATTTATTTTGATAGAACAAAAAATATTAGTAGCTCAATAATAAGGAAAAGGGCAGCAAAAAATTATGAAAAAACAAAAAAATAAAAAAGTTTATATCGGTTTATCAATTGATATTTTGCATCATGGGCATATTAATTTAATTAACAAAGCGAAAAAATATGGGGATTTAACTGTTGGTCTTTATACTGATAAAGCAATAACAACTTATAAACAGCTTCCTCTGATTTCATATGAAAATAGAAAAAAAATTTTAGAAAATATAAGTGGTATAAAAAGTATCATTCCCCAAAATGAGTGGGAATACTGTAATAATTTGAAAAAAATTAAACCAGATTTTATGGTACATGGAGATGACTGGAAGTTTAATGAATCAAAATTAAGAACAAAAACTTTAGAGACACTAAAAAAAATTGGTACAAAATTAATTGAAATTCCATATACAAAAAATATTTCTAGTTCAGGTTTAAATGAAAGAATGTTTCAACAAAATATGCTTCCTAATAATAGAATGTCATCATTAAAGAGAATGATAGAGAGTGGAAAGTTTTGTAGAATAATTGAGGCACACAGCCCTTTATCAGCATTAATTTCAGAAAAGATTTTCTATGAAAAAAAAAATGGAGAAAAAATAAGTTTTGATGGTTTTTGGTCAAGTTCATTAACTGACTCGGCGTTAAGAGGTAAACCCGACATAGAAGTAATTGAAATAAATCAGAGGTTATCAAATATTAATGAGATTTTTGATGTCACATCTAAACCATTAATCATTGATGTTGATACAGGTGGTAAGCCAGAACATTTTGAAATTAACGTTAAAACAATTCAGAGATATGGTGTTTCAGCTCTTATTGTAGAGGATAAAAAGGGATTAAAAAAGAATTCATTATTTGGAACTGATGTAAAGCAAGAACAAGAAAGTATAAATGCTTTTTCAAAAAAAATTAAAATTGGAAAAAATGTAAGTGATAATGATTTTATGATTATTTCAAGAATAGAGAGCTTGATATTAAATAAACCTATTTCTGATGCATATAAAAGAGCATGTGAATATTTAAATGCAGGAGCGGACGCCATCATGATTCATAGTAAACAAAAATCCCCTAAAGAAGTGTTAAAATTTGCAGACATATTTAAAAGAAAATACCCAAATGTTCCTCTAGTAGCAGTTCCTTCTAGTTATAACAAAATTAGAGAAAAAGATCTCATAAATAGTGGGTTCAATATTGTGATTTATGCAAATCAACTTCTTAGAGCCTCTTATCCTGCAATGTATAAAACTGCTTTAGGTATATTAAAAAATGGTCGATCATTTGAAATTGAAAAATCATTGTTAAGTATAAAAGAAATATTAGAATTAATCCCAGGAACAAAATAATTAATGATAAATATTAATGATTTTGTAAAGGAACTTACTAAAAATGGATTAACATTTAGTGCTGGAGTCCCTGATTCTTTATTTAAAAATCTTTGTTTTAGTTTTGAATATTCATTTAAAAAAAATCATTTAGTGTCTGCAAATGAAGGATCTGCGATTGGCCTTGGCATTGGTTATCATCTATCTACAAAAAAGATTCCAATTATTTATATGCAAAATTCAGGTCTTGGAAATTCAATCAACCCCTTAATATCTCTAGCTGATAACAAGGTTTATAGTATACCACTATTTTTAATAATTGGCTGGAGAGGTGAAAAAAATAAAAGATTTATTGATGAGCCCCAACACAGAACTCAAGGTAAAGTAACTCAACAATTTTTAAAAAATTTAGGCATTAAATACAAAGTACTAAATAGCTCTAGTAAATATAAAAAAGATATAAAATTCTTAAAAAATTATGCAAAAAAAAACAAAAAACCAGTAGCTTTACTTATAAAAAAAAATACTTTTGAAGATATAAAATCGAAAAAAGCTAAGAAAAAAATTTATCCTCTTAGGGAAAAATTATTAAAAATTATACTTAAAAAACTTCCCAATAGATCTAATATAGTTTCTACAACGGGAATTATTTCACGAGAAATTTATGAAAATAAAACCACAAAAAGCAATATCAATCATTTTATGTGTGTTGGTGGAATGGGACACGCAATATCTGTTGCTCAAGGAATAGCGAAAACTTCAAAAAAAAAAATCTTTTGTTTTGATGGAGATGGTGCTTTAACAATGCATATGGGATCTCTCTCTACTAGTAAAAATTTAAATAATTTAGTTCATATTGTTTTTAACAATTTTAGTCATGAGTCAGTTGGTGGTCACGATAATGCTGCTAAGCACGTAAAATTTTATGAACTAGCAAAAATTCTTGGATATAAAAACTCTGTAGTTTGCAAAAATGAGAAAGAAGTATTATTAAGTTTAAAAAAATCACTTAAATCCAATAGAAATTATTTTATTGAAATTTTATGTGCTAAAGGTCATAGAAAAAACATTTCTAGACCAAAAGAAAATATGATCTATTTAAAAAATATTTTTATGAAAAAATTTAAATAAATGAAAAAAACAATTCTTAATTTTGTTAAACATCAGAACTTTAAAAAAAAACTTTTTACCCCAGGTCCTGCAAGTTTGTTGTCTGAAAATATTTCTTCTTTAGAACCATGTTTTGGAAGAGGTGATCAAAGTTACGAGAAAATTGAAAAAGAGGTTTTAAAAAAAATACTCGGTATTAGTGGACAAAAAAAAATAGCAAGACTTCAAGGTGCTGCAAGCTTTGCTTTAGAAGTCATGGTTTCCAATTTTTTATATGGAAAAGTTTTAATTATTAAAACAGGTGTCTACTCTGACAGATTAAATTATATGTGTGAAACTAGTAAACTGCACTTTAGATATATTAAAGAGATAAAATATATCAAGTTTGAGCACTTAGAAAATATTACTGAGAAATTTGATTGGATAATTGGCTGTCCTGTTGAAACAAGTATCGGTTTTCGGATACCAATAAAAGATTTATATAAACTTAAAAAAAGACTTAAAGCTAAACTAGCTCTTGATGCGACAGCATCAATAGGGTTAGAAATTGATCATAATCTTGCAGATGTAATGGGTTTTAGTTCTTGCAAAGGTTTATTTGGATTAACTGGTGGTGCGTTTATTTGTTTTAATGATAAACAAAATAATGAGATAAAACCTTTTAATTTTAATTTAGCAAATCATTTAGAAAAAAAAATGACTGGACCTTATCATTCGATATGTTCACTTTACGAGATTTTAAAAAATTATAATGACTTTAGTTATGCTGTAAAAATAAATAAAAAAATTTTTCTAAAAAAAATGAAAAATTTTTTAAATTACACTAATTATCACCAGCCAAATTTGTGTACTTTAGTTAATAAAAAAATTAAAGCAAAAAAGAATAATATTATTTTATATCAATCAAGAGCTGATATTACCGGGTCAGTTGTTTGTCATCTTGGTGAAGTGCATTTAAAAAGAAAAGCTAAAGGAAAAATTTTTGATAATTTGATATTAGATTAGCTTTTATACTTGATAAACATATTTTTTATTTTTTAATCTCTCACTATTCGGAGGAAATGATATTCTTTTTTCTCTAAAGTATTTTTTTCTAAAATTTCCATCCTTTTTTTTGTTATAAGTAAGGTATATTTGAGATCTTCCTTTATTACTAAAATTTGATTTTGATCTGTGAGGTGCGTAAGAATTAAAAAAAACAACATCTCCTATATTAAGTTCAAATTTTTTAAATTTAGGTTTTTTTAATTTTTGAAGAGGAAGAGCGGACATTTTTTTAGTTAATAGTTTTTTACAGTTATTTCCTGAGATATCAAATTCCAAACAACTATTAAGTTTTGTACTTTTTTCTACTGGAATAACAATTGAAATAAAATTTTTTGAATATTTCCACCAACCTGCCTGAGAGTCTTGATGAAGTCTATCAGGACCACAACCTGGAGATTTAAAATTTATTTTTTCTTTAAAAAGAATTGGATCTGTTTTAAATAAAATTTTTATATTTTCTTTGATAATTCGAGAATCAATAATTTTTTTTAGTGTCTTATCAAAATTATAAAAGTTTTCTACTCTTATTAAAATCTTGTTTTTACTTATTAAGCTCTTTTCATAATAGCTAAATATATTTTTATTTGGAATTTTTTTTTTGTAATTTAAAACTTTTTTTTTTAAAAAGTTGATATTTTTTGATCTAAAAAAGTTTCGAACAACCAAAATTCCTGTTTTATTGAATTTTTCTATTTCTTTTTTTTTAATTTTATACATTAAATTGCAATTAATTAGTTTAGAAAATTCTTTTAATTTATTTTTTTTATGATTAAAAGAGATTAAATGATTAAATTACCTAAATTAAATGAGCAAGCAATGTTTGATTTTGAAACAAACTATCATTTGACAATGAATGAAGAGCGTTTAGGTAAATTTTTAGCACATTATGAGTCCATTAAGATTGCACAGAACATACCAGGAGAAATTGTTGAATGTGGCGTATTTAAAGGAACATCTCTTATGAGATTTGCATTACTGAGAAATCTCTTTGGTGGGGAAAAATCTTCAAGAATATTAGGATTTGATACTTTTAGTAACTCATATCCTAATACAAATTTTAAAGAGGATAAAATCCAAAGATCACATTGGATAAAAACAGCTGGTTCTTCGTCTATTGGTAAATCTCAATTAATTTCATTATTCAAAAAAAAAAATATTAAGAATTATTCTTTAATAAAAGGAGATGTGAAAAGATCAATTCCAAAATTTATAAAATCGAACCCTGGATTAAAAATTTCATTATTGAATATTGATATAGATTTTGTTGAGCCAACCTTAACAGTTTTAAATAATTTTTATTCCAATGTTTCAAAAGGTGGAGTTATATTATTTGATAATTATGCTGGAAGAGGAAACTCTGGTAAGTATCTTCATGGAGATACTAAAGCAATAGATATTTTTTTTAAAAATAAAAAACAGAAAATTTTAAGGTTTAATTTTTCACCGAGACCTTGTTATATTATAAAAAAGTAATTTATAAAATTTTACTCAATTTAATAATAAGTTCTTTTGAAATTTTTTTTAAAGGAGTTTTAAAATCATTTTTGACTTTAATATCGATATCTTTTGGTAAAAACGATTTTATATGAACACCCACAACATCTTTTTTTAAATTGTAAATTTTTTTCTTTTTACCAAACTTTATGATATCTTTTACTTTAGTATCTATATAAATATTGATTAAATTTTTAATATTTTTTCGCCAAACCTGATGGGCAAATTTATTAAGACCTATATTATTATAAATAATATTTATATTTTGATCTAAAATGATATTCAAAATTTTATAGACAGAAATAGCACTTTGTGATCTATCTTTTAGTGTATATCCATATTTTTTATCAAAAGCATATAAAATTTGTCTAAAATCATCTCCATCAATAAGAATGGTTTTGCCAATTTTTTTTTCAACATGAGGATGAATGGATTTTGATAAAGTTGTTTTACCCGCTCCAGAATACCCAAAAACAATAATACATGTTCCTTTTTTATTTTTTTTCATATGTTAAAAAGACGTTAAACCTAAATTTGCTGTTAACTTTTTTAATAAGTTTTTGATCAGATATTTTTACCTCAAAATTTCTTTGTTTAAAAAAATCTTTAAACATTTTCTTTTGATAAAATTGGTGTTTTAATTTAGAATAACTTGATTCAAAAAATTTTTTACTAAATTTATTTATAATATACTCTTTCCATCTTTTATATTTGCTTTTGTCAGGTATATCTAATAGAAATATTTTTGTATTTTTATCTGATATTGAGATAATATTTCTTAATACTTTTTTTGAATAATTTAAGTTTTTAAAATATTGAAATACTGAATTTACAAATATCATATCAAAATTTTTTCCGTTTAACTTTGAAAGATTAGAGGCATCAGATACAATAAATTTTCCTTTAGGCATATTAATTTTGCAATACTTTATTAATTCTTTTGAATAATCTATACCAAAACAATTAGACCCTTTTTTATAAAAGGGGATTAAAAAAGCTCCTGAACCACATCCAATGTCAAGAATATTTGTTGATTTATCTATTTTATATTTTTTAATAAAATAGTTAGTATATTTTTTCCATTCCTGAGAATTAACAGATGATGTAGTGCTTTCATAACCATTTAGTTTTAGTAATATTTTTAAATTATTAGGATTTTTAATTTTATGCTTTCTATTCCAAATTACTTTCCAGTTCATAATATTTATTTTATATCCAAATGATTTTAAATTTTTTATTAATGACTTTTAAATTATATAACTCTATTACTTTAAAATATGAAAAAAAAGAAGTTAAATAGGAACAAAGGAATATTATTTTTTATTACAGGATTGTCTGGAGCTGAAAAAACTACATTTGGAGGACAAATTAAAAGTAAAATTAAAAAAAGATATGGTGAAACAATATATTTAGATGGTGATGATTTAAGAAAAATATTTAATCTTAAAGGATATGATAAAAAACAAAGATTTAATCATGTTTTAAAATATTTAACTCTTGCTAAATTTTTAACCAATAATCGTGTGAATATAATTTTGTGTTCAATTGGCTTATCTTACAATATTCATAAAATCATTAGAAAATTTGATAATCACGTAATAATCTTGATAAAAGGAGATGACAAACTGATTAATAAAAGACTTAAATCACTGAAAAAAAATATTGTAGGAAAAGATATAAAAGCAGAATTTCCTAAAAATCCTGAATTAGAGATTGTAAATAAATATAATAAATACAAGAAAATTTTGAAAATCAAAAATATCTTTGATGAAATAACTAAAATTATTTAATTTTATTTAAAAAAAAATTGTATTTTTCTTCAATAGGACTCTCTTTGAGGTAATCGTTTACATAATCATTAATTTTATTTTTTGTATTAATTTTTTTATCTTTGTCAGAGCCTTCAAACCTTTTCATATTCATATTTCCATAAAAATTTTTAATAAAATTATATGAATTATATTCAACTGATTTATCTAACAACTCCTCTTTAATTTGTTTAAAATTATAAAATTCAAGAGATTTCTTTAATAAATCTCTAGGATTATTTATTAAACTATTAAAATCAATTACAAAATATTTTTTTTTGTTGTTTAAATTTTGTTTCCAATATGAAAAAAAAAGATTTAATTTTGCAAATTCATCTTGAATTATTTTTGTATTTATTTCTGTATTATGATTTTTAATACTTAAGTAAAAACTATTATTTTCCAAATAGATATATCTTGAAACAATCCAATCTTTAGGATCTCTTATGAGCAGTATAGGGTTGATATTATTTTGATCTAAATCAAATAAATCAGTATTGACCATGGGATGTCTCGAAAAAATTATTCTTTTATTTAAAAATTCTAATTTTAAATCATCATTGAGTTTTTCAAAATTAATATTTCTGTCTAAATTAACTGATTTCCATAAATCACTAAAAAAAATTAAAGGGCTATTATAGATCCATCTATCAGTCCCTATATGATAAAAAGGAATTCCATTACCTAAATCATTAGATAGTTCAAAATAACTATTAATCATACCCCTTAAAAAATTACTGCCGCTTGATTGTGTAGAAACTAAAAAATTAATTTCTGAGGATTTAAATTCAACATTTTTCTTAATAAATTTAAAAGTATTTCTTTTTTTTTCAAAGATTTTACTAAAAAATATTAAATTAAAAATTACTTTTGTATGTAGTTTATGTAATACATTGAATTTAAATTTTTTGGGGTATAAATTAATTTTTATTAATTTACTTATTTTTACTAATATCCATCTTATATCATTATCTTTTAAAAATTTTTTGATTTTACTAAACATCGTTAGTTAACAAAATTTTTAAGTTTTTTATTAATTTCCTGAGTCATTTTTGTTAACATTTGTTTTTTAGTCAATTTATCACTTCTTATAAGAATTGCATCTTTAACTCTTTTTAATGGGCTGTGAATTCTAGTTTTATCAAGTTTAGTTCTCAACTTAAGGGTTTTCTTAACTTCTTTAAGTGGAACTTTTTTTTTTAGATCCAGCCACCTTCTATAACCTGCTACATCATTATTACATTTAAAGTAGAAAGCTATATCATATCTTGGTTTATTGTTTAAAATTTTACTTGCAATGTCTCTACCTTCAACACAAATCTTTTTATTCTTTCTTATAATTTTTCTTTGCAAACTATTAATTATTAATCTGACTGCTTTTTTTTTTGCTAAAAATCCAACATATTTACTGATTTCTTGTGTATGTAAATTTTGAGAGGAAATTCTTTCATATTTTATTTTTTTTAATTCTTTTCTTAAAAAAGGAACAATTTTTTTTGGTTTTTTTTCAATAATTATTTTACTAGCATATCTGTAAAATAATCCTGAATTTATTAATAAAAGTTTATATTTTTTAGAAATTAATTTTGCACCTGTGCTTTTACCACTTGCAGCCTCACCATCACATGCAATAATTAGAGAATTTTTCATAAGTTATTCACTATAAATTTTTCGTTTTAAAAGTTTTACTTTTGTACCAGTTGCACAACTAATGGCTAATCTTACAGCATTCACACTATCGATTTCATTTGTAAGATATTTTTTGCATAAATTTGTTACTTTGATTAAATTAAATATTTTATACTTATTATTATTTCTATTTAAAGTTATTTTCTCACCATGATCAGCTTGAAAAACAACTATTGCATCTGGGTCATGTAAATCAATAAACTCAATAAATTCCTTAACCTTTTTAAGAGCACATTTATAATTTTTACTATAATTTTCTAGGTATATACTCATATCACCATCATCATTAACATGATTTTTTTTATTACAATCTTCATCAAATATAAAAGGGTCACTTGGCAAAATATTATGAATAAAATAAAAATAGCTTTTATGGTTTTTTTGGTATTTTTTAACATTTAATATAAATTCACTTAACACCTCATTTCTAGAATTTAAGTCGTTTTTTTTATTTAATTTCATTTTTTCTCTGTCAGGAAGCGTAATATCTAATTTTAATTTATTTCTGAAAAAACCATACAATTCTAATGTAGGTGTATTTATTAGAAATGATTTTAGAATATAAAAATTTATAATTGATTTACTTTTATAAGATCTTTTATTTTCATAATCATAGCATAAGTTTGGATTTACAAATTTACAATTTAACTTATATCCCAGCCACTTAAAATCATAATCTATTTTGTATAAATCATTTATTAAATTTGGAAAATTATTTATCTCAAATTTGTTTTTACTAAGAACAGAAGGATAAAGTGAATTTTGATATTTTAAACTTTTTTTATTGAACTTATTTAATTCTAGTGGTTTAAGATTCATAATAGATCCTAGAGTATGATGAGTATCATTAAATGTTGAGTAGCTATTCTCAATGTATATGAAATTTTTTTTTAAAAAAAATTGCTTATTATCTTTTATATATTTTTGAATTTTCTCTGAATAAAAATTAGCTTCTTTCAATAAAAATTCATATTGTTCTAATGAAGCCATACCATCCATAATTACGAAATAAATATTTTTGTTATCTTTATTAGTTTTGATTTTTTCTATTTCTTTATTTGAAAAAAGAGAATTTGGAATTAAAGTATTTTTATTAATTAATTCTTTGTCAAAATAATTGTTTTTTACTAAAAAAAATAAATCAAACATTAATATTAATATTTGTATTAAAATAAATAACTAAAAAAAATTTTTGAATATCTATTTTTTTTTATTAATAGAAAAAAAATTATGATTGTTACGATTAAAAAAACTAATACTAAAAATAGTTGTAGAGTTGAGCTTTTAATAAATAGGTCCGTTATTGAAGAAGTAAATAATCTAATTGGTTCAAACTTGAAAAAAATCCAAAAAGAAAAAGATATTGTTAAAAAAAAACAGATAGTTTTTTCAATATTTTTTGAAAAAATATAAAATAAATAAAAATTTAGGTAAAATAAAAAAAATGTTACAAGCATATAAATTGCAAGCTGTTTATAAACTACTGAGTCAATTTTATAAAAATTTACATTTATAAATTCAAAAAATGGAATGATTAAAATTAAAAATGATAAAGTTATTTTTTTGAGTAAATTATTTTTTATTAATTTTATCATTCAATTAAATTGATTAAGATCAATAACCCTACTTAAATTTTGTTTACAATTAAAAAAATTTGACATAAATAATATATTATATCTTGTGTATGAAAAAACTCTACTTAACTACATTCTTTTTCTTTATTTTGAGTGTAAACGCGTACGCATATTTAGATCCAGGGACTGGAAGTATCATATTATCAGCCATCATTGCTGGACTTGTGACTATAAAGACATATTGGAATATATTCATAGAAAAGATTAAAAAAATTTTTAACAAAAAAAAAAGAGAAAATTGATTTTTGTTAATTTCATTAAAGATTTAATTAGTTTTTATTATTACAAAAAAGCTGAGAAAAAATTTGATATCGGTTTTTTTTGTGAAAGTGAATTTATATTCAATTACATTCAACCATATCTAGAAAAAAAAATTCTTAAAACTAAAGTAGTTTTGATTTCATTTGAAAATATTTTGTACAAAAATGAAAAAAATTTAGAAATTTTTATATTCCACACTAATTTTTTTAGAGAGCTATTTTTTTTGACATTAAAGCTCAATTTTCTTTATTCATCAACACCTGATTTAAATAATACGATATTTAAAAAAAGTAAGTTCTTTAGATGTAAATATATCTATTTACAACATTCACCAGTAAGTCTTAACTTAATTTACAATGAAAGTGCTTTTGACTCATTTGACGCGGTCCAGACTATAAATAGGTTTCAATATAATGAAATGAAAGAAATTAAAAAGTTAAAAAATTTAAAACTAAAAATTTTTAAATCAAAATATATGTTTGTTGAAAAACAAAAGTTAATAAAATCCAATCATGATAAAACTCAAGTTTTAATAGCTCCATCATGGAATACTCAATTTTATAAGCTTAATTGTCATTTAACTTTAAGAAAATTTTTATTAGAAAATTCAATTTCTTTTAAGTTCAGGCCACACCCAATGTCTTTTAAGAAAAAAGAAATAGATAAAGAAGTTTTTGAAACGCTTAAAATATGTCTTGATAATTCAAAATTTATAAATTTTTTTGATTACGATTATTTAATTTCTGATTGGTCTGGAATTTTCATAGAATATTCTCTTATAACAAATAGAAAAGCTTTTCTTTTGAATACCCCTAAAAAAATTTCAAATAAAAAATTTGAAAATTTTAGAAATGAACCATTAGAAATATCATT
>CACDPY010000011.1 GCA_902554765.1 uncultured Pelagibacteraceae bacterium | reverse complement strand
AAAGAAATTTCAGATATTGAAAAGGAATTATCTAAAAAGATAAACCTTAATAAACTTAACACTGGCCAAAAGATTCAATTCACATTAGATCAATCAAATAATTTTGTCAAAGAATTTATATTTCATGTATCAAATACAGAAAAAATCTACTTAAAAAAAAATTTAAAGACTCATGAATTTAATCAAAACATAGTTTTAACAAAATTGAATAAAAGAGTTT
Organism: uncultured Pelagibacteraceae bacterium; assembly: GCA_902554765.1. Taxonomy (GTDB): domain Bacteria; phylum Pseudomonadota; class Alphaproteobacteria; order Pelagibacterales; family Pelagibacteraceae; genus Pelagibacter. Next base: position 20,898 of record CACDPY010000011.1, on the reverse strand, counting down.
TATTTAAAGAAAATATAATAATGCAAAGTCTTTATAAATCAGCAACAGATCAAAAAATACCGGCAAATATTATTGTAGAATTTGCAGGTATATATGGTTTCCAAGTTGATTTTCAAAGAGATATAAGAAAAAAAGATAGCTTTCAAATTATGTACGAAATTTTTGTAAATGACGAAAATAAAATAATTGAAACAGGAAATATCTTATTTTCAAATTTAAAATTAAGTGGAACAAATAACTCTTTGTACTATTTTGATAAAAAAGGAAGTGAAGGACACTACGATAAAAATGGAAAAAGCGTAAAAAAAGCTTTGATGAAAACACCAATTAATGGTGCAAGACTTTCTTCCCCTTTTGGTATGAGAAAACATCCTATAGATGGTTTTAATAAAATGCATCAAGGAACTGATTTTGCTGCACCTAAGGGTACTCCAATAATGGCTTCGGGTGATGGTATTGTTAAAAAAGCTGGATGGTGTGGTGGTGGCGGTAATTGTGTTAAGATTAAACATAACTCTACATACCAAACTATTTATGCTCATATGTCTAAATTTGCTAAAAATATAAGATCTGGCGTAAGAGTAAAACAAGGTCAAGTAATCGGTTACGTTGGGTCAACAGGAAAATCTACAGGACCACATCTGCACTATGAAGTGATTGTCAATGGAAAAAAAGTAAATTCACAAAAATTAAAACTTCCATCAGGAAAAATTTTAAAAGGAGAGGATAGAAAGATTTTTGAAACAAAAAAGATCAAGTTAGATGTATTAAAGTCTGAAAAAATTATTGGTTTAAATTAGACTACTTCAGAATGATTTTTTTCTGTATCTTTAATTTCTTTATCACTTACAGACTTAATATTTTTTTCCTCTTGATCTTTATCCTTTTTCATAGAGTTATCTGAGGTGTTTACAATGTTTTTTGATTTTTTATATGACTCTTGCTCATTCAAAATTCTAGTAAAGTGATCTGCATGCTGGAAGTAATTTTCTGATAATATTTTATCACCAGTTGATAAAGCCTCTCTAGCTAGGTTATTGTATTTATCTATAAGTTTTGGTGCATTGTGATTATTTCTGCTTGGAATTTTTCTTTGAAAACTATCATTATTTGAAAAGTTGTTATTATACTTACTTCTATCACCATTAGATTTAAATGATCTATCATTTCTTCTGAAGTTATTTCTTCTATTGTTGTTGTTTCTAAAAGTAACCATAATTTAAAACCGTTTTTTTATAATTTTGTACATATGATACACCTGTTATTATTTGCATAATCTTTAAATATTTTGTTAACGTAAAACCCTTTTTTATTTAATAGCTGTTTAACTTTTGTTTTTTGGTTGAAAGCTATCTCTAAAACCAAATTTCCATTTACCTTCATCAGCTCAGATGACTTATTAATTACCTTTCTGATTTCTGACACTCCATCAATACCACCATTTAATGCTATTTTTGGCTCAAATTTTACAACATCCCTCTCCAAATATTTTAAATCACTACTTTTAATGTATGGAGGGTTTGAAATAACTAAATCATATTTGCCAGATGCAAAATTGTCAATATCTGATTTAAAAAATTTTACCCTGTTTGAAATTCCGAGCTTTAAAGCGTTAATTTTGCTTATTTCTAAACTTTTTTTACTAATATCAATTCCAGTACCATAAAAATCTTTTTTTTCTTTTAAAATAGATAAAAGTAAACAACCAGATCCAACTCCAATATCTAAAACTTTTATTTTAGACTTATTTTTAGTAATATCCAAAACTTTTTCAATAATCAATTCACTATCCGGTCTTGGTACGAGTACCTCTTCTGTTACATAAAAATTATATTTCCAAAATGCTTTTGTTCCAATTAAATAAGCAATAGGTTTACCAGATGCTCTCAAATTGACTAAGTTTTTAAATTTTATAATTATTTCATTTGATACCTCTTGGTCTTGGTTCAAAATAATTTTTTTTCTACTTATTTTTAGAACCTTAGATAATAAAAGTTCGCTATCTAATTCTGCTGATTTGATATTATTTTTTTTTAAGTAATTTGATCCTTCTCTAATTATATTTTGTAAATTCATATTTTAAAGATTGTTTAAACTTTCTTCTTGCGCTTGTAATGTTAATGATTCTGTCATTTCGTCAAATGCTTCACCTTCAAGAAATTCCTCGAGTTTATGAAGTGTTAGATTAATTCTATGATCAGTTACTCTACCTTGTGGAAAATTATAAGTTCTTATTCTTTCTGACCTATCTCCAGTTCCTATTTTAGTTTTTCGATCTTTAGATCTTTCCTCATCAATCCTAGACCTTTCAAGTTCATAAAGTCTTGCTCTTAAAATTTTCATTCCTTTGGCCTTATTTTTATGCTGAGATTTTTCATCTTGTTGTGAAACTGTTAATCCCGTTGGTATATGAGTAATCCTTACAGCGCTATCAGTTGTATTTACTGATTGACCACCAGGTCCACCAGCTCTGAAAACATCTATTCTTAAATCAGCTTCATTAATTTTTAAATCTACTTCTTCTACTTCTGGCATTACTGCAACGGTCGCTGCAGATGTATGAACTCTTCCTTGTGTTTCAGTATCTGGAACTCTTTGAACTCTGTGTACACCGCTTTCATATTTTAAAGTTGAATAAATATTTGACCCTTTAATCGAGGCAATGACTTCTTTCAAACCTCCAGCATCACTTTTTGAGATTGAAATTAATTCTAAACTCCATTTTTTTTTATTGCTAACTTTTTCGTACATTTTAAATAGATCAGATGCAAATAAACTTGCCTCTAATCCCCCAGTACCAGCCCTAATTTCAATTATAGCATTTTTCTTATCAGCTTCATCCTTTGGTAAAAGAAATAATTTTAATTTTTTTTCGTTCTTCTCATGTTCGGTTTTTAACTCACTTAATTCAAGTTCAGCCATTTTTTTTAGCTCATCATCTGTGTTATTATCATCTAAGATTTTTTTTAATTCTAAAATATTTTTATCAAAAGAAATATAATTTTTAGCAATACCAATAATTTCATTTAAATCAGAATATTCTTTTGATTTCTCAGCAAATAGTTTTTTGTCAATTTCTACAGAAGAAAGATCTTTTTCTAAAGCTATATGTTTTTTGATTAAATCTTCTATTGTTTTTTTTGGAATCATTTTATTTTTTTTTCAATCTCTAAAACTTTTTTTTGTACCTCCTCAACCACTTTATCAACCATGTTATCAGTTAAAACTTTTTCTGTTTGAACGCCAGAAAGGTAAAGCATGTTACTGCCTTTTCCTCCTCCTGTGATTCCAATATCAGTCATAGCAGCTTCTCCTGGTCCATTAACAACGCATCCAATAATAGATAATGTTATAGGTGTTTTTATATGTGAAAGCTTTTTTTCCAGAATTTTAACTGTGTCTATCACTTGAAATCCCTGTCTAGCACACGAAGGACATGAAATAATCTTCACGCCTCTATGTCTTAGGTTTAGAGATTTTAATATTTCATTGCCTACTTTTACCTCTTCTACAGGATCGTCTGATAAAGAGACTCTTATAGTGTCCCCAATTCCATCAAGTAATAGAGTTCCGAAACCTATTGAGGATTTGATTGTTCCAGGTAAGAAGCTTCCTGCTTCTGTTATGCCAATATGTAAAGGATAATTAATTTTTTCAGATAATTGTCTATAAGCCCCTATTGAGAGAAATACATCAGAAGATTTAACACTTACCTTTAAGTTAAAAAAATCTTCATTCTCTAAAATCTCTACATTTCTGATAGCACTTTCTACTAAAGCCTCAGGACAAGGTTCTTTAAATTTTTCTAAAATATCTTTTTCTAATGAACCTGCATTTACACCTACTCTAATTGAACAATTATTGTCTTTAGCAGCTTGAATCACATCTTTAATTTTATTCCTGTCACCAATATTTCCAGGATTAATTCTCAAACAATCTGCACCACTTTCAGCTGCTTCTATGGCTCTTTGATAATGGAAATGAATATCTGCAATGATTGGGATATTAACTGAGTGAATGATCTTTTTTAAGGCACTTGTTGAATCTTTGTCGGGACATGAAACTCTTACTAAGTCAGCTCCTGCCTCAGTAATTTCATTGATCTGTTTAATTGTAGCTTTAACATCTTTTGTCAAAGTATTTGTCATTGATTGAACTGAAATAGGATTGTCACCACCAATTTTCAAATTTCCAACTTTGATTACTTTTGTCTTTTTTCTTTTTATATCTCTGAATGGTCTTATATTCATATTAATGATCTAATTTAAATTCATTATGTAAAGCAGTTATAGCTTTTGATGTATTTTTTTTATTTATCAATACTGAAATCTTAATTTCTGATGTTGATATTACTTGAATATTGATTTTTTTATTTGCTAGAGCTTGAAACATTCTAAATGTAACACCTGGAGTAGTAACCATTCCAACTCCTATAATTGAAATTTTAGAAACGTTTCCATCAAATATAAGTTTTCTAAAATTAATTTTTTTATTTTCAGATATAATTTTTTTTGTTTTTTTTAAATCTTCGCTTTTGATTGTAAAAGTAAGATCAGTTTCTTTTCCATTAGCAGAAATATTTTGAACTACCATATCAACATTAATTGAATTTTTCGACAAAGGTTTAAAAATCATAGCCGCAACTCCTGGTTTGTCCTTTACTCCAACAAGTGTTACTTTGGCATCATTTTGTGTAAATGATATTCCAGTAATAATTTTACTATTAATTATATTTTTTTTTTTAGTTATTAGTGTTCCGGGATTTTTTTTAAATGAAGATTTTACTTCAATATTTATTCTATTAAGTCTTGCATCTTGAATTGAAACTGGCTGCATTACTTTTGCACCTAAAGAAGCCATTTCTAACATTTCCTCATAAGAAATAATTCTAATTTTTTTTGCCTTTTTAAGTTTATTTGGATCAGTTGTGTATACACCATCAACATCTGTATAAATTACACATTTTTCAGCTTTAAAAAATTTTGCCAACATAATCGCACTTGCATCTGAGCCTCCTCTTCCAATTGTTGTAATTCTACCTTCAAAATTTATTCCTTGGAAACCTGTAATAATTGGTATTCCACCACTTTTGAGATATTTAAGGATATTATCTTTATTTATTTTGTTAATTCTTGAGTTCTTATATGAGCCTAAAGTTATTATTGGTATTTGCCATGATAGCCATGATCTTGATTTAAGACCTTTATGAATCAATCTGGCTGCAATTAAAGAACAAGCTACTTGCTCACCTGATGATACAAGAACATCATATTCAGCATGAGAAAAATTGTCACTTATTTCTTTTGATTTTTTTACTAAATCGTTTGTTACACCTGCCATTGCAGAAGTTACTACAATTACTTTATAATTTTTTTTAGAATAACTGCTAATTATTTCTGCAACATTTTTAATCCTTTTTATATTGCCAACTGATGTTCCGCCAAATTTAAGCACTACAATTTTCATGGGTAAATAATTTTTAAATTAAAATATTGATAAAATACATCTTGTATATAAAGTCAATTTACAAATGAAAAATAGCACAATTAATAAAAAAGAAATAGATAAATTTTCAAAAATGGCTGAGGAATGGTGGGATCCAAATGGCAAATTTAAACCATTGCACAAATTTAATCCAATAAGAATTTCTTATATAAAAGATAATATTATCAAAACTTTAAAATTAGAAGATAAACAAAAACCCTTAAAAAAAATTAAAATATTAGATATTGGTTGTGGGGGTGGTTTATTGTCAGAACCAATGTCCAGACTTGGTGCTGAAGTTACTGGTATCGATGCCTCAAATCAAAATGTAAAGATTGCTAAATTGCACTCAAAAAAGAATAATCTTAATATTAAATACTTCTGTTCATCTCCTGAAAACTTTAAAACAAAAACAAAGTTTGATGTAATATTAAATATGGAAATTATTGAACACGTTGAGGATATTGATTTTTTTTTGGAGTCATGTTCTGTGCTTCTAAAAAAAAATGGTATAATGTTCGTTGCAACTCTAAATAAAACTTTAAAATCATATGTTTTTGCAATAGTTGGGGCCGAATATATTTTGCGTTGGCTTCCAATTGGAACACATGAGTGGGAAAAATTTGTAACTCCAAATACTTTGATAAAAAAATTAAAAAAAAATAATTGTGTCATTGATAAGCTCGATGGTGTCAAATTTAATATTTTAACTGATAAATGGATTTTAAGCTCAGACAAATCAATTAATTATATTGCTAAATTTATAAAAAATTAATTACTTTTATCTTTAATCCAAGGAATAATTTCTGTCTTAATACCTTCTTCGTGAAGCTCGTTTATCTCATCAGAAGTTGCTGTTCCATAAATTCCTTTGTTATTTTTTTTATTTTCAAAATGAATAGATCTTGCTTCATAAGCAAAATTTTTTCCTACGTATTTAAAATTTTTTCTTATGAAGCCTTGATATTCTTTTACCTTTTTATAAATTTCTTTGATTTTACTATTATCATTTACACCTGTTATGTAATTTTTTTTACTTGCAATTTTAGGAGCCATCAAAGATTTGACTACTTTTTTTGAGTTACACTTAATACAAGTTAAAAATCCTTTTTTTTTTAATTTTTCAAATTCTAATGAGGAAGCAAACCAACTATCAAAAGAATGTTTACATTTTTTACAGTTTAAATTGTATTTGATCATGGTAATTATTTAGTATCTTTTTTGTAATTTTCAATCTTCATACTAACTTCTATAGTCAGCATTTATTTCAATATATTTTTTTGTAAGATCCATTGTATAAGCTGTAAAATTTTTTGAACCGTTTGAAATATCTATATTAATATCGATAGTGTCATTTTTCATATATTCTTTTGCCTCTAACTCATTATAATTTGTAAATATTTTTCCATTTTGAACAATATTTATATTCCCAAATTTAATTGCTAGTTTATCTAAATTTAAAACAATACCCGCTTTACCTATTGCCATAATAATTCTTCCCCAATTTGGATCTTCTCCAGCAATAGCAGTTTTAACTAAAGGTGAGTTTGCAACTGAGAAAGCTATTTTCTTTGCGTCAATTTCGGATTTACAATTTTTAACATTTATAGTAATTAATTTCGAAGAACCTTCTCCGTCAACAACAACTCTTTTAGAAAGGTTTAGCAAAACTTTATTTAAAGAAATATCAAATTGTTCCAATCTTTCGTCATTAATACTTTTTATTTTTGCATGTTTTGCAAATCCTGTTGAAAAAATTGTTACCATGTCATTAGTACTAGTGTCCCCATCACAACTTATTGCATTAAAAGTTGTAGAAATATTTTTTTTTAATAACTTTTTTAAAATTTCATTTGGTAGTTCCGCATCTGTAAAAATATAACTGAGAGTTGTTGCCATATTGGGTTGTATCATTCCTGAACCTTTGGCTAATCCATATATTTTAATTCTACTATTTCCAATTTCACATTCCTCCATTGCCAATTTGGGCTGGGTGTCCGTAGTTAATATTCCTAAAGCAGCCTTGATCCATATATATTTATTTTGTATGTATTTTATTCCCTTAATCATATCTGGAATTTTGTCTTTTATTTTTTGCTCAGGAAAAACTTCTCCTATGGTGCCTGTGCATCCAAAAATAATTTCTTTAGATTTAATTTTTTTTGGAAAATCTTCATCCTCTTTTTGTTTATCGGATAATTTTTCTGATATTATGTCTGCAATTTTTTCAAGACTTTTGAAGCCTTGTTTGCCTGTAAAACAATTTGCATTTCTTGTATTGACAATTAAAGAGTAAATTTTTTTAGTTTTAACACTTAAATTCCATTTAATATTCTCTGAGACTATTTTTGATTGAGTATAAACTGATGCATAGTTGGCGCCTGATCTAAAATAAAACATAACCAAATCATCTCTTTTGTCTTCATACAAATTTGCACATACTGTTGAAATTGCCAAACCGTCTAAATGATCAAGATCTTGAAATTCAATATTTCGCTTATTCTTAGATTTTGAAGATAAAAAGTTCGTTAAATTAATTCCCATGGTATTTAAATTTGTTATTTAGTAATTATATTAATGCATATAAATAAAATAGGAAATCAAAAAACTCATGTTTAGTTCTCTAAACTTCATAACTAAGTTCATTAAATCTCACAATCAAAGAGAGTTAGACAGGATAAGTAAAATTGTTACAAAAATTAATTCTCTTGAACAGAGTTTTAAAGATATCTCTGAAGAAGATTTTCCAAAAAAAACAATTGAATTTAAGAAACAAATTAAAGAAGGAAAAAAGCTTGATGAAATTTTACCTGAAGCTTTTGCTTTAGTTAGAGAGGCATCAAGACGAGCAAGGAATGAGCGTCATTATGATGTTCAATTAATCGGTGGAATAGTTTTACATGAATCTAAGATTGCCGAAATGAGAACTGGGGAAGGAAAAACTTTAACTATTGTTTTAGCAGCCTACTTAAATGCATTAAATGAAAAAGGAGTTCACATTGTAACCGTAAATGATTATTTGGCAAAAAGAGACTCTATAGAAATGGGGGTCATTTATAATTTTTTAGGACTTACCTCTGGTTTTATTAATAACGACCAAAATGATGTTGAGAGAAAACAAAATTATAATTGTGATGTCACATATGCAACTAATAGTGAGCTTGGTTTTGATTACTTAAGAGACAATATGAAATATTCAAAAGATGATATGGTCCAAAGGGATCATTTTTATTCTATTGTTGATGAAATTGATTCTTGTTTAATTGATGAGGCTCGAACACCTCTAATAATTTCAGGGGCTGCTGAAGACAAAACTCAGCAGTATTTAACAGTCGATAAGTTAATTAAACTTCTTAACAAGAAAGATTATGAAATTGATGAAAAAGACAAAAATATCCTTTTAACTAACGAAGGTATAAATAAAGTGGAAAAAATATTTTCTGATGCAAATATTTTGAAAAATAATAATTTTTACGATCCAGAAAATTTAAACTTAGTACATCATGTTAATCAAGCTTTAAGAGCAAATCATTTATTTACTAAAGGTAAAGATTATATTGTAAAAGACAATAATTTAAAAATTATTGATGAATTAACTGGAAGAATTCTTGAAGGGAGAAGATTTGGTGATGGTTTACATCAAGCATTAGAAGCTAAAGAAAAAGTTACTATTCAATCAGAAAATCAAACTTTGGCATCAATTACGTATCAAAATTATTTTAAATTATATAAAAAAATTTCTGGATGTACAGGTACGGCACAAACGGAAGCAGAAGAATTTTTGGAGATCTATAATTTACCTGTGGTTGTCATACCAACAAATAAAAAGATGATAAGAAATGACTTAAATGATCAAATTTTTAGAACTGAAGAGGAAAAAAATCATGCAATTGTAAAAAAAATTAAGGAGTGTCATGAAAATGGTCAGCCCCTTTTAGTATTTACCTCAAGTATAAATAAATCTGAAATTTATTCTAAATTATTAGATAAAGAAAAAATTAAGCATGTTGTTTTAAATGCTAAAAATCATGAAAACGAAGCTGAGATAATTGCTAATGCTGGTAAAGAATATTCTGTAATAATTACAACAAGTATTTCAGGTCGAGGTGTTGATATTCAATTAGGTGGGAAAAAAAAATCAATGCCTGATGAAATACTAAGAAAAAATAAGAATAGAATTAAAGAACTTGGAGGTTTGTTTGTTATTGGGACAGAAAGAATGGAATCAAGAAGGGTTGATAACCAAGCGAGAGGTAGGTCTGGTCGTCAAGGTGATGAAGGAAGTTCAGTATTTTATGTAAGTCTCGAAGATGATTTAATGAGGATATTTGGATCAGAATCAATGAATAATATTCTGCAGAAATTAGGCTTAAAAGATGGTGAGAGTATTGATCACCCTTGGATAAATAAAGCTTTAGAAAGAGCCCAGCAAAAAGTTGAGGCAAGGAATTTTGATATTAGGAAAACACTAATTAAGTTTGATAATGTTCTGAATGATCAAAGGCATGTAATTTTTTCGCAAAGAAAAAATGCAATGAATACTGAGCAAATATTTGATTATTCTGACGATTTTCTAAAAGAAATAATCAAGAACTTAGTAAACCTAAAAGAACAAAAAATTTCAAATATTAAGAATAATGAATTTGATAATAAATTAAAAATGATTATTGGAAAAAATTTTGATGAAACAGAATTTCAAGATCTTCTTAAAAATGATAGTAAAAAATTAGATCAAAAAATTACAGAAAAATTTAAAGAAATGCGTTCAGAAAGAGCTAAATTATTAGGTGAAAATCAAGCAAAAGATATTGAAAAAAGAATTTTTTTACAATCAATAGATTTAAACTGGAAATCACATATACAATATTTAGAACAATTAAGACAAGTTATAGGATTAAGATCTTATGGTCAAAGAGACCCTCTTATAGAATACAAGAAAGAGGCATTTGATTTGTTTTCAAATCTTTTAGATAAACTAAAATTAGATTATATAACAATTCTAATGAATTTAAAAGTTGTTGAGTCACAATCTACAGAAAAAGAAAAATTGGAAACTAAAAAGATAGATCCAAAATATATCGGAAAGAAAATGAGTAGAAATGAACCATGTCTATGTGGCTCTGGTAAAAAATTCAAGCGTTGTTGTGGAGCATTATAGAAAATAAAAAAGAAATAATAAAAAAAGCATTAATCCTCCTGCAAGGAAATAATAATTTTTAAATTTCAAAATTTTACTTAAATTATCTGTATTTACTTTTAAAGAACTTAAACTTTCTGGATTATCAATAAAACCTTTGTTTCTTCCAATTTTTAAAAATTTATTTTTTCTTTGATCTAAAATTTCCTCAGAGGATAGATTTTTAAAATTCTCTAAATTCTTAGAAATCGAGACTCGAAGATTTTCTAAAATTAAATTTTTATCTCTGTGTGCTCCTCCAACTGGTTCAGCTATAATTTCATCAATAATTTTTAAATCTAATAAATCTTGTGCTGAAAGTTTCATTGCCTTTGCAGCATCCAGCATTTTCTTTGGGTCTCTCCATAAAATTGTTGCACATCCTTCGGGAGAGATTACAGAGTATATTGCATTTTCAAACATAATAACCCTGCTAGAGGAAGCTAGTGCTATTGCTCCACCTGAGCCACCTTCTCCAATTATTATCGATATAGTAGGCACTCTCAAATTCATGCAACATTCAATTGATTTAGCTATAGCCTCTGCTTGCCCCCTTTCCTCAGCACCAACACCGGGATAAGCACCAGGAGTATCTATTAATGAAATTATTGGAATTCTAAATTTATCAGCTAATTGCATTAATCTAATTGTTTTCCTATAACCTTCGGGTCTCATCATACCAAAGTTTCTTTCTATTCTATTTTCTAAGTTATCTCCTTTTTCCTGGCCAATTATTAATACTGATTGATTTTGAAATTTTGCAAAACCAGCGATTACTGATTTATCTTCCCCGTAAAATCTATCTCCTGAAAGAGGAATAAAACTTTCAAACAAATTATCAATAAAAAATTTAGATTTTGGTCTATCCTCATGTCTTGCAACTAGGGTGATTTCCCAGGGATCTAAATTAGAATATATAGCTTTCAATTTATTATTTAGCTCATTTTCAGTTTCTGAAATTTTTTGCGTTTCTACCTTAGATATTCCTGATTGATTATAAGGATCCTTAAGTTTATCCAGTTCTTTTTCTAGATTTTTAATTTCAGTTTCAAAATTAAGATAATTTTTCATTTAATTCTTCTTATTACATAAGTATGAAAAAAGACAACAAAATGTCAATGCTTCTATTAATAATTTGACTTAATTTTACAGGAGTTTTAAAAAAGGTCCAATGACTAATAGTTATCAAAAAGTAAATAATCTTAAAGTTTCTAAAGATCTATTAACATTTATAAATGAAGAATTGTTAAAAGATACGAGTATCTCTCCTGAAAAATTTTGGAGAGGTTTTGATAATGCAATTCATGAATTATCTCCAAAAAATAAAGAACTAATTAATAAAAGACAAGATTTACAAAGAAAAATCGACTCCTGGCATATTGAAAACAAAGGAAAAGAAATCGAATTAGAAAAATATAAAAAATTTTTAAAAGAAATAGGTTATTTGAAAGATGAAGGTCAAGATTTCAAGATTGAAACTAGCAATGTGGATGATGAAATAACTAAAATTGCTGGACCACAATTAGTTGTACCTATAATGAACGCCAGATATACACTTAATGCAGCAAATGCGAGATGGGTAAGTTTATATGATAGTTTGTATGGAACAAACATAATTGAGTCAGAGGAAGGTGGAAGTGAAAGATATGATCCTAATAGAGGACAAGAAGTAATAAAATATGTAAGAGAGTTTTTTGATAAATATATTCCAATAGATGGAACGAGTTGGAAAAATATTTCATCTTTGAAGGTTGTAGACAATGATCTAATTATATCCAAAGATGATTATGAATATAATCTTAAAGATAAAGATAAATTTGTAGGGCACAGAGGTGATGCAAATAAACCAGGTGCAATTATTATTAAAAATAATAATCTTCATTTTGAAATAATTATTAATCCAAGAGCATTTAGTGCAGCTCACGATATAGCAGGTATTAGTGATGTAATAGCAGAATCAGCAGTTTCAACAATTTGTGATAATGAGGACAGTGTCGCTGCTGTGGACGCAGAGGACAAAATAATTTGTTATAGAAACTGGTTGGGATTAATGAGAGGAGATTTAAAAATCCAATTTGAAAAAAATGGTAAAAATTTAGAAAGGAAACTAAACCCTGATAGAAGTTATGTCTCAAAGAATGGTCAAGGTTTAAAGCTACACGGAAGAAGTCTTCTTTTAATAAGAAATGTTGGTCATCTTATGACTAATTCATCAATTATATTAAAAGATGGAAGTGAAGTTCCAGAGGGAATAATGGATGCATTTTTAACAACTGCAGCTGCTCTTCATGATTTAAAAAAAAAGAGAAATTCTAGAAAAGGCTCTATTTACATTGTAAAGCCTAAAATGCATGGTCCAGAGGAAACTGCTTTCACAGATTTAATTTTTTCTAAAGTTGAGGAATTATTTGGATTAGAAAAATTTACTTGTAAAATTGGGATTATGGATGAGGAAAGAAGAACATCGGTTAACCTTAAAGAATGTATTAGAACTCTTAAAAATAGAGTTTTTTTTATTAATACAGGTTTTTTAGATAGAACTGGAGATGAAATGCATACTTCAATGGAAGCAGGACCAATGATTAAAAAAGGAGATATGAAGTCTTCAAAATGGATTTCTGCATATGAAAATAATAATGTTGATATTGGCTTAAGTTGTGGTTTTTTTGGTAAGGCCCAAATTGGTAAAGGAATGTGGGCTATGCCAGATAAAATGAAAGAGATGATGAAAGATAAAATTGGTCATTTGAAAGCTGGGGCTAACTGTGCTTGGGTACCATCGCCTACCGCTGCTTCATTACATGCTCTTCATTATCATCAAATAAATATATTTGATGAACAGCAGAAGATTTCAAATCGTAAAAAAGCTAAATTAGACGATCTTTTAAATATACCAGTAGCAAATAGACCAAACTGGTCTGTAGATGAAATTAATTCTGAGATATCTAACTCTGCACAAACATTATTAGGGTATGTCGTAAGGTGGATTGATCAAGGTATTGGCTGTTCAAAAGTTCCAGATATAAATAATATTGGGCTAATGGAGGACAGGGCAACCCTAAGAATTTCATCTCAGCATATCGCGAACTGGATCCATCATGGTATTACTACAAAAATTCAAGTTATAGAAATAATGAAAAAAATGGCTGAAATTGTCGATAAACAGAATCAAAATGACAAAAATTATATTAAAATGAGTAATAATTTTGAAAAATCAATAGCTTTTAAAACAGCCTGTGATTTAATTTTCAAAGGAAAAGAGCAGCCATCTGGTTACACAGAGCCTTTATTACACCTTAATAGAATTAAAAAAAAAACTAACTAGAATTAGAATTTATTTTAGACCTATTATTAAAAGCTGAAAATAAAGTTCCATCATCTAAACTTTCTATTTCCCCACCAACTGGCAAGCCTTGTGCTAATTTCGTAACTTTAACTTTTAAATTTTTTAAACTATCTTGTATGTAATATGCTGTTGTTTGTCCTTCAACAGTTGCACTTGTTGCTAATATTACCTCTTCAATTTTGTCTCTATTTACTCTTTCGACTAAAGAATTAATTAGTAAGTCTTCTTTCCTTTGTCCAACAGAAGATATTGTGCCACCCAAAATATGAAAGTAGCCTTGAAATATATTTGAATTTTCAATTGACCATTGATCAGCTATGTCCTCAACAACACATATCTTATTAAATTTTTCCTTTAAATTTTCACAGTTTACACAGCCAACAATATTTGATTTGAGTGATCCACAAAAATTACATCTTGATACATTTTTATATACTTGAGCCAATGTATTAGCCATTGGTTTAATGAGTTCATCTCTATTATTTATCAATTTTAAAACTATTCTTTTTGCAGATTTAGGTCCCAATCCTGGAAGTTTAGAAATTAATCTTATTAAGTCGTCGATCTCATTTATTTTTTGCATTATTTAGATTGGCCATTTAAATCCAGGAATTCCAAATTCACCAGTTGCTTTCGAAATTTCCTCGGTGGTTTTAGTTTTCAATTGAATTTTTGCATTATTATGAGCAGCAACAATTAAATCCTCAATTACTGTTTTTTCCTCCTTAAGAGCCTCATCAGAAATTTGAATTTTTTGCATTTCACCTTCTCCATCCAAAATTATTTTTATTGAATTAGATCCAGATATACCTTCGGCCCTTATTTCCTTAATTTTTTCTTGGCTTTCTTTCATTTTTTTTTCAAGTTCTTTTGCTTTATTCAAAATTTTATTAAAATCAGTCATTTATTCCTCGTCCTTTTTTAAAATTACATCAAATAGTTTTGCATCTGGAAACTTTTTTAAAACAGTTTTATACATTTCTGAGTTTTGAGCATTTCTAATAATATCTTTCTTATTATTTATTTCTTGCTCCTTAATTGAAATCTTTCCCTTTGATTTACTCAAAGTTATAATCCATCTTTGATCAGTCCATTCAAAAAGTTTAAGAGAAAGATTTTTGACAAAATTTTTATCAAGATTGTCATTAAAAGAAATCTCTATCCTGTTTTTTTCAAAACTTACAAGGTTTACATTTTTTTCTAACTCATATTTTAGACTCATTTCTTTTTTTTGTGTACAAATTTTTATAAGTTGATCAAAAGAAGTGATCAAATTTTTTTCTTCTTTTTCGGTATCTCTTTTAATCTCAGGCTTAGTTTTCTTTTCTTGTGTAATATTCTTAATTTGATTGACAGTATCAATTTTAATATCAGTTATTACATTTTTATTATCAACTGGTTCTTCTAAAATATAACTTTTGTTTTTATCTTTTGCAGATACAAGATGAATTAATCTTATCAAAAACATTTCGATTGAAAGATCTTGATTTGAAACAATATCTAATTCATCTAATGTTCTGATTGTAAGCTGCCAAAATAATATTAAAACTTGATCATCTATATTATTTGACATTTTTTGAATTTTAGAAAATTCTTCATCATTTAATGAAAAATTAGTGCTTTCTGGTGTCAGCGAATTTATATTTTTAAAATAATATAACAATTCTAAAAAATCATTTATAAAGATTTTAGGTTCTATTCCTTGGTCATAAATTTTTCTATATGTTTCTATGATTTTTTTTTCCTCGCCTCCTAGAATTAATTCAAAAAGATTTATTAATTGAGATTTATCAAAGTAACCAAAGATTTTTTGAGCTTTTATCAAGTCTAACTGATCATTTTTTTCAAGACTTATTAATCCTCTGTCTAACAAAGACAATGCATCTCTGACGGACCCCTCGGATATCTTAACAATTAATTTGAGAGCGTCATCAGAGACATTTCCCCCCTCTTTATCCTTTATGTTTTTAATAAATTCGAATAATTCTGATGATTTTATTCTCGATAAATCAAATCTTTGACATCTTGATACAACAGTTATTGGAATTTTTTTAATTTCTGTTGTCGCAAAAATAAATTTTAGATATTCTGGAGGTTCTTCTAGAGTTTTAAGTAATGCATTAAAAGCTTGTTTACTTAACATGTGGACTTCATCTATTATAAATACTTTGTATTTAGATGAAGTAGGTCCATATCTTGAAAATTCAATTAAATCTCTTACATCATCAACACCAGTCTTGCTAGCTGCATCCATTTCTAAAACATCAATATGATTGGAATTTGAGATAGCCTCACAATTTTCACACAAAGTACTTTTACATAAATTTTCAATTCCATTTAAACAATTCAAAGACTTGGCTACTATTCTTGCTGTTGTGGTTTTTCCAACCCCTCGAATACCAGAAAATAGATAAGCGTTTGGAATTTTTTTAAATTTAATAGAATTAGTTATAGTCTCTGCAACAACTTCTTGACCAATAAGATCCTCAAAATTTTGAGGTCTATACTTTAATGCTAATACTTTAGTATTTCTGTTCATTGTAAATCCATAGGAGACTAGAACCTGAATTACTGTCTTTACGACTGCTTCCGTTAAGATCTGGTCGGGTTCAAGCAGCACCCACCTCTAGCCTCCAGAACTATTATAGCAGTAATGATTTCTAATCTACAAGAAAAGATTAAAAGTTATTTTTCTCTTAATTCATGAGCCTCAAAAACACCTAGAACGTGAAAATCTTGACAATGTAAACCTAATTCCTCCAAAGATTTTTGAACTTTTGGATCTTCGATATGTCCATCAAGGTCACACAGAAAAAAAAATGAGTCGAATGTATTTTTTTCTGGGTAACT
Organism: uncultured Pelagibacteraceae bacterium; assembly: GCA_902554765.1. Classification (GTDB taxonomy): domain Bacteria; phylum Pseudomonadota; class Alphaproteobacteria; order Pelagibacterales; family Pelagibacteraceae; genus Pelagibacter. The sequence continues at coordinate 4,042 of CACDPY010000011.1, read as the reverse complement.
TTGTAATTTAGTTAAATTAACAGAGTTTATAGCAAAGCCTGCTAAAGATTGATAAAGAGCCGCTGGTTTACTTTTTAATTTAAATAAAAACGAAGTAATATATTTTTTTTTATCAAATTCCGGTTGTAAAATATTTTTCCCCATTACTAAAAATCTTGTAAAATTTCCTTTTTCATTTTCAATATTTTTTTTAATTATATCTAGTCCATAAGTTTCTGCACTCAATGATGATGCTATTGCTGAATTTTTTTTATCTTTTTTTTTTGAAACCATTTCTGCAGATCCAGCTGTATCGGCTCTAACATGTTCTGATAAATTGTTTGATTTAATAAATTTTGAACATTGAGATAATGCCTGCCCATGAGAGTAAACATCTTTTATTTCAGAAATTTTAGTGCCAGGAAGACCTAATAAATTATGTTCAATTTTTTGAAAATATTCAGAGTAAATATTTAATCTATATTCAAATATAAGATATTCGATACCTATATTTCCAGTAATTCTGTTGGATTCTGGAATTATTATTTTTGAATTTGGCTCTTTTGTAGCTTTTAAAAAACACTCATCAAACGTTTTGCACGGAATAATTTTAGCCTTTGAGTCTATAGACAAAGCTGCTAAATGTGAGTAAGCACCAAATGTTCCTTGAAAATAAATTTTACTCATTCTGGTTTATATTCCATTATTTTTTTAATAGCCACAAAATCCTCATTAGTATCAACTCCGATAGGAGATTTTTTTGCAAGTGCAACATTAATTTTTATATCATTATCTAACGCTCTTAATTGCTCTAACTTATTTTCAATTTCATTCTGAGATTGACTATATGAAACAAAATTCTTAAGTGTTTCTGCTCGATAACAATAAATACCTAAATGATGATAAATATTTGTAACAGAAATATCTGTCTTTCTTAAAAAATTTATAGCTTCTGGAAATTTTGATACATCGAGACTTTTGTTTGTAATTACCTTAACTACATTTTCTTTACTATGAAATCTGTCATCAATTATCTTTGATGCTAAAGTGCCCAATTGAGATTTTGTAATAATCATTTGACCATGTAAATTTCTAATATCCTCAATATCCATTAATGGTTCATCACCCTGAAGGTTCATGACTAATTCTATGTCTAATTTTCCAAGTTTTTTAAATGCTTCATAAATTCTATCAGTGCCAGTTTTGTGATTATCTTTAGTTAAGATTGCTTGACCACCATTTTTTTGTACATCATCAATTATTTCTTGATCTTCTGTTGCAACAAATACTTCTCCAATATTAGCTTCTTCAGCCTTTTTAAAAACATGAGAAATCATTGATAACCCATTAATTTTCAATAATGGTTTACCTGGCAATCTTGTGGCAGACAATCTTGAGGGAATTATTACTAATGTTTTCATTGGTCTTTTTTATTTTTCATTACAATATAAACAGAGGCAAAATTGTACATCAAAATATATAAGCAATTTTTTGTTTATAGTGTTATACGTTCAAAACAATTTTTATTAAAATGGATTCTTTTGAATTAAATAAAATAATTGCTGCTGTGCTCATGGTAGCGCTTCTTGTAATTGGTATTGGAAAGCTATCTGATATAATATTTCATGTCAAAAAGCCTGAAACACCAGGCTATGCTGTAGATGTGGAACAAACAATTACTGCTAATACCGCAAGCGCAGAAACAGTAGAAGAGAAAATTGATATTGCTGCCTTGATGGCTATGGGAGACATTGCTACAGGTGAAAAAGTTTTCAAAAAATGTGCAGCTTGTCACTCAATTGTTAAGGGAGGAAAAAATAATATTGGTCCCGCATTGTATAATGTTGTTGGTAGACAAATTGGTGTTGTAAGCGATTATAAATATTCAAAAGCGCTTTCTGGGTATGGAAAGGAATGGACTTTTGAGGAATTAAATGGCTACCTAATAAAACCTGCTAAGTGGATTAAAGGAACTAAAATGGCTTTTGCCGGACTAAGAAAAGAAAAGGATAGGGCTTCAGTTATTTTATATTTAAATCAAAATTCTGATAACCCATTACCATTACCCTAATTTTCCAAAGCAATAAAGTAATATAGATTTTTGCACATGTACCCTATTAAGTGCTTGTTGCCAAACTTTTGATTGTTTACTTGAAAAGATTTTTTCATCTACTTCTTTTCCTCTAGGTAAACAGTGAAGAAAAATACAATTTTTTTTTGCAAAACTCATAAGTTTTTTATCAATCTTAAATTTTTTAAAATGATTTAATTTTCTAATTTTATTAACTTTATCATTCATTGATATTACTTTGTCTGAAAAAATAACATCTGCATCAGCTACTGCTTTTTGTGCAACATCATAAAAAAAAATTCTATTTCTATTTTTTTTTATGTAGCTTAAAATTTTCTTATTAGGCTGATATTTTTTTGGGCAACCAATATTTAGTCTAAATGAAAATTTAATTGAGGCTGCAATTAAACTATTTAAAACATTGTTAGAATCTCCAATCCAACTAATATTTAGTTTTGATATTGGTTTTCTTTTAATTTCTTCAACTGTAAAAACATCTGATAAAATTTGTGTAGCGTGTGAACTGGGGCTTAGTCCATTAATAATTGGTATAGATAAATATTTTTTAAATTCCTCTAATTTTTCATCACTATCTGTTCTGAGCATAAAAGCATTACCAAAATTAGATAATATCTTAGCAGTATCTTCAATGCTTTCACCTCCTTTTGATAAATGTAACTCATCTGGTCTTAGGGTTAAGGCACTACCACCAAGTTGTTTGATTGCTAGATAAAAACTCAATCTTGTTCTTAGGCTAGATTTTTCAAACATTTGAATCAATAATTTACCCTTTAAAGGTGCACCTTTATCAATTTCAAGATGGTTAAGGTTTTTTCTAGCACTTTTTCTCTTTTTTGCATCGATAATAATCTCTCTAAGATCTTTTGCTGGAATATCTTTTAAATTAATAAAATGTTTCATCTTATTTTGACTCTGCACAAACTTTACTTATGATCTTTAAAGCTTCATCTAGTTCATTTTTTTTTACATTTAACGGAGGTAAAATACGAACAACATTTTCTGCAGCACGTATTGTCAGAAGTTTATTATTCATCAAATTTTTTATAAACTTTGCTTGATCTTTATAAAGCTGTATCCCAATTAAAAAGCCTCTTCCTCTTATCTCCTTGATTACTCTAGGATATTTTTCTTTAAGCTGGTTTAAGTTTAAAATAAAATTTTTAGATAATGTTTTTACATTATTTAAAAACTTTTTATTTGAAACTATATCCATAACCGTATTTCCAACTGCCATAGCTAATGGGTTACCTCCAAAAGTAGAACCATGAGTTCCAGCTGTCATTCCAGCTGCAACTTTTTTGTTCATTAATACTGCACCAATGGGAAATCCACCTCCAATTCCTTTTGCTATTGGGACTATATCAGGTTTTACTTTAGATTTTTCAAATGCAAAAAAATCACCCGTACGTGAAATTCCACATTGAACCTCATCTAAAATCAGTAGTATTTTTTTCTTGTTACATAAGCTTCTTAATTCTTTTAAGCACCAATCTGGTATTACTTTAATACCTCCTTCACCCATAATAGGTTCGATCATGATTGCTGCTGTATTCTTAGTGATCTTTTTTTTCAAAGATTTATGATTTCCAAAGATAAAATGATCAAATCCACTTACATGACCAAATCCCTCTGTCATTTTCTTAGACCCACTTGCAAAAATTGCAGCCAAAGTTCTTCCATGAAAAGAATTTTTTACACATAAAATTCTTGTTTTATTTGGTTTTCCAATTGAGTAAAAATATCTTCTAGCTACTTTTATGGCCGCCTCCGTAGCTTCTGCACCACTATTTTGAAACATCACATAATCGGCAAATGTTTTTTGACATAATTTTTTAGCTAATTTTTCTCCCTCAGGGATTTGAAAAGCATTAGAAACGTGCCACAGTTTCTTTGATTGTTCTTTTATTGTTTTAACTAATTTTGGATGGGCATGACCTAAAGAATTAACAGCAATGCCACTTACGAAATCGA
>CACDPY010000010.1 GCA_902554765.1 uncultured Pelagibacteraceae bacterium | reverse complement strand
AAGTTACTCTGCAAATTTTACATTTGAATAAATGTTTTGTACATCATCATCATCCTCTAAAGTCTCAAAAAAACTTATCAAATTTTCATTTTTATCTCTTGAAATTTCAACATTATTAAGTGGGCGCCACTCAATTTCAGTTGAAATAAAATTATTAATTTTTTTTTCCAATTCTTTTTTAACCTTATAAATATCTTTTACTGAACATTCTATTTCATGAAAATTATTATTTGATTTACATTCATCTGCACCAGCTTCAATAGCTAATTCAAAAATCTGTTCGTCTGAAACTTCTTTTTTATCGATCTTTATAATGCCAGATTGGTAAAAGTTATGTGAAGCAGAGCCCTGGGTTCCAAGATTTCCTCCAGCTTTTTGAAAAATAGTTCTAATATTTGAAGCAGTTCTATTCTTATTATCTGTTAATGTTTCAATTATAACTGCTACTTTTTCGGGTCCAAAACCTTCATATCTTAAATTTTCAAAGTTTAATTCAGTATTTATAGATGACTTATCTATAGCTCTTTCAATATTATCTTTAGGCATATTTGCAGACCTTGCTGCTTGGATTGCTGATCTTAATCTAGGATTCATTGCTGGATCTTTATCACCAAGTTTTGCAGCAACAGTAATTTCTTTAGATAATTTTGAAAAAATTTTAGACCTCTGTTTGTCAGCTTTGCCTTTTTTATGTTTTATTCCCGCCCAGTGTGAATGACCTGCCATATCAGAATTAATTGTTTTTCAATTGACCGTCAAATATAAAACTTTTTATACTTTTAGCTAGACCTGTTTCTAAGTTACAATCAACAATCGCACCACTCAAAGTTACTTCTCCTGAGGCAGGAAAAAGTTTTGTAGAATCTGCTTTTAAAAATCGTTTAAGCGAGTTTTCTTTATCCATACCAATAACCGAATTATAATCACCACACATTCCAGCATCTGTTTGATATCCTGTTCCATTTTTTAGAATTCTAGCGTCATTTGTTGGAACATGAGTATGAGTTCCAATTACTAGAGATGCCTTTCCATCAAACAAATGGCCCATAGCATTTTTTTCACTTGTTATTTCACCATGAAAATCAACTATAAGAAAATCAAAATCTTTTTTTAGTTTATACTTTTTTAAAAAATTTTGAGCAGAAGAAAAAACATTTTCGCATTTTTTCATAAATACATTTCCCATAAGATTTAGAACGCCAACTTTTAAATTTGTTTTACTGGTATAAACTTCGAACCCCTTTCCAGGTGCTGGTTCAAATAAATTATGTGGTCTTAATAATCTATTTTCTTTATCAATATGTTTCATAATTTCTTTTTGGTCCCAGACATGGTTGCCTGTAGTAATTACGTCAACCCCACAATCAAAAAGATTGTTACAAATTTCTTTAGTTAAGCCTACTCCTGACTCAGCTGCATTTTCACCATTAACAATTACAAAATCTATTTTATTTTGTATAATTTGATCTGGCAGATTATTTTTAACTTTCGAACAACCAGGAATTCCGATGATGTCACCTAAAAATAAGATTCTCATTTTAATAATTTTTTTTCAGTTAAAATATAATCAAGTTTAATATCATATTTATTAATTAATATTTTTTTTACTTTTTGAAATGAAAAAGCTAGTCCTATTAACAATATTTTTTTTTTTTTTCTCAATTCTTTGATATATCTATCATAAAAACCACCACCATAACCTAGCCTATTTAATCTTTCATCAAAAGCTACCATTGGAACTAGTAAAATGTCAGGATATTTCACTTTATCTGAAATTGGTTCAGGAATTCCAAATTTATTAATAGTTAAAGGATCCTTAAAACTCCATTCAAAAAAATTCATTTTAAAATTTTTTTTTATCTTAGGTAGAGATATTTGATATTTTCTTTTTTCAAATTCTTTTAAAACAGCAGTTGCATCTAACTCAAAATTATATGGATAATACCCACCTAAAATTTTACCTTTAATTTTTTCTTTTTTTAAAATATTCAATATTGAACGAAAGTTTATTATTAAATTGTTAAGATATTTTTTTTTTCTAATTTTTAATAATCTTTTTCTGATTTTAGATTTACTCACAAGATTTATTAAGATAGATTGTCTTGATTTGCTTTTTCAACAAAACTTGAAATTTCATTTGTTGCATCATCAATTAATTTTTCATAATTTTTTTGATTTGTTTCAATTTCATTTTTGAGTTTTTGATGGTTTTTATTTAGTTCACTTATTTCGAGTTCTTTATTATCTCTATATTCATAAATCAAAGATTTTAGTTCCTTAAATTTATTTGAGAGATTTTTTAATTCTTCCTTCTTTAATTCAACTTTTTTTTTTGTTTCGTAATATTCATCCATCACTTTTACTGCTGTTATTAATAAAAGCTTGTTTTCTCCAAGGTTTCCTAGATCATTCTTAAGACTATTAAATTTTTGGTTAATTTGAATTAACAATTCCTCTAAATGTTCTTCTTGCCCATCTTCACAAGAGAGCAAAAATTCTTTGCCATTAAATTTTATACTTACGTTTGCCATTTATCAATTTCATCTAATAAAGTATCTGTTTCTTGATTTAATTCATCTATTTTTTCTGAAAATTCTATTTGTTTTTTTTTCTCAATTTTTTCTTGATTCTCAAATTCATCTAATTTTTTGCTCAAATTGTTATAATCTTCAGTCAAACTTTTGTATTTTACTTCTAATTCTTGTTTTTCAATTTCTAATTGATTTTTTTGAGTACTTAAATTTTCAATATCTTTTTTTATATCTGGGTTTTTAAGATTTAAGTTTTTTAATTTTGTTAACGCAAGATTTAGTTTTTTTTCTTTTTCGATCACAGAATTCATATATATATAATTATATTATTAAATAGAATCTTCTTAGTCTAGACAGGATAGTTTTTTGAGCAAACAATATAGAGAATTAGCTAATTGTATAAGATTTTTGTCCATTGATGCTGTTCAAAAAGCTAATTCGGGACACCCAGGGATGCCTATGGGTATGGCTGATGTTGCAACAGTTCTTTTTAAAGATTTTTTAAAATTTAATCCAAAAAATCCTAATTGGATAAATAGAGATAGATTTGTACTTTCTGCGGGCCATGGTTCTATGTTGTTATATTCTCTTTTATATTTGACTGGCTATAAAAGTGTTTCCTTGAATGATATTAAAAATTTTAGACAACTAGATTCTATTTGTGCTGGCCACCCGGAATATCATCCAAATACAGGAATAGAAACCACAACCGGTCCTTTGGGACAAGGAATTTCAAATGCAGTAGGTTTTGCAGTTTCTGAGGAAATTTTAAAGAGGAAATATGGAAAAAGTAGAGTTGATCATAAAACTTATATAATTGCTGGTGATGGTTGTTTAATGGAAGGAATAAGTCATGAGGCACTAAGTCTAGCTGGTCACTTAAGATTAAAAAATCTAATCTTACTTTTTGATAATAATTCTATATCAATTGATGGCCCTACAAGTTTAGCGGTATCTGATGATCATGAAAAGAGATTTAAAAGTTATGGATGGGATTTTATAAAAATAAATGGTCACAATTTTAAAGAAATATTTAAAGCTTTAAATAAAGCTCAAAAATCTAAAAAACCTATAGCTATTTCTTGTAAGACAACTATTGGCTATGGTTCACCAAACAAAAGTGGTAAAGCATCATCTCATGGTAGTCCTTTAGGTGAGGATGAAATAAAGTTAGTAAGAAAAAAATTAAGCTGGAAACATGAGCCTTTTAAAATACCAAATAATTTATTAAATGAATGGAAAAGAATTGGAGAAGAGGCTTGCAAAAATGCTCAAAAACATGAGATTAAATTTAAAAAATTTACCGCAGGTATCGGTGATCTAGATTCAATCAATGGATTAATTGAAAAAGTAAAAGATGATTATTTAGAAAATCCAAAACCTCTTGCCACAAGAAAATCCTCTGAAATGTTTTTAGATGTTGTGTCTGAATTACCCAGCCTAATTGGGGGTTCAGCTGATTTAGCAGGTTCAAATAATACAAAAACAAAAAATCACAAAATAATAAAACCTGGAAACTTTTCAGGAAATTATATCCACTATGGAGTTAGAGAGCATGCCATGTGTGGTATAATGAATGGTATAGCACTTCATAGTGATTTGGTACCTTATGGAGGTACTTTTTTAATTTTCAGTGATTACTGTAAACCATCCATTAGACTCGCCGCTATGATGAAGCAAAGAGTAATTTATGTTTTTACACACGACTCTATCGGTCTTGGAGAAGATGGCCCTACTCATCAACCAATTGAACAGCTAACAAGTTTAAGGTCAATTCCAAACTTGAATGTATTTAGACCTGCTGACTTAATTGAAACATTTGAATGTTGGCATTTAGCTATCAAAAATAAAAACACACCAAGTGTAATTGCTTTAACAAGACAGGCAATAAATCCTGTGAGAGTCAAAAAAACTTCAAAAAATGAGTCATCTGCTGGTGCTTATGAAATCTTAAGAACAGGTGATGATATAAAACTTACAATTATATCATCTGGGTCTGAAACTAGCTTGGCTTGTGAAATTTGTCATAAATTAGCCACAGAGAGTATTTATTCCAAAGTAATATCGATGCCATGTCAGGAATTATTTGATCAACAAAGCGAAGATTACAAGAATAAAGTATTGGGTGAAACTAAACTTACCGTATCAATAGAAGCATCAGAAACAAACTACTGGAAAAAATATACAGGCATTCATGGGTTAAATTTTGGAATTGATGAATATGGCAGAAGCGCTCCCTATAAAGAGATTTATAACCACTTTAATTTAAGTTCACAAAGTATAATTAAAAAGATTAAAGAAAAATTATGAAGATAAAAATTGGCATCAATGGAATGGGCAGAATAGGAAGAATGATCCTTAGAGCTATCGTTGAAAACAACTATAAAAATATTGAAATTAAACATATTAATAATCGAACAAATTCTGAAGCTTGTTCAAACCTTTTAAAATATGATTCAATACATGGAAAATTTAATGCTGAAATTGGATTTGATAAAAACCACTTAATAATTAATAAAAATAAAATTTCATTTGGTCAAGAGACAGATATAAAAGATATTAATTGGAAAAAATTTAATGTTGACTATGTTTTTGAATGCACAGGTAAATTTAACTCTAAAGATAAATTATTAGCTCATTTAGAAAATGGTGCAAAAAAAGTTATCGTTTCAGCTCCATGTAAAAATGCTGACAAAACTATCGTATTTGGTGTAAATGAGAAAGTATTAAATAAAAAAGATAATATTATTTCTGCTGCATCATGCACAACGAATTGTTTGGCACCTTTGGCCAACATTTTAAATGAAAATTTTGAGATTGAAAAAGGTTTTATGACAACAATACATGCATTTACAAGTGATCAAAGAATCTTGGACAATTCACATAAAGATCCAAGAAGAGCCAGATCTGCTAGTCAATCTATTGTGCCAACTTCAACAGGTGCTTCAAAAGCAATTGGTGAAATTATACCTTCACTTAAAGGTAAACTAGAGGGTGTTGCAATGAGAGTGCCTACTCCAAATGTTTCTTTGATTGAGTTAGTTTTTTGTACAAAAAAAGATTTAAGTATTGAAAAAATTAATTCTGTTTTTGAAAATTATAGTAAAAAACAAAAAATAAAAGTTCTGGAAACAACTAAAGAAAAACTTGTATCTATTGATTTTAATCACAATCCTGCATCATCAATAGTTGATACATCTTTAACAAATGTTGTTGGAAAAAATATGGGGAAGATTTCCGCATGGTATGATAATGAGTGGGGATTTTCTAATAGGATGTGTGACATTGTAGAATACCTTCATGAGATTTCTTAATGAAATACATAAAAGATCAAGTAAATCTAAAAGAAAAGATAGTATTATTAAGATTAGATCTAAATGTACCAATTAAAAATGGAGTAATTACAGACCAAACAAGAATAAATAAAATATTACCAATTATAGATTATCTACTTCAAAAGGAATGTAAAATTTTGATTATTTCCCACGTTGGGCGACCAAAAGGTAAAGTAAATCTAGCACTCTCTCTGAAACCAATATGTGAAAACTTAGAAATAAAAATAAATCAAAAAATTCACTTAATAAAAGACGATATTTTTAAATTAAAAAAAGAGGATTTATTTAAAGGCTCAGAAAACAAGATAGTTTTTTTAGAGAATATTAGATTTTATGATGAGGAGGAAAAAAATGATGTAAATTTTTCAAAACATTTGGCAAAACTGGCAGATTTATTTATTAATGACGCATTCTCTTGTTCACATAGAGCTCATGCATCTGTTAGTAAAATTGCTGAATTTTTACCATCTTACGCAGGGCTACAGTTGGAAACTGAAATAAATGCATTAAAAAAAGTAACGAGTGAAATAAAAAAACCAATTACATGTATTATTGGAGGATCAAAAATCTCAACTAAAATTAGTATAATCAAAAATTTAATTCCCAAGTTTGATAATATTATTATTGTTGGAGGGATGGCTAATAATATTCTTAATTATCATGGTCATCAAATAGGGAAATCAATCAAAGAAGATAATTGCGAATCTATTATTCAAGATATTTATAATGCTGCAAAAACCTATTCATGCTCTATTACTTATCCTAAAGATGTTAGAGTAGGAAAAAGTATGGAAGATAAAGCTCAAATAAAAGAGCTTGATGAAGTAACTACTGATGATTTTATTTTAGATATAGGGCCAAAAACTATTTGTAAAATTAAAGATATTATTGAAAACAGTAAAACAATTTTGTGGAATGGACCAGCAGGATATTTTGAAAATTCAAGTTTCGCTACTGGTAGTTATGAAATTGCAAAAAAAATTATTCAAAGAAAGAAAAATAACTTGATTTACTCTGTTGTTGGGGGTGGAGATACAATAGCAGTTTTAAATCAAATTAATTCCATAAATGACTTTGACTTTGTTTCAACTGCTGGTGGAGCATTTTTAGAATATCTTGAAGGAAAAGAACTTCCTGGTATAAAAGCATTAAATTAATATGACTGAACTATACAACATAGCTTTAGAAATTCTTGGAAATGGAAAAGGCATTTTGGCTGCTGATGAAAGTACAGCAACAATGACTAAAAGATTAGATAGTGTCAATGTACAGTCAACTTCAGAAAATAGACTGTTATTTAGAGAAACTCTTTTTAAAGCCTCAGCAATGAAAGATTGTATTGGAGGTGTAATTTTATACGATGAAACAATAAAACAAATATCATCAGAAAAAAATACAATACCTAAATTAATTTCAAGCATGGGATCTCATCCAGGGATAAAAGTTGATACTGGTGCAAAAGTTTTGGCAGGATCCTCAGATGAAAAAATTACAGAGGGTTTAGACGGGTTGAGAGAGAGGCTTAAAGAGTATTATAAACTTGGAGCAAAATTTACAAAATGGAGAGGCGTATACAATATTACTAAAGATTTTCCAAGTAAGCTATCTATTTGCTCTAATGCCCATGCATTGGCTCGTTATTCAGCAATGGTTCAGGAATGTAATATGGTTCCAATTGTTGAACCGGAGTTATTAATGGATGGAGATCATACCGCAAAAGACTGTTATCAAAAAACCTCAGAGGTAATTAAAAAATGTTTTGAGGAACTTATTTTGCACAAAGTAGATTTAAAAGGAATTATATTAAAACCAAACATGATATTGCCAGGAAATAAATCTAAAGAGAAAATTTCTAACGAGGAAGTTGCAAAGCTTACTTTAGATTGTTTAAAAAACTCAGTGCCGTCAGAAGTACCAGGAATTGCATTTTTATCTGGGGGGCAATCAGAAATAGAGGCAACAGAAAATCTAAATTTAATTAATAAGATCAATAATACAAATTTTATTATGAGTTTTTCCTACGGTCGAGCTCTTCAACAAAGTGCTCTAAAATTTTGGTCAAAAAATATACAAGATACTGAAGGTACTCAAAAAGTATTTAATCATCGGGCAAAAATGAATACATTGGCGGCCCAAGGAAAATGGTCCAAAGAAATTGAGAATTAATAAAAAAAAATTTATTTACTTAATATCCCCTAAAAAAATAAGAAGATCCTTTTATAAAGATTTAACTGAAGTTCTAAAATTAAAAAAAGTAAGTTTTTTTCAACTAAGACTAAAAAATACATCTTTTAAAAAAAAAATAGTGATTGCGAAAAAAATTAAAAAAATATGTAAAAAATACGATACGAAATTTTTAATAAACGATGATGTGTTACTTGCTAAAAAATTAAATACAGACGGGTGTCATTTGGGACAAAAAGATATGAAAATACTTGAGGCAAGAAAAATTATCAAAAAAAAAATAATCGGAATTACATGTCATAATTCAATTAAGCTTGCAAAATTAGCGACTAAAAATAAAGCAGACTATCTAGCTTTTGGGGCATTTTATGCTTCAAAAACAAAGAAAACTAAATTTAAAGCAAATTTTAAATTGTTAAAATCAATCTCAAACATAACAAAAACCCCTATTGTTGCGATAGGAGGGATTAATTCAAATAATTATAAAAAACTTTTATTGAATAAAGCTAACTTTTTAGCTATCTCAGGCTACATTTGGAATAATAAAAAATTAAAACCAAAAGAAGCGCTGAAAAAATTAAAATGAAAATTAATGCTGGAGAAATAAGAGTGGGAATGCTGCTTGAACACAAAAATGATTTGTGGCAAGTGCTTAAAACTCAACATGTAAAACCTGGTAAAGGTGGTGCATTTGCTCAGGTAGAAATGAAAAGTGTTAATAAAAATACAAAATTAAACGAAAGATTTAGATCAAGTGAAACTGTAGAAAAAGCATCTTTAGAAGAAACAAAATACAATTTCTTGTACGAAGATGAAAACAATTATTTTTTTATGGAACCTAAAAATTTTGAACAAATTGAGATCAAAAAAAATATTGTCGGAGAAAAAGGAAAACTTTTAACTGAGAACTTAGAAGTAACAATAAGCTTTTATAATGATGCTCCAATTTCAGTTGATTTACCAAACCAAGTTACAGGTAAAATTGAAACTACTGATGCTGCTTTAAAAGGTCAAACAGTTTCATCTTCATATAAGCCAGCAATTTTAAGTAATGGTTTAAATATACAAGTCCCACCTTTTATTGAAGCTGGTGATGAAATAATAATTGATACTCGAAATCTTGAGTATGTAAAAAAAATTTAATTACATGAATTCAATTTCTGCGAACTTAAATATAATGATCAAAGCAAGTGAAAAAGCCTCAAAGATATTAATTAGGGATTTTGGAGAAATAGAAAAATTACAAGTTTCCAGAAAGGGGCCGACTGATTTTGTGACTAATGCAGATCTAAAAGCTGAAAAAATTATTATTGAAGAACTAAAAAAAGCTAAACCAAATTATTCAATAGTGGGTGAGGAAAGTGGAGTTGAAAATAATAAAGATAAAGACAATACTTGGATAATTGATCCTATTGATGGAACTGTTAATTTTTTACACGGTATACCTCATTTTGCTATTTCAATAGCTCTCAAATCTAATAATGAAATAATTTCAGGACTTATTTTTGATCCTATTAAAGATGAAATTTTTTATGCTGAAAAAAATAACGGAGCATTTTTTAACAATCATAGAATTAGAGTTTCAAAAAAAAGTGAAATAAACGATTGTTTATTTGCAACTGGTGGAAAATTTGAAATTGAACCTGATCTTCCATATAGAAAATCAGGTTGTGCTGCGTTAGATATGGCCTATGTAGCTTCAGGTAGATATGATGGTTATTTTCAAAATAATTTAAATCTATGGGATATTGCAGCTGGAATTATATTAGTTAAAGAGGCCGGAGGAATAGTTAGTGAAATAGATCTTTCAATAAACAAAAATATAAAAATTATTGCATCAAGCACCGATATTAACCCAAAATTACTTAAAAAACTTGATAACTTTTAATTGTTTTAAGGAATTCTTTTGTTATAAGTCTCGACATGAAAAAAAATATTCATCCAAACTATCACACTATAAAAGTTGAAATGACTGATGGCACTCAATTTGAAACAAAATCAACTTGGGGTAAAGAAGGAGAGATATTAAAATTGGAAATTGACCCTAAATCTCATTCAGCTTGGACAGGTGGAAAACAAAAACTTATGGATAAAGGAAGAATAAGTAAATTTAATAAAAAATTTCAAAATTTCAAATCAGAAAAAAAAAGTTAAATGTCTAATGCACCCTTAATGCCAATGGCAACTGCTGTATGGCTCGTTGAAAATACCACTTTAACTTTTAAACAAATAGCAGACTTTTGCAAACTTCATGAAGTTGAAATTCAAGGTATAGCTGATGGAGAGGTTGCAAAAGGTATAAAGGCCTACAACCCAATAATCTCTGGACAGTTGTCTAGAGAAGAAATTGATCTTTCATCAAAAGATGAAAATAGACCTTTAGAAATTAAAAGTACTGATATAGAAATTTCCAATTCAGAGAAAAAAATTAAAAAATATATTCCTTTATCAAAAAGACAAGATAAACCAGACTCAGCTTTATGGCTTCTTCGACAACATAATATTTTAAAAGACTCTCAAATTGCAAAACTTGTTGGTATTACTAAAAATTCAGTTACATCAATTAGAAATAAGAGTTATTGGAATTACAACAATCTAAACCCAAAAGATCCAGTAGCTTTAAATCTTTTTACTCAAAAAGAACTTATTGCGGCTATAGAAAAAGCAGAAAGAAGGATTAAAAGAGAGAGAAAACAAAAAGAGAAATTAAAACAAAGCCAATAAATTTTAGATTATTAATAAAATGAATAGACATAAAATTATAAAAGTGATAGTTAAGCTCTTTTTTAGGAGGTTGTTATTAAAATAGAAGTAAAAGATAATAATATTGAACAAGCTTTAAGAGTTTTAAAAAGAAAACTCCAGAGAGATGGTTTTTTTAAAGTAATAAAATTAAAAAACACTTACGAAAAACCTTCTGAAAAGAAAAAAAGAATTCTTCAAGAAAATATTAAAAGAGTAAAAAAGTTAAATAAACTTAAAAATAGAATTTAAGTATATCGCGGGGTGGAGCAGTCTGGTAGCTCGTCAGGCTCATAACCTGAAGGTCGGCGGTTCAAATCCGTCCCCCGCAACCAATTAAATTATATCCTAAATTTAGATTTCTTACTGTCCGTAAGAAATGTTTTAACAGTCTCGTTTGTAAGTTGAATTACAGATTTTCCAAATTTTTCTATCTTTTCGATAATAGACGGTGGAACGGTAATGATATGACAACCTATTTGTTTTGCTTGAAGATAATTATACGGTTCTCTTACGCTTGCCCAAAGTATTTCAACATTTTTAAATTTTTTTGCTAATGAAATACTTTTTTTAAATTCTGGAATAGGATCTTTTCCTGTATCAGCAGCTCTACCTGCAAAAATTGAGATTATAACTTTTGTTTTTTTATTTATTTTTTTAAGAATTTTTTCTGTTTGTTTTGCACTGTAAACTGCAGTTATATTAAGTTTTATATTTTTATTGTTTAATTCTTTAATTACTTTTCCAGTGAATTCATTTTTTGAATTTATTATGGGTACTTTAACATAAACATTTTTACCCCAAGTGTTGATTTTTAAAGCCTGTCTCATCATGCTAGTGTAATTGTCTCCAAATACCTCAAAAGAAATAGGTTTTTTTTTGCAAATTTTAAGGATTTTTTTACAATAAGATTTATAATCTTTTGCTCCAGCTTTTCTCATCAAACTTGGATTGGTAGTAAAGCCTTTAACAATTTTTTTTTTATTAAATTTTTTAATTAAATTATATTCAGCAATGTCGCAAAAAATTTTTGTATTCAATTTAATCCTATAAATTTTTAGTAATATCTTCAGTCATTTTTTTAGCATCAGCAAATAACATCAGCGTATTTTCTTTATAAAAAAGGTCATTATCTATTCCTGCATAGCCAGGTGATAAACTTCTTTTAACAAAAAGCACTGATTTACATTTTTCTACATCAAGTACTGGCATTCCATAAATTGGACTTTGTGGATCGGTTTTCGCAACGGGATTTGTTACGTCATTTGCTCCTATTACAAAAGCTACATCAGCGTTTGCAAAATCATTGTTAATTTCTTCCAATTCAAAAACTTCGTCATAAGGGACATTTGCCTCAGCTAATAAGACATTCATATGCCCTGGCATTCTTCCAGCTACAGGATGAATTGCGTATGATACTTTAATATCGTTTTTCTTTAATGTATCGACCATTTCCCTAAGTGCATGTTGTGCTTGTGCTACAGCCATTCCGTAGCCTGGAACAATTATTACAGACGAAGCATTTTTCATTAAGAATGCTGCATCATCAGCGTTGCCGCTTTTAACAGGTCTTTGCTCTTTACTTTTTGAACTAGAGGATTGTTCAGTGGCCCCAAAACCTCCTAAAATTACATTAAAGAACGAGCGGTTCATTCCTTTACACATAATATAAGATAAAATTGCACCTGAAGAACCAACTAATGCTCCTGTTATTATTAGCGCAGTATTTTCTAAAGTAAATCCAATACCTGCGGCAGCCCACCCAGAGTAAGAGTTAAGCATTGAAATTACTACCGGCATATCTGCTCCACCAATTGGAATTATTAACAAAAAACCAATTAAAAAAGAGACAGTCAACAATATCCAAAAAAGATGAGATGATTGAGAAGAGCAAAGTAAATATATCAATGCCACTATTGAGATTAATATTATGGCATTTAGTGGGTGTTGACCTTTAAATGTAATGGGAGACCCTGACATAATCCCCTGAAGTTTTAAAAAAGCAATTATAGATCCAGAAAAAGTTATTGCACCTACTGCTGCTCCAATAGACATTTCAATTAAACTTCCTAATTTAATATTTCCAGGTGACCCAAGATTAAAAGCATCAGGATTTAAAAATGCAGAAATAGCTACAAATACGGCTGCAAGACCGACCAAGCTATGAAAGCCAGCTACAAGTTCAGGCATCGCTGTCATGGGAATTTTATAAGCTATATAAGCACCTATTAACCCCCCTAATAAAAGGAAAATTAATACAAAAATAAATCCACTTGAAAAATTTCCAATCGATAGAAAAGTAACTGTTATGGCAATTATCATTCCCAAAATTCCAAAGAAATTTCCTTGTCTAGATGTTTCTGGAGAAGATAAGCCTCTTAATGCTAAGATGAACAGTACTCCAGAAATTAGATAAAAAATTGCTGATAAGTTTGCAGAAATCATTTTTTATCCTTCTTTTTCTTTTTATACATGGCTAACATTCTTTGCGTGACTAAAAAACCACCAAAAATATTTATAGCAGCTAGTGAAATGGCTAAAAAACCAAATACGCTAGAATGATTAAAAACACTTTCTGAATTACCAGACAATCCAGCTATAATTGCACCTACAATAATTACTGAGGAAATTGCATTTGTCACAGACATCAAAGGAGTATGTAATGAAGGAGTAACACTCCAAACAACATAATATCCAATAAAAATCGACAGAATAAAAATACTTAACCTGAATATAAAAGGATCTATTTCCATAAAATTACTTTATTAATGTTTTTTCTATTATCTCATCCTCTAAATTAATTTTAATTTTGTTATTTTCTTTATCTAATAAATTTATAACAAAATTAAATACATTTTTTGCATATAAACTTGAAGCAGAAACTGGCAACTTATTTAATATATTTGTTTCACCCATAATTTTTACACCATCTTTATCTATAATCTTATCAACCTCAGTAGATGCTGTATTTCCACCCTGAATTGCAGCTAAATCATATATCACTGATCCTGCTTGCATATTTTTTATCATATTCTCCTTAATTATAATTGGAGCTTTTTTGCCTGGTATTAAAGCAGTACAAATTACAATATCTATTTTTTTCAGCGTTTCACTTAATAGATCTTCTTGTTTTTTTTTGAAATCTTCAGATGCTTCTTTTGCATAGCCACCTTCTGTCTCCAAATTTTCTGCACCTTCAACTGTTAAAAATTTTCCACCCAAACTTTCAACTTGTTCTTTTGATGCTAATCTGACGTCAGTGGCAAAAACAATAGCTCCCATTCTTTTTGCTGTAGCTATAGCCTGTAAACCTGCAACTCCTGCTCCAACAACTAGAGCTTTTGCAGCTGGAACTGTTCCAGCAGCAGTCATCATCATAGGAATTGCTTTTTCAAAATAAGCAAAAGACTCTATAACAGCTTTATATCCAGCCAAATTTGCTTGTGAAGATAGAATATCCATAGATTGAGCTCTTGTAATTCTAGGTAGTAATTCGAGTGAGAAATTATTAATTTTTTTTTTTAATAAAACATCCAGTTTTTCTCTATTCACAAAAGGGTTAAGCACACCTATCAAAATTTGATTTTCTTTTAAATATGAAAGCTTATCATCAGATGGTAAACCTAATTGAATAATTATGTCGCCACTCTGTATTAGTTCTTTTTCATTTTCAATTATAGTTACCCCTTGAGATTCATAATCTTCATCAATAAAACCTAAATGTTTACCATAATTTTTTGGTAAAGAAATTTCAAAACCATTTGATATATATTTTTTTGCTATTTCTGGTGTAATTGAAATTCTTTTTTCAATTTTCTTATCCTCAGCTATAGAAACTATTTTCATAGTAAATTTCTACAGTAAGAATATTGCCATTGAAACTAGAATTAACACTACAGCGACAGTTCCCCACAATACGAACTTTGTAAAATTATTCCAGGTATTTTTATGGTTATCATTATCCATAAAAATTATTTTTGTCTTGCTTTGAATTTTGGATTTGTTTTATTTATGATGTAAACTCTTCCTCTTCTTCTAACCAATTTGGAGTTAAGGTCTCTCTTTTTTATAGATTTTAAAGAACTTTTAATTTTCATAAATTTTAATTTAATGCCGGCAACGACCTACTCTTCCATGTCTTAAGACAAAGTACCATTGGCGCTGAAAGGCTTGACTTCCGAGTTCGGTATGGGATCGGGTATAACTCCTTCGCAATAATCACCGGCACGAGGTTTATACTCAAGAATTTAAATATTGTAAAGCTGTTAAGAGAGAGAATTTTATCTTTTTTTTGATAAAAAGTCTCTATAAGTAATTTTAATCGCCTCTTCAAGATTAGTTTTAGCTCTCCAACCATGTCTTTTAGCTAGGGAAATATCCAAAACTTTTCTTGGAGTGCCGTTTGGTTTTGATTTATCAAATATTATTTTTACTTTTTTTTCTGGATAAATTATTTTTAATAAAATTTTTGCATATTGTTGAATCGGATAATCTTTACCTGTACCAATATTTATTGTTATTTCTTTGGTCTTTTTTTTCATGAAATGAACACATGCATCAGCAACATCATCAACATATATTAATTCTCTTTTGGGTTTGCCATCCCCCCAAACAATTAGTTTATTCTTGTTTTCCTTTTTAATTTTATGAATCTTTTTTATTAAAGACGGAAAAAAATGAGAATTAAGCGAGTCATAATTATCGTTAGGTCCAAAGGTATTTGTTGGCATTAGGCATCTATAATTAGTTCTATATTGATAATTATAACTTTCACACATTTTTATTCCTGCTATTTTAGCAATTGCATATGGTTCATTTGTTTTTTCTAATTCTCCATTTAGTAAATAATTTTCTTTTATTGGCTGCCTACAAAGTCTTGGGTAAACACAACTAGAACCTAGAAAAATTAGATTTTTGATTTTACATCTAAATGCTGAATGGATAATATTATTTTGAATTGATAGATTGCTGTAAATAAAGTCAGCTTTATACTTGTTATTTGAGTAAATTCCTCCTACTTTTGCTGCTGCAATAAAAATAAAGTCTGGTTTCTTTTTTTTTAAAAAATTAAAAACTTTTATTTGATTAGTTAAGTCTAAATTAAATTTAGTTTCAGTAATAATTTTCTTGTAACCTTTATTTTTAAGTTTTCTTACTATTGCGCTTCCAACTAAACCATTGTGACCAGCAACAAAAATTTTTGAATTCTTATTTATCATGAATTAATTTTTTCAAGTCAAAATTAACCATTTCCTTTACTAGGACTTTGATTGATGTCTTAGGTATCCATTTTAATTCTTTTCTGGCTTTTCTGGAATTTCCGAGCAATGTATCTACCTCTAAAGGTCTAAAATATTCTTTATCACATGCAACAATGCATTTTCCATTTGCGTCATAACACTTCTCATCAATTCCTTTTCCTTTCCATTTAAATTTTATATTAAGTTCATTCAAAACTAAGTTTACAAACTGTTTTACTGTATACTGTTTACCTGTAGAAATTACATAATCTGAAGGTTTTTTTTTCTGAAGCATTTTCCACATGGCTTCTACATAATCCTTTGCGTGACCCCAATCTCTTTTAGCAGATAGATTTCCTAAAAAAAGAGTTTTTTGTTTTTTAAGTTTAATTTTACAAAGTCCAATAACAATTTTTCTTGTAACAAACGTTTCTCCTCTTACTGGACTCTCGTGATTAAATAAGATTCCATTACAAGCAAATATTTTATAGGCTTCTCTATAGTTTACTGTTATCCAATGTGCATAAACTTTTGCAACACCATAAGGGCTTCTTGGATAAAATGGAGTTTTTTCAGTTTGAGGTATTTCTCTGACTTTACCAAACATTTCAGATGTACCTGCTTGATAAAATTTAGTTTTTTTTTCAAAACCATGAAATTTTATTGCCTCTAATATTCTGAGTGCTCCAATTGCATCAGCATTAGCAGTATATTCTGGAACTTCAAATGAAACTGAAACATGAGATTGCGCAGCTAAGTTGTAAATTTCATTTGGTTTTATTTTTTTAATTAAACTTGAAACTGAAATAGCATCAGTAACATCTCCATAATGTAAAAAAAAATTTCTTTTTTTTTCAAATGGGTCTTGATAAATATGATCTATTCTTCCAGTATTAAATGATGAAGATCTTCTTTTTACACCATGAACTAAATAATTCTTTTTAGTTAAAAACTCTGCAAGATATGAGCCATCTTGTCCAGTAACACCAAATATTAAAGCAATTTTTTTTTTCATATTTTTTTATATCTAATAACAAATAGCTTAAAGTAAATAAATGTATATGTAATTATATTCAATAAAATTAACAAAAATTGAATTTGTGAATTTGATATATAGTTAAGTGATATAATAAAAACTACTAAATTATAAAGATTTATTAAATTAGCTGTCAACACATTTGAATAATACATGCTAAATTTAAATTTTTTTTTAATTATATAAAAAATTTGATGATGAAAATGATTGGAGTCAGGTTCCATCGGAGATTTATTCATCACATTTTTGCGAATTATAGAAAATAAAATCTCATAACTTGGGTACCAAAGAAGTAAAATTATAAAAAAAGGGGATATATTTTGATTCCACGAATAAATATTTATTAAGAATACAGCAAAAGCAAAACCAAATAAATATGAACCAGAGTCCCCTAAATAAACTTTATTGAGGAAATTAATAAGATATAAAATTATAATAACTGATAAAACATAATTAATATCTATACCATTAACGGTCAACATTTGATGATATTCCAAATAATAGATTACTAAAGATATCAGTAAATAATATCCAATATTAAGTGTATTAAGACCATCTAAAAAATTTGATCCATTAATTATAATTAAAATACAAAAACAGACAAAAAAATAATTCAAAAATTCATTATTTAAAAATTTGTCTAATAAATAAATATTTGTATTCAATATTAACAATTTATTAAAAACTACAAATGAAAGAACTATCAAAATTTGAAAAAGAAACCTAATGAATGCTGATTTAATATATTTTAAATCTGAAAATAAACCTAATAATAAAACTATAAAACAAAATAGAATAAATGATAAAATATTATCATCTACCATGTATAAAAATGATAAAAATAAGAATATTCCCCCAGATAAAGGTATCTTATTCTTGGAAGCAAATCTTTGATGCCTATCCCCTGTTTCACTTACTAAAAAATTATATTTTAAGAATATTCTATTTATAAAATAAAGAAAAATTAAAATTAAAAATAAATACAAAATTAAATTCATTTAAATTTTTTTAACATATAATTTACACTTAGCACTATAAGAAAATAAAATGATTTAAAATAACCATATTGTAAATAATTCTTATATACTCTAAATCCATCAATTAATTTTTGAATAGTTGAAGAAGATAAAGAGTTTGAGCTTTTTCTCCAAGAAACTAAGCATTCATTTAACGCAGATAGATTTACTCCATTTTTAGCCAATATTAACCAAAGCACAAAGTCTTCCTTAGTTTTGGTTTCTCCAAATCTAAATTCCTTATTATTAAATAAACTTTTTCTTAACATCACAGATGATAAACCAATATCGCAAGAATTTCTTAATTTTGTAAAATTTAAATTATTTTTAGCCTCCCTAAAATTAACTTTCAGATTATCATCATTAATAATTTCATAATCAGTAAAACTAAACTCTTGATTATATTTTTCCATATTTTGAAGCTGTCTTTCGAGTTTATTTAACTTCCACAAATCATCACAATCACAAAAAGCAATATATTTTCCGTTGCAGAAATTTATTGCGAAATTTCTTGAAGGCCCCGCGCCAATATTTTTTTTATTATTAAAAACTTTTATCCTATTGTCTATGTTACTAATTTTTTCTAAGATTTTAAAACTTTCTTCACTCAGTTCGTCATTTACTATTAATATCTCAAAATTTTCATGAGTTTGATTTAATATTGATTTGATGGTCTCGTGAATATACATCTCCTTTTTATAATAAGTAAGTATAATACTAATTAGTAAATTATTCATAAAATCTCCTGTTTATTTCAAATAATATAATAATGAAAAAGTATAAAATGAAAAAAAATAAACAAAAATAAATCTGAGACTAAGTTTATTTTTCAAAATACTATTTTCCAGATAATTAGATTTCACTAAACCAAAAAAAATTAAATAAAATAAAGGATCTAAATATTTTTGATATATACTTATCAAGGGTAAAGAAATTATAATTATTAATAGTAGTAAATAATTCATCAACCTATCTTCTTTAAATATAAAATCTATTATTATCATAGATAAACATGATATAAATAACATGGGTATAGTTTCATCAACTTCCAAAAATCTAAATAATTTAATAAAAATTCCCCCACCTCTTTGTGGAAAATCAATCAATCCATTTATTAAAAAAAAATTAATTAAATAAATAATAAAAAAAATAACTAAAAAATTAATAACAATTTGAAAGTTTTTTTTATAATATTCTAAAATTTCGAATTCTTTATTAATAATAAACGGTAATAAATAAAAAAAAATAATTGATAGAATAATTATACCTGAGCTTACATAATTGATATTTCCAAACGTATTTAATGTTTCTAAAAAATAAAATTTTTCAATTACATAGTAAAAATAAGATAAAGCAGGAATTGATAAAAAAAATGAAAATAATAAAATCTTTAATAGAAATTTTCGATCTAGGTTTTTAAAAAAATAGTAAAGATAATATAAATAAAAAATACTGTAATAATATCTGATATAACAGCAGGCAATCAGGAAGCTGATGCTAAAATAGATGAATTTTCTTTTCCCATTGTCTTGGTCAAATTTTAAAAAATATATGATAGAGGCCGAGAATAAAATTAAACTTAAATTGTCTCCTAAAAGCCAAATTGCTGAGGAGCGAAAATATGGTGAAAGAAATATAATTATTGATAAATAAAATATAATTATTCCATCAGTTTTAAATTTTTCTTTTAAGATCTGATAGAACAATAATGGTAAAGATAAAGAAAGAAGTAAATAAAATATATTAACTAATATTAAACTATTAGATATCTTTAATAATAAACTTATTAAAAGATAAAATATTGGAGAGTGAAGAAGGCTGCCTGAATTACTTAAAAAATTTTTGAAACCTGTTTCCAAACTTAATGAAAAATTTTCTATGAAAGGAAACAAGTATTTATGATCTATTTTTGCACCACCACTAGAATTCTCATCAAAAATAAAACCAAAAAACAGTGTTAAACTTAAGAATGCGTAAATAGATATTTTTTTATTAAAAAACATATTATTTTCTTTAATAATTATTAAATTTTAAGTAACAAGCACAAACACTTATTACAGTTAAAATTATAAAATGAATAATTCTAATATTCTTATATCATTATCAGCATACAAAGAGGCTGAAAATATTGTCAAAATTACGGACAAAATTAAAAGCCAGTTCCCAACGATAAAAATTCTAATAATTAACGATGAGTCTTATGATAATACCGAAAAACTTATACAAGAAAAAAATGACGAAAATATAACTATAATACAAAGACCAAAAAAATTAGGTCTTGGAACCGCTCATAAATTATCCCTTATTTATGCAATTAAAAATGATTATGAATATTTGGTTACTATGGATGCAGATTTTTCTCATGATCCAGTTCATCTCCAGGAATTACTAGAACAAGCTGGTCACAATAATTTTGTAATAGGGTCAAGATTTTGTAATGGTGCAAAAAGTGACTACAAAGGTTTGCGTAAAGTAATTTCAATATTTGGAAATTTTTTTGCAAAAAAAATCCTAAATATAAAATTAAATGAAATTACCACTTATTATAGAGTTTATAGTACAAAACTTTTAAAAAAATTACCCTATGATGAATTAAATGCTCAAGGGTATAGCCTGGGTGTAAGACTTGTATGGTTAATGAAAAAATTAGATGCAAAATTAATAGAAGTGCCTATTCATTTTAAAGATAGAAACAAAGGGAAATCTAAAATTCCAAAACTTCAAATTTTTATAAGTTTTTTTGATTTATTATCAATTAAGCTAAAAGATATATTTATGGAACAAAGGTTCTATGAGATAAATAAAACGTATATTTTGGATAAAACTTGTCATTATTGTGATCAAAAATTTTTTTCTGTAAAAAAAAATAATATTATTTGTCTAGTATGTGGAAAGGAAAAAAAATGAAAAATATAAAACATCCATATGGAAATACTAAAAGTTTAGTTTTGAAATCTATTAAAAAATTTTTACAAAATTTTATTAAATTTTTTGTAAATTTTTTTTGTAAACTTGATGATAATGATGAAATAATCATTTCATCAGCAACTCATTCACCTTGGCTTAAGGATAAAAAATTTTATATTTTTTTTGATAAAATCAAAAATTATACTTTGCTAGACTATCCTAGAGCTTATACATTATGGCAATGTGTAAATAATGTGAGTAAAATAAATGGTATGATACTTGATATTGGATGTCTTCTTGGTGGGTCAGGATTTATAATGTCAAAAGCAAATAAAAATGGGACTGTTCATCTTTTTGATAGTTTTACAGGTTTCAAAAAAGATGATGGTCTTCACAAAAAAGATGTTTTTTTTTATGACAATATAGACTTTGTGAAAAAAAATATAAAAAAGCTAAAATTAAGAAATACATACGTTCACAAGGCTTATTTTCCCAAAAATATTAAGGTGAAAGTAAAAAAAATTAAACTTTGTCATATAGATGTTAACACTTATGAT
>CACDPY010000009.1 GCA_902554765.1 uncultured Pelagibacteraceae bacterium | reverse complement strand
ATGGTAATGGGTGGTGACCTTGATGGCTATAATAGTTATGCTCAAAGAGGAAATCTTCCTACTCTTCAACATGTATTAACAGAGGGAATAGCAATGATGCCTTTTTTAAGTAAATTAAAAATGCTTAGAACTTGGGGTGGAATAATGGATATGTCAATGGATGGTTCACCTATAATTGATAAAACTCACATTGAAGGTTTATATTTAAATTGTGGTTGGTGTTATGGTGGATTCAAAGCAACACCAGCATCTGGCTGGACTTTTGCACACACTATTGCACAGGATAGAGTTCACGAATTAAATGCAGGATATAGTTTAAATAGATTTAATACAGGTCACTTACTTGATGAAAAGGGACTTGGTACAAAAACTTGGATTTCATAAATGCTCTATATTAAATGTCCACATTGTGGATGGAGATCACAAAATGAATTTTCTTATGGTGGGGACGCAACTGTCAAAAGACCTGAGCTTGGGAAAGAAGTAACAGATCAAGAATGGGATAATTTTGTGTATAATAGAAAAAGTTTAAAAGGAAAACATTGGGAGTTATGGCAGCATTTATCAGGATGTCGACAATGGATTAAAGTTGAAAGAGATACAGCAACGCATGAAATTTTTAATACACTTAAAGCAAGTGAGGAAATTTCATGAAGACTCAAAGTTTCAGATTAGAAAATGTTGGGCTGATTAATAGAAATAAAAAACTTTCATTTAAATTTAATGGAAAATTTTATTATGGCTATGAAGGAGACACTTTAGCATCAGCCTTGATTGCAAATGGAGTTCATTTAGTTGGTAGAAGTTTTAAATATCATAGACCTAGAGGGTTTTTTGGAGCAGGTGTTGATGAACCTTATGCTATAGTTCAGCTTTATAGAAATGGTGAAACTGAGCCAAATATTAAAGCGACAGAACAGGAGCTTTTTGAAGGTTTAGAGGCCACAAGTGTAAATTGTTGGCCTAGTGTGAATTTTGATATTGGTGCAATTAATAATTTTTTAAAAATTTTTCTTCCAGCAGGGTTCTATTACAAGACATTTATGTGGCCAAAAAGCTTTTGGTTTAAAGTTTATGAACCATTTATTAGAAAAGCAGCAGGTTTAGGTGTGGCATCAATAAAACATGACAAGGAAAGATATGAACACAAATATGAATATTGTGATTTGTTAATAGCTGGCTCTGGACCATCTGGATTAGCAAGTGCTTATGCTGCAGCAAAAAATGGAGCAAAAGTTATTCTTGCCGAAGATAAATCTAGATTTGGAGGCACACTGCTTACAAGCGAAGTTAATATTGGAAATAAATCGGGTAAAGATTGGGCTGAAGGGATCATAAATGAACTAAGGGAAATGCCTAATGTGACTGTTAAAAATAGATCACAGGTTTTTGGTTACTATGATCATAATATGCTTGTGATGTCAGAGAGAATAAGTGATCATTTGCCAGAAACAAAAAAATTTCATCCTAAGCAAAGACTTTGGTATATTAGAGCAAAGGAAGTTTTGATTTCCTCAGGATCAATAGAGAGACCAATAGTTTTTGGTAATAATGATACTCCTGGTGTAATGCTCTCATCCGCAGCCAAAGAGTATCTCAAAGTTTATGGAGTATTAGTTGGAAGAAATCCTTTGATATTTACTAATAATGATAGTGGATATGAAACTGCAATTGAATTTAAAAAAAATGGTGTTGAGCCAATAATTTTAGATACCAGAAAAAATCCTCAATCAGAAATAGTTGATGAGGCTAAAAATTTAGGAATTAATATTAAATTTTCTCATGTGGTAGTAGCTGCTCAAGGTTATAAAAAAGTAAAATCAGCAGATATTGCTAGTATTTCAGATGATAAAGAACAACTTGGAAATATAAAAAATATTAAATGCGACTGTATATGCGTATCTGGTTTTTGGACACCTACTATTCACCTAGCTTCCCAATCAGGAAATAAAACAAAATTTAATGAGGATATTGATGCTTTCGTTCCAGGAACATCAAAACAAAATGAAAAGACATTAGGTGCTGCAAATGGAGTTTATACTTTAGATGAGACTTTAAAAAGTTCATTTAATACTGGATATGAATTATCAAAACAAATTACTAATAATGATAATAAAGTTTCCTTTCCAAATGTTGTTGAAAAAAAATCATCTGTTCATGATAAATTTTGGTGCGTGCCACTACCTAAGGGAAAAAATTATAAACGTTTTTTAGATTTTCAGAATGATGTTGCAGTTTCAGATATAGAAATTGCATTGAAAGAGGGATATCGTTCTATTGAGCATGTAAAAAGATACACTACTCTTGGTATGGCAACCGACCAAGGCAAAACAAGTAATTTAAACGGCTTACAATTAGTATCTAAGATTGAAAATAAAGTAGTCCCAAATGTTGGTCACACCACTTTTAGACCTCCTTATACACCAGTTTCAATTGGTGCGATTGTTGGAAGAGAAATTGGTAAACATTCTAAGCCGACAAGAAAATCACCAATGCATTTATGGCATGAAAAAAATAATGCTGTTTTTGTGGATGCAGGAGTTTGGTTAAGGCCTAGATACTACAAGCGAGGAAATGAAAATTTATTTGAAGGATCAAAAAGGGAAGCAAAAAATGTAAGAAAAAATGTAGGAGTTTGCGACGTTACTACTTTGGGAAAAATAGATATTAAAGGACCAGATGCAGCAGAGTTGCTTAACAGAGTTTATACTAATTCATGGTTAAAGTTGCCAGTTGGTAAAGCAAGATATGGCGTGATGTTAAGAGAAGATGGAATTGTAATGGATGATGGAACAACGACAAGAATTTCAGAAAATCATTATCATATGACAACTACAACCGCACAAGCTGCAAATGTTCTTTCACACTTAGAATATTACTTACAATTAGTTTGGCCAGAACTTAATGTAAATGTAGTTTCAACTACTGAGCAATGGGCAGGAGCTGCTATTGCTGGACCAAAATCAAGAGATTTATTACAAAAATTATTTCCAAATTCTGATTTATCAAATGAAGGCTTGCCTTTCATGGGTTACACAGAAGGTGATCTATTTGGAGTAAAAGCTAGAATTTTTAGAATTTCATTTTCTGGTGAGCTTGCATATGAAGTTAATGTTGAGTCTGATAATGGAAATTTTATGTGGGAAAAGGTTATGGAAGTTGGCCAAGAATTCAAAATTCAACCCTACGGAACAGAGGCTCTATCAACTCTCAGAATTGAAATGGGACATGTCGCCGGATCAGAGCTTGATGGAAGAACAATACCTTATGACAATTCGTTAGAAGGACTATTAAGCAAAAAAAAAGATTTTATTGGAAAAAGATCTTTATCTAGAAAAGCATTTATGGCCGAAGATCGACAAAAAGTCGTTGGCGTTGTTCCTTTAGATAAAAAAACAAGTATTCCAGAGGGATCTCATTTAGTGAAAGACTCTAATGCACCATTACCAAATCCAAAATTAGGTTATATTTCAGCTTCATGTTGGAGTGTTGAACATGATAATCCATTTTCTTTAGCGATATTGAAAGATGGAAAAAAAATGATTGGTGAAAAATTATTTGTTATGTCGCCACTTAAAAACAAAATAATCCCAGTTGAGATAGTTTCTTCACACTATGTTGACCCAAAAGGTGAAAGAGTTAGATCATGAGCTCAATATCAGCTTTAGCCAATATTCATACGAAGGGTCAATTTGGAGATTATCAAGATAAAAATGAAATTGATCTTTTAAAGATATCTGAAATTAAGAATTTATTGATAGTTCAAATAGTTCAATATAAAAATTCTACAATACCAATTGGTAGTAGCGATATAGACGGTTTAAAGTTACAAGACAAAATACTAAATGTTGTTAATAATGATAATACAAGAATTTTATGGAATGGACCAAAAAATTGGCTTCTTGTCTCAACAAAAAAAGATTTGCTAAAAAATATTCTACAAAACTTTAAAGAAACAGATTTTGCTGTAACAGACTTATCTCATTCGAAAGCTATTATCGAAATAGAGGGTAAAAATGTAAAAGAAGTTTTAAAAAAAGGATGTCCTTTTAATTTTAATATTTTAGAAAAAAATAATTCAATAAACTCTACTTATAATGGAATAGCATTTACAGTGGATATGCTTGAAAACAATCCAGACAGAGTAAGATTATTTGCCTTAAGGAGTTTTGGTGAATCTTTATACCACTCTTTAACAGATGCATCTTTAGAATTTGGTTTTAAATCAATATAGTAATACTTAATCTCTTGTAGCAATATAAACACCTATTGTTGTTATAAAAAAACCTACAAGATCTAAATTAGTCAGATTTTCATTTAAAAAAAACCAAGCCATAAAAGCAGATGTAGTTGGAATTAAAAAAAATATCGAAACAGTTTTGCTTGCAGAATTATTCTTTATTAAATACATCAATATTGTAAAAGCACCGAAAGACACTAAAAAAATTTGATGACTCATTGCAACTATAAATGTTTTTGAAAAAACAATATAAGGTTTGGCAAAGAGTATTATTATAACAACATGAAAAAAGCATCCACCAATTGCTTGATACATATTGCTTACTGATAAAGGTAAATTATTACTTAACTTTTTTTGCCAAATTGTTGAAGCTGTAATTGAAATTAATGCTATTATCGTTGCAATCAATCCTGATAAAGGTATATCTGATCCTACATCTAGACCTAAAACTAATGCCGCACCAATAAATCCAAGTAAAACTCCAATCCATTGTTTTGCAGTTACTTTCTCACCTAGTATAGGTCCACTCAATGCATTTGTTAAAACAGGTTGAAGTGTAACTATTAAAGCCGCTATTCCTGTCGGCATACCGATTGAGATAGAGTAAAAAACGCCACCTAAATAAAATCCATGAAAAAGCACACCACTTAATACAGACTCTATTAAATTTTTTTGATTAATAATTATTGAGTTTTTGGAATATACTGAAAACAAATAGAAACCTAAAGCTACAAAAAAAAATCGAAAAGCAAGAGCTGCGAAAGGGTCACTACTGTCTATAATTGGCTTTGTAGTTATAAAAGCAGATGACCAAAGTAATATAAATATAAGAGGAAATATTCTGACCATTTCAGGTTTTATAGAACATTTATTCTTACTTTGAGTCGTTAAATTTAGTTAAATTTGTTATGAAAATAAGTGTTTTAAGTTCTACCTTGAGTTGTATATCAAAATGTATAAGATTCGCAGTAGCTATGATTAATAAAAAAATAATTGTTGGATTATTTTTATTAAGTTTTTTAGGAGCTTGCGCGTCGCCTACTGCTATGTTGGGCCCAGTTTACAGTTTCTCATCAACCGGCAGTATTTATCATGCAGGTCTAAGTTATGGTTCAAATGAATTAATAACCAAACATACTGGCAAAACACCTTTTGAAAATATAAAAGAAATATCTATTAAAGATCAGGATGATAACAATATAAGAAAAAAAACACTTGAAAGTGATGATTTTTATAATTTAGTAAAAAATAAGATTAAAGTGACAGGAAGCCTAATTAAAAATTCTACTCAATAATATTTAGTAAAATTAATTCATTTTGTTTTGTTTCTTTGCACCACAATTCATAACTTTCACACATTCTCCATATTTGATCAAAGGCTCTCTGAGAAATTTCTAAAGGAAAATGACTTTTTGCATAATATAAATCAGGAAATTGAATAAGTTGTTTCATAATCATCTCCCTCTGGATTTCTAATAATCTTAAAGTTTCGGATGGAATTTTTTTTTGGTTTTTTTTTTCAATAAATTTATTCATTTTAATTTCTTTAATTAATTCGTTGTGAAAATTTCCACTGCTTATAAATTTATATTTTTCTGAACCGATAAATGCATCAATTGAATCATTATTTGTGAAATCAATATTATTCTTTTTTATTCTAACAATTTCTAAATAAATATTTTCTGCTACAATTAGGACGTAGGGCTTATCTTTTGTTTTCATTACTTTCTTTGATATTTTTTCATAGCAGCATGAGCTAGTATCAAATTTGGATCTAAAAATATTTTAGATGATTTTACTTTTTTAAAAGATTTAAATGCAAAAATAGCTATAGGAAGCTCTGTGCAACCAAGAATAATTTTTTTACATTTCTTTTTTATTAAATAATTTATAGAGGGTGTAATTATTTTACTTGCAGCTTTAACGTTTCCCATTTTAACAAGCTTAATTGCTTTATTAACAGAATCTTTTTGTAATTTACTATTTGGATAAATTAAATTAAATTTCTTATCAAAAAATTTATTATACACACCAGTTTTAATAGTTCCTTCTGTAGCAAGTAAACCAATTGATGAATTTTTTTTACAGTTTTTTTGAGTATAATAATAAACTTCTTCAGGCATATTTATAATTGGTAAATTAATTTTTTTTTTAAGATCATCGTACCAATAATGAGCTGTATTGCATGGTATTACTATAAATTTACAATTACTTTTTTTTAGTAGATTGCATCCTTTCTCTAAACTTTTTAAAACTAAAGAATATTTATTTTTACTTTTTTTATTTGTAAACCTATTTAAAAGATCTTTAGTTTGAACCCCAATTGACTCAGGCCTTCCTGGAATATTTGATTTGTTATAAAGCATGAATAGTGGATATTCTTGATCAATTTTTCCCCTATATAAAATTGCCAGTTTATTGCAAAAGTCTAGGCCAGCTTGTGTGCCCATTCCACCAAGAATTCCAATCATATATTTGAATTTATATAAAAATAGTTTATTGGCTATAAAAAAATAATTCTCTAAAAAGAATCAAATTAAGTTATAGCCAATAAATGATATTGTGAAAAATTATGCAGTTTTTAAGTTAACTGCTGAAGGACCTTTTGGACCATCTTCAACATCGAAAGTCAAAGCCTGACCCTCATCTAAACCGTTCATACCAGCATCTCTTACAGCTGAAACATGTACAAACACATCTTTTTCTTTATCTTCTCTTTCAATAAAACCAAAACCTTTGGTTGGATTGAACCATTTTACTTTTCCTTGTAGACTCATATTTATCTTCTTACTATTTGTTATATTAATTTATTACTTATAATTAAGTAATCACGCTTTCTTTATAATTTAAGAGGTTTTGTCAACCAAATTGATAGTAAAATACTTCTTTTTTTAATGATTGTTGTTAATTAGTTTTGTTAAGTAAATTGAGTTTACATCCTCTTTGTAGTGCGCAAAAGGCCTACAGGGTTCAAAATCACATCTTTTAAAGAGTTTTCTTGCAGGCTCAAAAAATTTTCCAGCTCCTGTTTCAATGCTTATTCTTTCGATATTTAATTTTATTGCTTCCTGAATTAAATGTTCCATAACCTTGATACCATTACCTTTATTTCTAAATTTATCATGAACTCTGATAGATTTAAACTCCCCATGATGTTTATCTAAAAATTTTAAAGCACCACAGCCTAATAATTCTTCATTTTCCCATAAACTCCAAAATTTGATTGATGTTGCTTTCAAACCAGGAATATCTAAAACATGAGCACTACCTTTTGGTGATGCCGCTCTTAGTTCAATAAAATGTTTTGTAAGAAGCTCATTAACTTCATGGTTTTCAAAATTTCCTTCAATTGTTTTTAGCATTTATAGTAAAGTTGTAATATGTCCCATTTTTCTTTTTTCTTTAATCTCTTTTTTAAGATAATCAAAGAAGAATTCATTATCATTCAATTTATAATTTTGCCGATAAGGTTTTATTTGACTTCCAATCAAATTAATCATTTTTGCATTCGATATTTTTTTTAAAGGAATCTGTTCTAAAGAGCAAACCGCTCTTATATGATTTTCAAATTGACTTACATTATAAGCATTAATAGTTAAGTGGCCAGAGTTATGTACTCTCGGGGCAATTTCGTTAACATATAAATTTTCATTTCGATCAATAAAAAACTCTACACACAAGGTGCCAATATATTTTAATTCTTCTGCTATTTGCATAGCCCAACTTTTAGATTGTTCTAATATTTTTTCACTTATATCAGCTGGAATTTTAGAATATTTTAAGATTTGATCCTCATGAATATTTTCAATTGGATCATATATTTCAAATTTGTTGTTTGAAAATCTTGTTATTATTACCGATATTTCTTTTTTTAATTTTACAAGCTTTTCAAGAATGTAGCCTTTAGAAAAATCAATATTAATCAATTCTAAATCTTCAATTTTTTTAATAGGATATTGTCCTTTTCCGTCATATCCCATAGTAGTAGTTTTTAAGATTCCTGGAAGAAAATCTTTTAAAGTATCTACATCTGATTTTTTTTCTATAGAAACATATCTAGTTGTTCTTATATTTAATTTATTTACAAAATCTTTTTCTGCTAATCTGTGTTGAATAAGTCTATTAACAGAGGGTTTTGGCAAAACAGTCTTTATTTTGTTCATCTCATTAAGTGTTTCGTAAGGGATATTTTCAAATTCGTAAGTTATCAAATCTACCTTATTAACAAATTCAGAAATTTTATTTCTATTATTGTATTCACCAAATATAAATTCATTACAAAAATTTTGTGCTGGAGCATCAATATCATCACAATAAACAGTTGTTTTTATGTCAAGTTTTTTAGCAGCAACAGACAACATGCTTCCTAGTTGTCCTCCACCTATAATACCAAGATTTATTTTTGACATCGTTCTTAATTATCTAGGATTTTTTTTTACTGATTTTGTTTGAGATATTCGCCAATTATTAAGTTTTTTTTTTGCAGCCTGATTATTATTAGCAATAATAGCAGCAGCTAGTAAACCAGCATTAATTGCCCCATCTTCACCAATTGCTAAAGTACCTACTGGTATACCTTTAGGCATTTGGACTATAGATAATAAACTATCTAAACCCTTTAATTTTTTACTTTCTATTGGAACACCTAGAACAGGAACGGATGTTAGTGCTGAAATCATACCTGGCAAATGTGCTGAACCACCAGCACCAGCAATAATAACTCCCACATTGTTTCTAGCTGCAGAAATTGCAAATTCATACATTCTCTTTGGTGTGCGATGGGCTGATATTATTTTAGTTTCAAATTTAATACCTATATTTTTAAGGATTTTTTCTGCTAATTTCATGGTTTTGTAATCTGATTGACTACCCATAACAATTAACACTTTAAGATTTCTATTCTTTTTCATGATTTTGTATGCATAAACCTTATTTCAAAATTAGTTAAAGATTTCAATAAAATAAATAGTATTTGAAAAAACATATTGGTATGCTTTGCAATTATTTATCAAAATGAAATTTAAAATAGATAACCTTCAGTACTGTAATTGGTCGAGAAAAATTTTTGAAATTAATAGGGAGGCTGGTTTAGATGCAGTTCATGTAACAATCGTATATCATGAGGATTTTGATGAACTTTTAAATGAAACTAAAAAGTGGGAAAAATTAGTTAACGATAATTCAGATTTAATTTTTCTTGGTAAAAGCTATAAAGATATTGAAAAAGCAAACAAAGAGAATAAAACAGCTATTTTTTTTGGTTTTCAAAATTGTTCACCAATAGAAGATGATATTCGTTTAGTTGAAAAAGTACATCAACTTGGCTGTAGATTTATGCAATTGACTTACAACAACCAATCTTTGTTAGCTACAGGTTGTTACGAAAAAATTGATAGTGGCGTAACTAATTTTGGGCGTGAAGTGATTAAAGAGATGAACAGAGTTGGGATTGTAGTTGATATGTCTCATTCTGCAGAAAAAAGTACTTTTGATGCAATTGAAATAAGTGAAAAACCAATTGCAATAACTCATGCTAACCCATCATTTTGGCACGCTGCTAAAAGAAATAAGTCATCTGAACTTCTTAAAACTCTAAGTGATAGTGGCGGTATTTTAGGGTTATCACTTTATCCACATCATTTAAAAGATAACACAAATTGTTCAATTGATAGTTTTTGTGAAATGGTAGCAAGAACAGCAGAAATTATGAATATAAATAATATTGGAATAGGCTCAGATCTTTGTTTAAATCAACCTGATGAAATTGTTGAATGGATGAGAAATGGCACTTGGTCAAAAAGTAAAAATTATGGCGAAGGTTCAAAAAATAAACCTGGATTTCCAAAACAACCCGAGTGGTTTGTAGACGCTAGAGGATTTAAAAATTTAGAAAAAGGATTTAAAAAAGTTGGTTTTTCAGAAACTGAGACCAATGGGATACTTGGAAATAATTGGTTTAATTTTTATAAAACAATTTAGATATGAATGTAAAATTAAGAGATCCTAACATTATAATGAAACTTTCAAGACTTGGTTCTTTTCACCAATCAAGGTTGTCTTTTTTAAGAAGTTTTTTAAATGAGTTTAAAGACTGGGAATATAATAGAGACTTATTTAATTTAGATAAAAATGGGTATGGTACTGCAGTTTACTCTTTTAAAAAAAATGATCGTGTATATTCACTTGTTTGCTTTGCAAATGAAATTAAAGATGATGAGAGATCAGACAGAGTAATTGCAACAAAATGGGATGCAGCATTTACTCTTCATGATGGTATACCTCTTAAAAAAGATATTGAAAGATTAAAAAATGAAGTTCCAAAACAAGAGGTTGGAAGATTATCATACAAAGAATTAACTTTATCAAGAGCAAATAAATCAGTTAGAGTTTTTAATCATGTTGTTGAAAGTTTGAGTAAAGGAATTCAACCAGATTTAGATAAATTGGAGAAAGTAGGTTACCTTTATAGAACAACAGCTGTTTATGGTTCAGGTAAATTTGGGTTGGCAGATCGTTTTAGAATACAAAATAGAGACGAAATAAATGGTCCTTTTAGGTTAGAAATGATGTTGGTTTATTTAGTTAGGCAGTTTACTTTTGATCAAGTAAATCATGTTGCAAAAAAGATAAATCCAAAATCTGCAGTTAATTTAGATCCAAAAATTTGTAAAAATCTTGGAATAGGAAATTCAACGGGCTTGGGCATGGCACCATTTATTGTCAATCACCCGACACTATTAAATAATTGGATACTTTGCAGAGAAACAGCCCTTAAAGAAATTAGAGAAATAAAAAATGTTAGCATTATAGAGAGTGACTTATTCAAAAATTGCATAAAAAACTCTATTAAAAATATCACAAGCTGGAATACCGAAAGTGAGTATCAACAGAATAAGATTAAGTTATTACTTAAAGATGTTAGAAAATTTACTTATTTTATGGAAGAAAAATTTGATTTTCAAAAAGATTTTCCCTTTAATGAACTCTATCTGTGGTTAGAAAAAGAAACTTGTGACGAATGTATTGAATATGTTGTGTCTATTATGATGGAGCCATTTGAAAAAATCATACAACCACTTATTAAAAAAATGAGTTCTGATGAGGATAAATATTTCAATATTCCAACTGATAGAACACTTGGAGATTTGAAGATTATTTTAGAGAAAAAATATTCAAATATTCTTACTATTGATTTTAAAAAGAAAGAAAATTATAAAAAATTTTGGTTTATTTCAAAGAATAAAGAAGAACCTAGAATTGCCGATCGTTTTAAGGAACAAGGTTCAGATCTAGAACAACCTCTTGCTATCGCAAGAGATATAAAAAGATTGTACGATAGATTATTACCATTCAAAAGTAATATAAAAATAAGCAAATTTTTAATTGATAACGCAGATTTAAGACATGTAATTCGAAGAGCTTTTATAATTGAAAAATTTCCATATTCAGAAATTCAAGATAATACTATAAGTGAAAAAACTATCCCTATCGACATGTTAAGATTAAAACTTTCTTTTTTTGGTGCATTAAAGTTCGATCCAAGATCTGATAAATGGTTAAGAATATGCATGTTTCAGGGTGCTCCATTACCAAATGAATTAAAAGATTATGATGAACAATGGGTTTATAAATCTCATAATTAATTTATGAAATCCTTAAGTGAAATTGAAACTATATCAAAAAGAGCTAGTCGAGCAGTTGGCTTTTCTTGGGGTGAAGCCGAAGAAATAGCAAAATGTGTAAGAATGCTTGAGTTATTTGGTTTTCCAGGAATAAAAAATCTAAATCAATATTACAAACTCATAAACAAAAAAAAAAAATTCGAAAGTTTAACGAATATTAAAAAAAAGAATAAATTAAATAAATTACCTCTTTGTCCAATCAATCTAGGAATATGTTTTTTAGATCAAATAAAAATACTTATGCCATTTAAAAAAATTAATTTTTTAAATATAGCCTATCCAGTTTTATTTTTACCTTTTTTAAGTAGAGGTTCAGAAATAATCGGGAAGAAAATTTTAATAAAATTTGAAAAAAATAATTTTTTATTAAACTTTAATGTAAATATCTTATCTAAATTTTCAAAAAAAGAATTACCATTGATCGCAAAAAAAGTTGAAATTAGTTTTTTAGAAAATAAAGACTCTTTTACTGCAAAAGAATGGAATAATTTATACAGATTATCTAAAAATACTTTTGTAGAAGAAACAGAAAGTTTAAAACAAGGCGCTGCTGGTGCTGGTTTAACAGATAATGACTGATTACATAGATATTATAGAAGAAGATTTAAAAGAGTTAGATGATATTTGTGACGAATGTAAGCAAAAACATGAGAGTGTTTCACAAAATCTAATACTTACAGGTTTTAAAATTTGCAAATCTTGTAGAGTTTCAAAAACAATTTTTCCAATTTAAACATGATTAATTGGTAAAGCATTCATTCTACTCATTACAAAAGAAATTGACAAAAATGCTATTATCAAAAAAGACAAAAATACTATTCCAAATGATTTAAAATTTGATTTAAGGTTTAAAATTTGTTTTGTAGATATTATTAAAGCAGCAAAAATCCAAAATTGAGTTAAAAAAATTATTGGTATCATCAAACCTGGTGTAACAGCAAAGAATCTTAATAAACCAGGAGCATGTGCAAATCCAACAGCTGTTAATACTTTTTTAAATGGAACCTTAGTTCCTCTATCTGGAAATAGCTTTACACCTATTACAAAAATGAATATTGCCCAAATAAACCATGTTAAAATTGCAGTTAATCCGGACATTGCGACAGCTGTTTTTATTACAGTGTTAGCAGCAACAGCTCCAGCAATTCCATCTAAAATCATTATAAGACCTGCAAAATATATAGAAGCTTCACCAAAGTTTTTATTATCGCTATAAAGAGATTTGTCTAATTTAATAGATTTAAAAATTATATTAAGAAATTCACCAAACATTTTATTTTTTTTTATTTTTTTGCTCTTTGTAAGAAACAATTAGTGGAAATAATACTAAAGCAATAGCAATTATAATGCAAATTGCAATTAAGAAACCTTTCGTCATATGGAGATTAGAAGGGGAGTATATTACCCCCCTTAAAAATAAATTTAACCTTTTACAACTTCCCTAGTATTTGCATTGAAAGATTCCTTAAATGGAATATCAACTACCACAGCATCCACAGGAGTACCTGGTTTATCTGAGTATTTTTCTGGTAGATGTATTTTATATTTAGTTCCAACTTTTGCTTTTGGGAATCCATTAGAATTTAAAGTTCCATCAAATGGCACATATCCCATTGCTATATTAGTTTTTTTCTCAGGATGGTACCAAGGAGAAGTGACGAAACCAACAGGGTCTCCACCATCAGCATTAGAAATTAACCAAAAATCAGGTGCATAGTCTTCTATTGGTTTTCCACCAAGTTCAAGACCAACTAATTGAAGTTTATAAGGTTTTTTACCATCTTTAAGTTCTTTACCCATTTTCTCTAATGCAGCTTTACCAACATAATCTGCTTTTTTGTTCCATTCACCTTTTCCAGATAATGAAACTTGATAACCTAAATTACATTGGAAAGGATTATGCTGCTGATCCATGTCCTGGCCCCATGAAAGAATTCCAGCTTGAATTCTTCTATGGTGTGCTGGTGCAATAACCATAAGTTGATGTTTTTTTCCAGCTTCAAGAACTGCATTCCACATATCTTCCGCATATAGCGTAGCATCTCTTAAATAAATTTCATATCCAGCTTCTCCAGAAAAACCAGATTGTGAAATTACACAACTTCTTCCTCCAACCTTAACTTCTGCTAAACCGTAAAAAGGCATGTTGTCAAAATCAACTTGATCTCCACATAAATCTTTCATTAAGGCTTTTGATTTAGGACCTTGTATTTGAACAGGACAAGCATCAATTTCCTCAATTGTACAATTGAACCTACCATCAGCATTAACACCTTGAAGATACATACCTATATCAGAGTCTGACAATGAAAACCAAAACTCATCTTTTGAAATTCTAAGAAGAATTGGATCGTTTAAAACTCCACCATAAGCATTACATAAAATTACATATCTAGCCCTCATTGGAGAAATTTTTGTTGCATCTCTAGTGATTACATAATCTGTAAATTTTTCTGCATCTGGTCCTTTAACTCTTATTTGTCTTTCAACAGCAACGTTCCACATAGTAACATGATTTACAATTGCATCATATTCCACCATTGCACCACCATCTTCAGGTTTTACATATCCTCTTGGATGGTAAATACGATTGTAAACTGTTGCTCTCCAACAACCTGCCTGCATCGATAAGTGCCAATAAGGTGATTTTCTTACCCTTGTTGAAATTAACATTTCAACTTTTGTTGGCCCACTCTGTCTTAAATTGTATGGTACTTCTCGATCTGATTGATCAACTGAAGTAACATGTTTTAGTTTAGTATAGTCAAATTCTTTAGACATAACCATTCTCCTTCAACCACTTGTTAGTTTCCTTCAAGCCGCCGAATGTATAAATGTGGAAGAAATCAGTATGCGATTTAACTTTCCCAATTAAATCATTAGGGTCTTTAGGTTTCAATAAATCTAACGCCTTACTAAAATTAGACTTAAGAAAGTTAAGGGAATTTTTTGCTCCAACAATATTAGCAAACTTAATTAAACTAGATATTTTTAGAGGCCCAGTGATTCCCACATGCACTGGTACGCTTTGTTTAGATATAAAATCTATGATTGGCTGTGGATCAAGTAACCATTGAGTTACTATATAATCAGCATAAGGCTTTTTATCTATCATAGCTTTTTCTAAATTTGAGTCGGATATATCAGGACTCCCCTCTGGGTGTCCAGCAATTCCTATCTTCATCTTTTCAAAATAACCAGTCTCCAAAAGTTGAAAAGAACTGTCAAATTTTCCTACTGGCTCTCTACCACCACCAATAATCAAGGCCTGCTTAACACCTCCATCTTTACACATGGATACATAATCTTTTAACACTTTTTCACTATGCATAGATCTTGCAGGAAAGTGAGGAACAGGATTAAATCCTTTTTTAACAAGCTCAACAGCTTTTTCAGCAGTCTCTCTATAATCTCCACCTGGTAACATAGTAATATAAACATCACTTACCGGTGGGACAGTTTCGAGGTCAGTTTTTGGACCAATTTCTAATGAAAAGTTCATTTTTCAGATCATTATCTTTTTTAAAAAAGCTGTCAAAGAAATTCAACAAATGAACCTGATCGAAATTGGTTGCCAAATATGATGCTCATGATAATTTTTTTTGTGGACCAAAATTACAAAAAAAAAAACCTCAAAGACATACTAGATGTAAAAAAAATTGAGGCTGTGGATAAGCCAATAGAGGCCGCAAATGGCCTTCCAAATGAGTGCTATACAAGTGATGACTATCTGGCATATGAAAAAGAGAGAATTTTCTCTGACAAGTGGACTGTAATTGGAGTTGCAAGTTCAATACCCAACCCAGGAGACGCTAAACCATACAATCTGCTCGGGATTCCTTTAATTTTAATAAGAGATAAAAATAATAAAGTTCGTGTTTTTCACAATGTTTGTAGCCACAGAGGCTTCAAACTTTTAGACAAGCAGTGCTCTTTGAGAAATGTTATTAGATGTCCATATCACTATTGGTCATATGATTTTGAAGGAAATTTAGTATCGACACCACACATAGGTGGCTTGAACAAACACCAGTCTGAAAAATTTGATAAATCAAAAAGTAATTTAAAAGAAGTTAAAACTAAAATTTGGATGGATATTATTTTTGTAAATATCAACTCAAATGAAATCGATTTTGATGAATATATTAAACCTCTTGAACAAAGGTGGTCTCATTTTATCAATAAAGAGGATCAAAAATTAACAGTACATTCTAATGATTATGGGTATTTTAATTTAGAGGTTAATTCTAATTGGAAATTCGCAATCGAAAATTATTGTGAGAGCTATCATCTTCCTACAATTCATCCTGAATTAAATAAAGTTTCAAATATAAATGATCATTATCATATTCAAGGATTACCAAATAGATTTGCTGGACAAGGAAGTAAAAAATATGAACAACCAACTAAAGGAAATAAAAAATTTAACTCTTTTCCTAATTGGGAAAAAAATATGTTAAAAAATTCAGAGTACATTGCTTTATTTCCTAATGTTATGATTGGTTTACACATTGATCATTTTTATGTTTTTTGGTTAGAGCCACTTTCAATTGATAAAACAAAAGAACATATGCAAATATATTATGTAGGGAACGAGAGTGCAAATGGAGACGAATTAAAAGAATTAAGGAAAGAAAATGCAAGATTTTGGAAAGATGTTATGTTAGAAGATATAAGTGCAATTGAGGGAATGCAAAAAGGAAGAAGTTCACCGGTTTATAATGGTGGAAATTTTTCACCAATAATGGATCAACCAACCCATCAATTTCATAAGTGGGTAGCAAATAATTTAATTTAATATGAAAATAATTTTAATAATGGGTTTACCAGGCTCTGGCAAAACAACTTTGGCAAATGAGCTTGGTCCATTGTTAAATGCAAAAAGATTAAATGCAGATGAAGTAAGAAAAGAGGCAAATGATTGGGATTTTTCTGAAGAGGGAAGAAAAAGACAAGCTAAAAGAATGGCAAACTTTGCAAAACAGTTGAAAGATGAGGGAAATTATGTTGTTGCTGATTTTATTTGCCCAACGCCTGAAGCAAGAAGTTTGTTTCCTGCTGATTTTATTGTTTGGGTTGATACAATTAAAGAAGGCAGATTTGATGATACTAATAAAATGTTTGTGAAACCAGATAAGTATGACTTTCATGTTACAACTCAAGATGCTAAAAATTGGGCACCAAAAATATTAAAGGAGATAAAATAATGGCTTACCAATGGGACAATAAAAAACCAACTGCTCAGATGTTAGGAAGATGGCAACCTTTTCATGATGGTCATTATACTTTATTTAAAGAGATAATAAAAAAAACTGGTCAAGTTTGTATTCAAATTAGAGATGTTCAGGGAGTAGATGATAATCCTTTTGACTTTGAAACAGTCAAAAAAAATATTGAAGAAAGATTAAATCCAGAATTTGAGGGACAATTTAAGATTATGTTAGTACCTAACATTACTAATATTTGTTATGGAAGAGGTGTTGGTTATAAAATTGAAGAAATCGAACTTTCAAAAGAAATTCAAGAAATTTCAGCTACAAAAATTAGAGCCAAAATGAGAGAAGAAGGAAAATTAAAATAG
This sequence comes from uncultured Pelagibacteraceae bacterium, assembly GCA_902554765.1. Taxonomy (GTDB): domain Bacteria; phylum Pseudomonadota; class Alphaproteobacteria; order Pelagibacterales; family Pelagibacteraceae; genus Pelagibacter. Next base: position 6,967 of record CACDPY010000009.1, on the reverse strand, counting down.
AATTTCTAATGAACATTAAAGTAAAGAATTTATCTAGCGGCGTATCAATTATTCAAATAAATGACCCCAAAACATATAACTCTTTATCTTTTAAAAATTTGACTGACTTAATTAAAGTTTTCAAAAAACTTGATGGGGACAAAAAAACAAAAGTAATCATAATTGAGGGAGCTGGCAAAGGTTTTAGTGCTGGTCATAATTTAAAAGAAGTTAAGAATCTAAAATTAAGAAATAAATATCAAAAACTTTTTAATCTTTGTTCAAAGTTAATGCTTCAGATTGTTGAAGGAAGAAAACCAGTTATAGCCAAGGTGCATGGTGCAGCTTATGCCGCTGGTTGCCAATTAGTTGCTAGTTGTGATTTAGCTTATAGTTCTAAAGATGCTTTATTTGCTACCCCAGGGGTAAATATTGGATTATTTTGCAGTACTCCAATGGTAGCAGTTAGTAGAAAAATAAGTAGAAAACAAATGATGAAAATGCTGTTAACAGGTGAGCCTATAAAAGCAAACTATGCAAAAGAGATAGGCCTGATAAACGATTTTTTTTCAAAATCAAAACTTAATAGTGAAGTTTTAAAAATTGCAAAAAAAATTGCATCAAAATCAAATTTTACAATAAAAATAGGTAAACAAACTTTTTATAAACAACTAGAGATGCCATTAAGAAAAGCTTATGCTTTTACGAGTAAAATGATGACTTTAAATATGATGGCCATGGATGCTAAAGAAGGTATTTCAGCATTTCTTGAAAAAAGAAGACCTGTTTGGAAAAATAAATGACAATTAAAAATGGCTTAATCGTAATTTTTATAATTATTGGACTTTATATAGTTTTAGACATGCGAGATCATAATTTTAAAAGAGCTGTTGATGCCTGTGTTGCTGGTAGCCAAAAATTATCTGAGACTAAAATTAAAGATTTGAATGAAGCAAAAAAGTTTTGTGAAGATCAGATAAGAAAAAATAATGAATAATATTAAAGAAATACTTAGCAAATATAAATCTATTGCAATGATTGGTGTAAGTAATGATCCTACTAAAGCATCAACTATTGTAATGAAGTATATGCAAAAATATGGATTTAAAGTTTTTCCTGTTAATCCTAGAGCTAAAGGTCAAAAAATTTTAGGAGAGGAAGTTTTTGAAAAAATAACTGATATTAAAGAAACAGTTGATATTGTAGATGTTTTTAGACCTTCAAAAGAAGCATTGGATATTGCTAAAGATACAGTCAACATCAAAGCTAAAGTATTATGGTTACAGTTGGGTATTAAAAGTGAAGAGGCAAAAAAAATTGTTGAAGAAAATAAGATTGAATATGTTGAAGATAAATGTACTAAAATGGAATATCAAAAACATTTCTTAAAAGTACGGCAAGCATTTCCAGTTTTACAAAGTTAATATGAAAAAAATTTTTCTTATATACGGTCATTATGATAACAAATCTTTTAATGCAGCTATTAAAAACACCTTTATAAAAACCGCCAAAGAAAAGGGACATTCTGTTGATGCTATAGATCTTTATAAAGAAAAATTTAATCCAGTTTTTGCAGGAGAAAAACCTGATGATATTGTTTTGGATCATAGAAAAAGAATTGAGACTAGTGATATAATAGTTTTGATTGCACCTATTTGGAATTTTAGAATGCCTGCAATAGTTGAGGGATGGATAGATAAAGTTCTGGCACCACCATGGGCTTTTAGATTTAAACAGTTGTGGGGTAATTATGGATATCCGATTGGAAATCTTAGAGATAAAAAAGCAATAATTTTTTGTACATATGGATCACCAAGATTAGCAATTACTACTTTTTTTTTAAATCTACCTATTAGAAGATTAAAAAGAGGAGTTTTTCATATGTGCGGCATTTATAATATTAATTATAGAAGATATTTTGCAGTACCATTTGTTAGTGATAAAAAAAGAGAAGAATTCCTTCAGGATGTTAAAAAAACTGCACTTAACGTTTAGTGTAGTTTTATTTTTTTTCTTAAATATTTCATTTTTAAAAGCTGATTTACTTATTCCAAATAGTTCAATTTTGCCAGCTGAAGTAATAAAAATTCAACTTGATGCCTTAAAGAATAACGATGGTGAATTTAAAGATAGCGGCATAGAACAAACTTGGAATTTTGCTCATCCAAATAACAAAAAAAATACTGGTCCTTTACCTAATTTCAAAATGATGATCAAAGGGAATTCTTATCAAATGTTGCTAAATCACCTGAGTCATACCATTACAGAAATTGGGAGTAGTGACAAATGGGCTCAATTTGAGGTAGTTATTTTAGATAACGAGAAGATTTATCATAAATTTAATTGGCAAGTTGAAAAGTTCACAATGGATGGACCTTTACAAGGTTGTTGGTTAACTACAGTCGTATCTAGCCCCATTCCATTAGGAAGCTCAATTTAATGTCCTCATACAATTTTGTTTCGTTATGAATGAAAATTTAGTAGGAATCGCTTAATGAAATCAAAAACAAAAGTAGTTGTTGTAGGTGGTGGTGTTGTAGGAGTAAGTGCACTTTATCACTTAGCAAAAAAAGGTTGGTCAGATGTTGTCCTTGTAGAAAGAAAAGAATTAACTTCGGGCTCAACTTGGCATGCAGCAGGTTTGTTACCCTTGTTCAATATGAGTTATTCAGTAGGTCAACTTCACAAGTATGCAGTAGATCTTTATAAAAAATTAGAGGAAGAAACAGGAAAAAATGTTGGTTTTAGTGTTGTTTCAAATATTCGTCTAGCAAGTACGAAAGATAGAATGGATGAATATCACCAGTATGCAGGTGTAGCTAAAACTATTGGAGTTGATGTTAAATTTTTAACTCCTAAACAAGTAAAAGAAATTTGGCCTTTATGTCATACAGATGATTTGGTTGGCGCTATTCAACATCCAGAAGATGGCTATATTCAACCAGCAGATTTAACACAAGCACTTGCTACAGGAGCAAGAAATATGGGTGCAGAGATTTATAGGAACACAACTGTTGTAGCTATGAAACAAACTAAAAGTGGCTGGATAGTTGAAACAGACAAAGGATCAATCGAATGTGAACATATAATTTCTTGTTCAGGGAATTTCGCAAGACAAACTGGAGAAATGGTAGGATTAGATATTCCAGTTATACCAGTTGAACATCAATATATTGTTACTGAACCTCATCCAGAAATTCAAAAAAGAAAAAAAAATGGGCTACCAGAAATGGGTGTATTAAGGGATAGTGATAGCAGATGGTACATGAGAGAAGAGGCTGGAGGATTAATTTTAGGTCCTTATGAAGATGGTGCTCCTGCTTGTTACGTAGAAGGACCATCGAAAAATTCGGAATACGAATTATTTCAAGAGGACCTTGATAGACTTGCACCACACATTGAAGGAGCAATTCACAGAGTTCCTGCATTTGGAGAAGTTGGTGTAAAAAAAGTTTATAATGGAGCTATTTGTTACACTCCAGATGGAAATCCAATAGTTGGTCCTGCTTGGGGATTAAAAAACTTTTGGATTAACGAAGGACATAGTTTTGGAATTACAGCAGCAGGAGGAGCAGGTTGGCAATTAGCAGAATGGATAGTTGACGGTGAACCAACAATAGATATGCTTGGTGTTGAACCAAGACGTTATGGAAATTACGCAACTAAATCATACTTAAAAGCTAAAAATGAAGAGGCTTACAGTCATGTTTTTATTACACACTATCCAGATGAAGAGAGACCTGCAGCAAGACCATTAAGAACTTCACCATGTTATGAAAGAATGAAAGATCTTGGTGCAGTATTTGGTCAAAAATTTGGTTGGGAAAGACCTAATTTTTTCGCAACAGATGGAATGGAACAAAAAGATGATTGGTCTTTTAGAAGATCTAAATGGTTTGATGCTATTAAAAAAGAATGTCAAAATGTAAAAGAGAATGTGGGTCTTTTAGATATGACAGCATTTGCGAAATGTAGAATTAAGGGACCAAAAGCAGAGGAATTTTTAGATTATTTAGTCGCTAATAAACTTCCTAAAAAAATTGGAAGGATAAATCTTTGTCATGCTTTAAACACAAAGGGTGGTGTTCATTCAGAATTTACTATCATGAAAGAAGCAGAAAATTGTTATTATTTAGTTTCCGCAGGAGCAAATTTAAGATTAGATCATGATTGGATACAAAAATGGATGCCAACAGATGGATCGGTAATATTTGAGGATCTTACTAATAGTACAGGAGTTCTTGTTGTGGCTGGTCCAAAAGCAAGAGAGTTAATGAAAAAGGTTTCTACGGATGATTTTTCAAATGAAAATTTTAAATGGTTAACAGCTAAAAATGTTAATATAGGCTATGCACCAGTTAATGCTATGAGAGTAAATTTTGTTGGAGAGCTAGGATGGGAACTTCATCATCCAATTGAGTACCAAAATCATATATTTGATAAATTAATGGAAGCTGGAAAAGATTTAGGTATCAAACCATTTGGAATTAGAGCAATGAATAGTTTGAGGGTTGAAAAATCTTACAAACTTGTTGGTACTGAATTGTCAATTGAATATTCACCCTATGAGTCTGGTTTAGACAGATTCATTCATCCTAACAAAGGAAACTTTATTGGACTAGAGGCTTTGAACAAATGGAGAGAAAAAGGTTTTGATAATAAACTAGTTACTCTTGAAGTTCATAATACAACAGACTCTGACGTATTGGGAAACAACCCAATCTATAAAGATGATAAAGTTGTTGGTAGAGCTACAGGTGGTGAGTATGGATTTAGATTAGATAAATCAATTGCATTGGCAATGGTAAAACCAGATTTAGCCAATGTAGGCGAAAAACTGAAAGTTGATATATTGGGTAAAATGTATGAGGCTACAATTTTAGACGAAAGTCCATACGATGTTGAAAATAAATTATTGAGAGCGTAATGAAAATTTTAGTCGCAGTAAAAAGAGTTATTGATTACAACGTTCAAGTAAGAGTTAAAGATGACAACACCGGTGTTGTTACTGATAACGTAAAAATGTCTACCAATCCACCAGATGATAATGCAATCGAGGAAGCAGTTAAGATAAAAGAGTCTGGAAAAGCCACAGAAGTGGTAGCTGTAAGTATTGGAGAAGAAAAAGCTCAAGAGACTGTTCGAAAAGCTCTAGCAGTTGGTGCTGATAGAGGAATTCTTGTAAAGACCGAAGGTGATTTAGAGCCTTTAGCAGTTTCAAAATTGTTACAAAAAATAGTTGAGAAAGAAAAACCAGATCTAGTTTTTATGGGTAAACAAGCAATAGATGATGACTGTAATCAAACAGGCCAAATGTTAAGTGCATTACTTAATTGGCCACAAGCAACTTTTGCCTCTAAAATAAATATAAAGGATAAATCATTAGAGGTTACGAGAGAAATTGACGAAGGTTTAGAAACAATAGAAATTAATGTTCCTGCAATAGTTACATGTGACTTAAGATTAAATGAGCCAAGATATGCGTCATTACCGAATATAATGAAAGCAAAGAAAAAACCAATAGAACAAATAAATGCGTCAGATTTAGGGGTAGATACCTCATCGAGAATCGAGCAAACTAGAGTTGAAGAACCACCTAAGAGAAAAGCTGGTATCAAGGTTTCTAGTGTAGCTGAATTGGTTCAAAAATTAAAAAATGAAGCAAAGGTATTATAAATGTCAGTCTTATTAATAGCAGAACATAATAATAAAGAACTTAAACCATTTACACTCAACGCTGCCACTGCTGCATCTCAAATGGATACAGATGTTCATGCAGTAATTATTGGTCATAACTGTTCAGATGCTGCAAAAGCACTTTCAGAATTACCTTTAATCAAAAAAGTTATTCAAGTAGAGGCACCATATTACGAAAATTTTGTTGCTGAAAATTTTGCTCCTGTAATTGTTAAATTAGCAGAAAGTTATTCTCATGTAATTTGTTCAGCAAACACTTTTGGTAAAAATTTAATGCCAAGAATAGCTGCGTTGTTAGATATCTCACAGATAAGTGATATTACAAAAGTTATATCTGCTGATACATTTTTAAGACCAATTTATGCAGGGAATGCTTTTGCAACTGTAAAAAGCAAAGATGCTAAAAAATGTGTTACGATAAGACCAACTTCTTTTGATCCTTGTGAAAGCTCTGGTGGATCAGCTACAATAGAAAAAAGTGAACCATGTGAAGAATTTGGGCAAACAAAATTTGTTAAAAGAGAAGAAATTAAATCTGATAGACCTGAACTTGGGACTGCTAGAGTAGTCGTATCTGGTGGTAGAGGAATGCAAAGTGGAGATAATTTTAAATTAATTACCTCAATAGCAGATAAACTTAATGCTGCAATTGGCGCATCAAGAGCAGCAGTTGACGCTGGATATATCAGTAATGATCATCAAGTTGGCCAAACAGGTAAAGTAGTTGTTCCAGATTTATATATTGCAGTTGGAATATCTGGAGCCATACAGCATTTAGCTGGAATGAAAGAGAGCAAAGTAATTGTTGCAATTAATAAAGATGGTGAAGCACCAATTTTTAGTGTCGCAGATTACGGTCTTGAAGCTGATCTTTTTGAAGCCCTTCCGCAATTCTTAGAAGAATTGAACAAATTAAACACTATACAAAAATAATAGAATCTGTAAAAAATTAGATTATGTCCAGAGAGACAATGGAATATGATGTTGTTATTATAGGTGGTGGACCATCAGGTTTAACTACAGCTATAAAATTAAAACAACTTAATTCAAATTTAAATGTTTGTTTGTTAGAGAAAGCACCTGAAATTGGAGCTCATATATTAAGTGGAAATGTTTTTGAAACAAAAGCTTTAGATGAATTACTTCCAAATTGGAAAGAATTGAATTCTCCAATTAAAACAAAAGTAAGTAAAGAAAAATTTTTATTTTTAGGAAAAACTAAATCGTTAAGTTGGCCAACATGGTTGCTACCTGCCGTTCAACAAAATCACAAAAACTATATTATTAGTCT
>CACDPY010000008.1 GCA_902554765.1 uncultured Pelagibacteraceae bacterium | reverse complement strand
GGCTTTTTTATATGGTATTCAACATGCAATTGAAAATAAAACTCCTTTTTTATGTATAAGTGCAGGAGGTGGAATGAGAATGATGGAAAGTTTAATTTCTTTATCTCAAATGACAAGAACTACTATTGCTATAAATGAACTTAAAAAAAATAATCTTCCTTACCTTGTTTGTATTACAGACCCAACGGCTGGAGGGATAACAGCCTCATATGCTATGTTAGGTGACATTCATATTGCTGAACCAGGGGCGCTAATAGCTTTTGCTGGATCAAGAGTAATCCAAGGAACAGTTAAAGAGGAATTACCAGAAGGGTTTCAAAAAAGTGAATATGTGGAAAAAACTGGTTTTGTAGACTTAATTGTTGAAAGAAAAGAACTTTCTGAAAAAATTGGAACTTTATTATCAATATTGTTAAAGAGAAATTCTGATATAAGCACTGATGAAAATGAAACTACAGAAGATACTCAGTCGCTTTCAAAAGTTGCATCCTAAAGAGATAGATCTAAGTCTTGATCGTATTAAAAACCTTTGTAAAAAATTAGGAAATCCTCAAGATAATATTAAAGCTATCTCTGTGGTCGGCACCAATGGTAAAAATAGTACAATAAATGCAATCTTTTCTATTTTGAAAGAAGCCAATTTCAAATGCAATGCTTACATTAGTCCTCATATTCTTAAAATAAATGAAAGATTTATCTTTAACAATAAAGAATTAGGTGATGATGAATTAGCTGATTTATTTAATGAGATAGAAAATATTAATAACAATGAACCTATTACATTCTTTGAAATATTAACTGCTTGTTATTTTTATAAAGCTGCTCAATTTCCAGACAATATTAATCTAATAGAGGCTGGCTTATTTCACCGATTTGATGCAACAAACATATTAAAAGAAAATCTTGCAAGTGTAGTAACTTCTATTAGCAAAGATCATCTTGATTGGTTAGAAAAAGAACAACAAACAATTGAAAAAATTGTATTTGAAAAAACATCTACACTTTTAAAATCAAAAATTATTGTAGCTAATCAAAGCTCAAAAAAGACGATGGATTGTATTAAAAAAACTATTTATAAAAATCCATCTAATAAAGTTTTTTTCAATGATGATTTTAGTTACTCGGTTGGTGAGAATAATTTCTTCTATTATGAGGATAAATTAGGTGGTTTAATACTACCAATGCCAAATATCCTAGGTCAATTTCAGTTGGAAAATATTTCAACTGCAATAGCAACTCTTAGAAACTTAGATCTTGGAATTAAAGATGAGCATATTAAAAGAGGAATTACAAGAATATCTAGTTTAGCAAGACTTCAGGAAATTAAATCTGGGAAATTAAAAGAACTAGTTAAAAACAATAAATTAATAATTGATGGAACCCATAATGAAGATGGTGCAAGAGTATTAAATGAATATCTACAAAGTTTAAATTGTAACAAGCATATTATTATTTCAATGATGGCAAACAAAGAACATAAAAAGTATATAAGTTATTTTAAAGATGTTTCATCAATAACTACTATAGATTTAAAAACCCAACCAAATTCTATAAATGGCAAAGACTTAAAAGAAAAATTTAAAAATATGCCAAATGTTCAATATCAACCAAGTATAGAGCAGGCTATTAAATCAATAGATTTAAAAGAAGGTGATCTTTTATTAATTACAGGTTCTTTGTATGGAGCCGCTGAAGTATTAAGTTTGAACTAAATATTTTTTTCTAAAAACTCTTTCATGTTACCTTCTGGAACTCCCCCAACTTTTCTATCGACCTCAACACCTTTTTTATAGATAATTACAGTCGGTACTCCTCTAATTCCTGCAGCACTACCAGTGTTAATCCCACCATCTTCAATGTCAGCATAATAAAAACCAGCTTTGTCTTTATATTCAACTGCAAATTTGTCCATGACTGGTTTAAGTGCTTTGCAAGGTCCGCACCATGCAGCACTGAATTGTATAACTGATACATCTTCATTTTTAATTTTATTATCAAAATCTTCGTCTTTAAAATCTATAAGCATATAAGTGATATAATTGATTCAAATTTTTTTTCAATAGTCAAAAAAAAAATTTATTTAATTATGCATCTGAATATTTTTGCTCCAAATTCATTACATAATCGTTAATTCCATCTAAAAATTTCAATTTTTCATCCACAGTTTTAAATGAAAACATTTTATCTTCATTTTCCCTTATTTCATCACACTCTGAATAAAAAGCTGAAACTGTCCACCATTTTTCTTTATTGGTACTTAAAATTCTAGATGCTATTCTTCTTTTAATTTTCTTATGAATTTCTTTTGGTAAAATTTCTGGAGCTTCATTGTATATGAGGCTATGACCAAAGGTAACTAGTCTATCATCTTTAAACTTATCTAATAAAGATAATCTTTCTTTCCAATCTGAAGAGTGAAACTTTTCAAATAATGGAACATCTTTATTGAATGTATCAAAACCTCCAGAATAGATTGTCTCCTCAGGTTCAGCATCTTCTTGCGATGCTGTTTCCATTTTTTCCTCTGCTGCTTCTTTTAATATATTGCATATATCTTGAGAAAATTTTTCATTAGATTTCATTAATTCTGCTCTTTTATTTAATAAATTTATTCCAATTTTTTTATAAGGATCTACTTTTAAACCTAAACTTTTATCTAAAATTATTGGAGCTTTGTTGGATTTTATTGTTTTATAAAAACGAGGTGATTTTCTCATTTCTTTTTTTAAATCTTGGTAATTCAGTTTTTGCAATTCTTCAATATTTGCCGATAAATTTACTACTTGCCCCCATTTATAAACTGGATGCATCCATGAGTTTGGGTGTAATGGAGAAACTAAAAATAAATAATTTTTACCAAAAAAATTTTCATTAATAGTAAACATTTTTTCTTGTTTTATTAAATTTTCAACAACAACTTTACTTTTAGTCTTTAAATATTCGTGCCATAAATCAGGTTGCTTATTTTTTAATAGACCTAAGACTTTAACAGTTAATTCAGTGTCAAAAAGAGCTCCATGAGCCCCTGAAGAGTCAAAGCCATTAAGTCTTGCCAATGACTCTAATTTCATAGATTTATTTCCTTTAGGATTGAGCTCAGTTTTTAAAACATTTTCATCAATAGCAAATGCTGCTTTAATCATGTTTAACGCATCATGTCTTGAATTACCCTCTGTATTTATAAGATATGGTTTTCTTAATGATTTAAAAAACTCTCTTCTAAGAATTTCATCATCGAACCCAATCGAGCTGAATCCCATAAAAGTTGCGGGTGACCATTCACGAAATTTTTTTTCTACTTGAGCAATCATTTGGTAATGACTTAAATTGCCTTTAGTAATCAAATCAACGTTTGATTTATTGATGCATAAAGCAGTAGCGGATGGAACTCGATCTTGTGGCATTCTACATCTTGCAGTAAATCTTTCTTTTTCATTAAAATTTTCATCTAATAAGATTGCTCCAATCTCAATCATAGTAGCCCAATCAAGTTGGGCTGAATCTGTCTCAATATCCCAAACTACATAATTCAATTTGCCATCCTTTGCGAATAAAATTGTTCAACTTTTATTAAAAATTGATTTTGATAATTTATTAATCTTTCACCTTCAACTATAAATCTTTGAAAAATATTATCCTTGGTACATAAAAGGATTGCCACCTGAGAAATATTTGATCCATGAACTTTATTGTGGGCTAATGAATATGCTGCACACTGTAGATAATAATCGTCAATCCACTCATCTTTTTTTGGTTTGTTGCTTTGTTTAAAATCTATGATTGTTTCTTTATTTTCGTAAATACCGATACAATCTGCAGCGCCTGCATATTTTCCTGGGTAATATAAAGTTGCTTCACATCCCCAAATTTCACTTAATTTATCTCTTAATCCGTTTTCTATAATTTGATCTGCCATCATTTTTTCACGACTATTGTCTCCAAGTAAATCCATATTTAATTTTCCAAGCAAAAATTTTTCTAAATAATCATGCATAGAACTTCCACGACTTGTTGCTTCTCTTGAAATAATTTCAGCTTGTTTATGGCCAACTCTATTTTTCCATTCAGCTAGTTTTGCTTTTTTTTCTTCAGACTCGGTTGCTTTTAAAATTGTTGTAACAGATGGAAGATTTTCCTCATTAACTGAATAATGTCTTGAACCTTGTACAATTGATCTTGTAGATTTAGGATAAATAAATTTATTATTCCACTGCATGTGATTTCTTATAATCGGTATTTTTGGAAAAAAGAAATTAATTTTTGAGCTGTTTATTTCTTTCAACAAATTTTTCTACATTTTCTGTTTGAACAGCTTTCTCAACCTGCTCGGGATCTTTTATATTTTCTAAAGTTCTGCTTATTGATCTTGCATCAGTACCAAACTTATCTACCACACTCATAGCTTCCTCTAATTTTTTTCTAAGTGTAATTATATTATCAAAATGTTTTCCAAATCTGGTAGTGATTGTTTTGAGATGATTATATATTTCTGTGGCTCCTTTTTGAACTTTGAGAGATTGAAAACCCATATGTAAGGATTGCAAATAAGCTGAAAGAGTATTTGGGCCACAAATTACTATTTTGTATTTTTTCATTAATTCTTGGGTTAATAATTCTTTAGTGCTTGCATCTTGATATTCAGTTAATTCTTTATAAAGACTTTCTGTGGGAGCATACACTATTGCAAAATCAGTTGTCTTAGGTGGAACAATATATTTTTCCATAACACTTTTTGCTTTAGCTTTAAATGCACTTGCTAATTTTGTTCTAGCATCAGCAACAGCTTTTTTATCATCTGCATCATAAGCATCTGTGATTGCTTTAAATTTTTCTACTGGAAAATGAGAGTCTACTGGAACCAAAATATCTCCTTGTAGCTTGATTGCAAATTCAACATTTTCACTAGTATCTTCTTTCATCTTTACATTTGTCATAAATTGAGATGCTGGCAATAAATCTTTGATTAGTGCATCTAAAGAATACTCAGCAAGAGTTCCATATTTTTTAACACCTGCTAGAATTTTAGTAATTCCTTCTTGGCTTTGATTTAGTAATTGTACTTGCTGATTAAAATTCCCTACTTTTTCATCCACCTTAGTTAAAGCTTCTGTCATGTCTTTAGTAACGCCAGTTGAAAGAGCATTGAATGAAGTCGACATTGAGCCTAGAGATGTATTGATTGTAGTATTTAAACTATCTTTTAGTCGAACTATTTCATTATTTAAATTTGCTATTTCTTCAACCTCTTTGCTGTCACTCCTTGGTTTGGATCTTATATTTAAATACAAAATTGCTAGAGTTGCTACTAGCAGTAAAATTAAGATAGTTAATAAAATTGTGTCCATGATTCGTAAGTTGTATTATAAGGTTTTTTTATGGAATTATATCTAATTTTAAAAATTATATTTGTAATAGGAGTTTTCGTAGCTCTTTATGCAATATTAAGAAATTTAGATATTATCAAAATAATCCTTGTTTATTTTAAAGATAAATTATTTGGAAAGTAATCGAATTAATTTCATTAATCCTTTTTTTTTTGAATTTTTCTTTGATGTAAAAATACATGCTTGAGACTTGAGAATTTCACCATCTTTTAAAACTCTCAAATTATTAGCTTTTAAAGTTTCACCTGTTGAACTGATATCAGTGATTAATTCTGCTGATCCTGTAAAAGGATAAGCTTCCGTTGCCCCAAGACTTTCAACCAATCTAAATTGAGTGACACCTTTTGAAAACAAAAATTCTTTTGTTAAATTTGGATATTTAGTTGCAACTCTTAATCTTTTTTTCTTTTTATCTCTAAATTCAAATGCAATTTCTTCAAGATCAGCTATTGTTTGAACATCAATCCAAGGATCAGGTATAGCAACAACTAAATCAGCTTTTCCAAAACTTAACTTTTTATTTAAATTAATTTTCTTTTGGGTATTAATTTCACTTTCTTTAAATAGATCGAGCCCTGAGAAGCCAATATCTAAAGAATTGTCACCGAGTCTTTCTATGATTTCTCTGGCATGTAAATACAATATTTTTACATTTGTTTTACTTTTAATTGAGCCAATTAAGTCTCTCTCTCCTCTTTCTGAAATAAGATTTAATTTTTTCTTTTTAAAAATCTTCAAAACATCTTTTTTTAATCTACCTTTACTTGGAATTCCTATGTTTATTATATTATCCATGATTAGTAATTTAAGTTTAAAGCAGCTCCTACTGCTGAGACTTGAGTTTTAGAACCTAGATCAGAGATTAATTGATCGTATCTGCCACCATTTATAATATTCTTTATCTTATTTTTAGACATAATATCAATTTTAAAAACCATACCTGTATAATATTCAAGTTGTCTTCCAAAGGAAGTTGAAAAAATTACATTGAGTTTTGATACTTTGTTGTTTGAAATTGGAAAATATTTTTGATCTACTATCAAATTAATTTGGTATTTTTTAAAAAATTTATTAAGTTCTTTAGCAGCTTTATTTATTGGACATTTAATTTTTAAAAACTCTTTGATAATTTTAGATACATTTTTTCCCTTACTTGTACGTCTTGGGTCTTTAATTTTATTATCAAACCTACTTAAAATTTCTTGGATAGATCTACCAGCTATGATTAATGATTTATCCTCCTTTAGCATTTTCAGATAACGTTTTTTATCAATTTCAACTATAGTTGGGTCTACATCTGAATTCGTCTCTAATCTTTTTAATAAATCGTTAAAATAATCTTCTCTCCAAAAGTGTCTATATAATCTTAACTTCCATCTTTTTGGAATATCTAATTTTGATATTAAAAGATTGAAAATTTCTACATTTCCAAGCGTTAATTTTCCTGAAGAGTATTTTAATTTTTTTAAAGAATTTAAAGATGTATTTATTATTTCTTTATCGTCAATTTTTTCATTTTTTGAACCAATAATTTCAAATCCTATTTGATCTCTAATAATAGAGTCTTTTTTATTTTGAGACTTTCTATAAGCCTGACCGCTATAAAATATTTTTTCCTTTCCTTTGAAATTATTTTCTAGATATCTCAGACATGAGACTATTGTTAAATCAGGGCGCAAACATAGTTCATTTCCCTTTTGATCAGTAAATGAAAAGATAAATTTTCTAAAGTTCTCGCCTGATCTTTGTACAATATGATTTGTTTCAATTACAGATGGTAATTGAATGTACTTGAATCCTTTAGACTTTACAGATCTAAGGATTTTTTCAGATAAGTTTTTTGATTTCATTTATCAAGTTCGATTTTGGAATTGTTTGGCTGTTTTCACCCTTAACACCCTTAAGATTTTTAATTGTTACAGTATTATCTTTGAACTCATTTTCTCCACAAATGATCGCAACTGACAAATCACGTTTGTTTGCTAGTTCAAGCTGTTTTCCAAGATTTTTTTTTGTGTTTAAAAATATTTCAGCGTTAATATCATTTTTTCTTAATAGATCGACAATCTCATAATAATTTTTCAAATATTTTTGATCCATTACACACACTAGTATAGGTTTTTGATTCTCTATTTTGATTTGATCTAGTTGTATTAATGCAAATAGTAATCGATCAACGCCAAAACTAATTCCTGTTCCAGGAACATCAACTCCCCTAAATCTTGAAATAAGTTTGGCGTAAGCTCCTCCTGAGCAAATACTGCCAATATCAATTTCTTTCCCTTTGTTATTTGTGACTTTAAAATTTAAGTTAGTTTCTACAATAAAATCAGAATAATAAGATAATCCCCTCACAATTGTAAAATTTGTCTTAACTTGATTTAAATTAGATCCATATCCAAGTACTTCAAATATATCCTCTAATTCTTTTATTCCCTCTTGAGATAGTGGGTTTTTTAAATTTTTTTTTAATTCCTTAAGATCTTTTACTTTTAAAAAATTTAATATTTGTGATGCTTGTTCATCACTTAAATCAGCTCCTTTGGTTACAGCTCCACTTTGATCTTTTCTTTCCTTTTTAAGTAAATCTTCAACTCCTTTTAAACCAAATCCTGGTTTATCAAGTTTGTCTATTGCTCTGATAACTTTTATCTGTTTTTCCTCAGATATCTTTAGATCATTTATTAGGCCTTGAACTATTTTTCTATTGTTTACATTAATTGTAAATTGATTATTTTTTAACCCACAATCTGAAAGAGTGCTAAATATTAAATTACAAAGCTCCGCATTAGCTTGAGCAGGATTAACGTTTCCAACAATATCAAAATCTGCTTGAAGAAACTCTCTGTACCTACCATTTCCTGCTTTCTCGTTTCTAAAAACATTCTGAATTTGATAGCGCTTAAAAATTGATGGAAGTTCTTGATTGTTCTGAGCATAAAATCTTGCAAGTGGGCTTGAAAGATCATACCGAAGAGTGATACTTTTGTCTCCATCTTGGAGTGAGAATACATCAGACATTGGATTAGCCTCGTCTTCTGCTAGAAAAGATCCAATATTTTCACTAATTTCAAACGAAGGAGTTTCGAGAGCTTCTGCTCCAAATTTAATAAAATTATTCTCAATAGCTTTTAAAAGCTTTTTTTTAAGAAGAACTTTTTTTCCCCAACGATCTTCAAATCCTGAAGGTAATCCAGGAACTAATTTATTTTCTTTGTTCATTTTTTTGGTACCCGGGCTGAGAATCGAACTCAAACTTAAAGTTCCACAAACTTTCGTGCTAACCGTTACACCACCCAGGCATTCCTTAATTTTATATTATTTTTATGTGGATTAAAATTATATTATAAATAAATAGCCTACAGGCTATGGAAAAAGAATCTGTGAGCGCTTCTAGAAGTCTCTCTAAATGTCATATTTATAATCATAGTCAGTCTTTTAGACAAAAAATAGAATTATTCAACCCTTAAAAGAAAAGGACGTCTCTTAAATATACCAAAAAAACGTCCTTTAAAAATTTAAATACTAATCTAATTTTTTAAGATTTACTGCCGATGGACCTTTTGGGCCATCCTCCAGTGTAAACTCAAGTTTATCACCTTCGTTAAGATACCTCATACCTGCAGCCTTAACAGCACTTGCATGAACAAATGCATCTTTTTCTTTGTCTTCTCTCTCGATGAAGCCAAATCCTTTTTTCCCATTAAACCACTTAACTGTTCCTTTTAACGTGCTCATCTTATTTCTTAGTCCTTTTGTTATTTATTATTATTAGAAGTTAATTTCTTTTTAGTGAATTTCAAGATGTTTTGGTGGTGCCTCGGGAAGGATTCGCACCTCCGACACAAGCCTTTTCAGGGCTCTGCTCTACTCCTGAGCTACCGAGGCAAAATTTAACCTCTAAAGATTATTCTGCCTTTTGTAAGGTCATAAGGAGTCATTTCAACTGTTACATTATCACCTTGCAATACTCTAATTCTATTCTTTCTTAACTTACCTGCTGTGTGTGCTGTAACGATATGACCATTCTCCAATTGAACTCTAAACATGGCATTTGGTAATAAATCGGTAACTTTACCTTTAAATTCAAGTAAGTCTTGCTTTGACAAATTTATTTTCTCCTAATTCTTTTTTTTACAGATTGAGCGTGTCCAGCCAACCCTTCATAATTTGCAAGTGTTATAACTGATGGACCAAGACTTTCAATACCCTTTTTAGATAAGTTTACGTAGGAAATCCGTTTATAAAATTCATTAACACTTACACCGCTTGAATATTTTGCAGAACCATTGGTTGGTAATATGTGGTTAGAGCCAACATTGTAGTCTGTCATTGCCATAACAGCATATTTTCCTAAACAAACAGATCCAGAACTTTTAATTTTTGTAACAAATGAATTATAATTTTTAACATTTAACTCTAAATGTTCAGGCGCTATTTTATTTACAACATCAATTATTTTCTTATCAGAGCTAATGTATATTAAAATTCCGTTATTTGATAAGCTTTGTCTTGCAATAGAAGATCTTGGGATTTCCTTTAATTGTTTAACAATTTCATTTTGAACTTTACCTATTAAAGATTTATTTTTTGAAATTAAAATACATTGTGCAAGATGATCATGTTCTGCTTGTCCGATTAAATCACTTGCAACCCATTCTGGATTTGAAAATTTATCACAAACAATTGTGACTTCAGATGGACCTGCAGTCATTCCTTCAATTCCAACATCACCAAAAACTTCTTTTTTTGCAGCAGCTACGTAAATGTTACCAGGTCCTACTATTTTATTAACTTTATTTATTTTCTTTGTTCCATAAGCTACAGCTGCAATTGCTGAAGGCCCACCTATTGAATAGATTTCTTTAATTTTACATTTATACGCTGCGTATAATACTGCTGGATTTTGTTTTCCTTTAAATCCAGGATTAATCATAACAATTCTTTTAACTCCTGCAACAATCGCTGGAATTGCATTCATTAATACACTTGAAGGATATGAAGCTGTTGAACCTGGCACATAAATTGCAACAGACTCTAAAGGCGTATATTTATACTCAAGTTTATTTTTATATTTATCGATGTAAGAGATATTCTTAAATTTTTGAAGTGAGTGAAATTTGTAAATTCTATTGTAAGCAATATCAATTGCTTGCTTCACTTTTTTATCCAGTGATTTTATTAAATTAGAAATCTGTTTTTGAGAGGGAACAATTATAGTATTTTGGTTAAATTTCTTTTCATATTTTAATAAAGCTTTGTCTCCATTTTTTTTGACATCTTTAATAATGTTTGAAACTGAAACTGAATTTGATTGTATTTTTTTCTTTCTTTGTAAAAGCAAACTATCCAAATTTTTATCAAAATTTTTATTGTTATTGTTTAATATTTTCATTATTCATTAATTTCGTTTTGATCCTCTAGTCTTACTTCAATTGTTTCTGATGTCAAAGCAATGTAGGCATTGTTATTAAAGATAAGATTTATTTCATAATCATCATTATTTTTTAAATAATCGATTCCTATCAATTCTAAAATCATTTCTTGGTTAGATTGATCTATATTTTTGGAACGTACTTTTTCAATAAAGTCAAATCTACAGATACTGTTGATATTTTTATTCTCTTGGTTGGTTTCAATTTTAGTTCTTTCAATTGACATTAAAAAAACTTTATTAGATGCCAAATATTTGATGCCTGCAATTTTAACTTTGGCTCCTGCACTACAAGCTGAGATCATTTGCAGCCCCTCTTGATCACTTGCAATTATTTTGGCTAAGTACTTACTCATTACTTCACTCTTTTGATTTTAACACCAATTTTTTTTAATTTATTTTCAAAATTTTCAGCTCCTCGATCTAAATGATATATACGATCGACTTGACTAATTCCCTCAGCCGTCATAGCAGCTAGTACAAGAGCTATAGATGCGCGAAGATCAGAGCTCATAAGTGGACAGGCTTTAAACACAGTATTTCCTTCTATAATTGCTTTATTATTTTTAATAGTTATTTTTGCACCAAGTCTTCTTAATTCTGCAACATGCATAAATCTATTTTCAAAAATATTTTCGGTTATACTGCTTTTTCCATGAGCCTTACACAAAAGTACCATTAATTGACTTTGTAAATCAGTTGCTACTCCTGGAAATTCTTTGGTCTTAATATTTTTAATACTCTTAATTTTCTTGGGTCCTTGAATAAATATTTTATCATCTGTAGTTTTTATGTTAGCTCCAATTTTTTTTAATAAGTTGAGCTCTGTATCAATTATTTTAGGGTTTACATTTTGGATTTCTAGACTCCCTTTATTAATACAAGCAGCTATACAAAAGGTGCCCGCCATTATTCTATCAGCCATAACAGAATATTCTGTTCTATTTAAAGAATTTACACCAATTATATTACAAGTTCTACCAGACCACTTTATCTTTGCGCCAGCTGAGTTTAGAAAATTTGTTAGATCTTTTATTTCTGGTTCTATTGCACAATTTTTTAAAGTCGTTTTTCCTTTTGCCAAGCTAGCTGCAATAATTGTATTTTCAGTTGCTCCTACACTTATTTTAGGAAAATTTATTGTAGTGCCTTTAAGTCTTCCTTTTGATTTTGCTAAAATATATCCATCTTTTAAATTATAGTTCATTCCTAGTTTCTTTAATGCTTGTAAATGAAAGTTTACAGGTCTTGCACCTAGATTACACCCTCCTGGCAATGAACATTTAGAGTTATAATGCTTGGCAATTAAGGGTCCTAAAACTAAAAAGGACCCTCTCATTTTTTTTACAATTGAATAATTGGCGAAGGTTTTCATTTTTTTTTTATTAACAATTCTTACGCTCCTCTTATTTTTCGAAAAAATTATTTTTGAACCGAGTGATTGTAATAAAGAAATCATAGTATTTATGTCTTTAACTCTTGGTAAATTTTTAATAACCACTGGTTGATCAAACAATAAAGTTGCAGCTAATATTGGAAGTGATGAATTCTTAGAAGGTTCCACTGAAACCTTACCCTTGATTTTACAAGGACCTTCAATCAAAAATTTATCCATAGATTATTTAAATTTTGCTAAAGTAATACCTGTTTGACCTTGATACTTTCCATTTCTGTCTGCATAAGAAACATCTGGTTGCTCCCCTTGAAAAAATAGAATTTGCGCAGCTCCACTATTTGCATATAGTCTTATTTGATTACTTGTATGATTTGAAAATTCTAAGACAAGATTGCCACTCCAACCAGCCTCCAAGACAGTTGGTGGTGTTCCCAAACCACACCTAGCATATGAAGATTTAGCTGTTACTAGACCCGTAACATTTCTAGGCATCCTAAAGTATTCTAAACTACTTGCTAAAGCAAAAGAATTGGGAGGAATTAAAATTGAGTCTTCTCCATTTACTGTAATAAAATTATCTTCGCTAAAGTTTTTTGGATCAGCAGTAGCACCTTTTATATTTGTAAATATTTTAAATTCGGAACCACATCTTAAATCATATCCAAAGGAATTAAGTCCATGACTAATACCTTTAGCTACACTTTCGTTTACAAATGGAGTGATCATTTCTTTTTCTTCAGCTAATTTCTTTATTTGCTTATCGTTTAATATCATTTTTTTTTTTATTTTTTTTTTTGAATATTTTTCTTTTTTTTAAGTTTTTCCTAAGCGCTAAACTTAAACGCTCATTTTTATCTTTGGTGATCATTCTTTATTAGGATTAGTGAGAAAGTCTAATGTAATTGGTTTAGAGGCATCTAAGGTTTTTTCTTTTGCCAATTCATCTTTTGGCCCTTCTTTAGCTAATCTTTTAGCCTTTTTTTCAGCAAGTTTTTTCTCTCTCTTAGCTTGCTTCTCCATTAACTTAGCGCTTTTTGTAGATTTATAATCGTAATGAATGCCCATAAAATTTCCTAAAATAGATATAAATCATATTTACAAAAAAATTAAGGCAATAATTTGAAAAAAATGCTTTAATATCAAGTAAAATACATTCACCAAATTGCCCCTATAGTTAAATGGCATAACGTGTCCATGGTAAGGATAAATTTCAAGTTCGATTCTTGATAGGGGCACCATAAAATTGAATAATTTTATTCAATAAAATTTTTGTGAAATTTTATTATTGGATTATCCTGAAAAATTCTTAATCCGTTAAAATTAAAGATAATTTTTGATGAATTATATATTATTTTATATAAAGAATTGGTTGCTATATCACCGGTTAAGAGAGTTTTGGGATTCCAAAAAAAAGAGAAAATAAAAAATGTAAGAATTAAGACACTTTTTTTCTTAAAAATCCAATTAACGAAAATATAGTTATAGAAATTGTTTGATATTAAAGAATTTTTAAGAAAATAAAAATATAACAAAATTGAAAAAGAATAAGTTATATGTATCCATCTTCCCCAATCATGTCCAAAAGCAAATAATAACAAAATGGGAAGATATAAGATTAAATACAATTGAGTGGGTTTAAAATTTTTTGTTACAAAATTGTCTTTTTCATTAAATTCATTTTTAAATATTGATAGATGTAATGGCATAAACCCTACAAAAAATATCATTAAATATCTAAAGTAATGAGGAAAAAAACTTGCTCTCTCATGAATAAAAAAAGTATCAAAATAAATTGTATTCTTCACTAGTAACTCGGCAGACATGTAGCACCTTTCATTATACTCAAGTTGTAAAAAACTACACATCAAGGAATGTCCATCTTTGCTTAATGGAAACGCAAATATAATAGAAATGACTATAATAGTTGGCAAAAAAATTATTAATAGTTTTATAAAAGTTTCTCTAAAAGTTACTAATTTATTTTTTTGAATAAGAATAACCGCAAAATATGGTGCAAAAAGAATTATTTCTTCCCAGATCAAGCATACTAATGGGAAAAAAATAAAAATGAACAAATTTATAATTTTCAAATTAAAATTTTTGTCTGCAAAAAACAAAGTGCAAATAAAAAAAAGGAAAATAAGTAATTCCTTTCTTCCCAAAGCTTCTAATTCAGCTATTGGATAAAGAATGAAAATTGGAGCAAAAAGTGCAAAGAATTGATATATGTTAAGCTTAAAATCTTTTAAATAGAAAAATAATAATATCAAATAAAGAGTGTGAATTGTTGCTTGAGAAAAAAAAATTGCATCTCTAAGTGATATAGAAAATATATTTGTCCACAAAATATTAATTTCTCCACCAAGTCCTCTTCTTGTGAAACCACCTTGGTAATTTATTAGCCACTCAGAAATAGATGTGTCGTTTCCTACTTCGTGTTTAAAATATAGATAAAAAATTGCATAAAAAATATTAAAAATTACAAATATTAAAAATTTATTCCTGATTTCGATGTTCTTCATTTATTTTTATAAAATACTTTTCTAAAGAAGATTGTGATTACAACTAAACAAATAAACAAAGATAAAGGAAAATATATTTCTTTCGAAGTGATTATTTCTAAAAACCCAGGAGCTTTTATATTTTCATCGATAATTTTTTCTATTCCACTGCCAATTGAGCAAATCAAAAATAAAGATGGAATTATTCCTATTATAGTAGCAAAGAAAAAATTCAAAATTTTTACATTGAATATACATGGTAAAACATTAGATATCGCAAAAGGTATTCCGCCTATAAATCTATAGACTAATAGATAAATAAATTCAGATTTTTTAAATTTAATCTCTAAATTCTTGTATCTACTTAAAAATTTATCTTTTATTAATTCTTTCAAAAAATAATTAGCAAAAATATATAATATAGTTGCCCCTACTGATAAACCTAAGGCAACAATTAATGTGCCTGTCCACTTGCCAAAAATAAATCCTGACAAAATTGCTACCGGAGATCCAAATCCAGCTGCTAAAACCCAAATAATTGTGAATAATATAAAAACTAAAGCTAAAAATAATAAATCTTTTTGTCTTAGTTCAAAAAAGTATTCTCTGTTATTCTTTATAAAATCGTAACTAGTAATTTCTTGAAAACTAAATTTTGATAGAAAATAATATAAAAACACTCCTACCAGTAAGAAATAAAATAAACCCAAAAATAATTTAAATTTTTTAGCTTTTCCCATAGATTGTTAATGTAATTATAAAATCTTATATTTGCTATTTATATATTTAATTACTATAAAGATCCAAATTTTAATTAAATTTTACCTTAACTTATGAAAAGAACATATCAGCCATCAAAAATTAAAAGAGCTAGAAAGCATGGTTTTAGGTCTAAAATGAAAACAAAGGGTGGAAAAAAACTTTTAGCAAGAAGACGAGCAAGAGGAAGAAAATCACTAACTGTATCTGGTTAATTTAATGAAAAGCAAAATACTTGCTCTTTCGAAAAATGAAGAATTTAAAAATCTCTTGAAAGGAAAAAAAATTTCTAACAAATATGTTACGATTTTTTTTGATCAGTTAAAAAATAAAAAAAAAAATAAGTTAAATATTTCTTTTGTTGCTAAGAAAAAAATTGGCAATGCGGTTAAAAGAAATAAAATTAAAAGAAGACTAAGAAATATTACTAATGAAGCTGTTAAAGAAATAGCAATAAAATTTAGATATTCATATCTTGTTATTGCTAAGCCAACTATGTTAAACAATGAATATACAAATATAAAGGAATCAATAATTCAGAATTTTAAAAAGATTAAATGACACAATTAATTATAAAAACTCTTATTAAAATTATAAAAGGTTATAAATTTATGATCAGTCCTCTTCTTGGTCATTCTTGTAGATATCTGCCTACTTGCTCTGAATATACTATTGAAGCTCTTAAAACCTATGGTTTAATAAAAGGACTGTTTATAAGTTTAAAAAGAATTTTTTCTTGCCACCCGATTAGATTTTTAGGTGGTGGAGAAGGTTTTGATCCAGTAAATAAAAATTTAAAAATTAAAAAATAATGGACTCAAAAAACGTAATAGCAGCAATTGCATTATCTTCAGCTGTAATAGTTTTGTATTCTTTATTTTTTGTTCCAGAAAAATCAAATACAAATCAAAGTTTAACAGAAAAAAAAAAGATAGAACAAAATACTGATACTCCTACTTTAGATCAAAAAGAACCTTTAGTTCAAATCTCAAGAGAAGAAGCTTTAAAGCAAAATGAAAGAGTTCAATTTGAAAATAAGAGTATAATTGGATCAATTTCCTTAAAAGGAGCAGCAATTGATGATCTAACTTTTAAAAATTATAATACTTCTTTAGAAAATAACGAAAAAGTAATTCTTTTAGGACCACGCAATGTAGAAAATGGATATCTTATTGAGAGCGGATTTGTTACATCAGATAAAAATATTAACATTCCTGACTCAAATACTACTTGGTCTTTAATTGGGAACACTAAATTAACTGAAAAAACTCCAATTAAGTTATCTTGGTCTAATAATCAAGGTATTACTTTTGAAAAAGAAATATCTTTAGATGACAAATATTTATTTACAATTAAACAAAGTGTATCAAATTCAACTAATAAAAAATATGATTTTTATTCATATGGTCAAATAATAAGAAATAAGATTCCTGAAATATCAAATTTTTATATTTTACATGAAGGATTGATAGCTACTTTAGATGATGAATTAATTGAAGAAGATTATGATGATATCCAAGAAAAAAAATTCACAAGAACTTCTAAAAAAGGTTGGCTTGGAATAGGAGATAAATATTGGATTACATCGTTAATACCTTCAAAAAATAAAGAATTTAAAACAACGTTTGATTATAAGAAAAAATTTCGAGCAAATTTTATTGCAACTGAACCTTTGGAATTAGTTGCTAAAAGTAAAGTTGAAGAAAAATTACAAATTATTGTTGCTGCTAAAAGAGTGGACATTATTGATAGTTATGCCCAAACTTTAAATATTGATAAATTTGACTTAGTAATTGATTGGGGATTTTTATATTTTATAACTAAACCTCTTTTTTTTGCTATTGATTATTTTTTTAAACTACTTGGAAATTATGGTTTAGCCATAATTGCAGTTACAATTTGTATTCGATTAGCTTTTTTTCCATTAGCTAATTTTTCATTTAGAAGTATGGCAAAAATGAAGGCTTTACAGCCAGAAATGGTAAGACTTAAAGAGCTTCATAAAGACGATAAAATGAAATTACAGCAGGAAATGATGGCGCTGTATAAAAAAGAGAAAGTAAATCCAATGTCTGGATGTCTGCCAATATTAGTTCAAATTCCTGTATTTTTTGCTTTGTATAAAGTTTTATTTGTAACTATCGAAATGAGACAAATGCCATTTTATGGTTGGATTCACGATTTAAGTGAACGTGATCCGACAAGTTTATTTAATCTATTTGGGTTATTACCTTACGATGTTCCGTCTTTCTTAGTTATTGGTGCTTGGCCCGTTGCAATGGGAGTATCTATGTGGATACAACAAAAACTAAATCCTGCACCCACTGATGCTATGCAGGCAAAGATTTTTATGTTCTTTCCACTTTTTCTAACCGTAATACTTGCACCATTCCCTAGTGGACTAGTAATTTATTGGACGGTAAATAATATTTTAACTATGGCACAACAAGTTTTTATTATGAAACGTACAACGGTTAAAACTGTAACTTAATGTCAAAGATTACAGAGGAAGAAATAAAAAAAATTTTACCACTAAAAGGTCCTTCTTTTGAGGAGGTGAAAAATTACTTAAAAAAATATAATGACGAATATATAATCATCAAATGTGGTGGAAGTGTTTTAGTCGATCAAAGTTTATTTAATAATTTTATTAATGATATTTCGATACTTAATAAGCTAGGGTTCATACCTATAATAATTCATGGTGGGGGTAAGAGAATTTCAGATAAATTACATGAAGCTGGAATAAAAAGTCAATTTTTAAATGGATTAAGAGTTACAGACAAACAATCTATAAGTATTGTTGAGGAAGTTTTGAATAATTTTAATAAAGAGATAACAGAAGCTTTAAAAAAAAATAGATGTGATAGTCAAGGTATTACAAATAAACTAAATAATATTCTATTTGTTGAACAAGAAAATAAACAACTTGGTTTTGTTGGTACTCCAAAAGAAATAAATCAATTAATAATTGAACAGATTGTTAAAGAGAAAAAGGTTCCTGTAATTGCTCCGTTAGGATTGGATAAAAATAACCAGGTCTTTAATATCAATGCTGATACAGCCGCAGGTGCTATTGCAAAAAAACTCAATGCTAGAAGACTAATTATCATGAGTGATGTTGAGGGTGTTTTAGATGACAAAAAAAAATTAGTATCTGAAATTAATACTGATAAAGTTAATGATTTAATTAATAATGATATAATAAGTGGTGGAATGATACCAAAAATTAAAAACTGTTTAGATGTTGCAAGCAATGGTGTTAAGGGAGTTTGTATTATAGATGGACGCTTAGACCACTCAATTTTATTTGAACTGCTCTCAAATGCTGGCTCTGGAACTTTAATTAGAGAATAAATGAAAGAGTTAATAGAAATAAAATATTGGATATTTGATCTTGATAACACTCTTTACAGTGGCCAAACTAAAGTTTTTTCTGAGGTAGATAAAAAAATGTCATCATTTATTTCAGAAAAATTTAATGTTGACTTAATTGAAGCTAAAAAAATCCAAAAAGAATATTTTTATGAATATGGAACAACATTGTCAGGATTAATGAAGAAGAAAAATGTTAATCCTAATGAATTTTTGGAATTCGTGCATAACATTGATATATCTTGGTTGCCTAAAGATAAAGCCTTAAGAGAAGAATTAATAAAGATTAAAGAAAAAAAATATATATTTTCAAATGGCTCTCATGACCATATAAAAAATGTTACAAAACAACTTGGTATTGATGATTTGTTTGATGGAGCATTTGATATAACTGATGCAAACTTTGTTCCAAAACCTCATTTAGATCCTTACAAAAAACTCATTGAAAAATTTCAATTAGACCCAAAACAATCGATTTTAATAGAGGATATTGCTCACAATCTTGAGCAGGCAAAAAATTTGGGAATGAAAACTTGTTGGTTAGAAAATGATGAGGCTTTTGCAAAAAAAGATGCTGACAAACCGTACATTGATTATAAGATTAATAACTTGCCTTCTTTTCTTCAAAAAATTAATGTATTAAGAAAATATTAAATCAAAAAATTATGAGTGAACTAGAAAAAACTATTAATGAAGCTTGGGAAAAAAAAGATCAAGTAAATCAAAACTCTGATCAATCCTTAAAAGATACTATTAATCAAGTTATAAGTGATTTGGATAGTGGTAAATCTCGCGTTGCTGAGAAAATTAATGGTGAGTGGGTCACACACCAACATTTAAAAAAAGCAATTATGCTAAGTTTTAGAATTTATCCGATGGAAAACTTAAATGGACCATATTCCAGCTGGTTCGATAAGGCACATTTACTTAAAGGAAAAACTGCAGGGTGGACTAAAGAAGATCATGAAAAAGCTGGCTTCAGAATGGTGCCAAACTCTCCTGTAAGAAAAGGATCATTTGTTGGAAAAAATGCAGTATTAATGCCGTGTTATGTAAACATAGGTGCGTACATTGATGAAGGAACTATGATAGACACTTTTGCAAGAGCTGGGAGTTGTTGTCAAATTGGAAAAAATTGTCATATCTCTGCAGGAAGTGGAGTTGGGGGAGTTTTAGAACCCGCTCAAGCTCTTCCAACGATTATAGAAGATAATGTTTTTTTGGGAGCAATGTCTGAGGTAGTTGAAGGGGTTATTGTTGGTGAAGGATCAGTTTTAAGTATGGGTATGTACATCGGTCAATCTACAAAAATTGTAGATCGAAAAACTGGTGCAATTAGTTATGGAAAAATTCCACCATATTCAGTTGTCGTGCCTGGATCGCTGCCAGATAAAAATAATTCATCTGCGCCTTCTTTATACTGTGCAGTAATAATTAAACAAGTTGATGAGAAAACAAGATCAAAAACATCAGTTAATGATCTTCTCAGAGAGTAGAATTCATGAAAATTTTAAATGAAATCAAATTAGCTAAAGAGCTAATCAAGTTCCCTACTATTACACCAGTTGATGCTGGAGTTATGAAATTTTTAGAAAAAAAATTAAAAAAACTAGGCTTTAAAACCAAAGTAATTGAATTTAAAGAAAAAAATTTTAAACCTGTTAAAAATCTATATGCAAAATTTGGAAATCAAGGACCTAACTTTTGCTATGCTGGACACTTAGATGTTGTTCCTCCTGGTAATTTTAAAGATTGGACAGTGAATCCTTTTAGGCCTTCTATTAAAAAAGGTCATTTAATTGGAAGAGGTGCTAATGATATGAAAAGTTCAATTGCTGCGTTTGTTACAGCGGTCAGTATTTTTTTAAATAAAAATCGTAAATTAAAAGGATCAATAAGTTTATTAATCACTGGGGATGAAGAAGGTGAGGCAATTAATGGAACAAAAAAAGTTGTTGATTATTTAAAAAAGAAAAGAGAAAAGATTAGTTTTTGTTTAGTTGGAGAACCGACAAACCCAAATAAATTGGGTGAAATGATGAAAATAGGTAGAAGAGGCAGTTTAACTGGAAAACTTATAATAAATGGTATTCAAGGCCATGTTGCTTATCCTCAAAGAGCAAATAATCCTTCAACAACAATTATTCAAATTCTAAATGAGTTGAAAAATATTAAATTTGATAGAGGCACTAAGGATTTTCAACCAACAAATTTAGAAGTGACAAAGATAAATATTAAAAATAATGCCGAAAATGTTATTCCTGGATCGGCCGAAGCATGTTTTAATATAAGATTTAATAACAAGCATTCATCAAACTCTATTAAAAAAAGGCTTAATAATATTTTTAAAAAGATAAGTAAAAAAAATAAATCAAAATTTAAAATAGAATATAAGGTTTCAGGAGAAGCTTTTTTGACTAAACCAAATAATACAACTTTTATGATACAAAAAATCATAAAGAATATTACAAAAATCAAACCAAAACTATCCACTACTGGAGGAACTTCAGATGCAAGATTTATAAGAAAAATATCTCCTTGCGTAGAATTTGGACTTGTGGGAAAAACAATGCATAAAGTTGATGAAGCTGTATCCTTAAAAGATTTAAAAAGTCTTACTAAGATCTATCAAAATATTTTGCAAAGTTATTTTAAGTGAAAACTGGATTTATAAGCTCTGAAACATTTCAAAATCATGATACTGGTCCAGGGCATCCAGAACAAATAGCAAGAGTATCAGTTATTATCGAAAACTTTAAGAAATTAAAAAACAAAAATCTTTTGTGGAAAAAACCATCGATTATTAAAGATGATATAATTAAAGATACTCATGATGTTGAGTATCTTGATTTAGTTAAAAAATCTTTTCCAACTAAAGGTTTTTCATCGCTGGATGGAGATACAATTATCTCACCCGGAAGTAAAGCAGCTACATTTGATGCAGCTGGTTCAATTATTTCAGCCATCGACGGTGTGGAAAATAATGAATTTAAGAATGCTTTTTGCTCTGTTCGTCCGCCAGGACATCATTGCAATCAAAACAAAGCTGCTGGATTTTGTATTTTAAATAATGTCGCAATTGGAGCAAAATATTTGATAAAAAAGTATGAATATAAAAAAATTGCTATAATCGATTTTGATGTTCATCATGGTAATGGTACTCAGGACATTTTTTATGAAAATGAAAATGTTTTGTTTATATCAACTCACCAATACCCATATTACCCTGGAACGGGCTCTGATAAAGAAAAAGGCAAATTTAATAATATTTATAATATCCCTTTACCAGCAGGAACAAATTCTAAACAATACTTAGATGCTTTTGATTTCGCTTTGAAAAAATTAAAAGAATTTAGACCAGAATTCGTACTTATAAGTGCTGGATTTGATGGACACATTTCGGACCCTCTTGCACAGTTTAAACTCCAAACTGAAGATTATTATGTTATTACGAAAAGAATACTAGAAACTTCTAAAAAATTTTGTAATGGTAAAGTTGTTTCTATTCTAGAAGGCGGATACGATCTAGATGCACTTCGAGATAGTACCAAAAGACATGTTGATGCGCTAATCGAATTCATTTGATAAATTTCTAATTCATTATAAATAATCCGCATGAAATTATATAAAATTAAAAAATCTAAAATTGATAATAAGGGTCGGGGCCTATACGCTGTAAAAGATATTAAAGAAGGAACAAAAATAATTGATTACGTTGGAAAAATAATAACTAATAAGCAAGTTGATGAGTCTGACAAATATGACAATAATAAACCGATATATTTATTCACTTTAAATAAAAAATATACATTGGACGGTGATTTTCCATGGAACACAGCAGGCTTAATTAATCATAGTTGCAACCCTAATTCACAATATGATGGTAAAGGTTTAAAAATATGGATAACTGCAATAAAGGATATTAAGATGGGTGAGGAGTTTACTTGTGATTATGGCTTTGGTTTTGACGAAGATTATAAACAATTTCCTTGCAAGTGTGGAGCTAAAAACTGTTGTGGTTATATAGTTCGAGAAGAATCTAGATGGCGAATAAATAAAAAATTTGCCATGAGCAATAAAAAAAAATTAATAAATAACTCTCGTTAAATAGAGCCCCTCTGGTGGTGCAGGTGGAGCACATAAAATTCTTTTTTTAGATCTCAAAATACTTTCAAATTTTTTTAAGGACCATTTTTTTTCACCAAGATATTTTAAACAACCAACCATAGACCGTACCTGTTGTTGTAAAAATGATTTGGATCTAAATTCTATTTCAATTTTATTTTTTGATGATTTAATTTTTACTAGTTTCATAGTTTTAATTGGACTTTTTGCTCTACAACTAGAAGCTCTAAAAGTTGAAAAATCTTTTGTTCCAATTAATTTTCTAGCACCTTTTTTCATTAAACTTAAATCAAGTTCTTTCATGACATGCCAGCCTCTATTATTTTCTAATACTGGTCCGCTCAAACGATTTATAATAATATATCTATATATCCTCATTTTAGCTGAAAACCTCGCGTGAAAATTATTATTTTTTTTTTTAATGCTTAAAATGGAAACTCCCTCTTTATTTAAAAAATGATTTATTGATTTTGCAAATTTATCCAAATGGTGAATTTTATTATCACAATCAAAATGGGCAGATTGTTCAATAGCATGTACACCTGTATCTGTCCTACCAGACCCAAAAACTAATATCTTCTGTTTTAATAATTTTGAAATTTTTTCCTGAATTAACCCCTGAATTGTATTGCCTTTTTTTTGAACTTGCCAACCTCTGAAATTACTACCAACGTATTCAATTAATATTTGGTACCTATGCATCTGATATCAAAGTGCCTTTCTTAATTTGAGATCCAAGCATAAATTCACTAGTCTTTTGAGGATTTTTTCCTTGTCTCTGAATTTCTTGTATCTTTATTGATTTATTGTTTATACATGCAATCTCTAATTCATTGTTTAATACTTCCCCTGCCTTACCTTGTCCATTTCCTATTTCTGCTTTAAGAATCTTGTATCTTTGACCCTTAAATATAAAAAAAGCGCCTGGTGAAGGAAATAAACCATTTACCTTTCCTAAAATTATTGATGCCTCTTCATTCCAGTTTATTTTTCCTTCAGTTTTTTCTATTTTTTTTGCATAAGTCGCTTTTGAGTGTTCTTGATCAATAAATTTTGCTTTATCATCCAATATATCATCTATGTTATTTAAAATTTTTTCAGCTGCTAAGAGAGATAATTTCTCCGAAATTTCTTGAGCATTTTTATTACAATCTAATTTAATTCTATAATTATTACATGTTGGGCCACTATCTAATTTTTCATTGATTTTCATGATGCTTATGCCTGTTTCACTATCTAAATTCATAATCGATCTTTGTATCGGTGCTGCACCTCTCCATTTAGGAAGTAGTGAACCATGTATATTTATAAAACCTTTTTTAGTTAAATCTAAAAACTCCTTTGGAATTATTTGTCCATATGCAACTACAATAGCAAGATCAGCATCTAAATTCTTAATAAATTGGTATTCTTCAAGATTATTTCTTAGCGATTGTGGAGCCCGAAAATCTAAGTTTAAAGTTTCCGAAATTCCTTGAACAGGTG
Source organism: uncultured Pelagibacteraceae bacterium (assembly GCA_902554765.1). GTDB lineage: Bacteria > Pseudomonadota > Alphaproteobacteria > Pelagibacterales > Pelagibacteraceae > Pelagibacter. Next base: position 7,711 of record CACDPY010000008.1, on the reverse strand, counting down.
ATTTATTTATTTTTTGACCACGACGAGATTTTTGCGGTGGCTGAGTGTAAACAACAGATATTGGATATCCGTTTTGATACAGTGATTTCAAAATTGGTACAGCAAAAAAAGGGGTACCCATAAAAATAATCTTTTTTGCCATTTATCACACAACTATCCGAGTAGATTTATTTTTAGATAGTTTTTTGATAATCATCGACTTTTTTAACTTTGACAGATAATCTATAAACAATATTCCTTCTAAGTGGTCAATTTCATGCTGAATGCATGTAGCTAATAGACCTTCAGCTTTTAAAATTTTTTTTTCACCATTATAATCTAAATATTCTATGTCACATTTTTTGGGTCGATCTACTTCAGCAAATTGATTGGGAACTGACAAACAACCTTCTTCATAAGTTGATTTTAAAATATCTTTATTTTTAATTACAGGGTTAACAAAATACCTGGGTTCTTTCTTATTTTCCTCTTTACAAATATCCATTACTATTATCCTTTTCGGTATCCCTATCTGAATTGCAGCTAAACCAATACCGTTTGCTGCGTACATTGTTTCCAACATATCATCCATTAATAGTCTTTCCTCATCTCCAACCTTATCAACTGGTTTCGATATTTGTCTTAATAATGGATTTGGTTCAGTAATTATTGTTTTAACTGCCATAATAAAGTTATTTTAGTATAATTTTTAAACTTTTAAAGGCAGAACTTTTAATAAAATTCTATTTCTTATTAAATCAATATCTAACCGATTTAAGGTACTTATTATGAAATAGAGGGTATCTTCATCCATTTTCTCAAGATCATCTTGTCCAATAACCTCAACAATTCTTAATAAAGCAGCCCCCTTTTCATCATTATTAATCATGACTTGAATATCGGATGGGATCTCAGTCTCATTTACCTCATATAAATTATCATATTTTTTAGCAATTTTAATACCATCAGACTTAAGCGACTCGATAAAAATTATATCCTTTTTAGAAAAAAAATATTTTTTGTTTTTTTTAATTTTTTTTAGAAAATTGTTTACATCTTTTTCGATTTTTGGTTTTGCATAATCACCGTTAAAATAATTCAGTAATTTTGATTGATGCATCGTATCATTATTAATTTTTATTTTTTTTTCTGAATTCTCTTTTTTTTGTAAATAAGTAAAATAAAAACCTTCAAATTTTGATGAAATATCCTCTTGATTTATGTTTTCTAAAAATTTTTTCAATTCATCATCAAAGGCTTCTGAAATGTTTGATTTAATAAATAAATTTTTAAGTATCTCTAATAATTCTAATTTTTTATTAACATCAGATTCAAGCAAAATTCTTTGGTAAACAAGAGATCTGGCCTCTATTTTTGTTAATGACTTGTGAGAATTTTCAGCATTTAAAAGTTGATTTATATTGAATTGAAATCTTTTATATATTTCGAATAAATCTTTTTCTGGATAATTTTTATTGTGAACAGCTTTTTCTATTGTTAAAATTTTGTCAAATTCTGAAACCTCTATATCCTGAACGTTATATAAAAGATTTGCAGATGAAAGATACTTCCAAATAAGTTTTTTTGTATTATCATTTGGTTCAAAAATGAGTTTTGGATTTACTCTATGCGCTAAATGAAAATCAAGTATTGATTTTTCTGAAATATCTTTATTAATGTTATCAGAGTAACCAAATAAAAAATTCATTTTTTTCTCGAAATAATCATCTTTGAATCCTAATTCTTTCTTTAAATCTAAAACAAGTTGGGCTTCATTTTTTTTGTCTAAATTAAATAAACAATAAATATTAAATTTTGACAAATAAGTGTCATTTATAGGTTCTGTATTTTTTAAAAAAATTTCACATGATTTTTTTAAGTCAAAATTTGATAAATGTTGATCAACTAAATATTTTGTAAGCTTTGGGTGAGTATTTATCGCTTGGTTTTTTATCAGATACTCTTCTATAAGATCTAAATCCGAATTTTTAATTAACCAATCAGATTTAAATTTTAAAAATTCATCCTCAGTTATATTTTTATTTGGATAGAAAGTATTCGTTAACATTAAAATCTCCATTATTTCTGAGGCATCGTTAGATAAATCTAAATTATTTAAGTTAGAAAAAATATTTTTTAGCTGCTGTCCATCTGAATTAGACCACATATTAATATCGAGGTCATAGTCATCAGGATCATACAAACCAATAATTTTTATATCTTTTGTATTCAAAGTTTCATCTAACATAATAGTCTTATTTTTTTTTTTGGATTGATTCTTATAAATACTCGACTCGGTATTTTCTAATCCTTGGATTATATTTTCGGTATTTTGATTTTTCTCAATACTCTTCTTTTTTAAAATTTCTTTTTCTAAATTCCAGATATCAACTGGTTCATTTTCAGCAAAAACATTCGATATAAATAAAAATGTTAAAATAAAAATAATTTTTTTTTTATTTAACAATTTTAAAATTTTCATTTGAGATAATATTTTCTATTTCTTTTTTCGGAGCTGGAAAATCAATCTTATTTAAAAGAAATATAATTACAAAAATAACAATTAAAACTAACGCTAATTTTACAAATAATCTTAATAATATAGTACTTGAACTTGTTTTTTTTATAAATTGCATATAAATTTAGTTAATTTCAAATTAAGACATATTTGTGTTTTTTCAATAAAGAAACTTATGAAATCTAAAGAAAATATTGTTTTTTTAGGCATGATGGGGTCTGGAAAATCATCAATTGGTCGATTAGTTTCAAGTAAATTACAAATTGAATTTTTTGATATAGACGATCTTATTGAAAAACAAATGGGTATGAAAATTTCAAATATTTTTAATTCAAAAGGTGAGTCTTTTTTTAGAGAAATTGAGGAAAAGTTAACTTTAAAAATCTTAAAAAAGAACAATATAATAATTTCTTTGGGGGGTGGCGCTTTTTTAAACAAAAAAATAAGGGATGAGGTATTAATTAATAATTACTCAATTTGGCTAAAAGTAAGAACTAAAGATTTATTAAAAAGAATAAAAAATAGTTCAAAAAGACCTATCGCTTTTAAGGCAAAAAATAATGACCTTTTAGAATTAATAAAAAAACGATCTAACATTTATTCAAAAGCAATGTATAAAGTTAATTGCAGTGAATTAACCAAAAATGAAATAGTAAATAAAGTAATAGATATTTATGAAACCATTAAAATTAATAATAAAAACTAATACACAAAATTATCCAATTTTAATTGGTTCAAATTTAATTTCAAAATTTGATAATATTATTAAAAAAAATTCTATTAGTTTTAAAAAATGTTTAGTAATAGTTGATAATCAAATTCCTAAAAAAAAAATCTTTAAAATTAAAAATTCTATCAAGAATAATGAGGTTTATTATTATAATTTTAGAGCTAATGAAATTAACAAAAATCAAAAAAGTATTAACAATATTCTCGAAATTCTACTTAAAAAAAATTTTTCTCGTCAAGATTGTCTAATTACGGTAGGTGGTGGAATTACAGGTGATGTAGGTGGTTTTGCTGCAAGTATATTTAAAAGAGGTATGCAGTTTATAAATATTCCAACTACTCTTTTATCACAAGTAGATTCTTCTGTTGGAGGAAAAACTGGAATAAACACTTCTTTTGGTAAAAACTTAGTTGGAAACTTTTATCAGCCTAAGCTAGTAATAAGTGATTGTGATTTTTTAAAATCATTACCTCGACGAGAAATTATTTGTGGTTATGGAGAAATTTTAAAACACTCTCTTATCTCCGATAAAAACTTTTATAATTATTTAGATAAGAATTTTTTTAACATAATAAATCTCAAAGTTCCGTTTATAAAAAAAGTAATTTATAAAAGTTGTAACATTAAAAAAAATGTTATTGAAAAGGATGAAAAGGAAAAAAATTTAAGAAAAGTTCTTAATTTTGGACATACTTTTGCTCATGCTTTTGAAGCTTCAATGGGTTTTTCAAAAAAATTAAATCATGGAGAAGCAGTTTTGTTGGGTATTATAACTGCTCTTAAATTTAGTAATAAAAGAGGTTTAATAAAAAAAAATGAGTTAAAATTAATAACAAATCATTATTTAAAAAATGACCTTCATCTAAATATAAGAAAGTTTTTTGGTTACAAGGATTTAAATAAAATTTTATCATTTATGACAAAAGACAAAAAAAATGTTTCAAAAAAAATAAATTTAATTTTACTTAAAAAAATTGGGTCTCCAATCATTAATCAAGTATTTGACCAAAGTACTATTAAAACATTTCTTACAAAAGAATTAGTTAATTAATATTTGCAAAGAATGAATACTTTCCTTAAGTTCTTTTTCTAAAAGCTTGTAAATTTTTTTATTACTCTCAACTTTATTCATATTTTTCAACTCGTCAGATTTAAGAGTAATTTTAAGATGAAATTTATCTTTTTGATTTCCTACATGATTTTTATGAAGAAAAGATTTATCTTCAATATTGATATCTTCAATATTGAGATTGTTGAGCAATTTTTTTTTTACAATTGTAACTAATTCAATTATATCCATAACTTAAATTATAATACATGAAAAATATTTGTGATTGGAATAATTGTAAAGAAATAGGTCAATATAAAGCACCTATTGAGAAGGATAATAGTAAAAAATTTAGAATGCTATGTCTTGAACATGTAAAAGAATTTAATAAAAACTGGAATTATTTCTCCGGTATGAATGACGACCAAGTAATTAATTTTTTGAAATCGGATATGATTTGGCACAAACCTACTCAGAGTTTTAGTTCTGCAGATAATTTTTTTAAAGTATTATGGAATAACACGTTACGAGATGAATTGGATAAAGATAAAAATGAGTTTAATTACATGCGTCAATTTAAATTTGATCATAAAGATATAAAAGCGTTTGGTATTCTTGGTGTTTCTGTAGGATTAAAATGGCAAAAAATTCAAGAAAAATTCAAAATACTTGTCAAAAAATTTCACCCTGATATGAATTCTGGAAATAAAAAATACGAAGAAAAACTTAAATTAATAACGCTAGCTTATACACAACTTAAAAATACTTATAAGGAAAAAATTGACACCTAATTTAGATCTACAACCTGATATTAAAATTTCAATTAATCAAACTTTTGGAATTGAATCCGAAATGGAAGTAAAAGCTTTTTCCAAAAAAAGTGAATACGTTCCTGAGATTGATAAAAATTATAAATTTGATCGAGATACAACACTTGCAATTATTTCTGGTTTTGCATTTAATAAAAGGGTTCTGGTTCAAGGATATCATGGAACAGGTAAGTCTACTCATATAGAACAGATTGCTGCTAGATTAAATTGGCCTTGTATTAGAGTAAACCTCGATAGTCATGTAAGTAGAATTGATTTAATAGGCAAAGATGCAATCGTTTTAAAAGATGGTAAACAAGTCACTCAGTTTAATGAAGGTATATTGCCTTGGTCGATCCAAAATCCAGTTGCCTTGGTTTTCGATGAATATGATGCCGGTAGACCAGATGTTATGTTTGTTATACAGCGAGTACTCGAAGCTGAGGGTAATTTTACACTCCTTGATAAAAATAAAGTAATTCAACAAAATAAATTTTTTAGATTATTTGCTACATCGAATACTGTTGGTTTAGGTGACACATCAGGTTTATATCATGGAACTCAACAAATAAATCAAGGTCAAATGGATAGATGGAACATTGTAGCGACCTTAAATTATCTAAGTCTAGATAAAGAGATGGATATAATACTTGCAAAAAATAAAAGTTTTAATAATCAAAAAGGTAAAGAAAGAATTGCAAATATGATTAAAGTTGCAGCTTTGACTAGAAAAGGATTTATTGCTGGAGATATATCTACATTGATGAGTCCCAGAACTGTTCTGCATTGGGCAGAAAATACTGAGATATTTAAAGATATAGGTTATGCATTTAGAGTCACTTTTTTAAATAAGTGTGATGACATAGAAAAAAATACTATTGCTGAATATTATCAGAGATGTTTTGGTGAAGAATTACCTGAGTCACTTATCAACATACAAATCTAAATGAGCGATAGCAATAAAGTTGCTGACTTAAAAGAAAAATTAAAACAAGCACTTAATTCAACTTTTAAAGTTATATCTGATGATTTTAAATTAAATGATAAGTTTGAGAAAACTAAAGATAATAAAAAATTTGATTATTTTGAATTAGATAATTTAAATTCGAAAAATGATTTTATAAAAGCAAGGGCTGAGTCTGACTCCTCTGCACTAAAACAAAAATTTTCCAATGATGCTATTTTTAAAAAAAATTTACCCTCAAATTCATCTTGCAAATCATTATATACTATTGCGGAAAAAATTAGGTATGAATCCCTAGGGGGTAAAATGCTTAAAGGAATAAAAAAAAACTTTAAAGATAATTATAGTCAAATGATAAACTCAAAAAGAAAGGATCAGCTTAAGACTAAAGAAGATGTTTCGGTGGCAGAAGCTTTTGAACTTTATATGTTAAAAAATTTTCATAATTTAGAACTTAATTCTTTAACTACTAAAATGCTAAGTTTTTGGGAAAATGATTTTGATAGATCAATAAATAAACATATTAAATTTTTAAAAGAAAATTTAGAAAATCAGCATAATTATTCCTCAAAATTTTCTGAAATATTAACTGAAATGGATATATTTCAATCTGAAGAAAAAGAGGAAAACAAGGAAGAAAATCAAGAAGAAGGACAGAATAATCCATCAAATGAGGATGAAAATTCTGAAACAGACGATAATAAGGATCAAAATAACGAAGAGGAAACTGAAGCAAATTTAGATTCTGATTACAATATTGATGAATATAAGTTAGATGAGCAATTAATCGATACTGACTCAGATCAAATAAATAATGAGCAAATAATTCAAAAGAAAAATTTATCCAATCTAGATAACGAGTATAAAATATTTACAAATCAATATGATGAAATAATAAAAGCTGAAAATTTAGAAAATGCAGATGAGTCTGTCAAATTAAGAAAAACATTGGACCAGCAACTAATTGGTTTTCACGATATCATAACAAAACTTGCAAACAAACTTCAAAGACAATTATTAGCAAAACAAAATCGCGCTTGGGAATTTGATCTAGAAGAAGGTTTATTAGATAGTTCAAAATTACCAAGAATAATTATGGATCCTTATAACTCACTATCATTTAAAAAAGAAAAAGATTTAGATTTTAAAGATACTGTTGTAACTTTATTAATTGATAATTCAGGCTCTATGAGAGGTAGGCCAATTACTATTGCAGCAATATGTGCTGATATTCTATCAAGAACTTTGGAGCGTTGCTCAGTTAAAGTCGAAATATTAGGTTTTACAACAAAAAATTGGAAGGGTGGAAAAAGTAGAGAATTTTGGAATAATAAAAACAAACCTAAGTCACCAGGTAGACTGAATGACTTGAGGCATATAATTTATAAGAGCGCCGACACGCAATGGAGACAGGCTAAAAACAATCTTGGTTTAATGCTTAAGGAAGGATTACTTAAAGAAAATATTGATGGTGAGGCAATATCTTGGGCTTTCAATAGATTGAAAAAAAGAAGAGAAGAAAGAAAAATTCTGATGGTCATTTCTGATGGTGCACCTGTAGATGACTCAACTTTATCTGTAAATTCTGGAGATTTTTTAGAAAAACATTTAAAAAAAATTGTAAAATTTATTGAGGAAAAAACTGAAACTGAAATTTTAGCAA
>CACDPY010000007.1 GCA_902554765.1 uncultured Pelagibacteraceae bacterium | reverse complement strand
TCATTCCTTGTCCTGAAAACCTCATTAAAAAAATTGCAATGAATAAGAAAATTACAGAAGAAATTTTTGAAAAGAAAAAACAAGAAAATGAGAGAAGTAATGTTACAAAAAAAGCAAATTTAAATATATTTATATCGTCTATTTTTTTTCCAACCCAAATTAACAAAAAGCTACTTAGCAAAGTTGCTGATGCATAAATTGATCCAAATTGTCCCTGTGTGATAGAAAGGGTGTCACGTATACTGGAATTAAATAGACCTAAAAAAAAACTCTGTCCAAAACTTGAAAAAAATGTAAATATAAATCCAAATATAATTACTTTAAAACTTAAACTCTTAAACATATAAAAAATTTATGACTTGTAATGTTGCTTTCATAGGTCTTGGGGTTATGGGCTACCCAATGGCTGGTTATATATCAAAAGCCGGACACAATGTAACTGTTTTTAATCGAACAAAATCTAAAGCTGAAAAATGGATTGGTGAATACAAAGGCAAAATGGCTGAAACTCCAGCAGAAGCTGCTAAAGATGCCGAATATATTTTTACCTGTGTTGGAAATGACAATGATTTAAGAGAAGTTACTTTTGGTGACAACGGTGTTTTTAAAACAATTAAAAAAGGTTCTGTTTATATTGATAACACTACAGCTTCAGCAACGATTGCTAGAGAAATTCATGAGTACGCAAAAAAAAATGGTTTTGGTTCTTTAGATGCGCCTGTATCAGGTGGTCAAGCTGGTGCAGAAAATGGTGCACTTACAGTTATGATTGGTGGTGACCAAGTTGATTTTGATAAAGCCAAAGATAAAATTGATTGTTATAGCAAAAAAATGAAATTACTTGGTGGTCCAGGCAATGGACAGTTAGCTAAAATGGTTAACCAAATTTGTATTGCGGGTCTAGTTCAAGGCTTGTCTGAAGCAATTAATTTTGGAATGAAAGCTGGATTAAATATGGAAGATGTAATTGAAGTAATTTCAAAAGGTGCTGCTCAGTCTTGGCAAATGGAGAATAGATATAAGACAATGATTGATGATAAGTTTGATTTTGGTTTTGCCGTTGATTGGATGAGAAAAGATCTAAAAATTGCAATGGATGAAGCTAAAAATAATGGTTCATTATTACCTGTAACAGAACTTGTAGATAAATTTTATGGAGAAGTTCAAGGTTTAGGTGGAAATCGTTGGGATACCTCAAGTCTAATAAAAAGATTTAGAAAGTAATGTATGCAGCCAGCATACTATGAAAATTTAGAGGAAATTCAGAATAAGTATTGGTCTATGCTAGATGATGCGGTAACCAATAGAGGTTCACCGTTTAGAATTCCTGTCTTTATTTGTGCTCACCAAGATGAAGTAGATGGCAGAATTGTTGTTTTACGTAAATCAGATAGAACAAATAATTTATTACAATTTCATACAGATTTAAGATCTCCAAAGGTAGATATTCTAAAAAGAAATAAGAATGCCTCTCTAGTTTTCTACGATAAAGAAGAAAAGATACAATTAAGAGTAAAAGTAGAATGTGAAGTCAATAATCAAAATTCTACAACAGAAGAGTCATGGAAAAAAACCCAACATATAAGCAGACGTTGTTATTTAACTGATAGCCCACCAGGAACTGCTTCAGAAAATCCAACTTCTGGTATGATATCTAAATTAGAAGATTTTGATTACACCATGGAACAAAGTGAAGATGGTTATAAAAACTTTACAGTTATAAAATGTAAAATAAAATCTATCGAGTGGCTTTATTTAGCAGCCAAAGGTCACCGTAGAGCTAAATTTGATTTGGAAAAAGATAAAGAGTATTGGTTAGTTCCTTAAACTCCTTTTACAATTATATTGCTACCCTCAGAATTTTGTAATCGTATATCTTTAACAGGTTTGTATTCGTCGGAATGATACCACTCTAAAGCTCTTTCATAAGTTGGAAATTTTATAATAACCAATCTTGGAAAATTGTCTTCTCCTTCAACAACTTGATATTCACCATTTCTAACGAGATATTCCCCATCATATTTTTTAACTACCTCTGAAACTTTAGCTACATACTCCTTGTAGTTTTCGGGATTAGTTACTTTTAATTGTGCTATTACATAACCTGCTGACATAATTTTCTCCTTTAAAAGATTGATTTAGAATATTTTTTCCAATTATATTGATAATGTTTTGTATTTTCAAATACTGATTTTTTTTCTTCCTCTGTCACTTCTCTTACAACTTTACCAGGCGAACCTACAACTAGAGAATTGTCGGGAATAACTTTGTTTTCAGTAATCAAGGCTTTAGCACCTATGATACAATTTTTTCCAATCTTAGCATTGTTAAGAATCACTGCACCAATTCCAATTAAACTATTGTCCCCTATTGTACAGCCATGAAGCATAACCATATGTCCGATGGTAACATTTTTTCCTACCTTTAATGGATAGCCTGGATCAGTATGTAAAACACTTCCATCTTGAACATTTGATCCTTCGCCGATATGAATATTTTCAACATCTCCTCTTAAGGTTGCATTAAACCAAATACTAGAATTCTTCTCTAAAGTAACGTCACCTATTATAGTTGCATTAGGTGCTACCCAATTATCGCCAGAGTTTTTTGGTTTTTTATCTTTTAAATCGTAAAACATAATTTATATATTATTACATTATGCCAATACAAACTCCAATATGTGATTTCGGCCAAAAGGCACACGACTTTAAGCTTAAATCGACAGACAATAAAATAATTTCTCTAGATGATGTCAAAGGTGAAAATGGAACATTGATTATGTTTATTTGCAATCATTGTCCTTATGTTAAAGCAGTTACAAAGGATATTGTTGAAGATTGCCAGGAACTAAAAAAAATTGGAATTAATTCTGTAGCGATTTGTGCAAATGATGCCGAAAATTATCCCGAGGACTCATTTGAGAATATGATTGAGTTTGCGAAAAAAAATAATTTTGGTTTCCCTTACCTAAATGATGAAACCCAGGAAATAGCTAAAACTTATGATGCTGTATGTACACCAGATTTCTTTGGTTATAACAAAGATTTACAGCTTCAATATCGTGGCAGATTAAGAGAACTTAAAAATTTAATTCCTGTCCGAAGTGGTGAGAGTGATTTGCTCAAAGCGATGAAAGAAATAGCTGAAACTGGAAAAGGACCAGAAAGTCAAATACCAAGTGCCGGTTGTGGTATTAAATGGAAAAATAATTAATGTATTTAGTAGTTACTAGAAATTTTCCACCTGAACTAGGAGGAATGCAAAGTTTAATGTGGGGTTTAACTAATGAGCTTTCTAAAAATTTTTTACTTAAAGTTTTTGCAGATTTTCATGAGTCTCATAAAGAATTTGATAAAAATTCATCTTTTTCAATTGAGAGAATTGGGGGGATCAAATTTTTAAGAAAATATAGAAAAGCAGCTTTAGTAGACGAATTTATCAAAGAAAATAAAGTTAAAGGAATTATTGCAGATCATTGGAAAAGTCTTGAACTAATTAAATCTAATACAAAAAAATATTGTTTAATTCACTCTAAAGAAATTAACCACAAAAAAGGAAGTTTGATTAATAAAAGAATTTTAAAAGTTTTAAATAATGTAGAAAAAGTTATTTCTAATTCTGAATTTACAAAAAATTTAGCTATAAACTGTGGAGTCAATGCAGATAAGATAACTGTAATAAATCCAGGTGTAAATCCAATAGAAAATCTAGATAAGAAATCTGTTCAACAAGTTGAAAGTTTGCTTAAAATAAAATCTCCAAGATTAATTACAGTTTCAAGGTTAGATAAAAGAAAAAATCATGAAAAAGTTATTATGGCTTTAAGAAATTTAAAACAAGTTTATCCTAATATAGTTTACATATGTATTGGTGGAGGTGAGGAAGAAGAAAATATTAAAAAACTTGTTAAAGAATTAAACTTAGAGTCTCAAGTCATGTTTTTTAAAGAAATTAGTTTTAATTTGAAAAATGCATTACTTGCATCATCTGATATATTTGTAATGCCTTCAATAATTCATAAAAAATCAATAGAAGGTTTTGGAATTGTGTATTTAGAAGCAGCTCAATATGGAGTGCCATCTCTTGGTGGAAAAGATGGAGGGGCTCCTGACGCTATTAAACATGAGCACACTGGTTTAATTTGTGATGGTAATAATTTGGATGAAGTTTATTCATCATTAAATCATATGATTGAAAATAAACGTTATTCGGTTTTAGGAAAAAATGCTAAAGAATTTGTTTTAAACTTTGAGTGGTCAAAAGTAATAGAAAAATATAAGAAAATTATTTAAGAAATTTTTCGGCACGCTCAAAAACTTTTTCTGCACTTAAATTATTAAGATCATTTACTTGTATTGGTTTAAAATTTTCTCTCTCTATACTTACTTTATGTGCTGTTGTGTGTTTGCCAAATAAAGTTAAACCTCTAGCTCCAAGATGAGCTGCCATATGTGCTGGTCCAGTATCATTTGCAATAATGAATGAACTATCTTTTATTAAGCTAGCTAATTGAGATATATTTAAAGCTTTATCTTTATCTAAAATTGAAACTGTGTTAAAATTTTTTGTATCTTTAATTTCATTTGGACCAGGCGCCATCACAATCTTATATTCATCTGAAAAATTTTTTTTAACTAGTTCAATTAGTTCATTGTAAAATGGCCATTTCTTAATACTTAAATGTGGAGAGCAAAATGGAAAAATTAGAATATACTTTTTTAGTTCGTATTTATCTTTAATCATATCAATATTTACACATGCCCAATTAAAATCAGGTTTTATAGTATTGTTAGTTTGTAATCCTGAATTCTTTAATTGATGATCAAATCTTTCTAATACAGAATGTTTATCAAATTTTTCTTTATCAATATCGTCTGGTAAAGTCGTAACTGAACTTGACCATATTTCTTTGTTTGCTTTTGGAAATAAAATATTTTTATAAAAAGTAGTTCTAGATGAATTTTGTAGATCATAAACTTTGGAAAAATTATATTTTTTGATTTCCCTCATTAACAGATATAAATAAATTAAATTATACCTTGGTAATCTTTTGTCTAAAATAACTTCATTAATAAAAGGATTTTTCTTAAATAAATCAAAGTAAGGTTTTGTTGTAAGTAAATATATTTGATCATTTTTGTGATTTTCAGATATATCTTGAATTGCCCCACTCGCTTGAGCTATATCTCCTAATGAACCGTGTTTAATAATTAATATATTAGACATATTTATAACAAGATAACATAGTATTTTATTTTATGAATAAAATTATAGTTGAAGTATCAATAGGTGAACTTTTAGATAAAATTTCAATTTTAGAAATTAAGCTTGAAAAGATCAAAGACCCTCAAAAACTAAAATTTATCACAAATGAACATTCAATTTTAAAAAATCAATTAGATAATAATGTAGAGTCTAATAATAAACTTAATGAACTGTTTCAATCATTAAAAGAAATTAATACAAGGCTTTGGAAAATTGAAGATGATAAAAGACAATGTGAAAAAGATAAAGATTTTGGTGAAAAATTTATCAAACTTTCACGTGATGTTCATTTTTTAAATGACGATAGAGCTAAAATTAAGTTAGAAATTAATAATTTTACTGGTTCCGCTATTAAAGAAATTAAAGAATATACTAACTATTAAAACTATACTTTTTTTCCAAAAATTTAATCAAATTGTGAATAACAAAAGTCATAAATAGATAAATTCCACCTGCCACAATAAATACTTCGACTGGTCTAAAAGTAGTTGAAATTATATATTTTGCAACACCAGTTAGGTCCATTAAAGTAACCGTACTTGCTAAAGATGTGCCTTTCATCATTAAAATAATTTCATTACCATAAGCAGGAAGAGATTGTCTAATAGCTATGGGTATTTGAATTTTATAGAAAATTATTTTGCTAGAAACTCCTAAACTTTTTCCAGCTTCAATAATTCCAGGTTTAATTGTTTGAAATGCTGATCTTAAAATCTCTGAGGTATATGCTCCTGTATTCAATGCAAATGCAATAATTGCACACCAATATGGTTCTTTTAAAACAACCCATAAAAATGTAGATCTTAAATATTCTATTTGTCCTAAGCCAAAATAGATAATAAATATTTGAACTAACAAAGGAGTTCCTCTGAACAAATAAGAATATCCATATGCAAATTTATTTACAAAAACATTTTTATTTAGTCTTAAAATTGCAAACAATAATCCAATAAATAACCCAATAATTAATGAAATTGATAAAAGTTTTAGAGTTATCATTGCTGCATTAAGCAATTTAGGAAAGCTACTAATCATTAATTCAAAATCCATTAATATCCCCTACTATATTTTGCTTCTAACCTGTTAATTAACTTCATGCTTAAAAAAGTAAGCAGTAAATATAAGACAGCTGCAAAAGAATAAAAAAATAATGGATCTCTTGTCGAGCCTGCAGCAACATAAGATTGTCTCATAATTTCAACTAGCCCAGTTACAGAAATTAAAGATGTATCCTTTAATGTGATTTGCCAGACATTGCTCAAATTTGGGAGTGCCAATCTTAAGGTTTGAGGAAGTATAATCTTAAAAAATTTACCAAATTTACTTAATCCTAAAACATTTGCAGCTTCAAATTGACCTTTATCAATAGATTGAATGGCCCCCCTAAATACTTCTGTAGAGTATGCACCTGAAATAATTCCTATTGAGAATGCGCCAGTCATAAAAGCGTTTATTTCAATATATTCACCATATCCAAATATAGAGGCGACAAACATTATTGCTGCACTGCCACCAAAAAAAAATAGATAAATAACTAATAATTCTGGAACACCACGAATAACTGTGGTGTAGGAATTTGCTATTAAGTTTAAAAATTTATTTTTTGATAGTTTAAGTGGAGTAAAAATTATTGCGAAAAAAAAACCAATAATCATTGCTGTTATTGCAACAGCGATTGTCATTAGGGTCGCATAAAATAACTCATCACCCCAACCAGTGTCTCCAAATGCTAGAAGTTCCATACAGATTGGCGACTATACATTATAGTCGCCAAATCTAAAATTAATTACATAGAAGCGTCGAAACCGAACCATTTAGTGGCTATTCTACTAATATCTCCGTTCTTTCTCGCTTGATTAATTGCGTTGTTAAACTTTTTTAAAAGTTCAGTATCATCTTTTCTAATACCTACTCCAACACCATTACCAAATGCACCTCCTGAAAAAGTTGGTCCAGTTAAAACTACTGGCTTACCAGATTTTTCTGCATAATCGCTAAATGCGACAGCGGCAGCTAATGCAGCATCACATCTTCCTGAAGCTAAATCTAGATTAACTTCATCTTGCGTTTTATATGTTCTCACATTCACTTTACCCACGTCACCAGAGTCTAAAAAATTTTGATGAATTGTAGCAGTTTGTACACAAACAGTTTTACCTGCTAATGCTGTTGTGAGAGTTTTTAATGCTTTTTTTGCAGATGCGTTAGGTTTAGTTAAATTAATTCCTGCTGGAGTATCTAAACCTTCAAGACTTGAACCTTTCATAACAGCTAAAGATGCAACTTCATCTGCATAACCTTGAGAAAAGCTAATCGCTTTTTGTCTTTCAGCTGTAATTGACATACCTGCCATTATCGCATCAAATTTTCTCATGATTAATGCTGGTATCATTCCATCCCAATCTTGCTCAACTATTGTACATTGTTCTCCAATATATCTACAAAGAGTGTAAGCTAGCTCCACTTCAAATCCAATTAATTTACCAGACTCATCTTTTGAATTCCATGGAGGATAAGCGCCTTCTGTTCCAATTCTTATTTTATCAGCATAAACATTTCCCATAACTAATAAAGAAAGCAAAACTGAAAAAATAGTTTTTTTAAATATATTCATTATGATCTCCTTTAATAAAAAAATAGTATTTCATAAATTAGAGATTTAAAAAAGATAAAATTAGTGATTTATCGAAGAAGAGAAATTCCAAGAACAATCAAAACTTGGTATATAAACTCTAGATAAATTGGTATTACCAAAATGATGGTTGAAAACGTTAAGCCAGTTTTCAACTTGCTGGGGTTTTTTATCTTGGCTACCCACTTGAGCAGTTATTACACCTTTTGGTTTTAAAATTCTTACCAATGAGTCCATATTTTTTGAGGCTAAATCAATACAAAATTGGTCATCATTAAGATCCACAAAAATATGATCATAAGCATCATCCTCAACAGATTTAATACTATGAAAAGCATCTCCCCAAACACATTTTACTGAATTTTTTTCTGTCGATTTTTTCCCAATCTCTCCTAAATGATTGTTGCATACTTCAACAACTTCTGGATCTAATTCAAACCAATCTATAAAATTAAATTTTTTTGAAATACATTCTCTAGCAACCCCACCATCACCACCTCCTATAATAGCAGCCCTGTCATTGTTTTTATTCAATTTCAAACCCGCACCAACAAAAGTTGAACTATATAAATGTTCGTCAGATGAGGCCACTTGTATTTCGCCATCAATAAATAATGATTTACCAAATTGTTCTAAATCTAAGATTTCAATATGTTGTCCAACTTTTGATTTAAAATCTTCTAAAACATCATTAACTACATATGATTTTTGTAAACCTGGTGAACTATAAATGTCATGATAAAGAGATTTTGTATCTCTATTGAATTCTTTTTTAACAATTCTTTTGTGCTTAAATTCTTTTTTGATTATATCAATTGCTACTGATGGACTAATTTTTCCACATGTAAAAAAGTCAAAACTAATTATTCCATGCTCAGGAAAAGTATGAAAACTTATATGACTTTCAGCTAAAAGAGCTAGAATTGTAAAACCTTGAGGTTCAAACTTATATTTTGAAATATTTAATATCGTTACGTTTGCTGCTTTAGCTATCTGATTAATAACTCTTTCATAGACAGACGGGTCATACTCTTTGGTAGTCCCAATTATATCTAAAGTAATATGCTCCCCAACTTTTATCATCTTACCCTTTTTTATAATCTTTAGCTTTCTCTAAAACTTTTTTCATTTCTTCAAATGAAAGAATCTTAGGATTTCCTAACTTTAGAGCAATAGTGTATTGATGACAAATATTTTCTATCTCTTGTGCGAGTTCAAAAGCTTGGTCTAAATTTTTTCCAAAAGCAACCTGGCCGTGATTAGACATTAGACAAGCACTCCTATTTTCTAAAGCTTTAATTATATTGCTAGAAAGCTCATCTGTTCCAAAGGTAGCATATTCAGCGCATTTAATGTCTTCACCTCCTGCAAGTGCAATCATGTAATGAAATGGTGGTATTGATTTTCCATGTGAAGATACAGCTGTTGCGTGTGGAGAATGAGCGTGAACAATGGCTTCTGCATTCTTTTTGTTTATATAAATATCTCGATGGAATCTCCATTCAGATGATGGTTTGTTTTCTAACTCATTCTTTTTTTCTTCCTCATTAAGACCCATAAAAACAATATCTTCAGGTTTTAATGATTCATATTTTTTTCCTGAAGGAGTAATTAAATATCCATCTTTTTCAGCTTCTTTAGATCGCATAGATATGTTGCCTGATCTAAGTGGTGAAAGATTTGTAGAATTTAGTTTTAAAGAATATTCAATAATCTTGTTTCTTTGATCTAAATTTTTCATTTAAATAAATTTCTCAATCCCTCTGTTGATGCATCACAAATACCCTTTTCAGTTATTAATCCAGTGACATATTTTGCAGGTGTAACATCAAATGCTAAATTCATAGATTTGCTTTTTTTTGGATAAATTTGTATTTTCTTAATATTTCCCTTTTCATCTAAACCTTCAACTTGAGATAATTCCTTTGAATTTCTCTCTTCAATAGGAATATCTTTATGATCTTTTGTATTCCAGTCAATTGTTGAGCTTGGAAGGGCTACATAGAAAGGAATATTATTATCATGTGCAGCTAAAGCTTTAAGATAAGTTCCAACTTTATTGCAAACATCTCCATTAGATAAAGTTCTATCTGTTCCAACAATACACATATCAACTTCACCTCTTTGCATTAAAATACCACCTGTATTATCTACTATGATTGTATTTTTAATTCCTTCTTCATTTAATTCATATGAAGTTAAGTTAGCTCCTTGATTTCTTGGTCTTGTTTCATCTGTCCAAACATGAACTGGAATACCTTTTTTGTGTGCATGATAAATTGGAGAAGTTGCAGTCCCCCAATTTATTGTTGCAAGCCAACCTGCATTACAATGAGTTAATATATTAACTGTATCTTTTTTTTTATTATAAATATCCTCAATTATTTTAAGACCATTTAATCCAATATTTTCACAAAATTTTATGTCTTCTTCACAAATTTCTTTTGCTTCATTAAGAGCTATTTTTAAAATTTTATCACTATTAACGCCTGATAATTTTTTCATCATCCTATCAACTGCCCATTTTAAATTTATAGCTGTTGGTCTTGAACTTATTAAATTTTCTGAAGATTTCTTTAAAAACGATTGATCATTATTTTCTAAAATTGCTAAGACTAATCCGTAAGCGGCTGTAGCTCCTATCAAAGGCGCACCTCTAACTTCCATTGTTTTAATTGCATTTATTGCATCATTTATTGTTATTAGATCCTTTATAATAAATTGATGTGGAAGTTTTGTTTGATCGATTATTTTAACAATATTGTTTTCAAACCAAATTGTACGATATTCTTTACCTTCAATTTTCATTTATTTAAAACTCTACCTGCAACTGTTTTAAGTTTATCAATGGTCTTTTTTGTTCTTTTTTCTGGAGCAGTTATTATTGCAACATCTAAACAATTATTAGTTGGATCTTTTGGATCAATATGATTTTCAAAATTTTCTATTAAATTTTTTATCATATTCTTTGCTTTAGCAGCATTTCCCAAAAGAACTTTAATGACCTGTTGAACATCAACATTTTCATGATCAGGATGCCAACAATCGTAATCCGTTACCATTGAAACAGATGCATATCTTATTTCAGCTTCTCTGGCTAATTTTGCTTCTGGCATATTAGTCATTCCAATTACATCTGCTTTCCAAGATCTATATAAATTTGACTCAGCTAATGTAGAAAATTGAGGGCCTTCCATAACAACATAAGTTCCTCCTCTTTGATATTCTATTTTTTCTTTTTTAATTGCCTCCTCACAAGCATTCATTAAACCTACCGTCGTTGGATGGGCCATTGAAACATGAGCTACTATTTCTTCATCAAAAAATGTTTTTTTTCTAGCAAAAGTTCTGTCGATAAACTGATCTACAATAACAAATTTACCAGGTGGCAAATCTTCCTTTAAAGAACCAACAGCTGAAACTGAAATAATATCTGTGACACCCAATTGTTTTAGAGCGTCAATATTTGCTCTAAAATTTATATTTGTTGGTGAAATATAGTGACCTCTTCCATGCCTAGGTAAAAAAAATACCTCTTTATTATTAAATTTAGTTTTTAGAATTTGATCAGAAGGCTTTCCCCATGGAGTGTTAATATCTAATAACTCACGATCTTTAAATTCTTCCACATCATAGAGACCACTCCCACCAATTATAGCTAATTTATTTATTGTCATGTTAAAAAATTAATTTATCAATATATTTATAAATAACTATTATGAATTTAAAAGAACATATTAGATCAATTCAAGATTACCCAAAAAAAGGTATTTTGTTCAGAGATATAACAACCTTAATCAAAGATGAAAAAGCTTTTAAAGAAACAATTGATCAAATTATTAATAAATCCGAAAATTTTGAATTTAATAAAATTGCTGCAATAGAATCAAGAGGTTTTGTTTTTGCATCTGCAGTGTCTTATCTGCTTAATAAACCTTTTATAATGCTAAGAAAAAAAAATAAATTACCAGCTGAAGTACACTCAATTGATTTTGAACTTGAATATGGTACTGCAACTATAGAGGTTCACAAAGATTCTATAAACAAAAATGATAAGGTTTTGATTATTGATGATTTAATAGCTACAGGCGGCACAGCTGAAGCAGCTGCTAAATTGGTTGAGATGTCGGGTGGAAATGTTGCTTGTTTTGTTTTTGTTATTAATCTTTTTGATCTCAAAGGTTCAGATAATTTAATTAAAAAAGGTTATAAAGTTGAAAATTTAATTGAATTTCCAGGACACTAATTAAAAAATTTACCCCTATAAGAAGATTTAAATCCAAACATTGAGGAAATTAATCCTAATGAACGATAGAGATATTTATTTTTATTTCTTTGATCAAAAATAATTTGGTAAATAAAAGTTTTTGATAAAGATTTAAATAATTTTCCTATTAATTTAAAAAAAGCACTTATAAAGCCATAATTTTTTTTATAATAATAGAATTGTGACCACATGTAATGCCAATTTCTTAGTTTTTCTGCTTCTGCCTTAAAATCATTAACTTTCAATGTTGAACTTTTAAATCCAAGGTGGTGTATTTTTAAAGATTTAGAGATATAAACTTGATGATTTTCTTTTTTTAATAACTGACAAAAATCAAATTCTTCAAAATAGAGAAAGAAATTTTCGTCAAATATTTTTTTCTTTTTAATCTTCCTTAAATTTAACAAAATTGAGCATCCAGCTATCCAATCAACCTTAGTTAAATTTTTTCTCTCATTTGTTAAAAATTCTCTTCTAAATGTTTCATTTTTTTTCTCATTAAAAAAACCACCCGTCATATAAGTGCTATTATCGATTAGCTCGCATCCTATGAGAGAAAAACTTTTATTATTTAATAAAGGATTAATGTTTCTAAAAAAAGATTTATCTAAAATTGTATCAGGGTTTAGTATCATTCCATAATCAGTTTTAACTTTTTGCAACCCATAATTATTTCCTCCTCCATAACCTAAGTTTTTTCCAGTACAAAAAATTTGTAAATTGCTAAATTTATTAATAAAAAAGTGTCGATCTTTAAATTTTGATGAATTTTCAACAATAATTACTTTTACCTTGTTATCAATTGAGTTTAGACAATTTAAAAGGGTTTTTTTGTCTGTTAAAAAAGTAACTATTACAATTGTCAAATTATTAAAATTATACATATTGTAGACACATATATACTTTAATTTTTAATATTGTAAAAAACTTAAATGAAAAAAGTAATTGTTACAGGGGGCCTTGGTTTTATTGGAAGTAATTTAATAGAGTTACTTTTAGAAAAAAAATATAAAGTAATTAATATTGATAAAAATACCTATTCCTCAAATTTCTACAACGTAAAAGAATTGAAAAAGAATAAAAACTATTCGTTCATAAAATGTGACATTGCTAATAGAAAATTAGCTAAAATAATAAATAAGCATAGACCAATTGGTATTTTTAATTTAGCAGCAGAAACCCATGTGGATAGATCAATTGATGGTCCTAAAAGTTTTATTCAAAGTAATATAATTGGGGTATTTAATATCTTAGAAATTTTTCGAAAATTTTCAGTCAAAAATAAAAAATCAAGATTAATTCATATTTCAACTGATGAAGTTTATGGCGATATATTAGCTGGGAGAACAAAAGAAAATTATCCTTATAATCCAAGCTCACCTTATGCTGCATCTAAAGCATCCTCTGATCATTTAGTTTCATCTTATGTGAGAACTTATAAAATACCTGCAATTGTAACTAATTGTTCAAATAATTATGGCCCTAAACAACACCCTGAAAAATTAATTCCAAAACTAATTTATAATATAATAACGAATAAGAAACTTCCTATTTATGGAAAAGGTTTAAATTCTAGAGAATGGATATATGTAAAAGATCACTGCGAGGCCTTAATTAAAGTTTTTGAAAAAGGAAAAATTGGTAATTTTTATAATATCGGATCCAATAAAAATGTAATCAATTTGGATATATCAAAAAAATTAATCAAAATTGCAAAATCAAAAATTAAATTAGGTAAAAATGTTAAAATTGAATTTGTAAAAGATAGACCTGGTCACGATGTAAGGTATGCGCTCAACAGTAGTAAAATTATTAAAGAACTTAAATGGAAACCCAAAACAAACTTTAGTTCTGGGCTTAAACAAACTCTAGAGTGGTATTTAAATAATCTAGATTATTTTAAAACTTTAAATAAAAAAGATATCGTAAATAGAGTAGGATTGAATATTAAATAATGGTAGCGGGAAGTGGGATCGAACCACTGACCTCGGGCTTATGAGTCCCGCGCTCTAACCAACTGAGCTACCCCGCCAAAAATATAACTGATTTATATTAGAAATACTTTGTGATTCAATATCAAATTAATCAATAATCTTGATTGAAGGTGATGTTATTTTGTATTTAACACCTTTTTTTTTCGGATTTAACTCAATAGTCTTTCGATTAAAGTCTTTATTTGATTGGCAAGAAACAAAAATAAATAATATTAAAATTAATCCTAAATATTTTTTCATGATAAATTGTGTTAATAATAATCAAATTTAATGAAAATTCTTTTTCTCACACATCTAAAAGATGACGCACAGGCAGTAAATGACATCATTAATGATAGTTTACTTCATGGTTTACGAGAAAATCATGGCGTAGATGTCGTCGATTACCCGGGTGCATGGTACATGTACAAAGATGAAATAAACAAAAGATCTTTTGATATTTCAAAATTATGGGGTAGCGGATTTACCTATTATGACAATTTAGCTAATTACAACTCTGTCGATAGAACTGACATTAAAAAAAAGATAGAGAGCAACTTTTTTGATTATATTATTTATGGTTCATTTACACGTTCAAACATTTTTTTTGAACAATCTCTTAAGTCTAAAAGTAAAATAATATTAATTGATGGTGAAGATAATATAAATTTACATTTTAATAAAAATGAAAAAATTATTTTCTTTAAAAGAGAATTAATAGAAACAAAATCAAATGTTTTTCCAATAAATGTCACCATTCCAAAAAGAAAAATTATTAATGAGATAAATTTAAATCCTAAAAATATTTTAGCACCGTTAATACCTCACAGATACAAGACTTATATTTATAAAAAAGAAAATGACTATTACAATATGTGGAAAGATAGTTTATTTGGTGTCACTTATGTGCATGGAGGTTGGTGGGAAGCAGTAAGATATTATGAAATGTTGATGAATGGATGTATCCCATTAATATTAGATATAAAAAATTGTCCTGATAAAACTTTAACAAAACTTCCAAAGGAAAAATTAGTGAAAATATTTGAGGATTTTTCTTGGATACTCAGTCAAGAAAATCCTTTTAGAATTTATAAAAAAAAGTTTTTAAATTTTGAGAGAATTTCTTCATATTTATATCATTTATTCAAAAAAAAATATGACTCAAAAAAATTATTAGAAGAATTTCCAGAGGTAAATAATTATAGAAAAGATCTTTTAGAACATACAAAAAAATATCTAACAACAGAGCATATAGCGGATTATGTAATTAAAACTTCAGAAAAGTTTTATTCGAGATAAATATAAAGTTAAGATTGTCAGAATAAATAATGCTTTACTTGAAAGATATTATTGTTTAGGAAATTGATTTAGGTAACATGAAAAAAATAGTTATTACTGGTGGTCTTGGTTATATAGGAACTGAACTTTGCAAAATATATTCAGGTTTTAGCTGGAATGATAAAATCACAGTCATAGATAATAGATTTATTTCAGAAAGAGTTAATCAAATTAGAAATTGGAATATGAATTTTGTACATGGGGATATTTTAGATAAAGAGCTAATAAATGAATATTGCAAAGATGCTGATATAGTTCATCACCTAGCAGGCATTACTGCAGTTCCAAGAGTAAAAAGTGAGGCTAATGCTGAACATGAAAAGAAGATTGAAGAAGTTGCTTTTGAAGGTACTCAAAATATAATTGACTCAATAAAAGATGATTGTAAAATTATTTTACCTTCAACCCATGTTGTTTATGAAGGTATGCAAGATGTAAAAAAGAATATCTTAGAAGATGAAGAAACTTTGCCAGTTTTAGCCTACGGAAAATCAAAAGCATTTAACGAAAAACAATTAAAAGAGTCTGGAAAGAACTTTATAATATTAAGACTGGGGTCAGTTTATGGATACTCAACAGATACAACAAGATTAGATATAATGACAAACCTTTTTTCTAAGATTTCCTCACAAGATGGATTACTAAAACTTTACGCTGGAGGAAGGCAAATCAAAAGCTTGGTTCCATTAATTGATGTAGCAAGATGTTTTAAATTTATGGAAGAAAGAGAAGATATATCCTCAGAAATATTCAACTTAACCAAAGATACTGTCACTGTAAAAGATGTTGCTGAAATTTGTAAAAAATATAACCCAAAGATAGAACTTAAAGAAACAAATGATGAAGTGCCAAATTTAGGTTTTTCATTATCAAATGAAAAAATTTTAAAGACAGGTTTTAAATTTTTGTATGGATTAGACGAAAGTATTAAAGAAATGATACTAAAATGGTCTAAACAGGATTTAATTAAAGATTTAGAACATGTTAGAGATGGGGCTGACGAGTTTGTTGATGAAAGAGGAAAGATTAGCAATCATGAACTTACCGAGCCAATAAACATGATTGGGTTAATTGACTCAAAAAAAGGAACTATAAGAGCAAATCATTACCATCCCCAACAAGAACAGAAGTGTTTATTTACAAAGGGTCAGATAATTGAAATTTTTCAGGATATACTAAATCCAAATTCACCAAAAATAACGCAAGTAGTTAATGAAGGACAGATTTCAATAATAAAACCTAACGTAGCTCATACGATGGTTTTTACAAAAGATACAACTTTTTTAAATCTTGTGAGAGGTGAAAGAGAACATGAAAACTATGGTGTAACACATACAATTAAACATAATTTTGTTGATGAAGATGAAAGAGATTTACTTTTGAGTTGCTATAAATTTGATTGTAGATCTTGTGGTAATACAAAGCTAAAAAGAGTTCTTTCTCTGGGATATCAACCTTTAGCAAATAATTTGTTGAAAAAAAGGTCAGAAAAAACTGAACTCTATCCTTTAGAAATGAATTATTGTGACAAGTGTCATAATTGTCAACTTTCTGTTGCTGTAGATCCAAAAAAAATGTTTTCAAATTATCTTTACACTTCCTCAACTTCAAAAATATTTAGAAATCATTTTATTGAGGCCTCAAAAAAATATATAAAAGATTTTAAGTTAAAGCCTAAAAAATCTTACATTATAGATATTGGAAGTAATGATGGCGTTGCTTTAAAACCTTTTATTGACCTAAATTTCAAAAAAGTTCTAGGTATAGAGCCTGCTAAAAATTTAGCAAAATTAGCAAATAAGAATAAGATTAAAACTTTAAACGCTTTTTTAACAGAAAAAAATATTAAAAAAATAAAAAAAAATGCAGATTTAATTCTTGCATCAAACGTCTTCGCACATTCTGATAATTTAGATGAGATGGCAACCTGTATGATAAAACTTTTAAATAAAACAGGAACTATTGTTATAGAAGTTCAGTATTTAATGAATACTTTAAAAGATTTAACTTTTGATAATATTTATCATGAACACTACAATTATTGGTCGCTTACCTCATTAATTAACTTTTTTAAAAAATATAAAATAAAAATCTTTAAAGCAGAGAAAATAGACACACATGGTGGTTCATTAAGAATTTATATTTCAAAGAATAAAAAAACCAAAATTGATCAAAGTGTAAACAAAATATTAAAAGAGGAAGAAAAATTTGGAATCAAAAATTACAAAACTTATAAATTATTTGGTGAAAAGGTTTATAAAATAAGAGAAAATGTTTTGAAAAATATAAATAAAATTAAACAAAAAGAAAAATTATTGGTTGGTTATGGTGCACCAGCTAAAGCAACTACAGCATTAAATTTTTTTGGAATTACAAATCAAATTGAATATATTGTCGAAGATAATAAATTAAAAAATAATAAATTTGTACCTGGGGTTAAAATTCCTATAATTTCAAAAGATAAAATAACAAAAAAACCATCTTGTATTATTGTTTTAGCTTGGAACTTTTTTGAAGACATTAAAAAAAACAATTCTTCTATAGCTCAAAAATTTATAAATATTAAAGATTTAGAAAATTAATTTCTTTTTTTTTCTACTTCGTATTCAAAATTTTGGGTAGTTTCATTTACTTGAACAAGTTTTGCTCCATTTTTACTATGAAATTTGAAAGCCATTTCAGTTAAGGGTGATAATGTAACAAGTCTATTTAAATGATTAGATTTTTTTATTTTTTTAAAAACTTCTTTAACAATTAATTTTCCTCCACCCTTTTTTTTTGACCATACTGTATATGCAATAGCAATTTGTCCAACATTTTGATCTCTTTGTGCACTTTGTAAAAAAGCATCATGACTTAACTTATCTAGTTCTTCTACACTTCGTGGTATCTTATTTGTGTAAGCAAAACACATAACAGCATAAATTTCACCTTTATATTTCACACCATAAATTTTTCTTCCATAACTTCTTCTAAAAACATTATCTAGTTCTGGTCTAACTGGGTCTTCATTTGTATTGCATTCTTTGAGTTCAACTAGCTCGGCCCCCTTAATCCAATCAAAAAAATTATCAATATTTTTGTTAATAATTTGCTTATTTTTTCTAATACGCGCTTTTATTCGGGGTTTAAATTTTTTTAATACTTGGATCATAAAAATTTAACTTATCAATAAATACATAGAATAAAACAAACATCTGTATGATTATTATACAAATCTCTTATGTCCATTTTTCAACCGATTTAAGTAATTTTTCTCCAAGTGGGCTTATAGGTTTTTGAAAAACTAATTTTTTTCCTGTTTTTTTCTTAACTAATTGTAACAATTTTTTAGCAAATCCTTTTTTTCTAAAAATAGGATTAACAAAAATATATTCAATCTCGCCTATCTTATCAAATCTAACAAAACCAATTGTTGTGTTTTTGTTTTTAAGAGTAAAAACACCTTCAACTTCATCCAGCTCGTAATCGTGTAATCTTAAATTTTTCATACTAATTAATAATAAAGAAGTCCAAAAATTATTCCCAAAATTAATATGATAATTGCAAGAATGATATAATTAATTTTGATATCAAATTTTTGATAAAAAAAATCACTTATTTTTTCCCAAAATAGAATAATTAAAAAGACAATGATTGCTGGTAATATAAATTTAATCATAAATATAATATTTAATTCTTATCACCAACATAAACCGAAACTCCCCTTGAATTGATATCAACATCAAATTTTTTATGTAATGGTGGGAAGGCTCTTTGAGAACAATCTAATCTGTCACAGGTTCTGCATGAAACACCAATTGGTATTTCTGTAGATTTATCGTTAATATTTATATTTTCTGTGTAGACAAAATCTTTAGCATATTTTGCCTCACAACCTAATCCAATGGATAAAATACTTTTCGATTGACCAAATCTACCAATGCCTTTTTCAACTGTTCTTGCAATACAAACATATTTTTCACCATTGGTCATTTTACTCACTGCTGCTTGTATAACTCCTGGCCTTGTCAAAGCTGAGTAAACATTCCATCTTGGACATGCACCACCGTATCTTGGGATTTCAATTCCAGATAATGAAAATCTTTTTGAAATATTTCCAGCCATATCAACTCTTAGAAAATGAAACGGAATACCTGGAAGTTTTGGGTCCTGTAAACAAGTTACCCTATGAGCAACTTGTTCAAACGAAGTCGCAAAGGTATTTTGTAATAATTCTAAATCATATTTAAGTTTTTTACATTCTGTATGAAAAAGTTTATATGGCATAAGAATTGCTGCTCCACAGTAATTTAATAAAGCCACTTTAGTCAATTTTTTTGACTCTTCTGAAGGAAAAGAAAATTTAGATAAATATTCCTCTATTTCTTTATTTGCACCTTCTTGAGCTATTTGAGCAGCTGCATGAAGTTTTTTTGTTTCTAATGAACTATAATCACTTAATAAAAGTTCTTTTTTATTCTTACGAAATATTTTTGAAAAAGGTTTGTCTTCATCCGGAATTACGTCCTTAACCGTTATTCCATATTCTGAATTTAGATAATCACAAAGAGCGATATATCTAGTTCGATTATTCTTTTGAACTTTTTCAAAAACTTTATTTGCAAAATCTTCTAATTTTGGAAAATAGTTTTTATTTTCTTGTAAAAAATCTGAAATGACTTCTCCTGGAAATGAATTTTTTCTATTATCAACAATTTTACCAGAGATTGTCTCAATTTTATTAATCATTTCATGATCTTTCTTTTTTAAGATATCTCCTAATCTAACAATCGCTTTACCAATTTTTGGATTTGTACCAACGAGATCTTTTACTTCGGGACCTAAAATATCTAGATCTTCAAATAATTTATCATCTAAAATTTCTGATAAAGTATTTTCTAAGTTAATGTCAGTTTTTGAGGTTAATTGAGAAAGCTCAATATTCAGTTTTTCACAAATTTTAAGCAATAAATCACCATCTATTTTTCTTTTTCCGCCTTCAATTAGGTTCAAATAACTGGGTGAAATATCTAATTCTTCTGCAAGTTTATTCGCTTGAAGACCTAATTGTCTCCGAAAAGCCTTGATTTTAGGACCAATTTTTAAATCTAATTGACTCATATTTTCTATTTGTAAATTTTGTAAATTTATTTTTACAACTTTTTTCTTTAATTTACAAGCTTTTTAAACTTTTTTCTAGATTTTGTAAATCCTGTAAATTATAAAATTTACATGGACGAAAAATTAAAAAACAGTGAAAATGAGGCTCAAATCATAAAACATGAGGATTTAGCTAGACATAATAGCAGAGGAATCTACATGAGAGATGATCATTGTGATTGGGGTTCAAGTGGAATGAAAGATCTAGTTGAGACCCTTAACGACTCAAACTAATCTTATTCGTTCAACTTAAATTCATTTCTTACTAAAAACATTTTAACAGCACAGGATAATAATAATGAGCGCAGAAAACATCTCATACGATTTAAAAAGATTTGCAGGCATAAAAAGAGACTACACTCCAGAGGATGTGGAAAGGCTTAGAGGCTCAATTAAAATTGAATATTCAATGTGCAAACATCAGTCAATGAAATTGTGGAAACTACTTAATACTGAAAATTATGTAAATACTTTGGGTTCATTATCTGGAAATCATGCAGTCCAACATGCAAAAGCTGGGCTTAAAGCAATTTATTTAAGTGGTTGGCAGGTTGCTGCTGATGCCAACAGTGCAGGAGAAATGTATCCTGATCAATCTTTATATCCTTACGATAGTGCACCGAAACTAGTTGAGTCGATGAATAATGCTTTAATCAGAGCTGATCAAATTCAACATATGGAACTTAAAGATGGAGATATGAAAAAAGAAAAAAGAGTTGATTATATGCTTCCAATCATTGCAGATGGGGAAGCAGGTTTTGGTGGACCTTTAAATGTATTTGAATTAGCAAAAAAATTTATTAAAGCAGGTGCTGCTGGAGTTCACTTTGAAGATCAATTAGCAAGTGAAAAAAAATGTGGTCATATGGGTGGTAAAGTCCTTGTACCAACAGGGACAATGATTAAAAATTTAAAAGCAGCAAGATTAGCAGCAGATATTGCCGATGTACCATTAATTATATTAGCAAGAACAGATGCCAATGCAGCAAAACTAATTACTAATGATCATGATGATAATGACAAACCTTTTATGACTGGTGAAAGATCACCTGAAGGGTTTTATTATGTTAAGGCTGGAATTGAACAAGCAATTTCTAGAGGTCTTGCTTATGCACCATATTCAGATTTAATTTGGTGTGAAACAGCAACTCCTAATCTAGAAGAAGCTAAAAAATTTGCTGATGCGATACATGAAAAATTTCCTGGTAAACTCTTAGCTTATAACTGTTCTCCTTCTTTTAATTGGAAAAAACATTTGTCTGACTCTGAAATAGCTTCTTTCCAAAAAGAAATTAGTGCTATGGGTTACAAATTTCAATTCATTACTCTTGCAGGATTTCATACTCAAAATATTGCAATTTTTGAATTAGCAGAAAAATATAAAAAAGAAGGTATGTCTGCTTACTCGAAAATTCAAGAACAAGAATTTGCTAGAGAAAAAGATGGTTACACTAGTGTTAAACATCAAAGAGAAGTTGGTACTTCTTATTTTGATGCTGTTTCCAATACTATAAGTAGTGGAAAAAGCTCAACAACAGCAATGGAAGGCTCTACTGAGTCTGAACAATTCTAATAAAACAATTCTTCTTGTATATTAGTAGTTTAACTGGCCCAGAAATGGGTCAGTTATTAATTTTAATTTGTTTGTATTGATTTTTTATAATATTAAGAGCTGAAATGGTAAATAAAAATTTTGGATTTGGAACTCAAATAAGAAAGTCACCTTTCTTTGACTCAACTGTTAAATGGGGGGCCACAGGATTCTCGGTATACAATCACATGTATATTCCAAGAGATTTTGGAAGTCCTGAAAAAAACTTTTGGAATTTAATTGAAAAATCAATTCTATGTGATGTGGCAGTTGAACGACAAGTGGAAATCACTGGTCCAGATGCATATAAATTCATACAATTATTAACACCTAGAGATCTTTCAAAATTGGCTGTGGGACAATGTAAATACATATTAATTGTAAATAATGATGGAGGTATTTTAAATGATCCAGTACTTTTAAGATTAGCAGAAAATCATTTTTGGTTATCTTTGGCTGATAGCGATATTTTACTATGGGCTCAGGGTGTTGCCATAAATTCTGGGTTAAAAGTAAAGATCACAGAACCTGATGTTTCTCCACTACAGTTACAAGGTCCAACATCAGGAGAAATAATGACTAAATTGTTTGGTGAGGATATTAAAGAATTAAAGTATTATTGGTTAAAAGAATGTGTATTAGACGGTATTCCTCTTGTTATTTCTAGAACGGGTTGGTCAAGTGAACTTGGATATGAAGTTTATTTAAGAGATGGTTCTAAAGGAAATAGTCTCTATGAAAAAATAATGGAAGCAGGAAAAGAATATGGCCTTCAACCTGGTCACACATCATCAATAAGAAGAATTGAGGGTGGAATGCTTTCATATCATGCTGATGCTGATATTAACACAAATCCATTTGAATTAGGTCTTGATAGATTAATAAATCTAGATAGTGAGATTAATTTCATTGGTAAAAATGCATTAAAAAAAATTAAACAAGAAGGTATTAAAAGAAAACAAGTTGGTTTGGAGTTAAATTGTGCCCCATTAAAAGGGCCTAATACTACTTTTTGGCCAGTCTATAATAATGATGATAAAATTGGCAAAGTGACATCTGCAGTTTATTCACCAAGATTAAAAAAAAATATTGCTCTTGCAATGATAGAAATTAATCAATCAAAAATTGGTAACATATTCAAAGTAAAAACGAATGATGCTGATATTAATTGTACTATTGTAGAGAAACCATTTTATGACCCCAAGAAGAAAATTGCCTCTTCTTAAGATTTAATATTATAGCCTCTTTTCAAAAGTGTGCTAACAGCTATAACGCAAATAACTAAAAATATAATCATTGAACCAATACTAATCCAAATATTAAAATCTGAAACTCCATAAAAAGAATATCTTAAACCATTAATTAAATAAACTACTGGATTGAAATAAGTCACTGTTTGCCAAAATGGAGGCAGCATGTCTAATGAATATAAACTTCCACCTAAAAAGACCATTGGTGTAATAACTAAAGTAGGTACTACGGACATTTGTTCAAAATTAGAACTCATTAAACCAATTAAGAACCCGAATAAAGCAAAGGTAAATGCTACCAGTATAAGTAACATAATCATTAAAAAAGGTTTCTGTACATAAACTTCAACAAAAAATGTTGATGTAATAAATATTACAACACCAACAATTAAGGTTTTTGTTGCGCCAGCTCCAACAAAAGCAAGAACAATTTCAAAAGTAGATATAGGAGCAGCTAAAATTTCATAAATTGTTCCATTAAATTTAGGAAAGAAAATACCAAAAGATGTATTACTGATAGATTGAGTTAATAATGTTAACATTAGTAATCCTGGAACAATATATGATCCATAACTAATGCCATCTATATTTTCAACGTATCCACCAATGACTGATCCAAAAACAATAAAATACAAGGATGTGGATAGCACCGGCGACAATAAGGATTGTCCTAGTGTTCTTTTAAATCTATCCATCTCGTGTAAATAAATTGCTTTAAAAGCTTGGTAATTAAACTTCATTATTTTCCCTTACTAAATTAACAAATATTTTTTCTAATGTACTTTGTTCAGTTTTTAAATCTTTTAGTTTAAGACCTGCATCTTTTAAATCTTGTAACAAATTTGTTATTCCAGTTTGTGTTGCTTGCACATTATACGTATATTCTACTGACATTTTATTATTTCCTAAGATTAAGTTGTATTTTTTAAGACTTTTAGGAATTTCATTAATCTCTTCCTGCAGATCAACAGTCAATTTCTTGTGCCCCATTTTTTTGAGCAATGTTTCAGTTTTATCTACAATTATGATTTCTCCTTGATTGATAACCCCTACTCGATCTGCTATTGCTTCTGCTTCTTCAATGTAATGAGTAGTTAAAATAATAGTAACTCCTGTTTCTCTAAGTGACTCAACTATTTTCCACATATCTTGTCTTAATTCAACATCCACACCAGCGGTAGGTTCATCTAAAAATAATATTTTTGGTTCATGAGATAAGGATTTGGCAATTAAAACTCTTCGTTTCATTCCTCCAGATAACTGTCTAAGTCTAAGATCTTTTTTATCCCATAAGCTTAATTGTTTTAAAATTTTTTCTATATGAGAAGGATTAGGTTTTTTACCATAAAGTCCTCGAGAATATGAAACATTATTAAAAACTGTTTCAAATTGCTCTAAAGTTAATTCTTGTGGAACTAATCCAATTCTTGAACGTGTTTCTCTATAGTCATTTATAATATCAAAATTATCTACAGTAACTTTACCAGAACTTGGAGTTACAATTCCACAAATGATACTGATTAATGTTGTTTTACCTGCACCATTAGGTCCAAGCATTGCGAAAATTTCACCTTTTTTAATATCTAGATTTATATTTTTTAAAGCCTTAAAGCCATTATCATAAACTTTTGAGAGATCATTAATTACTATTTGATTATCTGGCATTAAAACAAATATATAACTATTAATTTCTTTAATACAATCGAGTAATACTAAAACTTTTTAGCTTTAAAAACTACTAATGGTAAAAAAGTTGCAACTACAAAAGATAAAAACAATAATGATTGTGCTACAAAAGGTCCAAAAAATTCTTTAGGCATTAAAATTCCAACTAATAAACTTTTTGAAAAATCTGGTGAAGGGAACATTAAAAAACCTCCAATCAATCCTATTATAATCGAAACATATGCAGTTTTTTCATTAATATTTTTGTCATAAAAGCTGTAAAAAACAGTTAACACAAAAGCACAACAGAATAAGTCAGCTAATAAAAATAAATATAAAATATCGAATCCTTTGGATGCAATTATAAAAGAAATTAAAGATAAGAATAAAATTACATATTTAGAAAAATTTAAATAGTTTGTTTTTTTACTCAAATTAAAGGTTGTTTTACCATCTACAACAATTAAGCTTGATATTGCATTAATTAAAGTATCAACAGTAGAAATTGTTAATGCTAAGCCCAGTATAATTATAAATAGAGATAATAACTCAGTTTGTTCTTTAAGTAATAAAGTGAAAAATCCTAGATCAGGTCTAGTAGTTGGATCTATTGAAAAAGAAACCATTCCAGTAAATCCCATATAAAAAACTACCGGTACAATTATAAAGAAAGATATGATTAAACTTTTTCTTAAAGTTTCAAAATTT
The DNA here is from genome assembly GCA_902554765.1 of uncultured Pelagibacteraceae bacterium. Classification (GTDB taxonomy): domain Bacteria; phylum Pseudomonadota; class Alphaproteobacteria; order Pelagibacterales; family Pelagibacteraceae; genus Pelagibacter. Next base: position 12,491 of record CACDPY010000007.1, on the reverse strand, counting down.
TTTGCTGCATAAACTCTTTGCCAATTACCTTGATGAAATAAGTTTGTAGCAGCAACTGCAATAAAAAAAGTCAAGCCCGCAGTATAACTAGGAATATAAGAGGAGCTTAAAAGATGAGGATTCTTCTCTTTAATAAATTCAAAGGAAAATTGAGATCCTGTAAAAGAGTTTATGTAAACAAACGAAATCAATAAAAGAATTCCGATTACAACCATCTGTATATTATCTGTAAATATTGATGCCTTTAAACCTCCATACAAAGTATAAGCAAGTGTAGAAATAAGTACAATTAAAGCAGTAATCCAAAGTTCAGTACCTGATATATAATTTATTAAAACAGCGACTGCTGTAACTTCAGCACATAAAAAAATGAACATATAAAAAATTGTCATTAGTAAAATAAGTTTGAATAAACTTTTTCCAAACTTTTTTCTCATAAACTCAATCAAAGAAGATCCTTTGGGAAATTCTTTTCTTATTTTTTTTCCCAAATAAATCAAAAAAAACATTGGAAATGCAGTTCCCAAAGAATATCCAATGATTGAACCAATCCCACCCCAAGTTGCAGCTGAAGCTGGTCCAAATAAAATCCATGCACCTAATGCTGATGCAGTTAAGCTTGTAGTTAAAGAAAACAACCCAACATTTCTATTTGCTGTTAAATAATTATTTAATCCTTGATATTTTTTTGAGTTATAAAAGCCCAAGATTGCAAATATTAGACTAATAACAATTACTAATGTTAGTGATGTTGATTGATTTATAAAATATATTTTATCCATTATTCTCCCTTTCTGAATTACCGGACAGGTTCGTAGGGTTTAATCTCAGTCTGAAAAGACACCCCTTTGTAATTTTTTATACTTTATTATCCATAATTTCAACCATACATTTAGTTGCGTATTCACGCCACTCGGATGAGTCTTTACCTTTAAGACTATTTAAGTGATCTCTATTATTTTGAATATCATCTTTATGTTTAATTTTATCTCTCTCGTCTAAATTTTTTTCCATATTGTTTAGATTTAATTCCATCGCATTGATCCATTGATTTCCAAGTTCAACACATTTTTGATCATCTTTTTCATCACAAATTTGTTTAAAAAAGTTGAAAATTACATCATCTGTCTTGACTGAATTACTCACTTAAGGAAAGATTATTTATTAAAACAATTGTTGACTAAAATTGCCATTAAAATCCACATTACAAATACTTCTCCATTTGAAAATGAATAATCTGCACCTGCAAAACCTGCAATAAAATTAATCGTATAAATAATAATTGTAGAAATGACTAAACTTATTATTAAGTTTATTAGACCAGTTATATATTTCATATTTTTTTCTATTTATAAGTGAAATATTTAAATTAGAAGGAATCTATAACTTAGATAAGTTGTATTCAAGAAGTAAATTTTAATTAAAGCAAAATAAATTTGTTGAATACAACCTTCTTGTAATTTATTTTTTAATTAAGGAGGTAGTTTTAATGAATCAAATGCCACCTGATACTTAGCTGGGTAGCTTTATATTTCATAAAAACAAAAAACTTAAAGTCCACTCGGACTTAAATGCCAAAAAGGCTCAATAGAGGAGCTCTTTTGGGAATAAACTAAAAGAGCGAACCTCTATTTTAATTTTTAAAATTTAATGTTGTGCTCTAAATTTGCTGTGACAAGCTTTGCAATTTCCCCACATAAGTTTTCCAAGAGAAGCTTTTATATCATCTGAATTTTCAATGATGGATACTAGCTCAATCATATCATTTGAAGACTTATTCATTAAATTATTGAATTCTTCTTTATTTTCCCAAATTGCTGGAAGGGCCTCTGTTTTAAAACCTTCTTTAGTATTTTCAGGAAAATATTCGATCAAACTTTTATAATTTTCACTCATTTCTAACATTAAAGTTTTTGCCTTATCAAACTCACCTTTAGTGGCAAAAGTTTGAACTCTTTTGGCTGTGCTATAATTCTTGCTGAATAAAGCTTTTCTTCCCTTTATAATTTCTTCAACAGACAATTCTGAATTAGCTGGAAGAGAAAAAGAAAAGAATATTAAAGTGAAGAGAATGTACTTAAATATAATAATGATATATTTTATTAACATATGAAATTAAATAACACTTTAACAGAATATGGGTCCATTTCAAAAATATTTCATTGGTTAAGTGCCGCAGTATTAGTTATTCAAATTCCTTTAGGTTTCTATCTAGTAGATATGGATTTTAGTGAAAAAAGATTAACTATTGAAAGTATTCATGTAACCCTTGGTCTTGCTATATTTTATTTAACTATATTTAGACTTTTATATAAAACTTTTAATCCAACTCCAGCTTTACATAATAGTATTTTTCCAGGTCAAAAAATTATAGCTAAATTAAATCATATTTTTCTGTATGTTGCAATTTTGACAATAACCATCTCTGGTGCTTTAAAAAAATTATACAACGGTGAAGAGCTTGACATGTTTTTTTTTAATTTTGAAATTAAAGATAATTTTGAATTAGCAGAAATATTTTATGAGATTCATATTATTAGTAACTATACACTCATTATATTAATAACTTTGCATATTTTTGCTGTTATAGTTCATAAAGTTTTGTTTAAAGAAAATTTACTAAAAAGAATTTTATAAAATAATACAAATTAATTTATCTTTAAATCTTAATACACTTTTATATCTTTTTTCAATTTCTTGAGTCCCTTGACTAATTTGTTTTTTAGATAAAGGTATTAAAGTTGAGATATATCTATTTTGAATCATATTAAGATATTTTTTTTTTGTTATTTTTACATTAAAAGAAAAGCTTTTCTTAATGATATGTGGATATAAATTTTTGATCATCCTTAAGATTTTTTTATCTCTTTGAAAAGATTGATTAAGTTTTTGTTTCATTAACTTAAAAGTTGGGATTTCATTTTTTTCAGTATCTAAAGTAAATATTAAAATACTACCATTAGAATTTAAATTCTTTTTCAATGATTTTAATAATTTTTTAATCTCATTAAATTTCATTAAATGAATTGTTTGTTTAATCAAAATTAGATCAAATTTTTCATTTTTCTTTAAAGAAAGTTCTAAAACATTTGTTCTTTTAAAATTAATTCTTTTATCTTTATCTTTGTGATTAACGATATCTATGCCTAATGGTTTTTCCTTAAGTTTTATTTTAGAACTAAGAGAACCCAAGATCTTTCCCCGACCGCACCCAATATCTAAAATTTTAAATCTTGAATTAATCTTAAAATTTTTGATTAAAAAATTATTAAATGAATTAATATAATTTTTTGAGGATAACCAAGTTTTATTATCCCAATTTTTAATATTTTTTTTTACCATAATTGTTTAAATCTTAATTTGAAAATCAAATCTTTGATAAATTTTATCTAAATAATAGAACAATGATAATCCTCTTAATATCATAAATAAACAGAGTGAAATCCAAACTCCAGTATTAGATAAATAACTTGTTAAAGTTATTGAAATTAATAAATAACAAAGCACTGAAAAAATCATAGCGTTTCTCAATTCTTTTGTTTGAGAGCATCCAATAAAAATACCATCAAATTGATAACAAAAAGATGCAATAAAGGGTAACAAGATTAACCAAATTGCATAAGTTGAACTTAATTTTTTTATACTCTCAATATCTGACATTAAATTAATTATATTTTCATTAATAAAAAAATAGATAATTGAAATAAAAAGACCTGTTAACGAACTTAACAAAAAAGAATTTTTAATAATTGTTTTAAAGAGTTTTAAATCTTTTTTTCCAAGGGAGTATCCAACCATTCCTTCAGTAGAAAATGCATAAGCATCTAATATAAATGCTGATAAGAATACTAAATTTATTAAAATAGCATTAGCTGCAACATAGTCTTCTCCTATCCGGGTTCCTAAATAAGTAAACCATAAAAAAGAAAAAGTTAATAAAATGGTTCTAATAAAAATATCAAAATTTATATTAAAAATATCTTTCATCTTTTTTAAATTAAAAACTTTTGTTAAATCGATTTTAATAGCAGTAAATTTTTTTAGATAATTAAAAGTATAAATCAAAAATATTGAAGATGTAATTAATGCAGAAAACAAAGTGCCATATGCAACTCCTTTAATATTTAAATCAAACTTTGTAACAAAAACAATGCTTAAAAATATATTTAAAATTGAAAAAAAACCCACTACCAAACTAGAAATTTTAGTTTTTTGTAAACCAACAAATAAACCTGTAATAATATACAAAGTTAACTCACCAGGAGCTGAGTAAATTCTTATTTTAAAATATTGAATATAAAATTCTTTAGTTAACTCAGATAAATCAAATATTTTTAAGCTTAAGTTGAGAATAAATATTTGAAATACAAAAATTAAAACTGAAACTATCAATACAAATAATAAATTCCTTAAAACTATATTAAATATTTCTAGATAACTATTTTGCCCCAAAGCTTGAGAAACCATACCCACAGTTCCCATTCTTAAAAAACCAAAACTCCAAAATATCATAGAGAATAAATTTGCTGCAATCGATGTTGCTGTTAAATAAGAAAGATTTCCAAGATTTCCCATTAAAGCTGTATCGATAATACCAACTAATGGAATTGCTAAATTTGCAAAGAAAATAGGTATAGATAATTTTAAGATATACGATATTGAAGATTGTTGCATTTAATCAATTTAATTAAGGTTTTTTTTAATTAATGGCAAGCAACACCAAATTTTTTAAGTCTCCAATAATTATATGGCCAAGGAGTTAAAAATCCAACTAAAAGCATGATAGGAATTACCCACCAAGTTAATATAGCGCCACCAGTTAAAAGATAGTCTGTTAAGTTCATAGTAACTTCCATACTTATCATAGAGATGAAGCTCATTCCCATGGCTGTTTTTAAAGCTTTTGAAAAATCTAAATCTTGTTTCATTAAAACGACTGTTTCTAAAATAATACTAGTAATTAAACCATTAATAATTGCTAGTGTCATAATTCCTAAAACTGGGAATGGAATTTTAGTTAATTGAAAAAATAAAATTGTCCCAAAATCACCAATAGCACAGCCTAGTAAACACCAGGCAGTATTTTTAGCACTTCTTTTCCAAGTATATTTACAAGACCAGTTAAATGTAGTCGCTGTCATAATTAATTACTCATTTGAATTTGGTACTCATATTTTTCAATAGGCCAAAAAGATTTTAAATAAGCTAAAATGCTATCAATCTCTTTATCAGACAATTTGTCTTCAAATCCTATCATTTTACCTTCATAATTTTTTACTAATTTTGCCAGTCCATATTTTATTATTGCATGTAAGGTTTTATCGTCGTGATGCCAAGTATGACCTGTGCCATTTAAAGGTGGGGCCTTTCTATGTCCATCTTCGTCTACACCTTTCCAATCCTCAGCGCCAGCAAGATTGATCATGTGGCAGGAAACACAATTATTATTATATGCAATTTTACCTCTTTCAATCATAAGTTTGGAGTCCGTAGTAATAGGAAAATGATTATGAGCGCTTACAGTATTAGACATATTATATATGAAGAAAACTGTAATTAATGAAATTAATTTATACATATAAATTATATAGATATTTGATTTTTATTAACAAGTACATGTGTTAGATTGAATAATGATCTTCAAACAACTTTTTGATACTAAATCTTCAACTTACACATATTTAATCGCATCAGCGAAGGGTCGCGAAGCTCTAATAATTGATCCAGTAATTGAAAATGTAGATAGTTATATTAACTTATTAAATGAATTAGAGTTAAAATTAGTGAAAGTAATTGATACTCATATTCATGCAGATCACGTTACAGGTGCGTCTAAACTTAAAGATATTTCAAAATGTTCAACAATTATGGGTGACCACTCACCAGCTAACACAGTAGATATTAAAGTAAAAGATGATGAATATATCCATATGGACTCATTAAAAATTAGAGCTATGTACACTCCAGGTCATACCTCTGATAGCTACAGTTTTTTAATGGACAATTATCTTTTTTCTGGTGACACATTATTAATTAATGGAACAGGAAGAACAGACTTTCAAAATGGTAATGCTAAAGATGCTTATAATTCAATTTTTAATAAACTTTTAAAATTACCAGATGAAACTCTTTTATATCCTGCACATGATTATAAAGGTGAAAAAGTAAGTACTATTGGAAAGGAAAAAAAACAAAATCCAAGACTACAAGTAAATAGTATTGATGAGTATGTAGAAATTATGAACAATTTGAATTTAAAAAAACCAGCAGAGATTGATTATAATATAGCAAAAAATATTAAATTAGGAGCTTAAGACTAGATCGAAGCTTTAATAGCTTCATAAATTAAATCTTTACTTGTTTCGCCAATACTTCTGTAAACTTCTTTATTGTTTTTAAAAATTAAAAGTGTTGTTTGATACTGAACATTAAATAAATCAGCTATTTCTTTATTTCTTACATCAAATTTAAAATATTCAATATTTTCGAAGTCATTTTTAGCTTTATCTAAAACCTTCATTTGACTAGCGCAAGATGTACAGTATTTAACCCAAGAGCTAACTATTACAATCTTGCCGTCCGATTGAGCTTTATCAAATAATTCTTTATTAAAAGTTGTTTCTTTGGCATTTACATTAAAAGCAAGTAAACAAAAAAGTAATACAAATATTTTTCTCATAATTATTTTTAAACTCTTTTTTTTCCTTGGACAACCCTATCTAAGATTAATGCGACAAATAATATAGCAACACCAGCGAGAATTCCTTGTCCCACATTAGCATATTGTAAAGCCTCAAGGACATCTTGACCGAGACCTTTGGCTCCAATTAATGATGCAACTACAACCATTGCTAAACTCAACATTACTGTTTGGTTTACACCGGCTAAAATGGAAGGTGTAGCTAAAGGTAAATCTACTTTTCTCAGCAAATACCATTTGCTTGCACCATATGCAATTGCAGCTTCTCTTATCGTTTCTGGAACACCTCTTAATCCTAGAACTGTCAATCTAACAACGGGCGTTCCACCAAAAATCATAGTGATTATTACTGCAGCAACCTTTCCAGTTCCAAAAAAAGCTATAACTGGGATCATAAATACAAAAGCTGGCATTGTTTGCATAAAATCCATTATTGGTCTTATCATTGAATAAAATCTCTGACGTCTTGCACAAAAAATTCCTAGAGGTATACCAATTGCAATACTTAAAATTGCGGCTGTACCAAGTAAAGCAAGTGTTGTCATTGCCTTTACCCAAAAACCTAAAAAACCCATGTAACATAGAAATCCTGCTGAATATATTGCTGCACGTGGCCCGGCTGACAAACCTGTTAAGATAACGATAGTAGTTATAATTACTATCCATGGTGTTTTAACAAATAATAATTCTAAAAAATCTAAAACAGAACGTATTCCAATTGTGATCGCGGTAAATATTGCATCCCCTTTTATGACAGCATAATTAAATACTGTTTCAACCCAGCTGATAGATGTTAATCTTATTTCTGGATGAGTTGGAAACTCATTCATAATTGTAATCAAGCCAGGAAAACTATAGTGAACTACAGAAAAAAACATTATCACTAATGTAAAAATGATACTTAAGATATAATTTTTTGTCTGCATTCCTGGACTAATAGCCTTATCTGATAGCCATTCAGAATATCTTTTTTCTAATTTTGAATTTGCTAAAACTCCTTGAATTATTTTAATTGAGATTAGTAAAGCTATTCCAAAAATAGTAATCCAAATTGCTGAAGCTTCAATTCTATCAACTTCATTAATATATCCTTGCATGGCGTCCTCTAATGATTTTATATTTCTTTTATAAACATCAACTTTATCTGGATTATTGGTTATAGCAGCCTCCAACTGTTTATTTCTAAATGCAATAGTTGATTGAACCTGCTCTATTTTTTGAATTGCTTCAGCTGTTATATTGCCAAATAAACCTCTTATAATTTGGACAACTGCAAAAGTTTCAATTATGAGAAATGTTAATGCCCAATTCCAAATATTTCTTATACCAAACCAAACTGGTCCAAAAATTGCAGCATATAGATTAAATGAATAGGAAAATGAGGGTTTACTTCCTATTTTTTGAAATTGTTCAATATAATAACCTGGGTTTGTTTTAACAAAATCAGTAATTAATTCTGATCTAGACGGGTTGTTGTTTTTTTTATTCTCCATCTGCACCCTCGATTACTGCTTTTAAAAGATCTGACTGAGTGATTACCCCAATAACTTTATTATTAAGATCTTTAACCACTAATGGTTTATCTTTTGATTTTGATTTTTCAATAAGGCCGCTTAATAATTCATTTTCTTTAACACTCTCTGGATTATTCCATAATTGTCCATATTTTTTTTCATAATTTTCAACTGATTGCATTATTGATTTTGCTTGAACTACTTTTAATCGTGAGATGCCTTTGACAAAATCTGCAACATATTCATCTGCAGGATTAACAACTATTTCTTCAGGTGTTCCAATTTGAATTACTTTACCATCTCTCATAATTGCAATTCTGTGACCAACTCTAACTGCTTCATCTAAATCGTGAGTAATAAAAACAGTTGTTTTTTTCATCTGTTTTGAGAGTTTAATAAATTCTGACTGAAGCTGTCTCCTTATCAATGGATCTAAGGCACTAAAAGGTTCATCCATTAAAAGAAAATCAGGATCTGCAGCTAAAGCTCTTGCAAGACCAACTCTTTGTTGCATACCACCAGATAATTCATGTGCAAATTTATTTCCCCAACCTTGTAACTCAACAATATCTAAAATTTTATTCGCTGTATCCAACCTATCATTTTTGCTGATACCTCTTATTTCCAAAGGCATTGCTATATTGTCTACTACAGATCTATGGGGCATTAATGCAAAATTTTGAAAAACCATTCCTATTTTTTTATTTCTTAATTCTTGTAAACTTTCTCTATCAAGTGTCATTACATCTTGATTATTAATTAAAATCTTTCCAGATGTTGGTTCTAAAAGTCTGTTGATATGTCTTACTAAAGTTGATTTTCCACTGCCTGATAAACCCATTACACAAAATATTTCACCTTGTTTTACGTCAAAAGAAACATCTGAAACACCTATTACTGAATTATATTTTTCTAAAGCTTCTGTCTTTGAAATCTTGTTATTTTGGATTGCATTTAATGCCTCTTTGGAATTATTACCAAATATTTTCCAAATGTTTTCGATCTTAATTGCAGAACTCAATGAATCCATTTTAATTTTTATTTCAGGAAATATACTCGGCAATATATAATTGCCGAGTATAAATAATTTAATTTAGACTAAAGTCCTAACCAACCATCAACAGTTGATTTATTTGCTTTCATCCAAGCTCTAGCTACATCAGCTGGATCTTTTTTCTCAACTGAAATTGCGTAAGCCATAGATGAAACGTCATCTGCTGTTAATTGAAAATTCTTAAAGAATTCAACAATTGCTGGTGATTTTTTTTCTAAAGATGTACCCCAACCAATTTGAATTTGTTTAAGTGCATCTTTTGAAGCTACATATGATTTATTGTACCAATCTGCATCTTCTTTTGGTTGAACCATTTTGTATTTAGCTGGATCGAATTTTGGTTCTTCCAACATTACTACATCAGCCATTCCCCAAATTGCGTGTGGTTTGTAACAATAGAATGCATATCCTTCACCTTTTTTAATTGAGTCAAGAACTCTTGCATTTTTAACTGCTTCAGCTGCTCTGATTGGTTCAATACCAGCATCATATAAACCATAGTCTCTTAATTTAACTTGGTTAACATTTGCTGATGCCCAACCATCTGCTCCAATCCAAAACTCACCTTTACCATTGCCATCACTATCCATTGCTTTAACAACTTCTGGTCTTCCTAAGTCTTCAATTGCAGTAATATTCATTTTTTTTGCAAACTTTTGTGAAACACAGTAACCTTGATTTCCTTCATAAGGTTTGCTGCTTAATTTTAAAGTTCCTTTTGGAACTAAATCATTTGTGTAAGCTTGTTGATTAGGTAACCATATATCTGGATGAACTTCTATTTCACCTTTGCTTCTATCAATCGCACCATAGATTGCAGTATTGTTACCAGGAACAAGTTCTGCTTCTCCACCCATTTTATCAGTAACAACTGCAGCTAATAAATTTGCAATAGCAGTTGCTCCTGTCCAACCTGGATCACCTATTTTAACTTTTTCTGCATAACTTGAAAAAGATACAAATATAGAAATTAACCCAGCAACTAATGTACTTTTTATTATTCTCATTATTTCCCCTCTGTTGATTATAATTCAAAAAGCTAGCACTATATGAATACTTTTTAAATAAAAATAATTGCCCAATATGAAGCTAAACCAGAAAAAATTGTCGCCAATATACTTCTACTAAAAATACCCACACAAGTTGCAATGATAGCAGCTAAAATTTTAGGATTATCTGTAAGCTCAAGTGAACCTGAGCTATCTAAAAAAATAGCCGGGAATATAATTGCTGGAAAAATTGCTGATGGCACATAAGATAAAATTTCTCTCGTTCTGTCATTGAACATTTCTTTTTTTAAAAGAGCTATCATGGAGAACCTAGTAAGATAAGTAATTAATCCACAATAAATTATTAATGCCCAATCACTCATATTTTCTTAATTATTTTTGTTAAAACCATAGCTGCAAATAATCCAGTAAGCGCTGCAACTATTACATAAGCTTTGTAAGGAATATAATTAAATCCAAGTGTTGCAACTAAACCTGAAACCAAAATAACAATTACATTAATAAATTTTCTGAAATCATTTACCAATATAGCTAAAAATGTTAAAGGGATAGCAAAACTCAATCCAAGTTTTTCAGGTATAGCTGCACCTAAAATAATTCCTAGAAAAGTTGTTGTTTGCCATACAACCCAACATGTAAAACCTCCACCAATTAAATGAAAATATTTATTTTTTTCTTTGTATTTTTTAAAATATTCATTTGATACGGCAAATGCCTGGTCGATTAGAAAATATGAAATGATAATTTTCCATATTAATTTTAAATCTGAAACATGTTCTGAAACAACTGCTCCATAAAGTAAATGTCTTGAGTTTACTGCTCCAACAGAGCTAATAATAACAAGAGATGATGCTCCACCTGAAAATAATTGTAAAAGAATAATTTGTGATGCACCGCCAAAAATAATTAAGGACATTCCCATAGTCGCTAATGGACTAAAGCCAATATCAATTGATAGAATACCAAATATTAAACCAAACGGAACTACAGGTATCATTAGAGGACTAACATCAGTGATACCTTTTAAAAAAATTTTAAAATTACTATTCATTTTTTAAAAGCTTTTTATTAGAAGCAAACTATATGATCAATATGAATTGGTCTTTTAATACCAAATTTTTCATCAACCTCATGTTGATGTATATGATGTGAATGTACAAATACTGGTATTAAAGTATCACTAGGTGTTTTAAGAGTATAAATAAAGTTAGTTCCTCTAAATTTTCTATCAACAACTTCAAGCTTCAAATTACTTTTATCATCATGTTCAAGATCTTCAGGTTGAAGCAATAACTGTACATTTGCCCCTTTTGGATAATCTTTAATAAAATTACCTTCAATAGTTCCTAAATCCCAACTTTCTAGAGTATTTTTGCCTGTTACTTTTGCGGGAATTAATATTCCTCTGTTTAAAAAATTAACCACCTCTACTGAATTAGGAAAATGATAAACCTTATAAGGATCATCGAATTGTTTTAGTTCTTGGTTAATAATTATTCCACATTTTGAGCCTAAATAAAAAGCCTCATAAGAGTCATGGGTAACTATAATTGTAGTAATCTTTAATTTATTTAATATTTTTTTCAATCTTACTTGTATTTCTTCCTTAAAACTTTGATCGACATTAGATAAAGGCTCATCTAACAAAAGAAGATCGGGTTGGGTTATTAAAGATCTTGCAAGTGAAGCTCTTTGAGCCTCTCCCGCACTAATTTGATGAGGATACTTATTTAATATGTGAAAGATATCAAGCAAATCAACTATTTCTTTTAAACTAATCTTTTTATCTTTTTTTCCCTTATTTCTCTCAGCACCTAATAATATATTTTTTTCAACTGTATAATGAGGAAACAAACTATTATCTTGGAACGCTAGAGATATATTTCTATTTTCTGGTTCTACATTAGTTGTTTTTGAAGATAAAGTTTTATTATTTAATTCAATTGATCCATTGTCTATCTTTTCTAATCCAGCAATAGTTCTTAGTATTGTGGTTTTTCCAATACCAGAAGGACCCAAAAGACATATAACATCTCCTTCATTTTTTATAGAAAAAGATACATTTTTAACTTTAGTTTTACCACTTACACTAAAATTAACATTTTTTACTTCAAAAAAATTTTTAGTCATTTGATTCCCTTAATATATATTTTGATGTAATTATAATAAAGAAACTTGCAATTAAAATTAAAAATAATGAGGGTACTGCAGCA
>CACDPY010000006.1 GCA_902554765.1 uncultured Pelagibacteraceae bacterium | reverse complement strand
AAAATTAAAGATGAATATATTATTTTTTTCATTTAATTTGATATAGAGATTTTTCTAAAAAATCGTCTATTTCTCCATTTAAAATTTTGTCAGGATTGGTACTTTCATAATTAGTTCTATTATCTTTAACTAACCTATATGGCTGTAAAACATATGACCTTATCTGATGACCCCAGCCAATTTCAGATTTATTTGTTTCCTTAGATTGATTTTCTTTTTCTTTTTTTTTTATTTCAAAATCAAATAATCTAGCTTTCAACATATTCATACAAGTTTCCTTATTTTTATGTTGAGACCTTTCGTTTTGACATTGAACAACTATTTTAGAGGGCAAGTGTGTTATCCGCACTGCACTATCAGTTGTATTCACATGTTGTCCACCTGCTCCACTTGAGCGATATGTGTCAATTCTCAAATCCTTATCGAGTATTTCTACATCTATATTTTCATCCACAACTGGGTATATCCAAACACTAGCAAAACTAGTGTGTCTTCTTGCACCAGAATCAAAAGGTGAGATTCTTACTAACCTATGGATGCCAGACTCCTTTTTAAGCCATCCAAAAACATAATCACCTTCAATTTTTATTGTTGATGACTTAATTCCAGCTTCATCTCCATTATGCTCGCTAATCAAACTTGATCTAAATTCTTTATGGTCGGCCCATTTCAAATACATTCGCCTTAACATATTTGCCCAATCTTGACTTTCGGTGCCACCTGCTCCAGCGTGTATTTCTACATAACAATCAAGAGAGTCTGCCTCATTCGATAAAAAACATTTAATTTCGTTTCTTTTTACCTGTGACCTTAAATCTTTAATATTTCCAATAATTTCATTTTGAATTTCTTGATTATTTTCCATTACAGCTAATTGATTTAATTCATCAAAATCTTTGAGTTTTTTTTGTGACTCTTCGTGAGAATTCAATAAATCCTCATATAGCTTTTTTTCTTTAATAATATTTTTAGATTTTATTTTATCATGCCAAAAATTAGCATCTAACATTGTTTTATTATGATTTGCTAATTTAGAACTAATTTGATTTTTTTCAAAGATACTCCTTAACTCTTTGATTAATCTTTTCAATTTCTTTTTTAAAATTTAAATATTTATCATCCATTAGTAGAACTTTAATATATTATTTGTATCTAATCTATTATAATTTGAATATAAAACTTCTCCATCTACAACATTGTTTTTTTTATAAGCTTCTAATATTGTATCTTTAGAGGAAAACTTAGCTTTTTGTCCTGTGAAAGAATCAACTACCATCATTGTAATTCCTTGAGGCACTTTAAATGGTCTTGCGTCATATTTCTTCACAGCTTTTTTTACAAAATTTTCAAAAATTGGTAATGCTGTTTTCGAACCTGTTTCATATTTACCTAATGGTTGTGGGTTATCCATTCCAACATAAACTCCGATCACAAGATTTGAGGTAAATCCAATAAACCAGGTATCGGTGTTTTCATTTGTTGTTCCTGTTTTTCCTGCAAGATTTAATTTCAATTTCTTTAGTTTTTTTCCAGTTCCTCTTTGAACTACACCTTCTAGTAATGAAGTAATTTGATAGGCAGTTTGAGGAGAAAAAACTTGTTTATAATTATCTTTTATCTTTGGATAATCATTACTCAAGAATGATATCTGATCACAATTAGTACAAGTTCTGTTTTCATTATTTATTAAAGTGTTCCCTTCACTGTCTTGAATTCTGTCAATTAATATCGGTTTTACTAATTTTCCTCCATTAATGAATGCTGAATAAGCGGAGGTAAGTTTCATCAGAGTAGTTTCTGCTGAACCAAGTGAAATTGAAAGTAATTCCTCAGGGTTTTCATAAATTCCAAGTTCTTTTGAAAATTTTGCAACTTTATCTATTCCTAGATTTTGAGCTATTCTGACTGTCATTAAATTTCTAGATTTTTCAAGTCCTACTCTTACCGTTGATAAACCATAGAATTTTTTTCCGTAATTTTCTGGTTTCCAAAGTTTAAGATCAACTCCTTGGTCTAAAACTAAAGGAGCATCTAAAACTAATGAGGTAGGTGTGTATTCTTTTTCTAAGGCTAATGCGTATACAAAAGGCTTAAATGCAGATCCAGGTTGTCTTAATGCTTGTGTTGCTCGATTAAATTCACTATTTTTAAAACTAAACCCTCCACTTAAGGCAAATACCCTACCAGTATAAGGGTCCATAACAACTATTCCACCATTAATTTTTGGTAATTGTTTTAAACTATAATTATTTTTAGATAATTTTTTAACATAAATAATATCGCCAATTTTAAATAATTCATCAAATTCTTTTTTTGTCCAAGTTATATCTTTATATTCAATTTTACCTAAAGTTTTATCCTCCAATTCAACAGTTGCTGAAAATTTATCAAAAGTTTTTATTATAGCAATTTGCCAACCAATAGATTTTTCTAGTTTAAATTTATCTAGATTATCAAACCAGTCATTATTATATCTTTTGTTTGTTAATGGTCCTCGCCAACCTTTTCTTTTATCATAATTTATTAAGCCTTTTCTCAAAGACTCAGTTGCAAATTTTTGTAATTCTAAATTAATTGGTGTATTAATATTAAACCCTTGTTTATAAACTTTTTCATATGTAAGTTTTTCAATAATATTTTTTCTTATATCTTCTATAAAATATTGTGCATCCTCAAGATAAACTTTTTTTGATTTCTTAAGAATAATTTCTTCATTTTTAAGTTTCTCATATTTTTCAATTTTTATAAAATTATTATCTAATAAATTTTTTAATACCAAATTTCTTCTAAATTTTGCTAATTCAATATTTCTATATGGGTTATATTTACTTGGAGCCTTTGGTAACGCTGCTAATAAAGCTGCCTCAGAATAACTAAGTTCTTTAATAGATTTGTCAAAATATACCAAACTAGCTGCGGCAACACCATATGCTCCACTTCCTAGATAAATTTGATTTAAATATAACTCTAAAATTCTCTCCTTAGATAGGGCTCTTTCTATTCTAAAAGCAAGTATTGCCTCTTTAATTTTTCTATTTAAACTTACTTCATTTGTTAATAAAAAATTCTTGGCTACTTGTTGAGTAATCGTTGATGCACCTTCTAATCTTTTTGATTGAATTATATTTTGAATATTATTAATTACTGCACGCAATACCCCTTTTGCATCAACCCCAGGATGTGAAAAAAAATTCTTATCTTCTGCAGATAAAAAGGCATTTATTACATTTTTTGGTATGGACCTGTATGGTACAAAAATTCTTTTTTCCTTTGAAAAATCTGCAACTAGTTCACCTTTTCCAGAATAAACTTTACTTGAAACAGGGGGTTTGTAATTTTTTAAAAACTTATAATCTGGGATATTGTTGGAAAAAGTCCATAAAATACCTAAAATTACAATTGAAGATAGTAAAAAAAAACTTGATATTATAATCAATATATTTTTATAAATTTTGCTCATTTTCATTTCATTATATATAGGAATTTGTTAAAGTTAAGGCATTAGAATTTACAAAATTTAAAATGAACAAACTACAAATTAATCAATCAATAAACATATTATGGATAAAAATTTATACATTGATGCATCGCATCCAAATGAGACTAGGGTTGTACTTAAATCAAATAACAACATTGAAGACTACGAGTACGAAGGTTTAAAAAGTAATCTTAATAAAAATAACATCTATTTAGGAAAAGTAAGTAGAATTGAGCCATCTTTACAGGCAGCATTTATTGATTTTGGCAAAGAAAAACATGGCTTCTTATCCTTTAACGATATTCAATCTGATTATTATCAAATACCAAAAAGTGACTTAAAGATTATTAAAGAGGAAGAAGAAAAGGTTAGAGAAGAACTCTCAAAAAAAAACGAAGAAAAAGAAGATGAAAATATTGCTGAAGGTAAATTAGAAATTGATGATCCAATTGAAAAAGAGTCTTTAGAGGAAAAAGAAACTTTAAAAGATGAAAAAGAAAAAAAAGAGGAAAAGAGACCAAAATTCAAAAGATATAAAATTCAAGAAGTGATTAAACCAAATCAAGTAATCTTAGTTCAAGTAATTAAGGATGAACGAGGTCAAAAAGGTGCTGCACTTAGTACTTTTATATCTATTGCAGGAAAATATATTGTTTTAATGCCAAACACTCCAAAAGGAGGTGGAATATCAAGAAAAATTTTTAATCCAGCTGATAGGAAAAAAATTAGATCAATTTTGAATGAAATAGAAATCCCCAAAGAAATGGGATTAATTGTAAGAACAGCGGGAAGTAATAAAACTAAAAATGAAATCAATCACGATCTTACAACTCTTATAAACACTTGGAATCAAATTAAAGATACAGCTATAAATTCAATAGCTCCTTCATTAATTCATCAAGAAAGTGAAATTATAAAAAGAACGTTAAGGGATATATATGATGAAAATACAAATAATATAATTATAGAAGGTAATGAGGGATACAAAAAAGCACAAAACTTTATGAAAATGATGATGCCCTCACAAGTGAAAAAAATTAAAAAATATAGAGGTAAAATTCCACTCTTCATTGAAGAGGGTATAGAGCAAAAATTAAATCAAATTTTTGATAGTGAAATTAAATTGAATTCAGGAGGTTACTTAGTAATTAATCCAACTGAGGCTTTAGTTTCGATAGATATAAATTCTGGAAGCTCTATTAAACAAAAAAATGTTGAGAGCACTGCGTTAGACACAAATTTAGAGGCTGCAGATGAGATTGCAAGACAAATTAAAATTAGAGATTTATCTGGTCTAATAATAATTGATTTTATTGATATGCTAAGCTATGGGAATCGAAGACTTGTTGAAAGAAGACTTAAAGAAAAATGTCGATCAGATAGAGCAAGAATTCAAATTGGAAGAATAAGTAATTTTGGTTTACTAGAGATGTCTAGACAAAGACTTAGGGAGAGTGCTGTTAAATGGAAAATTAATTTGACAGATGAATCTTTTGCACAAAAAATCCTTAAATTAGTTGAAATAAAAGCCGTGATTAATAAAGCTAAATTTGTTGAATTGAAAGTCTGTAAAAAAATCTCTGATTTTTTAAAAAAAAATTTTATGGATGATCTAACATATTTTGAAAAAAAAAATAAAATTAAGATTGATATTATATCAGATAACTCACTAATAATTCCTGAATATATTATAAACGTAAAAAATAAAACAAATAAAACTTTAGAGCTTATTGAAAATTTTAAAACTCTTAAAAATTTAGAACAACAAAAAAAAGATGATAATGTTATTAATATTAAAGATAAGAAAAAATTTAAGAAAAAAACATTTAAGAAAAAAAGATATTTTAAAAAAGCTAAATAATCCCGTCTGTAGGTGAAGAAGGTTTTCCCATCAAGGATTTTTCTATTCGTCCAGAAAGATAAGATTGTCTTCCTGATATCACTGCGTTTTTAAATGCTAGAGCCATACCAAAAGGTTTTTTTGCTTTTGCAATAGCGGTATTAACCAAAACTCCATCACAACCAAGTTCCATAGCAATAGATGCATCTGAAGCCTGTCCTAAACCAGCATCAACAATTAAAGGTAATTTTGTTTGTTTTCTAATTATTTTTAAATTAACTTTATTTAAAATTCCTAAACCAGAACCAATGGGTGCCGCTAGAGGCATTATTGCAGAGGCTCCTGCATTTTCTAATCTCTTTGCCATTAAGGGGTCATCATTACAATAAACCATAACTTTAAATCCCTCTTTAGTTAAAATTTCTGTTGATTTAAGAGTTTCAATCATTTCTGGAAATAAATTTTTTTTATCTCCCAATACTTCAAGCTTAACTAATTTCCATCCTCCTATTTCTCTTGCTAATCTTAATGTTCTTAGTGCCTCCTTAGAATTAAAGCATCCAGCAGTGTTTGGTAAATAAGTTATTTTTTTTGGATCAATATAATCCATTAAAAGTGGTTTTTTTTTATCAATAATATTGACTCTTCTTACAGCTACAGTCACTATTTCAGCACCAGATAATTTAATTGCTTTTGCACATTCAGGCATTGTTTTATATTTTCCTGTACCTACAATTAATCTAGAATTAAAACTTTTTTTAGCTATTAATAATTTGTCTTTTTTCAATTTTAACCACCTCCAATAAAGTGAACTATTTCTATATGATCGTTTTTTTTTAAAATAATTTTATAAATGTATCTTTTATCAATTATTTCTCTGTTTAATTCAATTGCTACTTTTTTTATTGGTATTTTCATTTTTTTAATAAGATTTGATAGTTTGGTACCTTCATCAACAACATTAACCTTACCATTTACCTTAATTTTTATTTTTTTTATTTTTTTCATCGTATATAAAAGCTGAATGAATAATAAAATAATTATTATTAATGGTCCAAATATTAATCTATTAGGTGAGAGAGAACAATCACAATATGGTTCAATAACGTTTGATAAATTAAGAGAGATTTGTTTAGAGAAATCAAAGGAATTAGATTTAAATGCTGAATTTGTGCAATCAAATGTTGAGGGTGAATTAGTAACGATAATTCAAAACTCAATAAAAAAATTTGATGGAATAATAATTAATGCAGCTGCTTTTACTCATACCTCAGTTGCTATAAGAGATGCATTGGATATTTTTAAAAAACCTATAATTGAGGTACATATTTCTAATATTTATAAAAGAGAAGAATTTAGGCAAAAATCTCTAATAAGCGATATAGTTACTGGTGGAATTTTTGGTTTAGGGGCTGAAAGTTATATTTTAGCCATAATTTCAATGCAAAAGCTTTTAAAAAAATGAAAATAGATAAAAAAATTATAAAAGAACTCAGTGATTATCTGGAAGAATTTAATCTTACAGAACTAGAATACACTGAAAAAGATACAAAGATTAAAGTTTCTAAAAATAATTTTTCAATCAATAGACAAAATATCTCTGACTCTTCATCTGTACCAGTTAATAATGAAAAAATGGAAAAGTTAAAATCTGGGATTGAAATTACTTCTCCTATAATTGGCACTGCTTACCATGCTCCTGAACCTGGGGCAAAAAAATTTATTGAAGTTGGGAAAAAAATTAAAAAAGGAGATACTATAATGATTGTTGAAGCTATGAAAACTATGAATCATGTCCCGTCTACTGCAGACGGTATAGTAAAAGAAATATGTGTTGAAGATGGTCAACCAGTTGAATTTGGTCAAACGATAATTGTTCTCGAGTAATGTTTAAAAAAATATTGATTGCAAACCGTGGAGAAATTGCGGTTAGAGTAATTAGAGCTTGTAAAGAATGGGGTATATCTACTGTAGCTGTTCATTCAGATGTTGATAGAGATAGCATGCATGTAAGGTTGGCGGATGAAAGTGTCTGTATAGGGTCTCATCAGCCAGCAAATAGTTATTTAAATATTCCAGCTCTCATGTCTGCTATTGATTTAACAAACGCTGAAGCAGTTCATCCTGGTTATGGTTTTTTGTCTGAAAATGCAGAGTTTGCAAAAGTATTAGAGAAAAATGATATCAGATTTATTGGAGCGTCTTCAAAACATATTGAAATGATGGGTGATAAAATACAAGCAAAAAAAATAGCTAAAGAAAATGGCTTGCCTGTTATTGAAGGTTCAGAAGGTGGTATAAAAAATATAGCTGAAGCAAAAAATCTTTGTAGAAAAATTGGATTTCCTGTTTTAATTAAGGCATCTGGTGGAGGTGGAGGTAAAGGAATGAAAATTGTAAATAAAGAGGAAGAATTTGAAAATCTTTTTTTGACTGCTAAATCTGAGGCAAAAAAGTATTTTGGTAATGATGAAGTGTATATTGAAAAATTTTTTCAAAACCCAAGACATATTGAAGTTCAAATTTTGGCCGGAAAAAATAGAGTGGTTCATTTACATGAAAGAGATTGTTCAGTTCAAAGAAGACATCAAAAATTAATTGAAGAAACTCCTAGTCCTGTTTTAAATGATGAAATTAGAAAAGATCTTTTTGAAAAAACTGTAAATATGGTCAGTAAAATCGGTTACGAAGGCGCTGGTACAGTTGAGTTCATTTATGAAGATGGAAAATTTTATTTTTTAGAAATGAATACAAGAGTTCAAGTTGAACATCCTGTTTCAGAAATGGTAACAGGTATTGATATTATAAAAGAACAAATTTGGATAGCTTTCAAAGGTGAAACAGCTTTAAAACAATCCGACATTAATCCTAGGGGACATGCTATTGAATGTAGAATTAATGCTGAGGATCCAAGTAAAAACTTTCAACCATCGCCTGGTACTATTGGTATGTGCCATCAGCCATCTGGATTTAGAACTAGAGTAGATGGAGCTATATTTCAAGGATATAAAATTACTCCTTATTATGACAGTATGGTATGCAAACTAATTTGTCATGGAAGAAATAGAAGTGAGGCTATACAAAGGATGAACAGATCTTTAGATGAATTTGTAATTGAAGGTGTGACAACAACTATTCCATTACATAAAAAATTATTAAATCATGAAAAATTTTTATCATCTAATTTTAATGTAAGTTGGTTAGATAAAGAGAAAATTATCTAATAACAACTTACCAACCAAATATCATAAACTGGATGATCAAATGGAGCTATCGAAGGACTCGATGAAAACATCCAACCATTAAATACGAATACATTATCATTATCTTTATCTGTTAAATCTTTTACCTGAATATATGCAGTTGTCTCAGGATTATCGTCAAATTTAGAATTTTGACATTTCATACTTTTTATTGAAAGGTCCTTATAGATATAATTTTCCTGATTTGTAAGCTTAATCAATATATTTTTTGAACTAATTTTATCTAGAATTTTTATATTTGTAAATTTTCCCTCTAATTCGTCTGCATTGCAAAAACTCAGAGATATAAAAAAATTTATTAAGTAAAAAATAAATTTAATTTTTCCAACTTTTATATTTTTTTTCAACAGCATCTTTATTTTTATTAGGGTAATAAGCTTTATCAGTGCCAGTTAGATTTGGTTGATGAGGTTTTTGCCAGTCATATTTTTTTAAATCATGATTTTTTTCAATTTTGTTAGGTGTAAAATGCATCCATGAATACCATTCGACAGGGATTTTCGACGCATCAATTTCATCTGCGTAAATAACCCATCTTTTTCCATTTTTACTCTCATAATATTTATTTCCAAAACTATCTTTACCAACAAGTTTTCCAGAAAAAATTGTTTTAATTGCTGTTCCAAGAGTAACTTGATTCCACCAAATGAAAATTTTTTTAAAAAATGTCAACATAGAAATAAATAAAGTTTCAATTTAAAATTGTATAAAATAAATTAGACTAAAATTTGATTTTGTATATAAATAAATTGAATCATAATTCAAATTAATTTTAAAAATTGGGGTCAAATGGCAAAATACTTAATAGAAACTTATTACACATGTACTTTTAAAGTAAATCATTACTTGGATGATGTTAACGAGACAGAACTTAAAAATCTTGAAAAAAGAGATGACGGAAAATTCGAGGTTCTTGATGTCAAATTAGATAATAGAAAAACTAAAAGCTTAGACCCTAAAAATAATCAGATTACAGAAAAGAATAAAATTGATGTTGTTTCTGAAATCCAAAAACCAGCTTCTCAAAAATTTGAAAATTTGATAAAATCTAAAACAGCTTCATCAGAAAAAAACGGTAAAAGATTTAGCATGCCTGATAGAAGGAAGGGATATATACAAAAAGCAACTATTGGTGACCATAAAGTCTACTTGCATACTGGAGAATATGAAGATGGAAAAATTGGTGAAATATTTATTGATACAAGCAAAGAAGGTGAATTAGTGAAAGCGCTGATGAATAACTTTGCAATCGCTGTATCCCTTGGTCTTCAATATGGTGTGCCTTTAGATGAATTTATCAGTGCGTTTGTAGGAACAAAATTTGAACCATCTGGTAAAGTTCATGGAAATGATAGAATATTAAGCGCAACATCTATATTGGATTATATTTTTAGAGAATTAGCTATTTCTTATCAAAATAGAGAGGATCTTGCTCATACGCCAGCAATAGGGTCTTCTGAAAATACAAATTTTGATGAACAAAATTCAGATGACCAAAATAAATTACTTAAAATTGTTAAAGATATTACTAGTAAGGGTTTTGTAAGAAATAATTATAAAAAAAATTTGGTAGATTTATCTGATGTTAAAATAAGTCTTAAAGGGAAAAAATAAACTATTTTTTTAATTTCAAAGATAAACTTAATTCTTTTAATTGTTTTTCATTTATTTCAGATGGTGCATTCATCATTAAATCTTGAGCGTTTTGATTCATAGGAAACATTGTAACTTCCCTAATATTTTTTTCATTTGCTAAAAGCATAACTATTCTATCAATTCCTGGGGCTATTCCTCCATGCGGAGGAGCACCATAGCTTAATGCGTTTATCATTCCACTAAATTTAGTATCAACTTGTTTTTTATCATAACCGGCAATAGAAAAAAGTTTATACATTAAATCTGGAATATGATTTCTAATTGCTCCAGAGGATAATTCTATACCGTTACAAACAATATCATACTGATACGCAAGAATATCTAGAGGTTTTTCAAAATTGATTTTGTTAATATCACCCTGGGGCATAGAAAATGGATTATGACTAAACTCGATTTTATTTGTTTGTTCGTCTCTTTCAAACATTGGATAATCAACAACCCAACAAAAAGAAAAAATATTTTCATCAATCAAATTTAAATCATTAGCAATTTTTTCTCTGGCTAAGGATGTAATTCTCTCTAATTCCTTTTGTTTACTACAAGCTAAAAAAATACTATCCCCTACTTTGGCCTCAGTTTTTTTCATTATTTCTTTTAAAGCATCTTCTGAAAAAAATTTACCAACTGGGCCTTTGGCTGAAATTTTTTTATCTCCTTCAATAGTAAAATAAGCAAGACCTGAGGCACCTTGTTCTTTTGCCCATTTATCAATGTTATCAAAAAAACTTCTAGGCTTATCTTTAGTATTTTTGGTAACAATACATCTAACCTTTGATCCAGATTTAACAAGTTTTTTGAATATCTCAAAAGTAATATCCTGTCGTGAAAAAATTTCAGTTATATCATTTATAATTAAAGGATTTCGTAAATCAGGTTTGTCAGTACCATACTTTAATAATGTATCCGAATAAGAAATCTTAGGAAATTTTTCAAACATTAATTTTTTATTTGAAAATTTTTTAAAAGTATTTACTAGTAATTCCTCCACTACATCAAACACATCTTCTTGTTCAACAAAAGACATCTCCAAATCTAATTGATAAAACTCACCAGGACTACGATCAGCTCTTGCATCTTCATCTCTAAAACAAGGTGCAATTTGGAAATATTTATCAAATCCCGATACCATTATTAGTTGCTTAAATTGTTGTGGTGCTTGTGGGAGAGCATAAAATTTTCCTGGATTTAATCTACTTGGAACAAGAAAATCTCTTGCCCCTTCTGGACTCGAAGAAGTTAAGATGGGTGTTTGAAACTCCAAGAAACCTAATTTACTCATTTCATTTCTTATAAAAGAAATAACTTTTGATCTTAAAATTATATTTTCATGAATTTTTTTTCTTCTCAAATCTAAAAATCTATATTTTAATCTTATTTCCTCAGCATATTCCTGATCACTAAAAACAGGCATTGGTAATTCTCTACAAGTCCCTAAGACAAAATAATCTTCTATAACAACTTCTATATCACCAGTTTCTATATCTTTATTAATGGTATCTTTTGTTCTATCAACCACTTTTCCATTAATCTTTATAACTGTTTCAAGTTGGGTTTTTTCTAATTCTTTAAAATTGGAATTTTCTTTATCAATTATACACTGAGTAATTCCATAGTTATCTCTAAGATCAATAAATAGAAGATTTCCATGATCTCTTTTTTTATTAATCCATCCTGATAGGAAAACATTTTTTCCAATATCTTTCTTTCTCAATTCATTACAATTATGGCTTCTATATTTATTCAATTATTCTCCTAAAACTTCTTTTATTATTTTAAAGTCTATAGATTTTTTCTTTTTTAAACTAATCTCATCAATCTTATATATGAAATCAAATATTTTACTATACGATCTGTCCACTCTTTTAATTATATAATCAATAAATTTTTTATCCATTGAAATTTGACGATCTGATAAATTTTTAATGATAATTGCGAAAATCAATTCATCATCGGGTTGTTCAATATTCTGTAAAAGAAAATTTTTTAATCTTGATTTTAAATCATCTAATTTAAAGTTAATATTTACAACAGGTTTTTTGGAAGTAATAACTAAAAATTTATTATCCTGTTCAATAATATTTATTAAAGTATAGATGAGCTTTTCATCAATATGTTCATCAAAGTTTTCTAAGACTATATTTTCAAAAATCTTAACTTTTTTTAAATCCTCATCCTTAAAAAGCTTTGAATCAAACTTTATCCCATTATATTTTTTGAGAAATATATTTACCAAATGAGTTTTTCCTGAAAATTTTTCACCAATGATATTAAGAAATTTTTTATTCCAATTTGGCCAATTATCTAGGAAGTTAAAAACGTGTTTGTTACTTTTTGATACAAAAAAATCATTATTACTAAGATTTCTATCATACTCAAATTTAATTATTTTTTGATCAGAATCTCTCATTTAAGAATCCATATCTTATTTTGAGTATCAAAATCGTAATCAAAAGTATTCATAATTTTTAAAAAATTATCTGGAGTGCCATTAAATATTATTTGATAAAAAGTAAATTTACTATCAAATTTTGTAATAAAAAAATCATAAATTAAATCTGTTTGATGTAGATTTTTTTCAAAATTATTAATTCTATTTTTGTTTGAGTTATTTAATTTAACGTTTAAAGCAAGTTTAATAGATGTATTAATTTGATTAGAATTTTTCCAATAATCTTCATAAATTAGTTTCAAGTTTTTTATTAAATTATGGATATCATCTATATCTTTAAGATTGATGCCAGAAAAAGTTTGATTTTTTAAGATTACATTATCTTTGACAGTAATTCTCGATAATACTCTTAATTCTTTCTCATTTTTAAAAATTAATGCAATTATTGAGTCTTTTAAATAATATTTATTAGTAATTTCATTAAAATTATATTCCTCGATTAGTTCATAATTATCTTTTATAATCTGTATATCTTCAAGATCCTCTGTTGGCAAAATATATTCTATTAGATTATATTCCTCAGATATTTTATTCCATTCCTCAAAAATTTTATTATTGTCAAAAATTAATAAATCTTTTTTTTTTTCATCAATAACTATCGGGATAAACAAAAATTTATTTTTTAATGGTACTGATGGAAAAATATTTTTTTCCTCTAAGTATCTAAAAACTTTTTTTTTATTAAATGATACGCTCATTTTCATATTATAAATATCATCTATAAAATTTTCCTCTTCAAATGAAAAAGATTCAACCATCCCTTTTATTTCATTTAGCTTTATTTTATTAATTTTTTTTTTATCTGAGGAATTTACTATTAAGGATAATAATTTTTTAAAGCCTTTCTTAAAACCTTCGTCTATTACATCATTTTTATCAAAATTTATCTCAAATGGTCTTGATACTTCTATTTCTTTTACTTCAAAGGGTTTTCCTTCAACTTTAGTTGTGGAAAAAAAAAATATATTTAAAGATAGAATTACAAAAAAAATATATAAGAATTTCAAATGAATAAATTTATTAATAGATTTCATAACATATATTAATGAATAAAGACTTATTAACATATAAAAAAAGTGGTGTAGATATAAATGCTGCTGATAGTTTTGTTAGCTTCATTTCTTCAATTTCTACAAAAAAAAAGGGCAAAAAAAAGTTTTCGAACATAGGTGGTTTTGGCTCAATATCTGATATTCCAAATAATATTAAGCAGCCAAAAATTGTAGCATGCACAGATGGGGTTGGAACAAAAGTTGAAATTGCCAATACTCTTAAAAAATTTGATACAATTGGAATAGATCTTGTTGCGATGAGTGTCAATGACTTAATTGTTCAGGGTGCAAAACCACTTTTATTTTTAGACTACATATCGATTAACAAAATCGATCTTAAAAAATTAAAATCTATTATCAAAGGAATTGTAACTGGATGTAAACAATCTGGGTGTGAATTAGTTGGTGGTGAAACAGCTGAGATGCCTGGAACATATGAACAAGGGAAATTTGATATTGCGGGATTTGCTGTAGGAATAGTTGGTAAGAATAAAATTCTAAAAAAAAAAAAGATTAAGTCGAATAATTTAATTTTAGCTATTCCATCAAGTGGTCTTCATTCAAATGGTTTTTCGTTAGTAAGACATCTATTAAAAGAAAAAAAAATAAATATTAAAAAAAATAATTTTTTAAAAAAAGAACTCTTAAAACCAACAAAAATATATGTAAAAGAAATTCTAAATCTATTTCAAAAAAATTTAATAAATGGTTGTGCAAATATAACTGGGGGAGGACTTTCGGATAATATTAAAAGAGTTATTCCTGATAATTTGATTGCAGAAATTAATTTAGATAAAATTAAACCCCTAAAAATTTTTAAATGGTTAAAAGCAAACAATATTAGTGATAAGGAGATGCTAAAGACATTTAATTGTGGAGTTGGATTCTGTTTAATAATAGAACCAAAAAAATTAAAGATAATTCAAAAAATTTTTACGAAAGAATATAAACCCTATGTTATTGGTCAAATTACAAAAGGCAAAAATAAGATTAAATTAAATGGCAACATTAACTGGATCTAAAAAAATTAAAACTGCAGTTTTTATTTCTGGTAAGGGTAGTAATTTAAAAAATCTTATAAAATTCTCCAAAACTAAAAAATCACCTATTTCTATTGATTTAATTATTTCTAATAATTTTAAAGCAAAAGGTTTAGTGTTTGGAAAAATGTTCAAAATAAAAAAAAAAGTATTTAATTTTCAAAATAAATTTATATCTGAAAAAAGTATCCTTCTTGAACTTAAAAATAATAAGATAGATTTGATTTGTCTTGCTGGATTTATGAAAATTATATCAAAGAATTTTATCAAAAATTTTAAAGGTAAAATTTTGAATATTCATCCTTCACTCCTTCCAAAATATAAAGGCTTAAATACTCATCAGAGAGCAATTGAGAATAATGAAAAATTCTCTGGATGTACTGTGCACTATGTAAGTGCAAAACTTGATTCTGGTAAGATTATTTTACAAAAAAAAGTGAAAATTAAACAAAACGAAAATAAAAAAAGTCTTGAAAAAAGAATATTAGCTCAAGAACATAAATTATATCCAAAAGCTATTTTAAAAGTTCTTAATCTTTAAAAAAAAAATTAATTTCAGTTTTCGCATTCTCCACACTATCTGATCCGTGAACTGAATTTTTATCAATTGAAATCCCATACTTTTTTCTAATAGTGCCCTCTGTTGCTTCAAGTGGATTTGTTGCTCCCATAAGTTCTCGATTACCCAGTACAGCATTTTCTTTTTCAAGAACCATCACAACTATGGGGCCGGATGACAAATAAGCACATAAATCATTATAAAAAGGTTTTGTCTCATGAACCTTGTAAAATGACTCTGCCTCAGATTTTTCTATTTGAATTTTTTTTTCTTTGAGTATTGAAAAGCCATTTTTTTTGAATATCTCTTTAATTTCATTTTCTAAATTTCTCTCTACGGCATCTGGTTTAATAATTGATAATGTTTGTTCTATATTACTCATAATCATCCTCTATTAGTTTATTTAATAATCTTACTCCAAATCCAGTAGCTCCTCCTGAGTTTAAAGCACCACCATATTTCGAAAAAGCCATTCCAGCTATATCTAAATGAGCCCAAGGTGTTTTATTTAAAATAAATCTTTGCAGAAACTGTGCTGCAGTTGTAGATCCTGCACCTCCTACATAGTTTATATTTTGCATATCAGCATTTTTTGAATTTATAAGTTTGTCATAATTTTTGTGTAGAGGCATTCTCCAAACTTTCTCTTCAACTTCTTCTCCAGCTTTTACTAATTGTTTTGACAATTTATCATCATTTGAAAAAAGACCTGCATACTCTGAGCCTAAAGAAACTATAATTGCTCCAGTTAATGTTGCTAGATCGATCATAAATTTAGGCTTAAACCTTTTCTCAGTAAAAGTTAATGCATCAGCTAAAACTAATCTACCTTCTGCATCGGTATTTAATATTTCAATTGTTTTTCCACTATAAGATTTTACTATATCCCCTGGCCTTTGAGCATTTCCTCCTGGCATATTTTCAACAAGCCCAACAACCCCGACAGCATTAACTTTGGCTTTTCTTAAAGCTAAATTTTTCATTAAACCAACAACAACTGCAGAACCTGCCATATCATAAGTCATATCCTCCATAAACTTTGCTGGTTTTAATGAAATACCTCCAGTATCAAAACAAACTCCTTTACCAACAAATGCTAAAGGTTTTGAATTATTTTTTAATCCTTTCCATTCCATTGTTACTAAATACGATCCTCTAATACTTCCTTGACCAACACCGAGTAAAGAATTCATTCCAAGTTTTTTTAATTTTTTTTCATCATATATATTTATTTTCAAACCAAATTTTCTAAGTGTATTTATTCGTTTTGCATATTCATCAGGATGTAAAATATTTCCTGGTTCTGAAACTAAATCTCTTGCATAAAAGGTTCCCTCTTCTAATGCTTTAAACTTTAATTGATTTTGAGATGAAATTTTATTTTTATTTCCAATTATATAAATAGAAATTAATCTTGACTCATTTTTAGATTTGTATTTATTAAAACTATATGATTTTAATTTCAATCCATGAAGAAAATATCCTATAAAATTTTCTTGATTAGTGATTATGCTGTCAGAATTTATAAAATATTCACAATTTTTTCCGTAGTTAATACGACCAAAAAATTCAGCTCCTAAATTTTCTATGTCTGAATTTCTAGTATTTTTTTTAATTGAAACTAAAACTATTTTTTTTTTTGAACTAAGTTCAAAAACAAACAAATTCTTACTCAAATCACTAGTTTTTAATAGATCACTTATGTAGGAAAATTCTTGATCAGTTATATATTTTTTTAATGGCTTTAAACTAAATTTATCGTCTGAGAATAAAACCAAGTTATTTGATGGTTTTTTAAGGTCACTATTTTTATAATTAATTTTAATAGACATATTTTTTCATGAATTATTTGGTAAAATCCTTTTTAATAGTATTTTTATTGACATTTTTTATATATATGTACTTTAGGTTGTATTTTAAACTGTAAATTTATAGATAATAAATGATTAATTACAATAAAAAATTGATTTTTAAAAAATTTTTTTTAAATAACACATATTTTTTTTTAGTATGTATTGCTAGTTTGAGCACAATTGTTTGGGTTATTCAAGCAGTAAATTTTTTGGATTTTGTGACCGAAGACGGTCATGGTTTAGGAATTTATTTTAAGTATACATTGCTTAATTTACCTAAAATTATTTCTAGATTAATGCCATTTATTTTTTTTGTTGCAGTGTTTCATACAATTAATAAATCAGAGGATAGCAATGAACTAAAAATATTTTGGATCAATGGAATAGATAAAAAAGAGTTTGCTAATGCCTTTTTAAAATATTCAATTATATATCTGGTAATCCAAATTATCTTAAATTCACTTATAGTTCCTTTGTCTCAAAATAAAGCGAGAACTTATATTCAATCATCAAGTATTGATTTTTTTCCCTCATTAATAAATGAAAAAAAATTCATAGATACAGTGGACAAACTTACTATTTATGTCGAAGAAAAGGGATCAAATAATGATTATAAAAATATATTTCTAAAAGATTCAAAAAATAAGGATAGTATTAAAATTATTCAAGCAGAAAAAGGATTGCTTATAAACAATGATGATGAACGGTCATTAAAATTGTTTAATGGCAAAATAATAAATATTAATAAGCAAAATATTAATGCATTTGATTTTAAAACTACAATGTTTGATTTAAGCAGTTATTTAACAAAATCTATAACAGATTTTAAGATTCAAGAAAAAGACTCATTTAAATTAATGAACTGTTTTATCAACTTTCATATGCTTGGTAAAATTTCTTACTACCACATTCTTGATTGTAATAAAGAATCTTTAAATGTTCTTCAACAAGAATTACTTAAAAGATTAATTAAACCATTTTATTATATTTCATTAGTTTTAAGTGCTTGTTTTTTATTTTTATTCTCAAAAGAAAATTTTAATCAAAAATACTTTCGATCGATAATTTTTTTTATTGGAACAGTTATACTTGTTATGTCTGAGTTAAGTATTTCACTTGCATCAAAAAGTCTATTATATTTTCAGTTGGCAGTTATTTTGCCATTTTTATTAATTGCTATACAATATATTTATCTTCACAAAAAAATTTATCACTATCAATAATTTATGATCTCTACTTATAAAAAATATATCTATCTAAAATATATCTTTAATATTCTTAAAGTAAGCTTAGTTTTTTTTGTAATGATTGTTATTATGAATTTATTTGAAGAAATAAAATTTTTGAATGATACAAGTAGTGATGTTTTTTTACCCCTTTTTTTAACTTTACTAAACGCTCCTTCACTTTTTTTTGAAATCGCTCCGTTTATCTTTTTAATTAGTACTATTGCTTTTTTTATTGAAATTATAGAAACAAATGAAATTATTGTTTACAAAACCTATGGAATTACAAATATAAAAATAATTGAAATTATTAGCACAGTGGCTTTTGTAATTGGAATTTTTATGATTATTATATTTTATAATATATCTTCTAATTTAAAATTTTTTTATCTTGAAATCAAAAATCAATACACCAAAGATGATAAATATCTTGCTGTAGTCACTGGAAATGGTCTTTGGATTAGAGATGAAATAAATAATAGTACAAATTATATTAATGCTGAAAAGCTTCAAGATACAAATTTGTTAAATATTTCAATATCACAATTCGATGACAACTTTTATCTAAAAAAAATTATCATCGCAAAAAAAGCAAATATTCAAAGTAAAAACTGGATTTTAGAGGATGTCACGATAAGTGAAAATAATAATTCAAAAAGAATTAATCAATTGTTGTTGGAATCCAATTTTAATATTGAGAAAATATTGACAATTTTTGAAAATTTTTCCTCTTTAAATATATTTAAATTAAATGAATTAAAAAAGGATTATGAACTTCTTGGATACAATACTGAAACACTCAAAGGTTATAGTCATAAGTTGTACTCCTATCCTATTTATCTCACTTTAATGGTGTGTATTGCCTCAATTATAATGCTTAAAATAAAGTACAATAAATCAAAAATTTTTCACATAACATTTGGAATATTGGTGTCTGTTATAATCTATTATATCAATCATTTCTTTAGTGTGATTATTGAGACTCAAAATGTTCCCTACATTTTTTCAATATGGGGCCCACAAATGATCTTGTTATTGATAATAACAATGAACTTGGTAAGAATAAATGAAAAATAAATTTCAATTTTTTTTTATAAAGATAACTATTATCTTTTTTTTACTTATTTCTAATAGTTATACCGAAACGTTTGAATTTGAAGCAGAAAATATTGAAACAATAAATAATGATTTTATAAAAGCCTCCAACAAGATAATTGTAAAAAATAATTTAGGAATAACTATCTATGGTGAAAAACTTATTTTAGATAAAAAAAAGCAAATTTATACTATTACTGAAGATGTTGTTTTTGAGGATAAAAAAAACTTATTAAAAATCAAAACACAAAAAATTGTATATAACGTAAATAAGAATATAGTTAAATCTTATGGTTTAACAAATATTAATAAAGATGATCAATATAATATTGAAACCTCAAATATTACATATAATAGATTAGCTCAAAAAGTATTCTCAAATGACAAGACTCTAATTAAAGATTTAAGAGGTAATAAATTAATTGTAAAGGAACTTGACATTTCACTTATAGAAGATTTACTTGTAGCCCAAAATGCCCAATTAACTGACTCAGAACTTAATATATATGATATCGAAAAGTTATACTATCATCTTAAAGAGAAAAAGATTGCTGGAAAAGATTTAGTTATTAATAAAGATAATACAATTTCTATCAACGACTATCTGCCAAGAGTAAAAAGTAGATCGTTTAATTTTAAAGATAAAAAATTAACAATGGAAAAATCAGTTTATACTAATTGTAAGAAAAGAGATGGATGTCCTCCATGGTCAATTCAAGCTGAAAAAATTGTTCACGATCAGAAAGAAAAAACTATTAATTATACAAATGCTTTACTTAAGTTTTTTGATATTCCAGTTTTATATTTTCCTAAATTTTTTCATCCTGATCCCTCTGTAGAGAGAAGATCGGGTTTTTTGACACCAACATTTTCAGCTAACAATTCAAATAGTTACTTTAAGATTCCTTATTTTTTTGAGATTGCAGATAATTCAGATTTTACTTTATCTCCAAGATTTTATGATAATTCAGAGACAATTTTTCAAGGTGAATATAGATTAATGACAAAAAAAACGGAACACACTTTTGATGCAAGTATTAAAAACGACAACATTAATCTTTTAGATGATAATGATTCTAGAACTCACTTTTTTTCAAATTCTAAAATTAACACTGACTTAAAGTATTTTGATACTTCAGAAATGAATATTCAACTCCAATCAATGTCTGGAAATAAATATCTAAAATCTTATGACATTACTTCGCCAATAGTTAGTTCTAATACAACTTTAAATTCGAAAATTAATTTTCAAGGCTCTAATGATGATTTGGACTTTTCAATTTCGACAGAGATATATGAGAATTTAAGTAAAGAAAAAGATAGTGATAAATATGAGTTTATTTTACCAAACTTTAATATAACTAAGAATATTGACACTGGACTAGACGGGTTTTTAACTTTAACCAACTCAGGTTATAACAAATTATTTAATACAAACGTTAATGAAAAAGTATTGATAAATGACCTTTCATACAAGTCTTTAGATACTATTAATAATTTAGGATTTATTAGTAACTTTGAAATTTTGATGAAAAATTTTAATGCTGACTCTGAGAATTCAAGTTATTTAAAAAATAAAACAGAAAATGACTTACAAGGTATTATTCAATTTAATTCCAAAATTCCTTTGAAAAAAGAAGGTTATAGATATTCAAGTTCTTTGACTCCAATATTTGTTGGAAAATTTAATCCATTCAAAAATAAAAATATAAGCGGATTTGATCGAATGATTGATTATAATAATATTTACTCAATAAATAGAATAGGTACTAATGAAACTCTTGAGGGCGATAGCTCAATAACTATTGGTAATGAGTTTAAAATTTTTAACAATAGTGATCAGGTAAATGAGATATTTTCTTTCAATTTAGCATCGTCATTTAGAAATTCAGAAAACAATGATTTGCCAATTAAAAGTTCGCTGGGTAAAAAAATGTCAAATATCACTGGTCAATTAAATTTTAAACCTCAAAAATTTATTGATTTGAATTACGATTTTTTAACCGATAATAATATGGACCAAATAAATTACCATAAAATTGACTCTACTTTTAAAGTTAATAATTTTGTGACATCGTTTGAATTTATTGAAGAAAATAATGATATTGGTAATGAAAGTTTTATAGCTAATGAAACTTCATTTAAAATTGATGCAAATAAGAATCTAAAATTCAAAACAAGAAAGAACAAAAAAACAGACCTTACAGAATATTATAATCTTATTTATCAATATAAAATGGATTGCCTAACAGCTGGAATAGAATACAAAAAAGATTATTATAATGATGGTGATTTAAAACCTAAAGAAAGTATATTTTTCTCTATCACATTAATGCCTTTTGGAACATCTATTGATTTACCAGGGGTTGATTGATGCACATTCTAATTCTAAAAATTTCTTTTTCATTTTTTTTGATTTTGTTTAATTTGATTAATTCTTCACCTTTAATTGCATCAGAAATAAAAATTATCAACAAAGTAAACAATGAAATTATAACAAACATCGATGTAGAGATTGAATATAAATATCTATTAGCACTAAATAATGAATTAAAGAATTTGCAAAAGTCTGAAGGATTAAAAATCGCCAATGACTCCTTAATAAGAGAAAAAATAAAAATTAATGAACTTGAAAAATATTATGATTTAAAAAAATTTAAACAACAGGAGTTGCTAGAAAATATTCTCAAAAATTTTTACCTAAGACTAAATATAAGTAATGAAAAAGAATTAGTAGAGTATCTTAAATCTTATAATATCAAGTTAAGTCAAGTAAAAGAAAAGATAAAATTAGAAATTTTATGGAATCGTCTTATAAGTAAAAAATTCAGTAATCAAATTAATATTGATAAAAATAAACTTAAAAAAAAAATAAATGATAATAAATTGAATATTAGAAACATAATAGAATATGATTTGTCAGAGATTATTTTCCAGGCAAATAGCTCTGAAGAATTCAAGCAAAAAGTAAACGAAATAAACTTGAATATAGATACAATCGGTTTTAAATCTACTGCTACAAAATTTAGTATTTCTGAAAGTGCTAAATTTGGTGGTTCGATTGGAAAAGTAAAAGAAAGTCAGTTATCTAATGAAATTAGAGAGATATTAAAAAATATGGAAATTGGACAAATTTCTCTACCTCAAAAAATTAGAGGTAGTTTTATGATATTATTAATCAATAATAAAAGTTTAATTAAACAAGAACAGGATGAGGAATTAGTATTAAAAAATTTAATTGAGTTTGAACAAAGAAAACAATTTGAACAATTTTCACAAATATATTTTAACAAAATTAAAATTAATTCTAAGATAGATGTCAAATAATCCCATAATAATAATTTGTGGAGAACCAAATAGTATCTTTTCAGAAATTATTTATAAATCTTTTAAGAAATTTAATAAAAAAAGACCTATTATACTTATAGGTTCACAAAAATTGCTTTCAGCTCAATTTAAGAAAATTGGATTAAAATTAGATCTTAATTTAGTTAACTTTACTAATAAAAAGATTATTAATTTAAATAAAAATTTACTCAATATTTTTAATATAGATTATAAGTTTTCAAAACCTTTTGAAAAAATTTCATCCAAATCAAATAAATACTTAACAAAGTGTTTTGAAAAAGCTTTCTTTATCTTGAATAACACTAAGACTAAGGGTTTAATAAATGGACCTATTTCAAAAAAATATTTTTTAAAAAATAAGTATCAAGGTGTAACAGAATATTTGTCTAAAAAATTTAAAATAAATAATTTTTCTATGTTAATATATAATAGAGACTTGTCTGTTTCTCCAATTACTACTCATCTACCCATTAGTAAAGTATCAAAAAAGATTGAAAAAAAGATAATTATTTCAAAAATTTTATTAATTTCTAATTTTTATAGAAAATATTTTTTTAAGAAACCTAAAATTGCTATTACCGGTCTAAATCCTCATTGTGAAAACTTCTTTAAATTAAGTGAAGAGAACAAAATAATCAAACCAGCTATAAAAGTTTTAAAAAAT
This sequence comes from uncultured Pelagibacteraceae bacterium, assembly GCA_902554765.1. Classification (GTDB taxonomy): domain Bacteria; phylum Pseudomonadota; class Alphaproteobacteria; order Pelagibacterales; family Pelagibacteraceae; genus Pelagibacter. Next base: position 15,901 of record CACDPY010000006.1, on the reverse strand, counting down.
AAAAAAATTGATATTAAAGGACCTTTTCCTGCTGATACTATTTTCTTAAAACAAAATACAAAAAAATTTGACGTAGTAGTTGGAATGTATCATGATCAAGTTTTAGCACCAATTAAAGCTTTATATAACTTCAATGCAATAAATATAACTTTAGGTTTGCCTTTTTTGAGAGTATCCCCAGACCATGGACCAAACTATAATATGGTTGGAAAAAACAAATCAGACCCTCAAAGTTTGATCGATGCTATTAAATTTTTAGACAAAATTAAGTGATATTAAAAGCTAAAAAAAGTCTTGGTCAAAATTTTTTAATTGATAGAAATATTTTAGAACTAATAACAAATTGTACAGAGATAAATAACAAGTCCATTCTTGAAGTTGGTCCTGGAACAGGGAATCTTACTCAAGAAATAATAAAAAAAAATCCAAAAGAAATTTTTTTGATAGAAAAAGACACTAATCTTTTAAATTTATTAAAAGATAAATTCAAAGATAAAGCAATTTATTATAATCAGGATATACTTAATTTTTCTGAGGAAAAATTATCTAAAAACAAAATTACAGTTTTTGGAAATCTTCCTTATAATATTTCAACTGAAATTCTTACTAAATGGATAATAAATATAAATACAGAATTTTGGTTTGATAAACTTATTTTAATGTTTCAGAAAGAGGTTGCCGATAGAATTATAAGTGAAAATGATGGATCAAATTATGGAAGATTATCGATAATTTCAAACTGGAAACTTAAAATTGAAAAAATAACTGATATCAAACCAAACTCATTCAAACCTAAGCCTAAAGTTGATAGCTCTTTATTAATTTTTACTCCTAAAGAAAACTTTATAAAATTAGATAACCCCAAAAACTTAGAAAAAGTAACAAGGGTTTTTTTTAATCAAAGAAGAAAAAAAATAAAAAAACCCCTAAGTCAGCTTTTTAAAAATTATGAGAAAATTGCAAAAAAACTTAACATAAATTTGGATTTAAGGCCTCAGAATTTATCTTTTGATACATATTATCTATTAACTAAAGAATTAGAAAATCTATAATAAAAGTTTATCAATATGACTTTTAATAAAATTTTTATCATAGTCTTTTGATCCATTATTAACCTCGGCTTCAATCAAATTTTCTATTTTATGAAAACAGTTTTCTAGATTATCATTTATAACCACATAGTCATAGTTAATCCAATGCAATACATCTCTATCAAATTGTTTCATTCTTTCATCTGCAATTAATTTATCCTTCATGTCTCTATTAGAAAGTCTTTCAAATAATATCTTTTTACTTGGAGGTAGAATAAAAAAAGTTACCAGTTTATAATTTAATTTTTTATTCTTTATTTGATCTGCTCCTTGCCAGTCAATATCAAAAATTATATTTCGATTTTTTTCTAATCCTTGAATTACTGGGGTTCTTGTTGTTCCATAAAAGTTATTGAAAACTTTAGCATATTCTAAAAACTCATCATTATTGATTAATCTTTTGAACTCATCATCTTTTACAAAAAAATAATCTTTACCATTAATTTCATTTGATCTGGGTTTTCTTGTGGTATGGGATATTGAAACGTAATAATTATTTTTTTTAGAGAGTAAATTTACAAGAGTTGTTTTACCAGCCCCGGATGGGGATGATAAGACTACCATTATCCCACCTTTTTTGTGAAGCATTAATTCTATTAATTGCTTTTACTTTCTATAAATTTAACAGCGTCACCTACGGTTAAAATTTTTTCTGCTTCAGTATCTGATATCTCAGAACCAAACTCTTCTTCAAAAGCCATAACTAATTCAACTGTGTCTAAACTATCTGCGCCTAAATCATCAATAAAGCTGGACTCTTCTGTAACTTTTGCTTCATCTATTCCAAGATGATCAGCAACAATTTTCTTAACTTTGCTTGAAATATCTTCTGACATATAAATCCTTATTTTATTAGTTTAAATTCTTAATAGTTTAATTACTTGTTTTGTCAAGCCATATACATGCCCCCATTAACATGCAATGTTTCTCCATTAATATAATTAGATTGATTTGAAGCCAAAAAAAGTACAGCATTTGCTATATCTTCTGGTTCTCCTAATTTAGCTGAAGGAATTTTTGAAATAATTATTTCTTTAAATTTTTCATCTATTTTTTCAGTCATTGCTGTTTTTATAAAACCAGGTGAAATACAATTTATATTAATATTTTTTTTTGCATATTCGATTGCCAAACTCTTTGACATTGCAATTATTCCAGCTTTAGAAGCTGTATAGTTGGCTTGCCCTAAATTCCCTGTGTGACCTACTACTGAAGTAATATTGATAATTTTGCCTGATTTATTTTTTAACATTTTTTTAATTGAACTTTTGCTTAATAAAAATGTTGATGTCAAATTTATATCAATTACTTTTTTCCATTCCTCTAAGCTCATTCTTATCGCTAAATTGTCTTGAGTGATTCCTGCGTTATTTATTAAACAATCTAAACTACCACCTAATTCAGCCGTAGCAGTTTCAATAAAATCATCAATTTTTTCAATTTGTGAGATGTCAAATTTTAAAATTTTAATATTTTTAAATTTTGATTTTAATTCCTCTAATTTTTCAATCCTAGTTCCTGTAGCTAATATATCAGCGCCATTTTCATTAAGTTTATTTACTATAGAATTTCCTATTCCACCTGACGCGCCTGTTACAATAATTTTTTTACCCTTTAAATCATTCATATTTTTAATTCTTTTATATCACTTTCAGTATTAATTGTATCAATGTTTACATCTTTGTTAATTCTTTTTACTAACCCCGACAATACTTTTCCTGGTCCTATTTCTACAAAATGACTAACACCACTATTAATCATATTTATGACACTTTCCCTCCATCTTACTCTATTTTCAATTTGATCAATTAATAATTTTTTCAGAGTATCTTTATTTGAAATTTCTTCAGCCGTTACATTTGAAATCAATGTTTTGTTAGCATCAATAAATTTAATATTATCTAATTCTTTTTTCATAATTTCAGTAGCTTTTTTCATTAAGCTACAATGAAATGGTGCACTCACTGGGAGTTTAATATTTTTAATTTTTTTTGATTTTAAAATTTCAATACACTTAATTAAATCATCATTTTTACCGCTAATCACAATCTGTCCTTCTGAATTGTCGTTAGCAATTTGAGCAAAAAAATTACTTTCATTTGTCTTTAAAATTTCTTCTATTATTTCTACAGTTGAACCTAGCACTGCTAGCATTCCACCCTCTCCTTTTGGTACCGCGTTTTGCATTGCGTCTCCTCTGAGTCTTAAGAGCTTTATAGTGTCTGAAAAATTCAAATATCCTGCTGTTGAAAGAGCAGAATATTCTCCTAGTGAATGTCCAGCAAAATATTTTGCTTTGTTTAATTCAATATTAAATTCTTCAGTAACTACCTTATAAATAGAATAGCTAACCAAAAATATCGCGGGTTGAGTATTAAATGTTAAATCTAATTCCTCTTTTGGTCCCTCTAAAATCGTTTTTGACAAAGAATATTCTAAAACTTCATCAGCATCTTTAAAAAGCTTTTTAACTAAATCAAATTTCTCAAAAAACTCTTTTCCCATACCAATTATTTGAGAACCTTGACCTGGAAAAATTACTGAAAACATCTAAAAAACCTATTTTTTTTGTCCTTTTTGCTATTGTAATTGAAGATTTATAATAGTATATCCTCACATTTTATTAAAGAACATAAATGAATTTATACGAACATACCATCATAGCTAGACAAGATGCTTCACCAAGTGAGATTAAACAGTTAGTTGAAAAATATACTAAAATAATTGAAAAAAACGATGGTGAAATAATTAAAACAGAAAATTGGGGGCTAATGAATCTTACTTATCTCATAAAAAAAAATAGAAAAGGCAGCTATATACACTTTAAGATTAAAGGAAGTGGAAATATTATAAATGAATTGGAAAAGAACGAGTCTATTGATAAAAAACTTTTAAGATATTTAACAGTAAAAGTTAAAGATTTCGATTTAGATGCAAATTATTTTTCTAAAAAGGAATCAACAGAAAAGAAAGAAAGTTTTAAAAATTAATTATGCCGAAAAGACAAAGTGGAAATAAAAGAAATAAGCAAAGCAATTTTGCTAAACTAAGTATTTTTCAACCCAATAAGTACAAATTTAAGAAAAATTGCCCTCTATCAATAAAGGGAGCACCCAAAGTAGATTACAAAAATATAAAACTTCTAAAAAAATATATATCCGAGAATGGAAAGATTTTGCCATCAAGAATCACAAATGTAAGTCAAAAAAAACAAAGAGAATTATCTTTGTCAATTAAAAGAGCCAGAAATTTAGCTTTGATATAAAATGAAAGTTATATTATTAGAAAACCTTAATAGAATTGGTTCAATTGGTGAAATAATTGATGTTAAAAGAGGTTATGCTAGAAACTATTTAATAGCTAACAAAAAAGCACTATATGCTTCAAAAGAAAATGTACTTCAAGTTGAAAAAATAAAAAGTGAGTTAGCAAAAAAAGATAACGAAAAGAAACAAGACGCAAAAAAAATTGCAGAAAAAATTAATAAAAAAGAATATAATGTGAAAAAGTTGAGTACCGAAAATAACGAATTGTATGGGTCAGTAAAACCAACTGAAATATCAAAACTTATTTTAGAAGCTGATAAAATTGAAATAAAGCCCTCATTGATACAACCTGTTCAAGATATAAAAACTATTGGTAAATTTAAAGTTAAAATCTCACTACACTCTGAAGTTGACGCTATAATTACTATCAACGTCGAATCATCAGAAACCATTCAATAATTATACAATTTTTTCCCCAAACATTTTTTTAAATTTATTAAACTTAAAGTTTTGTATAAGTTATAATTATGGAAAATACCCTTTCTTTAGTAAAAGATAAATTTAAAGAATTACCCAATAATATCGAAGCAGAGCAATCCGTTATTGGTTCAATATTAGTGACTAATGAAATTTTTGATGAAATAAGCATAATTATTACTAGCTCAAATTTTTACGATCCTATGCATCAAAAAATTTTTGCTGCAATTGAAAAACTTATTTATAAAGGAATGCTTGCCAATCCTATAACTTTAAAAAACTATTTTGAGACAGAAAAAGATGATTTAGATGTGCCTGAATATTTAGTTAAAATAACTAAATTTTCTACCTCAACAAGACAGGCAAAAGAATATTCTAAAATTATATATGACATGTTTGTAAGAAGAGAACTTATAAAAATTTCTGAACAAACAATTGATACTGCTAAATTAAATGATTTAGATATCAATGGTCAAAATATTATAGAAAATTCTGAAAGACTATTATTTGATCTTGCTGAAAAAGGATCTTTTAATTCATCTTTAATTAAATTTGATGAAGCTATGCAACAAACTATTGAAATGGCTTCAGCAGCTTACAAAAACGAAGAAGGTATAGTTGGAGTGCCTACAGGGCTAAGAGATTTGGATGATAGACTTGGAGGTCTACATCAGTCTGATTTAATTATTATTGCTGGTCGTCCTTCTATGGGTAAGACTGCTCTAGCAACGAATATTGCTTTCAATGCTGCTCAAAAACTCCAAGAGAGCGGAAAAAAATCATCTATAGCTTTTTTTTCTCTAGAAATGTCCTCTGAACAATTATCAACTAGAATATTAGCTGAACAATCAAGGATAAAATCGAATGATATTAGGAGAGGAAAAATTTCAGATGAACAGTTTGACAAATTCATCGAGACATCAAAGAATATTTCTGAATTACCTCTATATATAGATGAAACTCCCGCGATTAGTATCGCTGCTATGAGTAACAGAGCGAGACGTATTAAAAGATTGTTTGGACTTGATATGATTGTAGTTGATTACATACAATTAATGAGAGGAACCTTTAATAATAGGGACGGTAGAGTGCAGGAAATTTCAGAAATAACACAAGGTCTTAAAGCAGTTGCCAAAGAATTATCTGTGCCAGTTGTCGCTCTTTCTCAATTATCAAGAGCTGTAGAACAAAGAGATGATAAGAAACCTCAATTATCTGATTTAAGAGAATCTGGTTCAATAGAACAAGATGCAGATGTAGTTATGTTCGTTTATAGAGAAGCTTATTATTTAGAGAGAAAAGAACCTAGGCCAGCAACTGTTGAACATGCAGAATGGCAGGCAAAAATGAATGAGGTTTCTAATTTGGCTGAGATAATTATTGGTAAACAAAGACACGGACCAACAGGAAATGTAATGTTGGAATTTGAGGCAATGTTTACTAAATTTAAAGATACTCAAAGCAGCTAAATTCCAATATAAGTGGATTAATGATATCTCAATTGTATCAAAATATAATCCTTAAAAATCCAAAATCTGTTTTTATAATTCTTTTAATTGTTCTTATAAGTTTTGGGTACAATTCAAAGAATTTTAGATTAGATGCTTCCTCTGAAACTCTATTAATTGAGGGTGATCCTGATCTTAAATATTTAAAAGAAATAACAGATAGATATGGTTCTAAAGATTTTCTAATTTTAACCTATACTCCAGCTGAGAGCATGGTCTCAGATACCTCAATAAATAATCTTTTAAGTCTAAAATATAAGATTCAAAGTCTTAATTGGGTTCATAGTGTAATTACACTCCTGGATATACCCTTGCTAAATAACTCAGATGCTCCATTACAAGAAAGACTAGAAAGTTTCAAAACTTTAAAGGATGAGAATGTGGATAGAGATAGAGGTTTTAAAGAGATCTTAAGTAGTCCAGTTTTTAGAAATTTTGTAATAAGTGAAGATGGAAATACAAGTGGTATTATTGTTAATATAAAAAAAAATGACTTATTTGAAGATTTAGAAAAAAAATCAATTAAAGAAATTGAGACACTTAAAGATCAAATTAAAAAACAAAATCATAATAATATTTTAGAAATCAGAGAGGTGATCAAAAGCTATGAGGATGTTGGAAAGATACATCTTGGAGGTATACCCATGATTGCAGACGATATGATGACATTTATTAGAAGTGATATTATTGTATTTGGTTTAGGTGTTCTTTTATTCATAATCGCTACTTTGTGGTTTGTTTTTAGAAAATTGATTTGGATAATTGTACCAATAAGTAGCTGTTTTTTTTCAGTAATTATAATGACTGGGATCCTTGGATTGTTAAATTGGAAAGTGACTGTAATTTCATCAAACTTTATAGCGTTGATGTTAATTTTAACAATGGCAATGAACATTCATATGAGTACCCGTTTTTTACAACTTAAAGAAAAATACCTTGATAAAAATATTTATGAATTAATCAATCTAACTACAAGTAAAATGTTTTGGCCAATTTTGTATACAGTGATAACTACGATAATAGCTTTCTTATCATTAATATTTAGTGAAATTAAACCAATTATTGATTTTGGTTGGATGATGACTTTAGGTTTAATAACTTCATTTATCATTACTTTTACTTTATTACCTACTCTCATAAACTTTGTTCCAAAAGAAAATATTTCTTTGAATAAATATGGAGAGTCTAAGATAACTTATTTTTTTGCCAAAATTTCTCAAAATTATCAAAAAACAATTTATTTTATAACAGGGTTAATAATTATTTTGAGTTTAATAGGAATAAGCCGACTTGAAGTTGAGAATAGTTTTATAAATTACTTTAGCAAAAAAAACTGAAATCTATAAAGGAATGAAACTTATAGATGAAAAATTAGGAGGAACTACTCCTCTTGAGGTTATTCTAAAATTTCCTGACAAAGAAAAAGGAAATAGTGAAGAAGAAAAAGATGATGACTTTGAGGATTGGGGAGATGACGATGGTAAAAATGATGAGAAATATTGGTTTACAAAAGATAAAATTAATAAAATTGCCAATGTTCATAATTATCTTGATAGCTTGCCACAAGTTGGAAAGGTAATATCATTTTCTTCAATAATTGATGTTGCCACATTATTAAATAATAATAAACCCTTAGGAACTTTAGAAATGGGAGTTCTTTACTCCAAAATTCCTAAAAACATAAAGACTGAAATTATTGATCCCTATATTTCAATAAAAGATAATGAGGCTCGTATTAATTTAAGAATAATAGACTCTCAAGAAAATTTAAGAAGAAATGACTTAATTAAAAAGATAAATTATGATCTTAAAAATAAGATTGGTTTAAAAGAAAATGAATTTAAACTTGCAGGTGTTTTAATTTTATTTAACAATCTATTACAAAGTTTATTTAAATCACAAATTCTTACCTTGGGACTTGTTATGGTGGGTATTTTTACAATGTTTTTAATTTTATTTAAGAACGTTAAATTATCATTAATTGGTGTAGTCCCAAACTTTATTGCAGCCTTTTTTATATTAGGAATTATTGGTCTACTTGGAATTCCCTTGGATATGATGACTATTACGATTGCAGCAATCACGATTGGTATTGCTGTGGACAATAGTATTCATTATATCTACAGGTTTAAAGAAGAGTTTAAAAATTTAAATGACTATCATCAAACTTTAGAGGCATGTCATTCTTCTGTTGGTAGAGCAATTTTAAACACATCTATCACAATTGTTTTTGGTTTTTCAATTTTGATTTTATCAAAATTTATACCTACAATTTATTTTGGTATGTTTACAGGTCTTGCAATGTTATTGGCTATGATTTCAGTTTTGACACTATTGCCTACATTAATATTAATGATTAAGCCATTTGAAAAATAATTGAATGTTGGATGCCTTTAAAGATTTTTACAATTCAATTTCACTTATTGATCTTACCTATTTATTAATAACCTTATTTTCATTAATTAAATGTTATAAAAAAGGTTTTGTTTTAAGTCTTTTATCAATGTCAAAATGGTTGTTAGCATATGTAATTACATTGTTAATTTTTCCAAAAGCAAAACCTTATTTTAAAGATATAATTGACAGTGAGTATGTGCTTGATGTTGGACTTGGAGTGATGATATTTATTATTGTAATTTTTTTAATATTAATGATCAATAAGGGGATAGGAAGAGCTATTAGTTACAGTGGTATTGGCAGTTTAGATACTGTTTTTGGATTCTTTTTTGGATTTGTTAGAGCCTATATTATTGCTGTATGTATTTTTTCGGGAATACATATTGTGTATAATTATGACAAATGGCCAATAAATTTAGACAAATCATATACCTTCCCATATTTGAAAAAAGGTAGTAATTATTTATTAAAAGAATTTCCGAATGAAAAAACATATCAAGATTCTAAAGAAAAAATCGAAGATCTTTGATCATAAGTTCAAGGAGGAATGTGGTATATTTGGTATTAGTAATGCTAAAGATGCTTCTGCTTTAACTGCGCTTGGACTTCATGCACTTCAGCATCGTGGTCAAGAAGGTTGTGGAATAGTTACTTTTGATGGTAAGCAATATTTTTCAGAAAAAAGATTTGGTTTAGTTGGTGATAATTTTAATAAAGAAAAGGTTCTTAAAAATTTACAAGGTGATTATGCAATCGGTCATAATAGATATAGTACCACGGGTGAAAATACTTTAAGAAATATTCAGCCTTTTTTTGCAGATACCAATGCTGGAGGTATTGGAGTTGCTCATAATGGAAATCTTACAAATTCTATTTCTTTGAGAAACAAGTTAGTTGAAGATGGAGCAATTTTTTATACAACTTCTGACACTGAGACAATTGTCCAATTAATTGCAAAATCAAAAAGGTTAAAAACAATAGACAAAGTTGTTGATGCTATTTTTCAAATACAAGGTGGATATGCTTTGGTAATGCTTACTCAAACATCCTTAATTGGAGTTAGAGATCCATTTGGTATTAGACCGTTAATAATAGGAAAATTAAAAAACAGTTATGTACTAGCGTCAGAAACATGTGCGTTAGATATTATTGATGCGAAATTTGTAAGAGAAGTAGAAAATGGTGAAATTGTTTTGATTGAAAATAACGAATTAAAAAGTATAAAACCTTTCCCTCCAAAAAAAGTAAGGCCATGTGTCTTTGAATATATTTATTTTGCAAGACCAGATAGTATTTTAGATGGTAAAACTGCCTATGAGCATAGAAAAAATTTGGGAGCTGAGTTAGCTAAAGAAAATGATATTGATGCTGATATTATTGTTCCTGTTCCAGATTCTGGTAATGCAGCAGCTCTTGGTTTTGCACAACATTTAGGAAAAAATTTTGAATTGGGTCTTATTCGAAACCATTATGTTGGAAGAACATTTATAGAGCCAAGTCAAAAAATAAGAAGTTTAGGAGTAAAATTAAAATTGAATGCAAATAAATCAACTATCAAAGGGAAAAAAATAATTTTGATAGATGACTCCTTAGTCAGAGGTACAACATCTCATAAAATTGTAAAAATGCTATATGATGCTGGTGCTGCTGAAGTACATGTTAAAATTGCTTGTCCTGAAATTAAATTTCCTGATTTTTATGGTGTAGATACGCCAACAAAAAAAGAGCTTCTTGCTGCAAATAAAACTAACGATGAAATATGTGAATATATTGGTGCTAAATCTTTAAGATTTTTATCTTTAGAAGGCATGTATAGGGCAATTGGTTTTGAAAAAAGAAATAAAAATTATCCACAATTAACAGACCATTATTTTACAGGTGATTATCCAGTAAAACCAATTGATGAACTCGGGGACAATAAGGTAACTCAGCTATCTTTACTAAGCACTGCATCAAATAATTAGATTATGAAAAAAGTTAGTTTTACAGAAATGAAAAATGGAACTAAAGAAGATTATCTTTTTTTAGACAAACATGAAAAAGATTTTGCGAATAAAACTGCAGATAGATTAATGAAGTTTATGTCTGGACTTACTGAAACACTTGAGGGTTATCAGGTTTCAAGATTAGAACATTCTCTACAAAGTGCAACAAGAGCATATAAAAATGGTGAAAGTGAAGAAATGGTCGTAGCTGCTTTACTTCATGATATTGGGGATGAATTGGCTCCAATGAATCATTCAGAGTATGCAGCTGCAATTTTAAAACCTTATGTAACAGAAAAAACTCACTGGATAATAGAAAAACATGGAGAATTTCAAATGTTTTATTATGCTCATCATTTGGGTGGAGATAAAAACAAAAGAGATAAATATAAAGGTCATAAATACTATAAAGATACTGTAGATTTCTGTGAGAAATATGATCAAAACTCATTTGATCCAAATTATAAATCTTTCTCTTTAGATTTTTTTAAACCAATTGTAAAAAAAATTTTTTCAAGGAAGCCTTATTCCTTACTTTAGAATATAGTTATTTAGTTATTAATGATAAATACAAAAGATCAAATAATAGAATATTTCAACTCAGGAATTAAACAATCCAAGGATTTTAAAATAGGAATTGAGCATGAAAAATTTTTATTTGATAATAAAAACAATAAAAGGATAGATTATTCAAAGATAAAAGAAATGTTTGCTACCTTATTAGAATTTGGTTGGAATCCAATTTTCGAGGAAAAAAATATAATCGGATTAAATAAAGGTGGAAAAAATATTACTCTTGAACCAGGAAATCAAATAGAGCTTTCAGGGGAAAAACTTAACAATCTTCATGAGGCTTGTGCTGAATCTCATGATTATTTGTTTGAATTAAAACAAGTCACAAAAAAATTAAATTTAAGTATAGTTAGTGCTGGATTTGATCCAATATCACAACTGTCTGAAATTCCCAATAATCCTAAAAAAAGATACAAACTTATGACTAATGATATGCCACTCGATGGTGAATTAAGTTTAGATATGATGTATCGAACTTGTGGAACACAATTAAATATCGATTATAATTCTGAAAAAGATTTTATCAAAAAATTTAAAATTGCTAATTCAATAGTTCCTATTTCCATTGCTTTATTTGCAAATTCTTCAATTGTTGAAAAGAAAAAAAGTAAATATTTATCTTACCGCTCAAAAGTATGGCAAAGTACTTCTAGAGGTGGACTTCCAAAATTATTTTTAGATGAAATAGATTTTGAAAAGTATGCCGATTTTATAATAAATTTTCCAATATTATTTATTAAAGATAAAGAAAGCTATATTTCTGGGCATAAATATATTTTTAAGGACTTTATGGATGGGAAAATTGTCGAAGTTGGAAAACGATTACCTAACGAGGAGGATTTATCAATTCACTTAAGCACAATCTTTACAGAAAATAGATTGAAAAAATATATAGAACTTAGGTCAATGGATACTTGTGGGTGGGATTGTTTGTGTGCTGGTCCTGCTTTTAATGTTGGTATGCTTTATGGGAATCTTGATGAAGTTTATGAATTAATTTCTCAATGGGATAAGGATAAAATTATAAATGCTTATATTGAAGCTCCTGAGAAGGGGTTTAATACTCAATTAATGGGAAAAGATCTTCTTTATTGGTCCTCTACTTTATTAAATCTATCAAGAAAAGGTTTAGAGAATAGAGGCATAGTCAATAGAAGTAAAAAGAATGAAACCTTGTTCTTAAATCATTTACAAAAAGTTATTGATAATAAATTCACAAACGCCGATCAAATGATAAATAAATTTTCTAAAAATGAAGATTTAAGTGAATTATATGACAAATAAAATTGTTGCAATTCAAGGAAATCAAATCTCCAAACTAAAACTTGCTACAGATACAAGTATTTTTTTAGCTAATGAAATTCAAAAAAAGAAATATAGAATATTTTATTATAATCCAAAAAATTTATCTATAGTGAATTCTAAAGTTATTGCTGAGGGATCTTTTATTAAATTCAATTATGATAAAAAAAAATATTTTGAAATTTTTAAAAAACAAAAGTTAGATCTTACTAAATGTAAATTCATTCTTATTAGACAAGATCCTCCATTTAATCTCGAATATATTTCTACTACTTTTATATTAGATACTATTAAAGATAAGGTAAAAATTATTAACGATCCTACGTCGATAAGAAATATTTCTGAAAAACTTTATTCAGCTAAATATCAAAAATTTATGCCTGCAACTATTTTTTCTCAAAATATAAATGAAATAAAAAAATTTTTTAAAATACAAAAGAAAGTTATAATTAAGCCTATTCATAGCTATAGTGGAAATAATATTCACTTATTAACCAAATTTAATCTTAGATTTATTAAAAAATTTATTGAAAAACATAATTTTATTATGTGTCAAAAATATTTATCAAAAATTAGTAAAGGTGATAAGAGAGTTTTCTTGATAAATGGCAAAATTGTTGGTGCGATCTCCAGAATTCCTAAAAAAGGATCATTTTTAAGTAATATGAGCAAAGGAGCTAGGCCAATTAACATCAAATTATCAAAAATAGAAAAAAAGATTTCTAGATTTGTTGCTAGAGATTTAAAAAAAGAGCAAATTTTTTTTGCTGGAATTGATTTTATAGATCAAAAACTTAATGGTGATATTAATGTAACATCCCCTACTGGATTAAAAACTTTATATGATTTATCAAATATAAATCTTGCTAAAATATTTTGGAAAGAGCTTAAGGTATGAATAATTTATCAGATCAACAAAAAGGTTCATTATTAGCTTTTGTTGCGGTGATGTTTATTACTCCTGACTCTTTATTTATAAGACTTTCAGATGTCGATACATGGGGTTTAGTTTTTTACAGAGGGGTTATACCTTTTTTATCAGTTTTGATTGTAATGTTGATCATTTATAAATTAAATTTTTTTAAAATACTTTTTACAAGTGGTCATCATGGACTTATTTATATAAGTACTTTCAGTATAACAAATATTACATTTGTAGTTTCAATTCAAAATACGAATGTAGCAAATACTCTTGTAATGATAGCAACAGCTCCTATGTTGTCAGCTATTTTAGGTGCAATCTTTTTAAGAGAACCACCTGACAAAAAAACTTGGGTTTCAATAATAATTACATTTTTAGCTATAGTTTATATATTTGCAGATTCTTTTAAGTTAGGTAATTTTTATGGGGATGTATTGGGATTTGTTACTGCAGTGGGTTTAGCTGTGGGTGCTGTAACAATTAGATCCGCTAAAACAAAAAATTTAGTTCCTGCTGCTGTAGTGGGAAAATTATTTGTAGCAGCTTTTGCGTTATTTTTTATTGAAAGCTTTGCGCTTGTTGACCATGATATAATTATAGTTCCGCTAATGTGTATTTTGTGTGTTGCAATACCTTTTGTGTTAGTAACTATAGCTCCAAGATTCATACCTGCGGCTGAAGTCAATCTCTTTTTCTTATTGGAGACAATTATAGGTCCAATCTGGGTTTGGCTAATAATTAAGGAGCAACCAACTATTGAGACCTTACAAGGTGGTGTAGTTATCATTATTACCATTGCAATCCACTCATTTTTAAAGTTAAGAAATTCTTAAGCTCGTCACAATTAAGACTTGATTTGATAATACATCGCGAATAGTTACGATTGTTTTATGAATAAAGTTTTAAAAAATTCTTGGGCACTATTTTTGGGGATGGGATTCCTTATGATGGCATATGGTTTTCAAGGGTCTCTTCTTGGGGTAAGAGCTGTTCAAGAAGAATTTAGTTTAACAGCTACTGGATTTATGATGTCCGGATACTTTGTGGGATATTTTATAGGTGCAGCAACTATTCCAAATATTATTTCTAGAGTTGGTCATATAAGAGTTTTTGCAGCTTTTGCATCTTTAGCTTCGTTAGTTATTTTAATGCATTCGATTTTGATTAATCCTCTTATTTGGTTTTTATTAAGAGTATTAACAGGAATAAGCATGGTTTGTATTTATACTGTTGCAGAAAGTTGGTTAAATGACAGATCAAGCAATAAAAATAGAGGAAGTGTTCTATCAATTTATATGGTTATATTATATGGGGCCATGGGTGTAGGTATGTTTTTACTTAATTTTAGTAGCCCAGAAAACTTTCAACCATTTATTTTAGTTTCAGTTATAACATCTGCAGCACTTATTCCTATTTTATTGACCAAAAAAAAACCACCTACTTTCAAAAGAATTAAGGCAATGACTTTAAAAGATCTTTATGAGGCATCACCTTTTGGAATGGTTAGTTCTTTTTTTTATGGTACGATTCAATCAGCTTTGTTTACTTTGTTGGCAGTTTATGCAACATCAATGAATTTTACTATTCTGGAAATATCTATTGTTACTTTTCTTTTAGCAGTTTCAGGTGCAGTCTCTCAATTTCCTGTTGGAAAAATATCAGACATGTATGACAGAAGAAAAGTTATTGTTTTTTCAACATTTGGAGCTGCTATATTTGCCTTATTAGCAATTTTTGTTTCAAGACAAATGTATTTACCTGGGGGACTTGCTACTAGCAAAACTTGGTTTTATATTTTTTTAATTCTTTTTTCTTTTTGTAGCTTACCAATGTTTTCTCTGATTTTAGCTCACACAAATGATTATATTCCAAAAGAAAAATTTGTTGCAGCTGGTGCAGGTCTACAATTTGTTTTTGGTTTAGGAGCAATGAGCGGTCCATTTTTATGCTCTGTTTTTATGGATATTGTTGGTTCTAATGGATTTTTTGTATTTTTATTTTTCTTTCACTCAATAATAGGAATGTTCGGTATTTATAGAATGAGAGTAAGACAAACGGTGGATAATCCTGACTCTCAGTTTGTTGCAATGCCACAGACAATTACGCCAGCTGGAATAGAGTTAAATCCAACTACAGAACCTATTGATGAACCTATCAAAGATGAAACTAAGTAATTTATTTTTTAATAATAAGAAAATCACTTCTAGGTTGAAACTCAAAATAACCAGTTCGCTATAAAAATTCCCAAAAACATCTTGAGTAAATTTAAAAATTTTGCTGAAATTAAGAAATATAAAAATGCCAAGAAAATCAAAATTAAAAAAAAATTCTACAAGGAAACCAAAAAAAATTGGGATTCTTCTAAATAAAGTTTTTGATC
>CACDPY010000005.1 GCA_902554765.1 uncultured Pelagibacteraceae bacterium | reverse complement strand
CCATTTAAACTTTTACCAATTTTCAAAATCTTTTTTAAAACTTCATTAGCTTGAATAGTGCCAATAATACCTGCAACTGTTCCCAAAACACCTTCATATTCACAATTTAACATATTATCTGAAATTTCTTTCTCTTGAAAAAAACTTCTTATACAAGGCGTTTTCTCATTTTTAAAATCAAATGTAAAAATATGTCCATCAAACTTACTTATAGCCCCAGTAACTAAGAATTTTTTTGATATTTTACAAAAATCATTTATTAAAAATTTAGTTTTAAAATTATCTGAACCATCTACGATATAATCATAATTTTTAATAATTTTATGATAATTGTTTTTATTGAGTTTTATTTTGTAACAATTAACTTTTGTTTTTGAATTAATCTTCTTTAATTTTTTTTGAGCCGCATTAACTTTAGATTCTTTAATATCACTGCTATCATATAGACTTTGACGATGAATATTCGACAAATCAACAAAGTCATAATCTACAATTCCTAAAAGACCGATACCCGCTCTTGTTAAAAATTCTGCAACTGGGCACCCTAGGCCTCCCATACCAATTATTAATACCTTTGATTGCATAATCTTTTTTTGTCCCAAAGGACCAATATTTTTAAGAATAATTTGTCGAGAAAATCTCTCAATTTGATTTTTATTTAACTTTGAGTTCATTTACCTGTTGAGCCAAATCCTCCTTCTCCCCTTATTGTCTCAGGCAAATCACCGTTAGTTTCTTCTAATTCTATTTTCAAAACTGGAGACAAGATCATTTGTGCGATGCGATCACCATTATTTATAATAAATTCCTCTTTTCCATGATTATATATAATAACTTTTATTTCTCCTCGATAATCACTATCTATAGTCCCAGGTGTATTCAAAATAGTAATATTATTTTTCGCTGCAAGTCCTGATCGTGGTCTAATTTGAATTTCATAATTTTTAGAAAAAGCAACTGAGAGACCGGTAGGTATTATAGAGGACATTTTTGGTTTTAAACTGATTGGTTTTTTTATAAAAGCTATAATATCCATTCCAGAAGCACCATAAGTTTTATATTCAGGTAATTTTACGGCTGGATCTAATTTTCTTATTAGTACTTTAACCATCAATTAATTTGATTAACAATTCTATCTACTATCTCTTCTGATATTTCTGACTTTTTCTTTAGTAAGATTTTTTCTTTCTTACTTTTAATATCTTTATAGTGAATGGTAACTTCATTGTAATTAGAGTCAAATCCGCTATTTTTTTTAGATACATCATTAGCTATAATCCAATCACAGTTCTTATCTGCAAGTTTTGAAGTTGCATTTTTATCTATTTCATCTGTTTCAGCAGCAAAACCTATAACTAATTTTGGTCTCATAGAATTATGATTTGAAACATAATTTAAAATATCGATATTTTTTTCCAGATTAATAATTAAATTATCTTGTTTCTTTATTTTATTTCTACTTTTATTCTTTACTTTAAAATCTGATACAGCAGCTGAAAAAATTGCTACGTCGGTTGGTAAACTTTTTTGAGTAGCTTTTAGCATTTCTTCAGCAGTTTCAACTTTAATCAAATTTACATCAGCACTAATATTCAAATTAGTTGGTCCAGATATAAGAGTCGTCTCAAAACCTCTTTTAGACAATGACTTAGCTATCTCATAACCCTGTTTACCACTTGATTTATTTGTTATGAATCTTACTGGATCAATATATTCTTTTGTAGGACCTGCAGTCACTAATGCTTTAAACTTATTATTTCTAATCTTATTATGTAAAAAATTTTTAACTTCATTATAGATTTCTGAAGGATCTGACATTTTTCCTTCACCATATTCACCACATGCCATATCCCCAATCAATGGGCCAATAATTTTATATCCATAATCTTTGAGTTTTTCTAGATTACTCTTTGTTGATTGGTGTTCCCACATTCTTACATTCATCGCTGGAGCTAGAAATATTTGTTTATTTGAAGCGAGTATCACAGTAGAGGCTAAATCTTCAGATGAACCTTGACTAAGTTTAGAAATAGTATTTGCAGTTGCTGGCGCAATAACTATTAAGTCCGCCCATCGTGACAATGAAATATGATCCATTTCTGTTTCATTTTCTAAACTAAAAAGATCATCGTAAACTTTGCCTTGGGATAAAGAAGCAACGGATAAAGGTGTTACAAATTCTTTGGCACTTTGAGTTAAGATTGTTTTAATTTCTGCATTATTTTTTTTAAAAAGTCTTATTGTTTCGAGGCTTTTATAAGCAGAAACTCCACCACAAATTATAAATAAAATTTTTTTATTTGTTAAATCTTTCATTGGCTGAATTAAAATACCAATAGTCCTAAAATTACAAGGACTAATAATCCAATAATAGATTGATTTCTAAAAGTAGTCATTTCCATTTTTTTAGTGTTTAAAGCTGTATAAGAATTAGAGTTTTGGGGAATTTGTCCGCTAGCTAAAAAACTGAGTGCTTGATTAGCTTTATCCATAATCTCAGGAAATTCTGGCAATCTCTTAATTACTTCAGTTGTATTTTGAAGTGTTTCATTTATTGTTGTCATTGGATTTTTTGTTTCTTTTAACCAATTTTCAAGTACAGGCTTTGATGTTGTCCAAATATTTGTGTTAGGATTTAATTTTCTTGCCACTCCTTCAACGACTACCATTGTTTTTTGCAGCATAAGTAATTGGGGTTGTGTCTGCATGTTAAATTTTTCAGTAACATCAAATAGCTGCTTTAATAATTTTCCACCCGAAATATCTTTAACAGCCTGTCCAAAAATGGGTTCACCAATTGATCTTAATGCTTGAGCAAGATCATTAATTGGAACATTCTTGGGAACCAACCCTGCAATTAAATGTACCTCTGCTACTTTTAAATAGTCTCTTTGAATAAAACCAAATAATATTTCAGCTAAAAATCTTTTACTCATTTTGTCAAGTCTTCCCATTATTCCAAAATCTATTGGTACAATATGTCCGTCATTATCTATGAAAATATTACCTTGGTGCATGTCAGCATGAAAAAAACCATCTCTTACAGCATGTCGTAAAAAATTTTGAATAATATCTTCTGCAATTTTTTCAGTGTTTAGATTTCTTCTCTTTAATTCTTCAGTTTCTCTTATAGAAACTCCATCAATCCAATCTAGCGTCATTACATTTTCACTTGTAAAATTCCAATAAATTTGAGGTACTCTAAAACCTACATCATTCTTAGTATTCTCTGAGTACTCATTGGCAGCTGCAGCTTCAAACCTTAGGTCCATTTCAAGGTTTGTAATTTCTTTCAATAAAAATACTACCTCAACTAATTTAAGCCTTTTTGTTTTTTTAATAAAAGACTCAATCAAAAAAGCAAAAAGCATCATAGCTTCTATTTCTTCATTAAATATTTTTTTAATATCTGGCCGTAAAATCTTGATTGCAACATCTTTAATTGTTCCATTATCGTTAATTTGTGCTTTATGCACTTGAGCTATAGATGCTGCCGCCACTGGGTCACTAAGATTTAAAATAGAATCATAAGTATCACTACCTAAATCATTTTTTATAATTTCTTTAGCTTGAAGTAATGAAAATGGCGGTAATTTATCTTGGAGATTTTCAAGTTTTTTGGAAAGTTCTTCACCAATTATATCTGGCCTTGTAGCTAAAAATTGACCTAGTTTTATAAAGGTAGTTCCCATAGACTCTAACGTGCTAGATAATCGCTCACCTTCATCTTTATCAATATCTATTTGTTGTTTTGGAAAAAAAGAAAAGGATAGAATTTTAAATAAAATTTTCACAGACAAAGGTGGTTTCTGAAATTTTGAGGTGATATTTAATATATCTGATTGCGCTACTTTTCTTCCTAATTTAAATAAAGTAAATAATTTTTTCATCATTAAATTTTCCAACCACTGTGTATAGAGACTATACCACCTGATAAATTTCTATAAGTACATTTTTTAAAATTATTCTTTTTCATTAATTCGACGAGTTCTTCTTGATTTAAAAAGTTTTCAATACTTTTAATCAGATATTCGTAAGGTTCACTTTTACCAACAATTAATTTACCAATCGCAGGTATGAGTTTTGAGTAATTTTTATATATAAAATTAAGATTAGAATTTTGTATTTTTGAAAACTCCAAACACAAATAACGACCACCTGGTTTTAGTACTCTATAAGCCTCTGAGAGAGCTTTATTCAAATTTTTTGTGTTTCGTAAACCAAAACTAATTGTATATAAATCATAAAAATTATCAGGCAAAGGAAGCTTTTCAGCAGGTGAAACAACCCAATTTAAACTATTATATCTTTGTAATTTTTCTTTGCCTTTTCTTATCATTCCCTTGTTTGGATCAACACAAGTTATGCTAGAGTACTTATTTACATTATTTAAGAAAAGTTTTGCTATATCACCAGTGCCACACGCCACATCAATTAACTTATGTTTGGGTGATGGATTCATCATGTTTAACAAATTTTTTTTCCATAATCGATGAATACCAAGTGACATAAAGTCATTCATTAAATCATATTGATCATAAACTTGATCAAAAACATTTTGGACTAAACCTTTTTTATTTTGTAAATATTGTTGCATAAAATAAAATATAACTTGAATATAGTATTAAATGCCAGAATTACCAGAAGTAGAAATAGTAAGACAGTCGCTACATAAAAAAATTAGCAAGAAAAAAGTAAAAAAAGTAATTATTAGAAATAGGAACCTAAGGTTCAAAATCCCTTTAAACTTTGCAAGTTTTTTAGAAAATAAAAAGATTTCTAAAATAAAAAGATTTTCAAAATATTTAATTTTCCGTCTTTCTAGTGGTGAATATTGCCTGTTACATCTCGGCATGTCAGGGACAGTACACCTGATTGAGAATAATCAAAAAAATACAATAACAAATACCAGTTTTTATAACGCACCAAAATTACCAAAAAAACATAACCATGTGGAAATAGTTTTCAAAAATTTTAGGGTTATTTATAATGATCCAAGAAGATTTGGTTTTTTTCAAATAATTAAAAATAATAACATTTTAAAAAAAAGATTTAAACATTTAGGACCAGAGCCTTTTAATTCAAAATTTAACGTAAGTTATGTTTCTTTATTTTTTAAAAGAAAAGAAAAAAAATATTAAAAATTTTTTATTAGATCAAAATTTTGTCTCAGGTATTGGAAATATTTATGCCAGTGAAATTTTATTTTTGAGTAAAATAAACCCTATTAAAAAAGCTAGATTATTAAAAATAAAAGATTGTAAAAATATAGTTAATAATTCAAGGAAAGTACTTAATGATGCAATTGAAAAGGGCGGATCTAGTATTAGAGATTTTAAGAATATTTTAGGTAATGAAGGTAGCTTTCAAAAAGATTTTAAAGTTTATTTAAGAGAGGGTTTAAATTGTAAAAGAACTAAATGTAGAGGAACAATTTTGAAAAAAGTTATTTCTAATAGATCCACTTTTTTTTGTAATACCTGCCAAAAATAATTAATTATTTCATTGACCAATATTAATTCTCGAGCTATACCCCCTCGCATATGGCTAATACAAAATCAGCAATTAAAAGAATTAGAAGAATATCTAGTCAAACAGTAGTAAATAAAGCGCGAAAAAGCAGATACAAAAATGCTTTAAAAAAGATGAATATATTAATTGAAAGCAAAAAAAAAACAGAGGCTTTAAAATTCTTACCCAAGTTGAATTCAGAGTTAATGAAGATTGCAAAGTCTGGAATTATTAAAAAACAAAATGCCTCAAGGAACATTTCTAGGATAACAAAAAAAATATCTACCCTGTAATTTTTTATACTATAGGTTGTTTGATTTATACAACCTGCATAAGCCACATGATGTATCATAATAAATTAAATGAACACAATATTTAGATTTAGTAAAAAAATATTTTTTTTGTTTTCAATCTCAAATTTTATTTTGAAAAAAATCAAACTGAATAGCTGTCAAACAAAAAATTTAAAATTGTTAAAATATTTTCAATCTTAGATTTTATTTTTTTTTATTTTTCAGAAATTATTTGTTGCAATAACTATATTATAGTTCTAACTAAACTTTCCCCATAACTTATGACTAATTCGTTTACAAACAATAATTTAAAAAATCTTAGTGTTGAAAAATTTGATTGGAGTTTAGTTCAAGTTGAAATGAAGAATAAACTTGGTTCTGATATTTATGAAAGTTGGTTGAAAAAAATTAATTTTGTAGAAGAATTTAATAATTACCTTCTTCTATCTGTGCCAACAAGATTTATTCGTGATTGGATCACTTCAAGATATTTAGATCAAATTTTAAAAATAGTTAAGGGTTATAAAAAAGATATAATCAGAATTGAATTTAAAATAATTGAAAATAAAAAAAATATAAACGAAATTAATGAACTTTCAAATACCTCTAAAACAAATGAAAATATTTCATTTATTAAAGACTCATACCTTCAGTATAATAGAATAGATCCAAATAAGAGACTTGATAATTTTATAACAAGCTCAAGCAATAAACTTGCTTTTGAAGCATCAATGAAGGTATCAGAAAATATTTCACATTATAATCCATTATATATATATGGAGGTGTTGGAATGGGAAAAACACATTTGTTAAATGCAATCGGACTTGAATTAAAAAAAAATAACAAGGTAATGTTTATTTCAGCTGAAAGATTTATGTATCAGTTTGTTAGGTCTATAAAGTCTAATGAAATGGTCAAATTTAAGGAATATTTCAGAAACACTGATGTTCTTTTAATCGATGACATTCAATTTATGAATGGTAAAGAGGCAATGCAAGAGGAGTTTTTTCATACATTTAATGCATTATTAGATAAAGGTTCACAAATTATTTTATCTGCTGATAGAGCGCCCAATAAATTATCGAGGATTCAAGAAAGAATAAAATCTAGATTTTCTGGAGGATTAGTGGTTGATATTCAAAAACCAGATATTGAACTAAGAAAGAAAATTGTCGAAAATAAATCTAATGAACTTAATAGATTATATCCAGATCAAATCAAAATCTCAAAAGAGATACAAGATTTTATTAGCTTAGAAATATCAGCTAGTATCAGAGAGTTAGTTGGAGCTATTAATAGAATAATATCTTTTTCAAGAATTTATAATAAAATGCCAAGCTTGGCAGAAACAAAAGTAGTCTTAAAGGATTTATTAAATTTAAATGAGAACAAAGTTACTATCGATTTAATTCAGACGTTGGTCTGTAAATTTTTTAAAATTAGTAAAAATGAGATGCTATCATCTAGGCGATCAAGATATTTAGTGAGACCAAGGCAAACAGCAATATATTTAACAAAAATTCTTACATCTAAATCATTACCAGAGATAGGACGTGAATTTTCAAATAGAGACCATACCACAATCATCCACTCAGTTAAAACAATTGAAAAGCTCAAGGAGAGAGATCCATTAATGGTTGAAAATATTGATAAACTGAAAAATCAAATATTGTATAATAATAAAGAAAATGAAATTTAACGTTAACCAACAAGATTTACAGCAAGCATTAAATTATTGCCAAGGAGTTATTGAAAAAAGAAGCACTCTTCCAATATTATCTAATATCTTGTTACAAGCTCAAAACTCAAAATTAACAATTACAGCAACAGATTTAGATTTAATTTTTTTACATCAAATAAATAATGTTGAAATTTTAGAGGAGGGAGACACTACAACTACATCTTCTATCATGTATGATATTGTTAGAAAATTTTCATCTGGAAAAAAAATAAATTTGATTTTAAACGAGCAAAATAAATTACATTTAGAGTCTGAAAAATCAATTTTTAATTTGAACTGTATTAACGCTTCAGAATTTCCATTAACTGATGAAAATTTTAATCAAAATGAATTTGTTATTAAATCAAAAGATTTTTTGAAATTACTAAATAAATGTAAATTTTCTGTATCAAATGATGAGACTCGACATTATTTAAGTGGAATTTATTTTCATCAAACAAATGTAGATGAAAAAAATTATCTTACGGCTGTGGCAACGGATAGTCATAGAATGTCAATTTCTAAAATAAGATTAGACAAAAAAATAGATTTTGAACCTATAATTTTACCTAAAAAAACAGTTTTTCAACTTTGTTCACTTTTGGATAATTATGATGGTGAAGTGAAAATATCAAATATAAAATCAAAAATTAAATTTGAATTAAGTAACAGTATTTTAATCTCAAAACTTATTGATGGTAAATTTCCAAATTATATTCAAGTTATACCGAAAAATAATCAAAAAAAATTAGATATTGATTTAAAATTGTTTTTAGGATCTGTTGATAGAGTTGCTTCTGTTTCTCTTGATAAAAAAGATGGTGTTAAATTTAGTTTAACAAAAGATATATTGGATTTATCAGTGAATAATACAAATAGCGGAGATGGAAAAGAAACATTAAATGTAAAATTTGATCATGATTTAGAAATAAGTTTCAATTCGAGATATTTAATAGATGTAGCTTCACAACTTGATGGAGATAGAATTGAAATGTTTTTTAATGACACCGGTTCACCCGCATTGATTAAAGACCCTGGGGATTTTGATAGTATATTTGTAGTAATGCCAATGAAGGGTTAATTTAACAAGTTAAGTTCTTTGTAAATATTATTTTCTAATATTTTAAGAAACTCGTCTTTAGAAAGCCCAAATTCTATTTTCTTTAAAATTGAAATAGTTATTGTTTTATGGCTTTTTTTTTGACCTTTTTTTGGCCACACAAAACCAGAGTTAATAGCTATTGGTTGACAGGCAATTCTCAATTCTTCATAAATTCTTGATGCCCCTTTTTTAAATGGTGGTCTTTCGTCTGGTAAAACTCTTGTACCTTGAGGAAATATTATTAATGGTCGTTTTGAGTTGCAAATTATTTTTGAAATATTATCGAAAAAACCCAAGTTATCTTTTGTAATTTTATTCCTCTGGATTGAAATAGATCCTATTTTTCTTAAGTACCACCCAAAAACTGGAATTTTTAATAGTTCTTTTTTAAGTATGAAAATAGGAGAATTGAAAATTGTTTGTAAATAAAAAGTTTCAAACATTGATTGATGTGAAGATGCTATAAAAAATTTTTCCTCCGTTATGATATTTTCAGTTCCTTTAATTAATATTTTAGTAGATAAAAAAAATTTTAAACAAAATCCTGTCCAGTGGCCCATTAATCTTCCACCAAATATAACAATTTTTTGAGGCAGTAAAAATGAAGGTAAAAAAATTAATGAAATAATGATTATTCCAGTAAAAAAGAAAATTGAAAAAATATAATTTTTAGTCATTTATATAGAAAGCTAAATTAAATCACTATGATTTTGTCTTTTTTTTATAACTTTAATTTTTGAACCTTTAATTAGTAATTCTATTGGTTTAGGCCGCACGTTATAGTTTGAACTTAAAGACATTCCGTATGCTCCCACATCACATATAACTATAATATCTTTTTCTTTTAAATTTTGAAATTTTTGAAGAGTTGAAAATTTATCAGTACTTTCACAAATTGGACCGACAAGTTCATAGGTTTTTTTAGAAATTTTTCTATTTTTTATTGAGGGCAAAGTTTTGTGAATTGCACCGTATAATGCAGGTCTCATTAAATCGTTCATCGCTGCATCTAAAATTACAAAGTTTTTTTTCTCACTTTTTTTTATATAAATAATCTTTGAAATAAGAATGCCTATATTTCCCACTATAGATCTTCCTGGTTCAAATATTATTTTTGATTTATGATTTTTAATGAATTTTTTAATAGCTATATTGTATTTTTTATAATTAAGTTTTTTATTATTATTATAAGAGATGCCCATACCTCCACCTAAATCGATAAATTCAAATTTAAAATTTGCTCTATTAATTGTTTTGTTAATTGCTTTAAGCATTTTTACATAGGGTTTGTAATCTAAGATTTGACTCCCAATATGGACACTAAGACATTTTAAAATAATATTATTTGAATTTTTACAATAATTTACAAGTTCAAGAAAAGTTTTACTGTTTACACCAAATTTATTCTCTTTTCTACCAGTGGAAATTTGATTTAAAGTTTTTGCATCTGTATTTGGATTTAATCTAATACCAACTTGAACTTTTTTATTTTTTAATTTAGCAATTCTATTTATTTCTTTTATTTCACTTTGAGACTCCGCATTTATTAATAATATTTTTTTATTAATCGCATAGCTTATTTCAGCTGATGTTTTCCCCACCCCTGAAAAAACAATCTTTTTTGGATTAATACCAGCTTTGATAGCTAGCATTAACTCACCCATTGATACTACATCAGCACCTAATCCAAATTTTTTTATTTCCTTAATTAAATTTAGATTAGTGTTAGATTTAATAGCAAAACATATTAATGGCGAAAGTGAACTAAAATTTTTTTTAAAATTAGTAATATTTTTTCTTAGTTGATCATATGAGTAGCAATAAGCTGGCGTTCCAAATCTTTTAGAAATTGCCTCAACACTTATTTTTTCAATAGTAAGGTTTTTATTGATATATTTCATTAAGTTTTAGATATGACTATATTTGGTATTCTAACTTTCTTTACGCTTTCTTTATATTCAGGATCACCTTTTTTTCCACAAGCAAATAATATGTAGCCCAATAATAATGTTAAAATAATTTTTTTTATCATTTTTGTTTTTTATATTTTATTATCATTTTTTTGATATTTTCAAAAGACGTTCCTCCATAAGATTTTTTGCTATCAACCGAATTTCTTAAATCAAATACTTTTAAAACATCATTTGTTAATTTTGGTTCAATCTTTTTTAAATCCTCAATACTCAACTCATCTAATCTTTTTTTCTTTTTTTCAGCTAAATTGACTATAGCAGCCGTTTTTTGATAAGCTTTTCTGAATGGCATTGAAAAATTTTTCACAAGATAATCAGCTAGATCTGTTGCAGTAATGTATCCTGTGTTAGCAAGCTTAATCATTTCTTTCTTGTTTGGATTGAGGTTTTTAAGAAGTTCATCAAATATTTTTAGACAATCCAATAAAGTATCATTAGATTTAAAAATTATTTCTTTATCATCTTGAAGGTCTTTAAAATATGATAAAGGTAATCCTTTTAAAATTGTGAGCATAGAAAATAAATTACCATAAGCGCTACCAGACTTTCCTCTTAGATATTCTAATAAGTCAGGGTTTTTCTTCTGAGGCATTATCGATGATCCAGTGACCACTTTGTCTGATAGATTTATTAAGTTAAAAGCATCTGAATTCCAGATTATTAATTCTTCCGCAATTCTAGAAATGTGCATAGAACATACAGATACACTATATAAAAAATCTAAGACAAAATCTCTGTCAGAAACTGTATCAACCGAATTATTGGTAGGTTTTTTAAAACCAAGTTTTCTAGCTGTATAATGTCTATCAATACTAAAAGACGTTCCTGTTAATGCAGCAACACCAAGTGGGCTCTCATCTAAGTTATCTAAATTATTTATGAATCTTTTTTTATCTCTATTAAACATCTCAACATAAGCCATTAAATAATGAGCAAATGAAATCGCTTGTGCATTTTTAAGATGTGTGAAACCTGGCATAATAGTATCTATATTTTTTTCAGCCAATTTCAGTGTGCTACTTATAACTTTATCTAATACAATATTGATATACTTAGTTGAGGATTTGATCCAAATTTTTAAATCAGTTATTACTTGATCATTTCTTGATCTAGCAGTGTGAATATATCCAGCTTCTTCTCCAATAATTTGAAAAAGTCTTTTTTCAATATTCATGTGAATATCCTCATATTTTTTATTAAATTCAAGTTTTTTATTTGATATTTCTTTTTCTATTTTATTTAGACCATAAATAATTTTATTTTTAATTTTAAAAGATATTATTTTTTGTTTAAATAACATTTCTACATGAGCAATCGAGCCAACAATATCTTCTTTGTAAAGTCTTTTATCAATATCTATTGAATTTCCAACTTTTTGAAAATGCGAGGAAGTTCTATTTTTAATTCTGGTACCCCATATTGCCTGGTTGTTTTTATTTTTTGTCATGATAATTAACTATACCTATTTAATATGAGATTTTTAATAATATTTATTTTTTTATTGTCTAATTCTTTTGCCGATGAGGCAACAGGTATTAAAAATCTAGTAATTCATAAAGAGTTAAAAAAGTATGACGATTTAACATTTCTTGATCCACAAAAGAAACAACTTAATTTGAAAGAATATCATGGGAATTTAATTATACTGAATTTTTGGGCGTCTTGGTGTGCTCCTTGTAAAGAAGAAATGCCTTCTCTAGATATATTACAAGTTAATGGAAATTTAGATAACTTAAAAATATTTCCAATAAATGTGGGCAAAGATGATATTGATAAAATTTTAAGTTTTTATTCAGAAACAGGAATACAAAATTTAAACTTTTATTTTGACTCACCATCGACTTTAGCTAAAAAATTTAAGTTGAGGGGTATTCCAACATCAATTTTGATTAATAAAGATGGTTTGGAATTTGCAAGAATAGTCGGATCAACAGATTTTAAAGATAAAAAATTTATAGAATGGTTGAGCTATTACAATTAATCTTTAAAAAAATAAGCAAAACTTACTAAGGCAACTATAGCAATAAACTGTAATAAAACTCTTAATTGCATCAATCTGTTAGAATATTTTTTACTAGTTTCTCCTCCTTTGAATAAAGTCCCTATTCCTAATATAAGAACCAATCCAACAGAAATTAAT
Organism: uncultured Pelagibacteraceae bacterium; assembly: GCA_902554765.1. Classification (GTDB taxonomy): domain Bacteria; phylum Pseudomonadota; class Alphaproteobacteria; order Pelagibacterales; family Pelagibacteraceae; genus Pelagibacter. The sequence goes on along the minus strand of CACDPY010000005.1, from coordinate 41,356 downwards.
AAAATTATAGAAATTATTTTTACTAATATTCCAGAAATCATAAATGTATTGTAGGTTGTTTTAAAAATAAAAAAACATAAATAACACAGTATGACATTTTGCCTAAACTCAACAATAATAAGACCTGAAAACAATACAGAAGTTAAAAATGCAATTATTTTACTTCATGGTTATGGTGGAGATGGAAAAGATATAAGTATGTTATCAATGAATTGGAAAAGACATTTACCAAATACAGTATTTATTTGTCCAGATGGCCATGAGAATTGTTCAATAAATCCATCAGGTTATCAGTGGTTTGATCTAACAAATGATGACCCAGAATATATTTTAGAGCAATCTATTAAAGCTGAAAAAAAATTGAATCAGTTTATTAATGAAGTTAAGCAAGAGTTTAATTTAAAAAATAATATGATTTGTTTATCAGGCTTTAGTCAAGGCTGTATGATGTCAATAAATTTAGGTTTAATATCTGAAGAAAAATATAATTGTATTGTTGGTTTTTCGGGAAAAATTATTCATCAAGAAAACCTGAGATTAAGAAAAAAAAATACAACAAGTATTTTATTAATTCATGGCGATCAAGATCAAGTAGTACATCCTAATTTTATGCTAGAAGCAAAAGATTTTTTTATTAGAAATAACATAGAAATTGACACTCATTTGTTACAAAACTGCGACCATCATATTCCTATCGAAGCATCTAGTATAGCATTAAATTATATCTCAAAAAAATTTAATAAATGCTAAACATTGAAATAATTTTTTATTTACGCTAAAATTAACTTATGAATAATTTTCTTGAACAAGATGTTTCACTTGAAAAATGTCCAGCATTAGTTTTGAACGCAGATTATAGACCATTAAGCTATTATCCTTTATCTTTATGGTCATGGCAAGATACTGTTAAATCAGTATTTTTAGACAGAGTTATAATTGTTAGTAATTATGATAGAGTAGTGAGAAGTCCATCTTTTAATATGCAATTACCCAGTGTAATAGCTTTAAAAGATTATATAGTACCTCAATCAAAACCAAGTTTCACGAGATTTAATGTTTTTCTTCGTGATAAGTTTTCATGTCAATATTGTGGGAGCGGTGAGGAGCTTACATTCGATCATCTGTTACCAAGATCAAAAGGAGGAGAAACTCATTGGGATAATGTTGTTACCGCTTGCTCAGCTTGTAATGTCAAAAAAGGTGGAAAATTGTTAAAGACCTCTGGAATGAAACTTGCTCAGTATCCTTTTCAGCCATCTACAGAGGATCTGCATCGCAATGGGAAAAATTTCCCACCAAATTACCTTCACAAAAGTTGGATGGATTATTTATATTGGGATGTAGAGCTAGAAGCTTAGTTTTAAATTTTTTCTGAAATATTAATTGCAATTTTTGACCCAGTTTTAATAATTTTATCCATGATAGAATATAATCCAGATTTTGTAGCTCCTTCCTCATAAGCTACATCTTTATGATGTAATTCATCTTCTCTAAATTTAATAATTTTCTTTTTTAAATCTTTTTCATCTGATCCAAGTTGATTAATTTGGTTCTGATAATGTTCATCAATAACTTCCTCTACTGATGCGGTACATAACATGGCTGCTTTTTTTCCCAAAAGCGTAGACCCAAAACCTAATCCCACTCCTAGCAAGTCCCATAGAGGTAAGAATTTTGTTGGCTTAATATTTCTTTTTTTAATTTCTTTCTCAAAAAATTCACAATGTTCTTTTTCATGAACTTTCATTTCTTCTATCATTTTTTTTAAATCATCGTCTTTTACGAAAGTATTAAGAGCTAATAACTGACCCTCATAAATTTTAACCGCACCTCTTTCGCCAGCATGATCTACTCTAATAAATTCCTCTGTTCTAATTTTAGAATTTTTCATAATTTTTAAAAGTTTTAGCTGATAGTAATATTAAGAAAAAACTTACGACTATATTAATAGTTGTAAGAGATAATCCAAAAATTCTAAATGTCACATCTTTACAACTAATACTTTTTTCACTTAATTGTTTTAATAGCTCCTCTTTTGAAATGATTTCAGAGGTATTTTTTAAACCACAAACTGCTGATTCTTGAAAAAAACCCTGTTCAATTCCAAAGTGATAAACCGATATTCCAAAAGAAAAAATAAAAATCAGAGCTAATAATAGTATGAAAAACTTTTGATTTTTTCTAATGATAAAGTTTGTAATAATTAAAATAATACTTAGTCCATAAGGAATTCTCTGAATTAGGCATAAATTACAAGGTTGGTGCCCAAGATAATGTTCTATATAAAATGCAGAAATTATTGAGACTAAACTAATAATAAATATTAACTTAAAATAAGTTTCAATTTTTAAATTAAACATAATATTTAAAGATTAAATAAATTATAACTCCAGCTATAACAATTAATAATCCAATAATTGTAAACCATTTAGAACCATGTTTATCCATAAATTCTGTAAACAAATTTCCAAATTTATAAGATAAATATGAAACAATGAAAAAACGTAACCCTCTAGAAATTAAACTCACTATTATAAAAATTATAATATTAAACCCAATTAAACCACTTGAAATAGTAAACACTTTGTAGGGTAGAGGGGTAAATCCCGCTAAAAATAATATTCCTAGCCATGCATAGAAACCTTCACTATTTATTAAGTTATTTTTAAAATTTATTAGTTTATCTTCATAACTGTAAAAATTCATAATTTTCATTCCTATCTCAAAAAAGAAAGCACCGATGAAATAACCTAGTATTCCTCCTAAAACTGAAAATATTGTTGTGATCAAAAATATTTTTAAAAAATCCTTTTTTTTTGAAATTACCATGGGGACAACCATTATGTCCGGTGGTATTGGAAAAAATGAACTTTCGACAAAAGATACAACTGCTAAATAATACTTAGAACTTTTATGAGCAGCTAAATTTAAACATTTTCTGTAAAGAGTATTAAACATTTTATGGTTTTAATATAATTATAGTTCTTATACTATTTATAATATTATTAAACAATTAAGGGCGAATGGCGGAACTGGTAGACGCGCACGACTCAAAATCGTGTTTCGCAAGAAGTGAGAGTTCGATTCTCTCTTCGCCCACCAAATTATGGAATTGAATAAAATTAATAGCTTAGTTGAACTTTTTTTTGAAAAATATAAAGAGCAAAATTTAAAATCTAATAAGCTATTTTTGAAATGTTTAAGAAGAGAAAAAGAAGATTTCTTAACTTGGGGTCAAGTAGAAAATAAAATCCGTATTTTATCAGAGTATTTAAAAAATAATCTTTCCAGAGGAGATAGGTGTGTTTTGTTATCTGAAAATCGACCTGAATGGCTTATTGTAGACATAGCAATAATGAATGCTGGTGGTGTAACAGTTCCTTTGTTTACAACATATTCAAAAAAAGATTATGAATATATTCTCAAAGATTGTAAACCAAAAATTTGTATTGTTTCAAATGATACTCAATTTAAAAAGATAGAAAAATTTATATCGAGTGAAACTAAAATTTTATCAATAGAAAATTTTAATCAAAAAATTGATAATTTTGAAAGCATTGTAGAAAGAATATCAAATCAAGAAGATTTTTCTGTTTCTCAAGATTTTAATAAAAACATTAATAGAAAAGATCTTGCATGTATAATTTATACATCAGGCACAACTGGTAATCCTAAAGGAGTGATGCTTAGTCATGGAGGTATTCTGTCAAACTGCGAGGGTGCATTAAAAATTTTAAATACGATTGTAAAAAAATCAGAAAAGGAAAGACCAGTTTTTTTGACCTGGTTACCGTTATCACATTCCTATGAACATACAGTTCAATTTGTGCAAATTTCTTTAGGGGCAAAAGTCTATTATGCAGAAAGTTTAGAAAAATTGTTATCTAATATGCTTGTTGCCAAACCAACTATAATGACAGCAGTCCCAAGATTTTATCAGAATTTATATACTAAAATTTCACTCAATTTTTCAAAACAAAAAGGACTCAAAAAAAAATTAATATCTAACACGATAATACTTGGGACAAAGATTTTGAATAATGAACCTCTAAACTTAAGAGAAAAAATTATCAATTTTTTTTGTGAAAATTTGGTAAGAAATAAAATCAAAAATCAGTTTGGAGGAAAATTGAAAGCCTTTGTTTCTGGTGGGGGCGCTTTAGATAAGAAAATAGGTGAGTTTCTTAATTCAATAGGATTACAAACTTTACAAGGATACGGATTAACTGAAACATCTCCTGTAGTTAGTTGTAATATTCCAGGAAAAATAAAGATTGAGACTGTAGGACCACCATTTGAAACAAATATGGTTAAAATTGCTAACGATGGGGAAATTTTGATTAAAGGAGAAAATGTTATGCTTGGTTATTGGAATATGAAAAAAGAGACAGATGAAGTAATTAAAAATGGCTGGTTACATACAGGAGATATTGGTGAAATTACTGATGATGGAAATTTAAAAATTACTGACAGAAAAAAAGAAATAATAGTAAACCTTGGTGGAGACAACATATCACCCTCTAAAATTGAAAATTTATTATGTTTAAATGAAAAAATTAAACAAAGTTTTATTTATGGAGATAAAAAAAATTATTTAGTGGCTTTAATTGTTAGTGATAGTAACAAAAATGAAAATGATATTCAATTTTATATTGAAAATTTAAATAAAGATTTGTCAATTGTAGAAAAAATTAAAAAATTTAAATTAATAAATGATGAATTTACAATTGAAAATGGAATGTTAACACCAACTTTAAAACTAAAAAGAAAAAAAATTTTAGAAAAATATAAAGAAAATTTAGAAAAACTTTATTAATTTAAGTTAAATATTTGGTTATAAAGCGCATAAACATTAACCTTTTTACACATTAAAATTTTAAAAATATTTTTAAAAATTAATTTTTTTTTTTAAAATTTTAACTTCAATTAAATAATTGACATAACCTACATAAAAAAATAAAAATAACTTAATAACGAATCAATTTGATTCGTTTAACTAAAAAAGGGAGCTAAAGATGCCTAAGAGAAGAAAAAAAGCAAAGAAGGCTAAGAAAAAAGCTAAGAAAAAAGCTAAGAAAAGAAGAAGAAGATAATTACTTAGTATTCTTTATTAAAAACGCTTCTCATAACTTTATGTGTGAGAGGCGTTTTTTTTATCCTGTAATGTTTTCCTCTGTGTCTGAAATTGGTTCTTCAATTGGTAAATCGTTCGTAGGAGTTTTATTTTCTACAGGTTTGTTTTTAATTTGACCTTCTAAATTTCTTTTTAATGCTTTATCAAGTTTTTTTTGTGTGTCTTCTAAAGAGATATTTAAAATTATTTGAAATTCAGTTAAAATTCTATCATAAGCCTTTTCAAAAAGTTGTCTTTCACTATAAGATTGGTCTACCATTAAATCATCACCTTTATTTAAATCTCTAACAACTTCTGCTAGTTCATAAATTTTTCCTGAGGAAATTTTTGACTCGTATTCTTGTGCTCTTCTACTCCACATTGATCTCTTGATTTTAGGTTTACTTTTGAGAATTGAAATACATTTGTTTACCTGATTAATAGTTGCTAAAGGTCTAAGGTGTAGTTGCTTGTTTACTGGTACCATCCCGTTAGCTTTATCTTTTTCAAATTTGATAACATAGGTTTCTACATCAATACCCCCTATATTGATTTTCTTAAATTCAGTTATTTGTCCAACACCATGTTTTGGATAAACTATATAATCTTTAATTTTATATTCTCTTTTTTCGGTTTCTTGTTTTTTTACTTTTTTTATTTCAGGTTTAACCTCATTACTTTTTGGGATTCTAAGATTTTCACTCTTATTATCAATTTTTTCATTAGTTTTCTTTTGACCAATTAAAGATTTTTTCTTACCTAACTTAGAAATTTTGATTTTTTTTACTTTTTTCTTTGGTTTAAGAATTTTAGATTTTTTAACTTTGGCTACTTTTTTAGTAGTAACTTTTTTCTTAATTTTTGACTTTTTATTAAATGTTTTCTTTAAAATACTTTTCAAACTTATTTTGCTCATCTTTAAATTTTTCATGATCCGTTGGTGGATCTTTTTTTTCACTTATGTTAGGCCAAAGTTCAGAATATTTTTTATTAATCTCTAACCATTTTTCGCTCTTCGGGTCCGTATCTGGTTTTATAGCATCAACAGGACATTCCGGTTCACAAACGCCACAATCTATACACTCATCAGGTTTAATTACAAGCATATTTTTACCTTCATAAAAACAATCTACTGGACAGACTTCCACACAATCCATTAATTTACATTTAATACATTTGTCGTTTACTATGTATGTCATTAGGCGAATTCTTTTTTTACCTTATCTTTAATAGCTCCCATCGTTTTACTGTCAATGTACAATAAGCCGCCCAGTCTTCTCATTAAACTTGTTTCATACATGTCAGCCTGTTTATTAGAATAAATTATTTGCCACAAAGCTTCGATTATTTGAATTTTTTTTTCTTCACTCATATTTTTTACCTCTTTAGTAAAAAGTAAAATTTGGTTGGAATTTTCCTCAATTTTTTTAGCATCTTTTAAAATATTTTTTAATTGATTATTCTCTACACCAAGTTTTATAAGTGTTTTTTTAATAATTTCTTCCTCCTCTACTGAGTAATTTTCATCAATTTTTGCAGCATGTACTAATAAGGCAGTAATTTTAATAAAATTCTCTTGTTGGCTAACATCTACTTTTTTTTTAAAAAACATAATTTTAATTAAGATTAAGATTTTTTAAAATTCCAAAAGGGCTTTCTTTGGATATTTTTTTATCATAAATCTTTTTATTGTTTTTCTTAGGTCTGTATTTAAAAAATACTTCATCATTTTTTTCTATAATTCTATAACCCATACTAAGTAAAAGTTTTTTAAAATTATCTTTATTACACCCTAGTAGATTTAACATTTCTGGTATCATTTTTATTTCTTTCTCGGATTTTGAATTAATTATTTGCATAAATAATCTTTCTAAAATGTCAATTCTTACAAAAAAACTTTCAAACTTTTCAAACCCACAAAGTAGCATAAAATTTTTATTTTTTTGATTTTTATTATCTATAAAATTAAGGCCAAAGGTTGGAGGCTGTAAATCAAAATATTTTTGATGATAATTTTTCCAAAGTAAAGTTCTTAAAGAAACGGCTTCTGGCTTTATTAGTCTGTGTAAAAAAATGTGATATCTTCCAAATTTAACTCCAAGCTCTCTTAAAATTTTTCTTTCATTTTGAGCTAAATTTTTAAGATATTCTGTAACTTGGTCTCTTTTTAGAACACCATTGTTTTCATATAACTGATATGCAAGTGCTTTTATTGAAGAATTTTTTTCTTTGAGGTCTTTAAGATCAATTAAACTTTTTAAAGTTGTTTTAATTTTATTTTTAATCCATTTTTCTAAAAACTTTGTTAATCTGATTTTTTGGTTCTCTTCTAATATATCATCAACAATTAATTCAAAATTGGGATTTAAGTAGTCTTTACCTGGTAATAGTCTTCCGATTGTAGCCTTATTCCAATAAATTTTAGAGTCATTTTGTAATTCAACCAAACTAGTATCTATTATTATTCCAATTCTTTTTTCTAGTTCTGGTGCAACTGCTTGTCTTGCAGCTTTCTTAAGAGATTTAATATCAGTTTCAAGTGCCCCTTTTTTTAAGTCAAGTTCTAGTTTAAGACCATTTATTTTGCCTATAAATTGACCATCAATTATAACATCGTTATTTTCTAAAATTTTTGTATCAAATTCCATATCCTGTTTTAAACCTCGCGCAAGAACACTGGCTCTCTTATCAATAAATGTTTTAGTAAGTTCTTCATGAAGTCTATCCGAAAGTTTATCTTCTAATAATTTAGTTTTTTCAATCCAATAATTTTGATTTTCTACCCAATTATTTTTATTAGAAACATAAGACCAAGTCCGAACATTTGCAATTCTATTTGACAAAGAATCTACATTTCCCTCCAATTTATCAAGTTTCATTAGTTGTAGTCGCATATATTCATTGGTAATTTTTCCTTTTTTACTAATTAAATATTTAAAAACATTTGCAATTACCTCATAGTGATTTCCGAAAGTTTTTTTAACAAAATCAGGTATCTGACAGCACTCCCATAAAATACTCAACTTTTCTTTATTAAACTCCACGTCTTTTAAATTCTCATCCCGCAGAAAAAATTTCAAAGCTTTTTCATCTTCACGTTCATAAATTTTTCTTAGCCAATCCTCATTAGGTTTTTCATCAAGCGATTTGATTAAAGAATAAGGATTATCAAAATTCAAATTTGAACTTCTCCAAAATAATGATCGTATTTCCTCAAATTTATGACTCTCCAATAGCTCGACTTCTTCAGCATTAATTTCTTTACACTCACCAGTTATTCCAAAGTTACCATCATTTAAGTATCTTCCGGCTCTACCAGCAATTTGACCAATTTCAGATAAATTCAATCTTCTTAATTTTCTTCCATCAAATTTTTTTAAATTTGAAAAATAAACATTATCTAGATCCATATTTATGCCCATACCAATAGCATCAGTTGCTACTAAAAAATCTACATCTCCTGATTGATATAATTCAACTTGTGCGTTTCTTGTTTTTGGACTTAAAGACCCCATTACAATAGCGGCACCGCCCTTTTGTCTCCTGATTAATTCTGCAATTGCATAAACTTCTTCTGTTGAAAATGCTATGATTGCAGTTTTCCTATTTATTCTAGAGATTTTTTTGTGACCCGCATAAGAAAGTTTAGATAATCTATCTCTATTAATAAATTCAACATCTTCGTCTAATTTTGAAATAATTTTTTTAATAGTATTAGAACCCATTAACATCGTTAGTTTATTGCCCCTCATGTTCAATAATCTATCAGTAAAAATATGTCCACGTTCATGATCTGCACACATTTGTATTTCATCTATTGCTACAAAATCTAATTCTTTATCAATCGGCATAGATTCAACAGTACATAAAAAAAACTTAGCGTTAGGTGGAATTATTTTTTCTTCACCAGTGATTAATGCAACCTTTTCGATATTAATTTTTTTTATAACTTTTTCATAAACTTCACGAGCTAATAATCTTAGTGGAAATCCAATCATTCCACTTTCAAAAGAAAGCATTGTTTCAATAGCTAAGTGAGTTTTGCCAGTATTTGTTGGACCTAGAATTGCAGTAATTTTATTTTTTGACATTTCTATCTTTGGTATACCTTTTTTTTTGTCTACCAGATGTAGTTATTGTTAAAGAACAAAAATAGACTAAAACATGACCGAATCGGAGGACAAAAAGTTCTCATTATGGTTATAAATAAAAGTTAGTCTAACATAATTAGAATAATTTCTATAACATTAATTAAAAAATTTAAATGTTGAAAGATATCGTTAAAAACTTAGAGGCATCATCTACTTTAAAAATTAATGAAATTTCAAGAGAGTTAGAAGAAAAAGGAAATAAAATTTTTAAGTTTGGTTTTGGTCAATCACCATTTCAAGTTCCAGATGATATAGTAAATGAGTTAAAAGTTAATGCTCATCAAAATAAATATTTACCAATGCAGGGCCTGTTTGATTTGAGAAAATCAGTTGCAAAATACACTTCAGAAAAAAAGGATTATAATTATAATGCTGGAAATGTGGTTATTGGCCCCGGGTCCAAAGAATTAATGTTCTTATTACATGTAATCTTTGATGGCGAAATAATTTTACCAGCACCTAGTTGGGTTTCATACGCCCCACAAGCTATAATAGGAAGAAATAAAATTAAAACAATACAAACAAAAAGAGAGAACAACTGGTTTCCTACCGCATCTGAAATAGAGAAAGTTATATTGAAAGATAAAAAAAAGAATTATCTTTTATTTTTAAATTCACCAAATAACCCTTCTGGACAAATCTGCAAAAATTTAGAGGAAATAAGTAAAGTTGCCAAGAAATATAATTTAATAATTTTATCTGAAATAAAATTAAATTAGATCCAAAAAAAGAAGTTCAATTAAAAGTAACAAGAATAACTGAGTATGGAGAAAGATATAAATTATTTGTTATTAAGAAAAATACTTTTCAAGAAGAATATAATATAGAGGAATATGGAATGAGTATTATTAAAGAAAATGAAAAATTCATTATTGATACACTTAAATGGAATGGGGATGCTAAAAAAAGTGGGTTTGAAATGGGAGATTATGTAAGTGAGTTTAAGGTAGAAAATGATGATAGACCTTCAAAAATAATTATTTATCCATTAGCAATATTTTTGTTATTTATCTTTGGTTATTTTAACTCTAGAAGAACGAGTTTATCCACTAGGTTCTAAATCTACAGGTTTAACTTTTAAAATTTTCCAAACCCCTGATGCCGAGGTAATGATCTTGTCATTACATTTTAATTCACAGAATAAAAATATTAATGTTTTCGTTTTTTTTAGAATTTTTACATTACCAATTATTTCGTCACCTACTTTTGAGGCTCCTATAAATTTTAAGTCTAACGAAATAGTTACACAAGGCGCATTATCTGCTGAGCGATGTGCTGCGGTTCCTGCTCCAGCATCTACTAAAGCTGACAAGTATCCTCCATGCGTAATTCCAGCAGCGTTTAGATGATTTTCATTAATAGTAGATTTAAATTCATATTCGCCATCAGAAATATTTCTAAACATAACACCACCGTTATGTTTCATGAAACCTGGTTTTAAACTAATTTGTTCAAATTCTTTGGACATAATTTTTTATATTACAAAAGTTAAAATTAATAAAATTATAAAAATAATAATAAAGAAATATATTACAGACATTTGAAGAGAGGCTTTCATTAACCATTTAAACATAATAATTCCTTATAATGGTGCGCCTGCTAGGAGTCGAACCCAGAACCTCCTGGTCCGTAGCCAAGCGCTCTATCCAGTTGAGCTACAGGCGCATTTTTAATTTATTTAATTATAGTATATTAATTTTTAGTGTATTTTAATTATAAGACAATTTTAAAATTTATGAGCAATAAGTCTAAAGAAGTAGTTATTGTCAGTGCTATAAGAACCCCAATTGGCACTTACAAGGGTTCGTTAAAAAATATGAAATCTGATCAACTTGGATCAATAGTTATTAAAGAAGTTTTAAAAAGATCAAAATTTAAAGAAGATGAAATTGATGAGGTAATCATGGGCCAGGTTTTAACTGCTGGTACTGGACAAAACCCAGCAAGACAAGCTTCAATAAATGCAGGTATCCCCACTTCTAAACCAGCTCACATAATAAACCAAGTATGTGGGTCTGGACTTAGAGCTGTTATATCAGGATATCAATCAATAAAATTGGGAGATGCAACAAATGTAATTTCTGGAGGTCAAGAAAATATGTCATTAGCTCCACACTCAATTTTTTATCGAGATGAAAAAAAAATTTCAGAGGATAAATTATTGGATACAATGATAAATGATGGATTGATAGATGCTTTTAATAATTATCATATGGGTGTTACAGCAGAAAATGTTGCAAATAAATTTGGAATATCTAGAGAAGATCAAGATCAATTTGCCTTAAACTCTCAAAAAAAAACAGAAATAGCTATCTCTAATAATAAATTTGAAGATGAACTGGTTAAAATAAATAAAGATGGAAACATTTTAAATAAAGATGAACATCCTAGAGCAAAATTAAATTTATCTGATTTAGGAAAATTAAAAACTGTATTTCAAGAAAATGGAACTGTTACTCCAGGAAATTCTTCAGGAATAAATGATGGTGCTGCAGCTTTATTATTAACAACTTTAGATGAAGCCAAAAAAAAATCTATCAACCCACTAGTAAAAATAGTGTCTTGGGCCTCAATAGGGATAGATCCAGCTTTAATGGGTATAGGGCCGATAGAAGCTGTTCGTGAAGCGATCAAAAAAGCAAAGTGGAATTTAGATGAAGTTGATTTATTTGAAATTAACGAGGCATTTGCCTCTCAAAGTATTGCTGTAATTCGCGAGTTAGGTATTGATCAAAATAAAGTAAATGTTAATGGAGGAGCCATTGCTTTAGGTCATCCTATTGGAGCTTCAGGGGCTAGAATATTAGTCACATTAATACATGAGATGAAAAGACAAAATAAAAAAAAGGGTTGCGCAACACTTTGTATTGGTGGTGGGATGGGGATAGCCCTATGTGTTGAGAAAGTTTAAGAATTAATTTTTCCGTATTTCTCTTCTAATAAAATTTTTTGTATCCAAGTTTTAGCATCTATATAGGTGCTAACTTTTGGTTGAATTAGTGCATTTAATAACTTTTTAATCATTTTTGTAGCATGCACTTAAAGAGTGTCTAAAAATTGGACAGAATGTGTTAAAATTTGCCATTAAGATGATTTTTATGGTGTATAAAGTTCAAAAATAAATGACAGAAAAATTATTAGTTCCTGACATCGGTGACTTTGAAAACGTGGAAGTAATTGAGTTATTAGTTAAAGAAGGTCAGCAAATTGAAAAGAATGATCCAGTTATTACTATTGAAAGCGATAAATCTAGTGTTGAAATACCATCAACTTTTTCAGGTAAGATAGTTTCTATAAAAGTAAAGGTTGGAGATAAAGTTTCTAAGGGGGATTTAATTCTTGATATATCAAATTCTAATCAATCATCTTCTTCACCACAAGTTGTTTCAAAAGATACTGAATCCAAAGTTATCCCAAAGGATACTGAAAATTTGATAAAAGAAGCAGAAAGTGCATTAAAAAAAGATCAAGAACAAAAACTGCAAATAGAAAAAAAAGAAAAAACTACTATCCAATTTGCTAAAGATGGTGATTTAGATCCATTAGAAACCAATGAATGGCTTGAGTCTTTGTCTGCAGTGATTGAAAAAGATGGTAACCAAAGAGCTCATTATTTAATAAAAGAATTAATTAACAAAGCTTATATGAAGGGTGCTAATATTCCTTATACTCAAAACACTCCTTATATAAATACAATTCCAGTTAGCGAAGAAAAAAAGTCAAATGGTGATCAAAATATAGAGAGAAGAATAAGGTCATTAATTAGATGGAATGCAGCAGCAATGGTTGTAAGAGCTAATAAAAAATTTCCTGAACTTGGAGGGCATATAGGAACGTTTGCGTCTGCTGCAACATTGTATGATGTAGGAATGAATCATTTTTGGAGAGCGAAGAATAATAAGTTCGGTGGGGATTTAGTTTATTTTCAGGGACACAGTGCACCCGGAATGTATGCAAGAGCATTTCTTGAAGGGAGACTTAATGAAAAACAACTTGATAGTTTCAGACAAGAAGTTAATCCTGGAGGATTATCTTCTTATCCTCATCCATGGTTAATGCCAAACTTCTGGCAATTCCCTACAGTATCTATGGGATTAGGGCCAATGTTAGCAATTTATCAAGCAAGATATATGAAGTACCTGATTAACAGAGGTTTGATTAAAGATGAAGGAAGAAAAGTATGGGCATTTCTTGGAGATGGAGAAATGGATGAACCAGAATCTTTAGGAGCTATAGGCTTAGCGGCTAGAGAAAAATTAGATAACTTAATCTTCGTTGTAAATTGCAATCTACAAAGATTAGATGGTCCAGTAAGAGGAAATGGAAAAATAATTCAAGAATTAGAAGGAATCTTTAGAGGTGCAGGATGGAATGTAATCAAAGTCATATGGGGATCTTATTGGGACTCATTATTAATTAATGATAAAACAGGTCATCTCGTAAAAACAATGAATGAAACAGTTGATGGTGAGTATCAGGCAATGAAAGCAAGAGATGGTGCGTATGTAAGAGAAAATTTTTTTGGTAAGTACCCAGAAACAAAAGAATTGGTATCAAATCTGTCTGATAAAGATATTTGGAGATTAAATAGAGGTGGCCATGACCCACATAAAGTTTTTGCTGCCTATGATCAAGCTTCTAGAAATGTGGGAAGTCCAACAGTTATAATTGCTAAAACTATCAAAGGTTATGGAATGGGTAAAAGTGGAGAAAGTGTGAATACAACTCATCAAACTAAAAAATTAGATATTGACGACCTCATGTATTACAGGGATAGGTTTGATGTTCCATTGACTGATAGTCAAGTAAAAAACATTGAATATTATAAACCTGATCCAAAATCTCCAGAAATAAAATACATTAAAGAAAGAAGGCTCAAGCTTGGAGGCTTTATACCAGAGAGAACCTCTTACGCTAAACCTATTAAAGCTCCTCCAAAAGATATTTTTGATAACATGAAAGATTCTACTGGTAAAAAAGAAATGTCCACTACTATGGCTTTAGTACGAATGCTTACTAGCCTTCTTAGAGACAAAAATGTAGCTCCAAGATTAGTGCCAATTATTCCTGATGAGGCAAGAACTTTTGGTATGGAAGGTTTTTTTCAGAAGGTAGGAATATATGCTCACGAAGGTCAAAAGTATGAACCCGAAGACTCAGCTCAACTAAGTTCATATAGAGAAGAAAAAAGTGGACAAGTTTTAGAGGAAGGAATTACAGAAGCTGGTGCAATGTCATCTTGGATAGCTGCAGGAACTTCTTATACTAACCATGATATAGAAATGATTCCTATTTATCTATTTTATTCAATGTTTGGATTTCAAAGAATAGGAGATTTTGCTTGGGCAGGAGCAGATAGTCAATCAAGAGGTTTTTTAATTGGTGCTACAGCAGGAAGGACTACTTTAGCAGGTGAAGGACTTCAGCATCAAGATGGTCATAGTCATTTAATGGCATCAACCATACCTAATTGTATTTCATATGATCCCACATTTCATTATGAATTGGCAATAATTTTTAGAGATGGTTTGAAAAGAATGCACGAAAAAAAAGAAAATGTTTTTTATTACATAACAACCATGAATGAAAATTATCCTCATCCAGCAATTCCAAAAGATAAGTCATGTGAAGAAGGAATACTGAGAGGAATGTATAAGATAAAAGAATTTAACAAATATAAAAAGACGAAAATTCAGTTTGTAGGTTCTGGGGCAATTTTAAGAGAAATGATTGCAGGTGCTGAAATACTTCAAAACGAATATCAAATAGATAGTGAAATTTGGAGTGCTACAAGTTTTAATGAATTGAGAAAGGATGGATTAGAAGTAGAAAGATATAATCTTTTAAATCCAGAAAAAAAACCTAAAAAATCTTATGTAGAAGAATGTTTGGGTCAAACAGAGGGCCCAATATTAGCAGCGTCAGATTATATGAGAATGAATTCTGATCAAATTAGACCTTTTATAAATAAAAGTTTTTATTCTTTAGGTACAGATGGATTTGGCAGAAGTGATACAAGAAAAAACTTAAGAAAATTTTTTGAAGTTGATAAGGAACATATTGTTACTTATGGACTTAGTATTTTAGCAAAAGAACAGCTTATTACTTCCAAACATGCATCTGAAGCAATAAAAAAATATAAAATTGATATTAATAAACCGATGCCAACTAAATTATAATATGACAAAAAAAGACTATTTATCAATAGTTCCAGCATCACCTAAAGTAAGAAAATTTGCTAGGGAACTTGGAATAGATATAAATAAAATTTCAGGTAGTGAGAGACAGGGTAGAGTTACAGAAAAAGATGTAAAACTATTCGTTTCAACAAAGTCCCATGAAAACATTAAAAAAAATGAAATCAAAAAAGAGGAAAAAGTAAAACAAGAATATTTACATTCAGAGTTTGGTGAAATAGAAATAAAAGAAATACCAAGAGTTAAAAAATTATCATCAAAATATTTGATGAATTCTTGGACAAATATCCCTCACGTAACCAATCATGATGAGGCAGATATCACTGAATTAGAGGAATTTAGAACATCACTTACTGATATATATTCAGGCGAAAAGAAAAAAATCACACCATTAGCTTTTATTGTTAAAGCTCTAACCACATCATTAAAAAAGTTTCCAAATTTTAATAGTTCTATTGATGAAATTGAAGAAGGAAAAATGACGGTTAAAAAGTATTATCACATTGGCATTGCAGTCGATACTTCTAATGGTTTAATGGTCCCTAAGTTAAGAAATGCAGATAACAAAAATATTTCCTTAATAGCTAAAGAACTAAAAAAATTAAGTGATGAATGTAGAAATTTAAAAATTGATAAAAAAGAGTTATTTGGTGGTTCAATGACAATCACCAGCCTTGGAGGAATCGGAGGATCATTTTTTACGCCTATAATTAATTATCCTGAAGTTGCTATTTTGGGAGTTGGTAAATCGGAAAAAAAACAAATTTATATTAATGGAAAATTTGTTACCCGGACAATGCTACCGTTATCTTTATCTTATGATCATAGGATAATTGATGGTGCCGAAGCAGCACGCTTTAATAATGATTTAAAAGATAATTTAGGCAAAAACTTCGCCTATAAATTAGCTGTTTAAAAAAATTATGTCAAAAACTGTCTCATTACTCAGCGCTTTATTGTGTACTTTTATTTGGGGAACCACATTCATTGCACAAGATACAGGAATGGATGATATAGGTCCTTTTACTTTTAATGCAGTAAGATTTTTTGTTGGATTTTTAGCGATTGCACCTTTAGTTTTTTTGTTTGAAATAAAAAAATTTAAGTCTGAGTTTAAATTAGACTTTAAAACATTTGCTATTCTTTCATTTTTAATAGGTTTATCCCTCTTTTTAGGATCTGCTTTACAACAGGTTGCCTTACTTTACACAGATGTAGCTAATGCAGCTTTCTTCACTATTTTTTATGTTCCTATGGTTCCAATTATTATTTTTTTATTTAGAGGAAAATCTATTCATTGGAGCGTATGGCCTTCAGTTATATTATGTTTGATAGGAGGATATTTATTAACAAATTTTTACGATGCAACTGTAAGACTTGGCGACACTCTTGTGATATTAGGAGCTTTATTTTGGAGTACTCACATTATTTTTACAGGCATTATTGTCATTAAATATAATCTACCACTCACACTTGGAGCTTTGCAAACATTGGTCGTAGCTTTATTTTCTTTTTTTATAGGGCTAATTTATGAAGAGTTTATCTTTGAAAATATTTTGAAGGAAATTGATTCTATTTTATATGCAGGAATTTTGTCAGGAGGTTTTGCTTTTGTATTACAAATTTATGCACAAAAAAATATATCCCCTGCTCCAGCTGCTATTATTTTTTCCTTAGAAGGTGTCTTCGCAACTATTGCTGCTTGGTTTTTGCTTGATCAAATTCTTGGTATAAATAATTTATTAGGTTGTTTCTTTATACTGTGTGGTGTCTTACTATCACAATTATTACCGTTGATAAAAAAAACTAACTAAAAATAAATTATTGAAAATAAAATTAAAGATATAATTATTCTATAAAAAACAAAAATATTTAAAGAAAATTTATTTAAATACTCTAAGAAAAATTTTACTGTAGCATATGAAAACAGGAAAGATAATATTGTAGAAATTATGATTATATAATTTAGTTCTATTGTTTCATTAAATGCATCCTTTAAACCAAGAACACTTGCGCCCGCTAATGCAGGTATAGAAAGTAAAAATGAAATTTTACCAGAGTCAACCCTATTAAATTTTAAAAACCTAGCTGCGGTCAGTGTAATTCCTGCTCTACTCACACCAGGTATCAAAGCAAGAATTTGAAATAATCCAATAAATATAATTGACTTAATATCTAAGTTTGTAGATATATTTTGTTCAATTTTTCTTTGATCAGCAAAATATAAAATAATTCCAAAAAATAATGTTGTCCAGGCAATTACTTTTATATTTCTTAAGAGATGTATTAATTCAGTTACATGCAATATATAACCAAAAATAACAAGTGGTAATGAGCCAATTATAATTAGGCTTAACAGTTTTTGATTATTTCTTAGATCAAATAAATCTTTTCTGAAAAAAAATATTATTGCTAATAAAGAGCCCAAATGTAAGCTTATATCTATTAATAATGAGCTTGTTTTTAAATTATATAAATTAGAAACTAAAATTAAATGTGCTGATGAACTTATGGGTAAAAATTCTGATACTCCTTGAATAGCGGATAGAATTAGGATTTCTATAAATTCTTGAAACATATAAGTGTCGTAACTTAAAAAATATCCTTTTAAAACAATTCCATTTAATCATAATAGATATGCAAGAATTAAAATTTCTATATTTTAAGCTAATTTTATCAAAATATAGGTCATAAATACTGACCTAAATAATTCTTTTACTAGTAAAAACAATGTATATTTTGCCATGATTCTAAAAAAAAAATGACTGATAAAATGCTTAAATTTGTAAAAATAGGTCAGCAAACACCACCTAAAAGGGACGTTGGCAATAGGAAAGAAGATTTTAACGAGATCTATGATGATTTTATTAAACAAAGAGCACAAGAACAATCAAGCAGATGTTCTCAATGTGGAGTGCCTTTCTGTCAAGTTCATTGTCCTTTAAGTAATAATATTCCTGATTGGCTAAAGTTAACAGCCGAAGGTAGGCTTAAAGAGGCATATGAGTTGTCTCAAAGCACAAATAATATGCCAGAGGTTTGTGGAAGGATATGTCCCCAGGACCGTCTTTGCGAAGGTAATTGTGTTATAGAACAATCTGGTCATGGAACAGTAACAATTGGTTCGATGGAAAAATTTATAACAGATAACGCTTGGGAAAAAGGCTGGGTAAAACCAATTGATGTAAAATATGAAAAAGAGCAAAGTGTTGGGATAATTGGAGCAGGGCCAGCAGGATTAGCGGCAGCAGAACAATTAAGAAAAAATGGATACAAGATTACAGTTTATGATCGTTATGATCGTGCAGGGGGATTATTAATTTATGGTATTCCAAATTTTAAATTAGAGAAACATGTTGTTGAAAGAAGGACGAAGCTTTTAAAAGATGGTGGTATAGAATTTGTTCTAAACTTTGAAGTTGGTAAGGATGCTACTTTGGATCAGTTAAGAAAAAAACATGACGCAATATTAATTGCTACAGGAGTTTATAAACCTCGGGAAATAAATTTACCTGGTAATGATTTAGAAAATATTTTTCCTGCTATGGAATTTTTAACAGCTTCAAATAAAAAAGGCTTAGGAGATAAAGTTGAATTATTTGATAAAGGCATATTAAATGCTGAAGGAAAAGATATCGTTGTTATAGGTGGTGGTGATACAGCTATGGATTGTGTTAGGACTTCAATACGGCAAAAAGCAAAATCAGTTAAATGTCTTTACAGAAGAGATAAAGAAAATATGCCTGGATCAGCTCGAGAAGTTGCTAATGCAGAGGAAGAAGGTGTTGAATTTGTATGGTTGTCGAGTCCAAAAGAGTTTAAAGGCACAAATAAAGTTGAAAATTTAATAGTTGATCAAATTCAATTAGGTGAACCTGATGATTCAGGTAGAAGAAGACCTCAAATTAAAGAAGGTTCAGAATTTGAAATAAAAGCTGATATGGTTATTAAAGCTCTTGGTTTTGATCCAGAAGATCTTCCACATTTATTTG
The DNA here is from genome assembly GCA_902554765.1 of uncultured Pelagibacteraceae bacterium. Classification (GTDB taxonomy): domain Bacteria; phylum Pseudomonadota; class Alphaproteobacteria; order Pelagibacterales; family Pelagibacteraceae; genus Pelagibacter. Next base: position 21,903 of record CACDPY010000005.1, on the reverse strand, counting down.
ATACAAAAGAACTGCAAGTTACCAAATGGGGAACAGTAAAGACTGACTTTGACACAATGGAAACAAATCTCAAAGGAGTATTTGCTGCAGGTGATATTGTTAGAGGAGCTTCATTAGTAGTATGGGCTATCAAAGATGGAAGAGATGCGGCTGCAGCTATGAAAAATTACTTAGAAAATATTGAATTAAAAAAAACAAAAGTAGCATAATGGAAAATTATAAAAAGAACTTAGAGTTACTAACTAAAAATTATGTTTATTCAAAAGAAATGGAACATGATGCTTGCGGAGTTGGTTTAATCGCATCTACAGAGGGAAAAAAATCCAGGGCCATTGTTGAGTATGGAATTGAGGCTTTAAAGGCAGTTTGGCACAGGGGAGCTGTTGATGCAGATGGTAAAACAGGAGACGGAGCTGGAATACATGTTGAAATTCCAAAAGATTTTTTTATAGAAAAAATACAAGTCACAGGACATGATTATGACAATTCTGAAATCTGTGTAGGAATGATTTTTTTGCCAAGAAATGATTATTCAGCCCAAGAGAATTGCAAAACTATTGTTGAAAGCGAATTAACGAAAAATGATTTTAGTATATATGGCTGGCGCCAAGTGCCGGTAAATCCAAAAGTTTTAGGTGAAAAAGCTCTTCAAACCATGCCAGAAATTATTCAAGTTCTGTTTAAGTCAAATGATCCAAATTTATTAGATAAAAATTTGGAAAGAAAAATTTATGAAATAAGAAAGAAAATTGAGAATAAAGCTTTCGAAGCATCATTGAATAACTTTTATATTTGTTCAATTAGCTCAAAGTCCATAATTTATAAAGGTTTATATTTAGCAGAGGCAATATCTGACTTTTATTTAGACCTAAGAGATCAAAGATTTGTATCAAGATATGCAATTTTTCATCAAAGATTTTCAACAAACACTGCACCGAGTTGGAGTTTAGCTCAACCGTTTAGAGCCATAGCTCATAATGGTGAAATAAATACTTATAAAGGAAATAAAAACTGGATGAAAGTGCATGAGCAAGAAATGAGCAGTCCACTTTTTAGTGATGTAGAAAATTTAAAACCAGTAATTCAAAAAGGTGTCTCAGATTCAGCAGCTTTAGATAATGTTTTCGAGTTACTCAATAAATCTGGTCAATCAGCACCATTAGCAAAACTGATGTTAGTACCAGATGCCTGGTCAAAAAAAAATAAGACATTATCAAAAAGTCATCAACAATTATTTAATTTCTTAAACAGTACAATGGAGCCGTGGGATGGTCCTGCTGCTATAGCTGCCACAGATAATGAATGGGTAATAGCCGCAAATGATAGAAATGGTCTTAGACCTTTAAGGTACGCCATAACAAAAGATAAAATGCTTTTTGCAGGCTCAGAAACAGGAATGATAGAATTAAATGAAAAAAAAATTTTAACTAAAGGTAGATTGGGTCCTGGTGAAATTATTGGAATTAGAATCGAAAAAGGAAAAGTTTTTTCAAATAGCCAAATTAAAGATTATTTAGCAAAAGAATTTAAACATTTTAATTCTCAAATAATTGATTTAGATGAAAAGTTACCAATCAATAATGAAAAACACAATTATGATGGAGAGAGTTTAAGGAGAAGACAGTATACATTTGGAATTAGCTTAGAGGATTTAGAACTTATTTTACATCCAATGGCGGAGGATGCAAAAGAAGCAACAGGCTCAATGGGAGATGATACCCCTCTAGCAGTATTATCTGATAAGTACAGACCACTTTATCATTTTTTTAGACAAAATTTTAGCCAAGTAACAAATCCCCCAATTGACTCATTAAGAGAAAATAAAGTGATGAGTTTAAAGACCAGATTTGGAAATTTAGGAAATATTCTTGATTTTGATACTTTAACAAAAGAGAATATTTATGTTTTAAACAGTCCTATTTTATCAAATTCACAATTTAACAAGTTTATAAATTTTTTTGGTAAAAATTCAGTAATTATAGATTGTTCTTTTTCACAAGATGAAAATTTAGCAGACTCTATTAAAAGAATTCAAAAAGAATCAGAAATTGCTGTCAGAAAAGGTGTTACTCAATTAATTCTTAGTGATAAAGATATTTCTTCAGAAAGATTGCCAATGCCAATGTTACTATGTGTTGGGGCTATTAACACATTTTTAATACAAAAAAAATTAAGAGGCTATGTTTCAATTAATGTTCAATCTGGTGAAGCTTTAGACACGCACTCATTTGCCACATTAATTGGAGTTGGAGCAACAACAGTAAATCCATATTTAGCTTTTGATAGCTTATATCAGAGACACGAAAAAAAACTTTTTGGCCAATACAGTTTTGATGAGTGTGTACAGCGTTATATAAATTCAGTTAATGCTGGTTTATTAAAGATAATGTCTAAAATGGGGATCTCTGTTTTGAGTTCATACAGAGGAGGATGTAATTTTGAAACTGTTGGATTAAGCAGAACAGTTGTAGATGACTACTTCCCTGGAGTTACATCAAAAATTTCAGGAATTGGCTTAGTTGGAATTGAAAAAAAAATAAGGGAAATTCACAAAGAAGCTTTTGAAAGCACTGAAACTATATTGCCTATTGGAGGTATATATAGATATAGAAAAAATGGAGAGACACACCAGTATCAAGGAAGACTGATACATTTATTACAAAGTGCCGTAGGTTCAAATTCATATGAGGCATATAAAAAATATGTTGAAGGTATATACAATTTGCCACCAATTAACTTAAGAGATTTAGTTAATTTTAGAAAAAAGAAACTTGGTCCACCCATAGAAATATCTGAAGTTGAACCAATAGAAAAAATATTAAAAAGATTTGGGAGTGGGAGCATGTCTCATGGCGCTTTATCTAAAGAAGCTCATGAAACACTAGCAATTGGGATGAATAGAATTAAAGGAGCTTCTTGCAGCGGTGAGGGTGGTGAAGATGCAGAAAGATTTAAGATTATGGACGGTGGTGATAGTGCAAATTCCAGAGTTAAACAAATTGCGTCAGCTAGATTTGGTGTGACTATAAATTACCTAAATAATTGCAACGAAATAGAGATTAAAATGGCACAGGGTGCCAAACCAGGAGAAGGTGGTCAACTACCAGGTTTTAAAGTAACAAAAGAAATTGCACAGTTAAGACATTCTACTCCAGGAGTAACATTGATATCTCCACCACCCCATCATGATATTTATTCAATAGAGGATTTAGCGCAATTAATTTATGATTTGAAGCAGATAAATCCAAAAGCGAGAGTTGGGGTCAAATTAGTTGCTTCATCTGGTATTGGAACAATCGCTGCAGGTGTAGCTAAAGCGAAAGCAGATATTATTTTGATTTCAGGTCACAATGGAGGAACAGGGGCAACCCCACAAACTAGTGTGAAATATGTTGGAATACCATGGGAGATGGGATTAACAGAGGCTAATCAAGTTCTAACATTAAACAATTTAAGACATAAAGTTACTTTAAGAACTGATGGTGGAATTAAAACTGGTAGGGATGTTGTTATTGCTGCAATGATGGGAGCAGAGGAATATGGGGTTGCTACTACTGCTTTGGTAGCGATGGGATGTATAATGGTAAGACAATGTCATTCAAATACTTGTCCAGTAGGTGTTTGCACTCAAGATGAAAAATTAAGAGAAAAATTTACTGGCACTCCAGATAAAGTTGTTAATTTATTTAGTTTTATAGCATCAGAGGTAAGAGAAATTTTGGCTGAATTAGGATTTAAATCATTAAATGATATTATTGGAAGAACAGATTTACTAATGCAAGTCAACAAAGCTTCACCAAATTTAGATGATTTAGATTTAAATCCTTTATTTGTTCAGGCAGATCCAGGTAACAACAAAAGATTCTGTGAGTCTCACGAAATAAATAAAGTACCAGAAACATTGGATCAAGAAATCTGGCCAGAAATAGAAAAATCTTTAGATAATTTAGAAAAAATTGATAAAGAGTTTGTTATTAAAAACACAAATAGAGCAGTAGGTACAAGAATATCTCATCATCTTTATAAAAAATATGGTTATGAAAAATTAGAAAATGAATTTCTTACTTTAAATTTCAAAGGTTCCGCAGGTCAATCTTTTGGTGCTTTTTCTATGAAAGGTTTAAAACTAAATCTTAAGGGAGATGCCAATGATTATGTTGGTAAAGGATTATCTGGAGCTACGATATCAATTAAACTTTCAGATGAAAGCAATCTAGTCTCAAATGAAAATACAATTATTGGAAATACAGTTCTTTACGGAGCTACCTCTGGCAAACTTTTTGCTGCAGGACAAGCAGGTGATAGATTTGCAGTAAGAAACTCTGGTGCGACAACAGTTGTTGAGGGATGTGATTCAAATGGTTGTGAATATATGACCGGGGGGACAGTCATAATTCTTGGAGAGGTAGGAGATAATTTTGCTGCTGGTATGACTGGAGGTATGGCATTTATTTATGATAAATCAAAAGAATTTGAAAAAAAAGTAAACCCAGAGTCAGTTGTTTGGCAGACCATAGAGACAGAATATTGGATAAACTTTTTGAAAAAATTAGTTTTAGAGCACTCAAAAGAAACAAATTCTCTAGTTTCTAAAAATATAATTTTAAATTTTGATGATGAAATTAAAAATTTCATTCAAGTTTGTCCGAAAGAGATGATTGATAAACTTGAAAATCCAATAACGATTAAGTCTAAAGAAAAAAAGGTTAGTTAATAATTAATCTTAATTCTCTTTTTAATAATTTAAGCCATTTTGATGAAGATAAGCTATGGTCACCATTTTTAACTATTACTAATTTTTTTTTTGCATTTCTGAAAATTTTTAAAACTTTTTTTGAATAATTTACAGGTACAGATTTATCTTTGTTACCGTGTATCATAGTCACATTTAATTTGTGATATATCTTTTTATTTAGAACTTTGTTTATTCTCCCATCTTGAATTAATTGCAAAGTAATTGGATATTCATAATCACCATGTTTTAAATGAATTATTCCATTTTTTTTTATTTCATTTTTCATATTCTTGGAAAATTTATTCCACATCAGGTTTTCTAAAAAGTCAGGAGCTGAACCAATTCCTAAAAAACCTATTATTTTTTCTTTAAAAAATTTGAATTGATTTAAAGAAATCCAAGATCCCATGCTTGAACCAACTAGAATTATTCGATTTTTTTTAACTATTTTCTTGATTAATATTTTTGTTTCTTTGGTCCATATTGAGATATTACCATTTGTAAATTTTCCAGATGATTTTCCATGACCCGAATATTCCAGAGCAAGAAAGCCAAGTTTGTTTTTTTTTGCAAAATTAAAAAAAGTTTTAGGTTTTTTACCTTCCAAATCTGACATAAATCCATGCAAAAAAACAATGTAGATACTATTTTTTTGATCTAATTTTAAATATCTGATTTTTTTGAATTTTGTTATTTTTAGGTAATTGAAATTATTCATTAAAGTTTATTAGTTTCATCTATTATTATATAATCTTATTGAATGTCGTCTAATATAAATGTTTTACAAGTTATACCAAAATTAGGTTATGGAGGAGCAGAAACTGGTTGCTACGATATAGCTCATTATTTATCAGAAAATAATTGCAAATCTTTTATAGTTACTAGTGGAGGGGACTTAACAAAATACGTTAATAAAGACAAAGTTAAACTAATCCGTTTACCAGTTCATAGTAAAAACCCTCTGTTAATATTTATAAATGGAATAATTTTGATAGGAATTATTTTATTTTATAATATTTCAATAGTTCATGCTAGGAGTCGAGCACCAGCTTGGTCATGTTTATTTGCTACAAAACTTACTAGAAGAAAATTTGTTACCACTTTTCATGGCACATATAATTTTAGTGGTAAGTTAAAAAAATTTTATAATTCCATCATGGTTAGATCAGATTTAATTATAGCAGGATCAAATTTTATTTTCTCACATATAAAGGATAACTATTCTGAATTTTTAGGATTTAAAAAAAAGTTTCTAGTAATTTTTAGAGGAATAAATGTTGATTACTTCGACCCATCTACAAAACTAGATACAGATGAAAAACAACTCTTGAAAAAATGGGAAATTAACAAGGAAAAAAAAATTATTTTGATTCCAGGAAGACTTACTTCCTGGAAAGGACAAGAGTTGCTCATTGAGGCAATTAATTTAGTAAAAATTGAATTGGGCTATGAAGCTTTTCATGTTGTCATTTTAGGAAGTGATCAAGGCAGAGATTTATATAAAAAAAAACTGGTAAGATTAACTGAGCAATATCGTTTAACAAATCAAATCAAATTTATAGATCATTGTAAAGATATGGCTTTAGCGTACAAAGTTTCTGACATTGTGATTTCTCCCTCAATAGAACCCGAAGCATTTGGAAGGGTTGCGGTAGAAGCACAGTCTATGGAAAAATTAATTATTGCAAGCAATATAGGTGGATCAAATGAAACAATTATCAACGAAAAGACAGGGTTTTTGTTTGAGTCAGGTGATGCAAATGCCTTAAGTAAAATGATTATAAAAACAATAACAATGGATGAAATGTCTGTTCAATTAATAGCAAAAGAAGGAAGAAAAAACGTAATAAAAAAATTTAATGTTGAAAAAATGTGTTTTTCTACTTATTCAGAGTATAAAAGATTACTAAATTAAATGCCTATAATTACTTTACCAGATGGAAACAATTTAAATTTTCCAAAAAAAGTTACAGGATTAGAAGTAGCTGAAAAAATAAGTAAATCTTTAGCCAAACAAGCATTAATAATGAGTGTTAATGGAGAATTAAAGGATTTGTATTTTTCTATAGAAAAAGACAGCTCTGTGAAAATTTTTACTTCAAAAGATCCAGAAGGATTAGAGGTAATTAGGCATGATACAGCACACATAATGGCAATGGCTGTTCAAGAATTATATCCAGGTACTCAAGTAACTATTGGACCAGTAATAGAAAACGGTTTTTATTATGATTTTGCTAGGAAAGAATCCTTCACAACTGATGATCTTAAAAAAATTGAAAAAAGAATGTCAGAAATAATTGACCAAGACGTAAAAACAAGAAGAGAAGTTTGGGAAAGAGAAAAAGCAATCAATCATTTCAAGAAAATAGGTGAAAAATACAAAGCCGAAATAATTGAAAGTATTCCAGGAAATGAGGAACTTTCTATTTATCACCATGGTGAAACCTGGCACGATTTATGCAGAGGTCCTCATTTAATTTCATCTGGAAAAATTGGTAAAGCTTTTAAACTAATGAAAGTTTCAGGGGCATATTGGCGAGGAGACTCTCAAAACGAAATGCTTCAAAGAATTTATGGAACAAGCTGGGCAAATCAAAAGGAATTAGACGATTATTTGAAAAGAATTGAAGAGGCTGAGAAAAGGGATCATAGAAAACTTGGAAAAGAAATGGATTTATTCCATTTCAGAGAAGAAAGTCCTGGATCAGTATTTTGGCACGAGAAAGGTTGGGCTCTATTCCAAAAATTAATTAATTATATGAGAAGCAGGCAAGATGCAGCCGGGTATAGAGAGGTAAATACACCAGAAATATTGGATAGACAATTATGGGAAAAATCTGGGCATTGGGAAAAATACGGAGAAAACATGTATACCTCAGAAACACCAGACGAAAAAATATTTGCGATAAAACCGATGAACTGTCCTGGACATATTCAAGTATTCAATCAAGGTTTAAAAAGTTATAGAGATTTACCTTTGCGAATTACTGAATTTGGAAAAGTACATCGTTATGAGCCATCTGGAGCTTTACATGGCCTATTAAGAGTAAGAGCATTTACTCAAGATGATGCTCATATATTTTGTTCTGAGGATCAAATTACTAGTGAGTGTTTGGAGGTAACTAATTTAATTTTAGATATTTATAAAGATTTAGGTTTTGAAAATGTAATTCTTAAATATGCCGATAGACCAGAGGTAAGAGTTGGGGAAGATAAAGTTTGGGATAAAGCAGAGGCCTCTTTACTTGAAGCAGTTAAAGCAACTAAGTTAGAGTATAGTATTAATAAGGGTGAAGGAGCATTTTATGGCCCAAAAATTGAATTTGTTTTAAGAGATGCAATTGGAAGAGACTGGCAGTGTGGAACTTTACAAGTTGATTTAAATTTACCTGGAAGATTAGATGCCTCTTATGTTGATAAAGACGGAACAAAAAAAGTACCTGTAATGTTGCATAGAGCATTATTTGGCTCACTTGAAAGATTTATTGGAATTTTAATCGAACATTACGCAGGTAAATTTCCATTTTGGATTTCTCCATTACAAACAGTTGTTATTCCTATTTCTGAAGATTTTGAAGATTATGCAATAAAAGTTTCAGATAAAATTAAAAAAGCTGGAATTACTTCAATGGTTGATTTAAAAAACCATAATTTAAATTATAAAATTAGAGACCATTCATTAGCAAAAATACCTCTTTTATTAATTTGTGGTAAAAAAGAAGTTGACAGTAACTCAGTAACCATTAGAAGATTGGACTCTAATAAACAAGAAAATATGGAACTAAAAACATTCTTAAAAACATTCTCGGCTTTAAATAAAGCTTCATCAAATTAAGTGGCAGACTTCAAACAAAATTATTTTCAAAAGAGGACAAAGGACAGAGGTCCCAGATCTAATAATAGAATCTCTTCTCCCGAGGTTCAAGTGATTGCTAGTGATGGATCAAATTTAGGAATACTGGCTACTAACGAAGCGATAGTGAAAGCAAAAAACCAAGGTCTTGATTTAATTGAAATTTCCCCAAACGCAAATCCACCAGTTTGTAAAATTATGGATATGGGTAAATTTAAATACGATGCTCAAAAAAAAGCAAATCTTGCAAAAAAGAAACAAAAAATTGTTGCACTTAAAGAAATAAAGATGAGGCCTGTAACAGAAACTCATGATTATGAATTCAAGGTCAAAAATGCAAAAAAATTTATTGCCAAAGGAGATAAAGTTAAATTTACTATTAGATTTAAAGGTCGTGAACTTCAGCACTCACATCTTGGTAATGAATTAATGTCAAAAATAAAAGAAGACATGAAGGATATTGGAAAGGTAGAATTACATCCAAAGTTTGATGGCAAGCAAATGATCATGGTAATTCAGCCTTTATAGGCTTTAATATTAGTTGTAAATTTAAATCTTTCTTTGTATAACTCCGGTCAATTATGCCTAAATTAAAAACAAAAAGCTCAGCAAAAAAAAGATTTAAAATTTCAGCCAAAGGAAAAGTTATAATGGCCCAAGCTGGAAAGAGGCATGGAATGATAAAAAGAACAAATTCACAAATAAGAAAATTAAGAGGCACAACTACTATGTCCAAACAAGATGGAAAAATAGTTAAATCGTATATGCCTTACAGTTTAAGAGGTTAGAGATGGCTAGAGTAAAAAGAGGCGTAACAAGTAGAGCTAAACATAAAAAGGTTTTAAAATCTGTTAAAGGACAATGGGGAAGAAGAAAAAATACGATTCGTGTTGCAAGACAAGCCATGGAAAAGGCTATGCAGTATGCTTATAGAGATAGAAGAAATAAAAAGAGAGATTTTAAATCTTTATGGATACAAAGAATAAACGCAGGTGTTAGAGCCGAAGGTTTAACATATTCTAAGTTTATAAATGGTTTAAGCAAATGTGGAATTAAAATTGATAGAAAAATTCTAGCAGAAATAGCGTATGATAGCCCAGAAGCCTTTAAAACTATTGTCCAAAAAGCACAATCTGCTTTAAATTAATCTTCACTATTGTTTTATTTTACTGAAGAAATAATCTGTAAAGATGTCTGATCTTAAAAAAATAAAAGAAGAATTCCTTTCAAAACTTAGTAGTAAATTAAGTCTTTCAGAAATAAACCAAATTAAATCAGAATTATTTGGAAAAAATGGTCTCATTTCATCTCAATTTAAAAAAATTGGAACTATCGAAGTTTCTGAAAGAAAAAAATTTGCATCTGATCTAAATCTTATTAAAGACGAATTACAGAATTTAATTAACTCAAAAATTAATGAAGTTGAAAATACTGAGATTAATCAAAAACTTGATAAAGAAAAAATTGATATAACTTTACCTGAAAGACCCTTCATAAGAGGAAAGATACATCCAGTGTCACAGACTATTGATGAAATATCATCTATATTTTCTGAAATTGGATTTAACGTTGAGGAGGGTCCAGATGTTGAAAACGAATATAATAATTTTACTGCATTAAATACTCCTGACAATCATCCTGCAAGGGATATGCATGACACATTCTATCTAGATGAAAAAAAACAAAAATTATTACGAACGCATACATCCCCTGTTCAAATTAGAACTATGTTAAAAGGTAAACCTCCATTTAAAATTATCGCACCTGGAAGAACCTATAGGTCAGACAGTGACCAAACTCATGCTCCAATGTTTCATCAAGTTGAAGGACTTCATATCGATATGAATATTAATATGGGACATCTTAAAGGATGTTTGAATTATTTTATTAAAGAGTTCTTTGAGGTTAATAAAATCAAAATGAGATTTAGACCTAGCCATTTTCCTTTTACTGAGCCATCTGCTGAAGTTGATATTGGTTATCAAATTAAAGATGGAAAGATTGAAATTGGTGAGGGCGATAAATGGTTGGAAATTTTAGGATGTGGAATGGTACATCCTAATGTTCTTAAAAATGTAAAAGTAGATCCAGAAAAGTTTCAGGGATATGCATTTGGTATCGGTATCGATAGATTAGCAATGCTTAAGTACGGTATTAATGATCTAAGATCTTTTTTTGATTGTGACTATAGGTGGCTGAACCACTTTGGTTTTGATCCATTAGATGTTCCTACAAATTATAGAGGTTTAAGTCGATGAAGATCACATTTGATTGGCTCAAAGATCACTTAAGTACAAACTTAAAAGAAGAAAAACTTTTAGAACAATTGACCGACATTGGTTTAGAGGTCGAGAGTGTTGACAACTTATCTGCAGGACTAGATTTATTTAAAATAGCTAAAATTGTAAAGGTAGAAAAACATCCAAATGCAGATAGACTTAAAGTTTGTGATGTAAATATCGGAAACAAAGAATTTAAAAAAGTTGTATGTGGTGCTAAAAATGCAAGAGAGGGATTAATTACAATATATGCTCCTCCTGGAGCAATCATTCCTAAAACTAAAACAAAATTAGTAGTAGCTAAAATTAGAGACGTCACTTCTTATGGAATGCTTTGTTCTGAGTCTGAATTAAATTTATCAGATGAAAGTGATGGTATAACAGAATTAGCATCAACAAAATATGAAAAAAATATTGGAAAAAATTTTTTTTCAAATTCAAACTCAAACTCAAACCTAATAGATTTATCAATAACCCCTAATAGACCAGATTGTCTTGGTGTAAGAGGAATAGCAAGGGATCTTGCTGCTTCTGGCTTTGGAAAGATGAAGAATATAAATGAAAAAAAAATAAAATCGAAAACGAAACAAAAAATAAAGATAAAAATAAACAAAGAAAGTGGTCAAGGATGTAGTATATTTGGAAGTTGTTTGATTACCAATGTCAAAAATACTGAAAGTCCCCAATGGCTGAAGGATAAATTAATTTCAATAGGTCAAAAACCTATTTCAGCGATAGTGGATATAACAAATTATGTAATGATTGATATTAATCGTCCATTACATGCTTATGATGCTGATAAAATTGAAAAAGGGATTGTAGTTCGAAACTCTAAATCTGGTGAGGAATTCACAGCCCTTGATAATAAAAAATATAAATTAGAAAAAGGCATGTGTGTCATAAGTGATAACAAGGGAGTACTTGGACTAGGTGGAATAATTGGAGGCGTAAGATCAGGTACAGAATTTGATACAAAAAATTTATTATTAGAGTCAGCTTATTTTGAACCAAGATCAATAAGGAATACTGCAAAAAAGTTAAATCTTGATACAGATGCAAAATTTAGGTTTGAAAGAGGTATTGATCCACTATCAATTGAAGATGGTTTAAACAAAGCTGCATCATTAATTAAAAAAATTTGTGGTGGTGAAATAAGCAAAGTAGATATTCAAAAAATTGAAAATTTTAAAAATAAAACTATTAAATTCAATCCTAACTCATTTGAAAAAATATCAGGGTTTAAAATTTCAACTAAAGAAATGGTTAAAATTTTAGATGATCTAGGTTTTAAATCAAAAAAAGAAAAAAATCATCTTAAGTTGACCATTCCATCTTGGAGGCCTGATATTTCACAACAGGTAGATATTGTGGAGGAATTAGTCAGGATAAGTGGTTATGATAAAATAAAAACAATTGAACCAATTAAAGAAAGAACTAAATCTACTTTAACTAAAGCTCAAAAATTATTTCATTTTTTACAAAGAGCGATTGCGTCAAAGGGATATTTAGAGGCAATTACTTGGTCATTCACTGATTCGAACCACAATAATTATTTTAAGGGCTCAAATAAAGAAATTAAGATTATAAATCCGATAAGTTCTGAATTAGGAGTTTTAAGAAACTCTATATTTTCAAATTTAATTATGTGTATTAAAAAAAATTTAGATAGAGGGTTTAAAGATCTATCAATATTTGAAATAGGTCCTATTTTTACTGGATATAATCCTGGTGAGCAAAATACAATAATTTGTGGTTTATCGGCAGGTAAGAAGTCAAGATTATCCTGGGTTGAAAAAGATAGAAATGTAGATGTATTTGATATCAAAAGAGATGTTGTTCTAACTCTTGTCGAAGCAGGCTATAGTTCTGAAAAATTTTTTACAGATAATCAAACGCCTAACTATTATCATCCTGGCAAATCAGGAAGATTATTTTTAAATAAAGGAAAAGATCAGGTAGCAGCATATTTTGGTGAAATACATCCTAATATATTAAAAGGTATAGATTTAAAGACAGAGTCACTTGTAGGTTTTGAAATTTTTCTGGATAATTTAAAATTACCTCAAAAAACATTAAATGATCAAAAAACAAAATTCAGAGTTTCAGACTATCAAAAATCAGAGAGGGATTTTGCATTTGTAGTTAATAAAGAGGTCAGTGCCCAAGAGATTATTTATATCATTTCTAGTGTTGATCAAAATTTAATAAGTAATGTAAAAGTTTTTGATGTTTATGAGGGTGATAATATTCCAGAAAATCAAAAATCTATAGCAATAAGTGTTACAATTCAGTCATTCGAAAAAACTCTGAATGACAGTGACTTAGAAAAAATAAATAAATTAATCATTGAAACAGTAGAAAATAAAACTGGTGCTAAAATTCGATCTTAAAATTAAATGAGCACTATTGATAACATAAGAAATTTTGCAATCATTGCACATATTGATCACGGTAAGTCAACTATAGCCGATAGAATTATTCATAAGTGTGGTGGCTTAACCGATAGAGAAATGAAATCACAGGTATTAGATTCCATGGATATTGAGAGAGAAAGGGGCATTACTATCAAGGCCCAAACAGTGAAATTAAATTATAAAGCTAAAAATGGAAAAAATTATATTTTGAACATTATAGATACACCAGGACATGTAGATTTTAGTTATGAAGTTAGTAGATCACTCTATGCATGCGAGGGATCAATATTAATCGTTGATAGCACCCAAGGAGTAGAGGCTCAAACATTAGCAAATGTTTATCAAGCATTGGATATTAATCATGAAATTATTCCAGTATTAAATAAAATAGATTTACCTGCTTCAGACTTAGAGAAAACAAATAAGCAAATTGAAGATGTAATTGGTATAGATACAGAAAATGCAGTTCCATGTTCTGGAAAAACAGGTGAAGGTATTGAAGAAATATTAGAACAAATTATTAAACAATTACCAGGTCCAAAAGGAAACCCAGAAGATGATTTAAAATGTCTATTGGTCGACAGCTGGTATGATACTTATTTGGGTGTTGTTATTTTGGTGAGAGTTATAAATGGTAAAATAACTAAAAATATGAAAATTAAAATGCTTTCAACCAATCAAGATTATATAGTTGAAAAAGTTGGAGTTTTTACACCAAAAGCAAAAGATATAAATGAGCTTAATACTGGTGAACTTGGCTTCATTACAACAGGAATTAAAGTTTTATCTGAAACAAAAGTGGGAGATACAATTTGTGATGCAACAAAACCAAAGCTAGATCCTTTACCTGGATTTAAACCTAGTAAACCTGTGGTATTTTGTGGTTTATTTCCTGTAGACAGTTCTGAATATCAAAAACTTAAAGATGGTCTTGCAAAGCTACAATTAAATGATGCAAGTTTTTCATTTGAAGCAGAGTCATCTTCAGCATTAGGGCTTGGTTTTAGGTGTGGATTTTTAGGATTATTACATCTGGAAATAATTACGGAAAGATTAGAAAGAGAATTTGATGTAAACTTACTTACAACTACACCAGGTGTTGTATATAAAGTAAACTTAAATAATGGAACAGTTCTTGATTTACAAAACCCATCAAGTCTTCCAGATCCAACATTAATATCATCAATAGAAGAACCTTGGATTAAAGCCACAATTATCACACCAGATGAATTTCTAGGTTCTATAATCAAACTATGCCAAGACAAAAGAGGAATACAAACAAATTTAACTTATTCAGGAAATAGAGCTGTATTAAGTTATGAAGTACCTTTAAATGAGGTAGTTTTTGATTTCAATGATCGTATTAAATCTATGACTAGTGGTTATGCAAGTTTCGATTACGAAATAATTGGTCACAGGGAAGGAGATTTAGTAAAATTAGGTATATTAGTAAATAGTGAACCAGTTGATGCTTTGGCTATGATGATACATAAAGATTTTGCTCAAAGAACAGGCAGAGAGGTTTGTGAAAAACTTAAAGACTTGATACCGAGGCATAATTTTATGATACCCGTTCAAGCAGCTATAGGAGGTAAAATTATTGCAAGAGAAACAATAAAAGGCTTTAAAAAAGATGTTTTAACTAAAATTCATGGGGGTGGAGCAACTGACAGAAAAAGAAAACTTTTAGAAAAACAAAAAAAAGGAAAAGCAAGATCAAAACAATTTGGTAGAGTAGAAATTCCTCAGGAAGCATTTATTGGAGTACTTAAGATAAATAAAGATAAAAATTAACAAAATGGAAAAAAATAGAAATAAAGAATTTTTTTTTAATAAATTATATCATTTACTTTTTTCAGAAAAATTTTCAAAAAAAATTAATTATAATTTTGATAAAAAAAATCGTCTAGATTTAATTGATTTTGTTATTAAAAAAAATAAATATAAAAAGTATTTAGAAATTGGATGCAATCAGGATGAAGTTTTTAAGAAAATAGATATAGATAAAATTGGTGTAGATCCATTAAATGGTGGTAATTTTAGAGGTACAAGTGATGATTTTTTTATTAAAAATTCTGATAAATTCGATTGTATTTTTATAGACGGTCTTCATATTTATGATCAAGTAATAAAAGATATATTAAACTCAATAAAAGTTTTGAATGAAAATGGAATAATAATACTTCATGATTGCCTGCCTTCAAGTATAGGCCATCAGAGGGTACCAAGAACGAGATATAATTGGAATGGGGATGTTTGGAAGGCAATAGTTGAAGCTCGTACTTGGAACGATTTTGATACATTTACGATTTTAGCGGACCAAGGTTTGGGTATTATAAAAAAAAGAAAAAATCCAAACATTTTAGATATTAGAAACAGTTCATTCAAAAATTTAAAGTTCAAATTTTTTTATAATAATTACAAAGAAATAATGAGAACGGTAAGTTTTAATGATGGAATAGAAATGATCTAAAATGAAAAATAAAATAATTGATACCATTACTTTTTTTCAAGAAAATCGCCATTTTGATTTACGATTTAATATTCTCAAAGATATAGTTGATGAATTTTTAATATGTGAGTCTATTTATGATCATAGAGGAAATAAAAAAGAAATCAATTTTGATAAAGAGAAATATAAAGATTATAGGAATGTAAAACATATAATAATCGAAGAGGAGTTCCCGGATAAAAGTGATCCGTGGCAAAATCAGGCTATTCAGAGAGAACATATATTAAAAAACTTAGATGAAGTAGAGAATGATGATTTTGTCATGTTTTCAGATCCAGACGAAATCCCAAATCCTAAAATTCTTAAAAATTTTGATTTAAAAAAAAAGTATGGAATTTTTTCTCAGAAAATATTTTCATATAAATTAAACCTTCTAAACACACATGAAAATCCTTGGGAAGGTACCAGGGTATGTAAAAAGAAACATTTAAAATCTGTTGATTGGTTAAGACATAAAGTGCTAGGAAAAAATTTGAAATATCCTTTTTGGAGAATTGATAAAGAAAGAAATATTCAGATTATTGAGAATGGAGGATGGCATTTTAGTTATCTTTTAACACCACAAGAAATCGAAAAAAAATTTAAGAGTTTAGCTGAGACTTCATGGGATAATGAAAAATTCTCAAATTTAGATATTATTAAGCAAAAAATAAATGCCAAAATTGACTTATTTGATCGAGGGCACTTGTATAACAGGGTGAACATAGATGAGAGTTATCCCGATTATATTTTAAATAATAAAGAGAAATTAAAAGAATGGATAATTTAGTATTTTATTATGGAAATTGAAAATATTATTAATGATAAATTAAAAGATGTTGAAAAATTTATTTTTCAAAATAAAGAAAGATTTTTAAACGCTAATCCTTTCCCCTTTATAATAATTGATGATTTTTTTAGTAAAGAATTTTTAAATGACGTGTTAAATCAATTTCCAAATTTAGCAGAACAAAAAAAAACAAGAAATTATGATAATAAAAACGAAGTTAAATTTGCAAACAACCAATATAAAAATTTTCCAAATAATATCAAAAAATTATTTGATTTTTTAAATTCTGATTTTTTTTTAAATTTTTTACAACGTATAACTAGCATTCAGGAAAAACTTATTCCAGATTTTGAGTTAAATGGTGGAGGTCTTCATGAAATAAAAAAAGGTGGTTTACTAAAAATTCATTCAGATTTTAATAAACATCCCAGCTTAGATCTTGACAGACGTTTAAATGTTTTAATATATCTAAATAAAGACTGGAAAGAGGAGTATGGCGGCCATCTTGAATTCTGGGATAAAGAAATGACTTCCTGTAGAGAAAAAGTTTCACCAATTTTTAATAAAATGGTAATATTTTCTACAACAGATAATAGCAACCATGGTCATCCTGACCCATTAAATTGCCCAAACAATATGTCGAGAAAATCAATAGCAACTTATTATTATACAAAAGGAAGGCCAATAAATGAGATTGATAAAATGTTTTCTAAAAACACAACCTACTTTAAGGATCGTTTGGGACAAAATAATGAAACAGATCAAAATTCAGGAACATTAAAAAGATTCTTGAGAAGTTTAAATATTTATCAAAATATCAAAAAGTTTGAAAAAAAACTATTTAGAACAGGAAGATCAAAAAAAAAACGAGAGAATCAAGATGATTAAATCTAGGAGAGATGGCCGAGCGGTTTAAGGCGCACGCTTGGAAAGTGTGTGTACTGTCAAAGGTACCGTGGGTTCGAATCCCACTCTCTCCGCCATTTATTCGTATATACCCGCTAAATTTTTTTTTATATAATCTTTTTTTGTTTTTCTAAAATCATTAGAAGATGAATATAAAATTTCATATTTGAGGTTATTAACATCTAAAATTAAGAATAATTCTTTATATAAATTTTCAAAGTTTGTTTTTTTAATATGATTAAGCCAGAATTCATTATCATACTTATCTGTTATATTATCCTCAACTTTTTCCCTGGATGCTGCTCGGTAAATTAATTCCTTAATTGGTGTAACTAAAATAATTACTTCGTCGAAAAGTTTATTATAACTTAAAATTTTTTTTAATAATTTATCGTTTTGTAGAAATTTCTCTTCATCGTAGTTATAATTCTGTTTAGATAGATCATTTAAAATATTATAATGAACAATAGAGTTCTTAGAAATTTTTGTTTTTTTCCAAAATTTCAAAAAATCATATTTTTTGTTTTCAAGTTCGTAACCAAAGATTAAATTTTTAAATCCAACAAACCTCTTATTAATGAGTGTAGATTTGCCAGAACCCGAGGGACCTAAAATTAATTTCGCCATTTAGTTAATGTTGATTTATAATACTTCAAAAATTTAAAATTTAATATAATACTTTAAATCATAATGATATCTGATATTACAATTATTCTTCTATTATATAAAACACCTTCGAAATTAATAAAAAATTTTGAAGTTTTCAAAAAATTTAAAGTAGTAGTATTAGATCAAAGCAATGACAAAAATTTCAAAAAAAAATTAACAAAAATTTTGCCGAACATAAAAAATTATTCAATAACTAATCAAAATAATGGATATGCGAAAGGGATTAATACTTTGGTAAAAAAGGTTCAAACAAAATATTTTTTTTGCACTCAAGCTGATGTTAATATAAATAAAAACTCAATATTGGAGTTAAAAAAAACTATTATTAGGCACAAAAAAAATGCAATAATAGCAGTACCCTTACTCAATAAAAAAAAACCTAATAAACTTGTTAAAGAGATTGAAGTATCAAGGATGATCGGAGCCACTTTTTTTTGCGAAAAAAAAAAATTTATGAAAATTGGTATGTTTGATGAAAACTTCTTTTTTTATTGGGAGGACATTGATTTATCAAGAAGAATTCAGAAATCTAATTTTAAGATATATGAAACTCAAAAATCGAAAGCTGTTCATCAAAATGGTAATTCTTCATTAAGTGGATATAGAACTGATCTTATTAGAAACAAAAATTTTATTTTTGGTGAGCTATTATATGACTATAAAGGAGGAAAAGTAAAAACTATTAAAATTCTAAGGAAATTTGCTCAAAATATTTTCTTGCTAATTTTAAATCTAGTTTTATTAAAGTTTAGAAGTTCAAATATTAATTTAGCAAAAATATTAGGAATTATAGAATTTATAATATTTATATTTAAGAAATATTTATGAAAAAATTTTTAGATCTAGGACTACAACCACTTGCGAATTCTTATGTTTTAAGAAAAAATCTTCATTTGAAAGAAAAAAAATTTAAACTAATTTTAGGTTTTAACCCAAAAAATTACTTAGTTTCTATACTCAACACAGTTCCAAAAGAAAAAATGTTTAACAAAAATTATCCTTATAAATCTTCGGAGTCAAAAACTATGAAAACTTCTTTTATGGAATTAGCTAAAAAAATTAAAAAAAAATTTAAACCAAAATTCATAGTTGAAATTGGTTGTAATGATGGAGCTTTTATAAATAATTTTGATCCCAAAAAAATTGTTGGAGTTGAACCATGTAAAAATTTGGCACGTATAACTAAAAAAAAGGGATATAAAGTATATTCTGAATATTGGAATTTAAGATTATCAAAAAAAATAATTAAAGAAAAAAAAGTAGATGTAATTTACTCTGCTAATACATTAAGTCATATCACAAATTATTCTGAAATTTTTGGCGCAATTAAAAAATCTCTTTCCAAAAAAGGAATATTAATTTTGGAAGATCCATCATTATTAAATTGTATTAAAAATGTTGCTTATGATCAGTTTTATTGCGAACATGTTTATGTTTTTTCTACTATAGCTTTAAAAAATATTTTAGACAAATTTGGTTTAGAAATTTTTGATATTGAAAATATCATAACTCATGGTGGTTCAAATCGTTATTATATAAAAAATAAAGATAATTCTTTTTTTAAAATTAATAAAAGTGTCGAAAGAGAATTGAAAAAAGAACGTAAATATGGACTACAAAAATTTTCAACTTATGTGAAATTTGCAAATAAAGTTAAAAAATCAAAAAAACAATTGTTAAAAATATTTAATAAAATTTATGATAAAAAAGTTATTGGTTATGGTGCTACAGCAAAATCATGCACTGTTTTAAATTATTGTAATATAAATAATAAACATATTTCATTTTTTTACGACACAACTTCATTTAAAATAAACAAATACTTACCTGGAACAAAAATCAGAATAAAAAAATATAAAAAACTTACTAATAAAGATGCTGATTATGTGTTTTTAGGTGCCTGGAATTTCAAATCTGAAATTTTCGATAAAGAACGTCTATATATTAAAAATGGTGGAAAATTTATAACCCATATTCCATTTCCAAGGATTATTTAAATTCTTTAAATTCTATACCCATTTTGTCTTTTCGAGACAATATTGGATTTTTAATTGGCCATTTAATTTTTAGATCTTTGTCATTCCACTTAATAGTTTGCTCTGAATTTTTATCTCTATAATTAGTACACTTGTAATAGACCGCACAGCTCTTCGATAAACAAAGAAAACCGTGAGCAAAACCAGGCGGTATATAAATTGAATAATTAGAGTCATGTGAAATCTTAATTGAAAAGTATTTTCCGTAAGTTTTTGAATTTTTTCTTAAATCAACTACAACATCTAAAATTGTTCCATGGACAACAGTAATTATTTTTGCCTGACTTTTTTTTTTCTGTAAATGAAGTCCTCTAAGAGTGTTTTTTTTTGAAAATGAGAAGCAATCAAAAATGAATCGTTTTTTTAAAATTTTGTGTTTTTCAACTTCTTTAAAAAAGCCTCTACTATCTTTATAAATATTAGTTTTAATTATTACTAAGTCTTTAATTTTTGTTTTGACAATCTTCATTATAAAAATTCTTCCATTATCTTATTTTGTATATTTTTATCTGCTCTCCAACTTGGTAATAATTTTATTTTTGTTTTTTTAACTTTGGATATTCTTTTATTCAAATATTTTACCTTTATTTTTTTTTTTGAATTATAATTTATTTTTGAAATTAATTTTTTTATACCGATATTTTTATTACTCTTTAAACAATATGTCCCGTTTTTAATATTATTATTTAAAATTATATATATTGCTTTTATTATGTCATCAATATGAACTATATTTAATTCTAGTTTACTCGACAAAATGGTTGTTTTTTTATTAGATTTAAAATTTTTGATTAGGGTTGGAATTAATTTTTTTCTTTTATCGATTTTGGCAAAACTTTCATAAAGTTTAAGATTATAAAATTTCGTTTTTTTACTTATTAGCGAATAAAAACTTAAAATCATTTCAAACGCAGATTTTGTTGATGAATAAAAATTTTTAGGTTTATAATTGTTTCCGTCTAAATGTTGCATCATTGATCCAAAATTTATTACTTTTTTTACTTTTGAAAAAATTAAATCTAAAATTATACTTGGAAAAAGAATATTTGAATTTATGAATTTTACTATTTCTCTGTGGGAATGTGAAGCTTTATAAAAGGTTGCAAAATTAATAAAGAAATCGATCCGCTTGTTTTTTAGTTGTTTTTCTATTTCATCTACATCTTTATAGTAAATAGATTTATAGGAGGACTTAAATTTTTTACGTAATTTATTTAAATTTTTATTATTTTTATTCTTAAATCTTAAAACATCTATTATTTTAAAATTTTTATTAAGCGCATTTTCTAAAAAAAAATTTCCAATAAATCCAGAGGAACCAGTAATGAGTATAGTTTTATTTTTCAAATTATAATTCTTTTAAATATGCGCTGTATTCGCTATTACCATAAAATTTTATATTTTGTTTAATAGTATTTTTGCTAATCCATTTTTTTAATAAAGATATTTCCTCTAAACATGCAATTTTAATTCCCTGAACTTTTTCAACTGATCTAACATAATTAGATACATTGACTAAATCTTCTATTTTTCCTGCATCTGACCAAATTGCGCCTCTTCCAATTTGTTCAAAATTTAGTTTCCCCTTTTTTTTATACTCATTAATTAAATCAGTAATTTCAAGTTCACCTCTTTTAGATGGTTTTAATTTTTTTGTATATTCACAAACGTATTTATCAAAAAAATACAATCCAGTTATTGCATTTTTAGATACAAATTTTTTTGGTTTT
>CACDPY010000004.1 GCA_902554765.1 uncultured Pelagibacteraceae bacterium | reverse complement strand
CCAGATCGAATTAAAATTTGTTCTGCTGTTAAATTTGAAGGTATTTTTTCATCATACTCTCTAATGGGAAATCCAGCACAGGTTATTGATTTAGGTAAATTATTAAATTTTGTTTCTGGTTCAATTATTTTTTCTTCAAATGCTGCTGCAAGGGTTAATGTTTTGAAAACTGAACCAAATTCATAAACACCTTTGGTTGCTCTATTAATAAAATTTAAATTAGAAATTTTTTCTCTTTTATTTGGATCAAAATCTGGCAATGAAACTAATGATAAAATTTCACCATTCATTACATTCATTAAAATTGCTGCACTTCCTTTTGTATTAAAAATTTTATTAAATTTGATTAATTCATTCCTAACTAGAAACTGAACATCTTTATCTACAGTAAGTTTAATTGGCTCTTTAAAATTTTTTAATTCACTATCTAGAGATTTTTCTAAACCAGAGATACCATTATTATCATTATCAATTTGACCTATAATATGACTGAATAAATTTTTTTCTGGGTATACTCTGATTAATCTTTCCTCAGGTTGTATTGATTTATCTCCTAATTGCATTATTTTTTCATAATTCTCATCTGAAATTTTTTTTTCAAAATAAAAAAAATTTTTATTATTCAATTTATACTCAATTTTTGAATAATCTTTATTAGGAAAAATATATTTTAAATTTATAATTAATTTTTTTTTATCTATGACTTTTTTAGTACTAATCCCAATATCTATCGAGCTTACAGTTTTTACTAAATAATTATTATTTCTATCTACAATACCTGCTCTATAAAGTTTATTGATTGGTATTTTTATTTCATCGATTTTTGTTTTTGATTTTCTTGATCCCATATGTATCAAATGAATCGAATATATTAAAAATATAATAAAAAAAATAAAGAATATGAAAGCTATTCTATTAAATGATACGTCCAAATTAGATTTATTCTTTTTATATAAAAAATCGTTTTGTTGATCCTCTAAATAAATTCCTCTTTCTTTATTTTTCATTTATAAATTTTAGTTCTTTTATTTCCAACTTATTTGATTGTATATTAATGATTTTAATTTTATTGATATCATTTTTTATTAGATCGTCTTCAAAGTATAAATTTTGAATCTCAATTAATTTTTCAGTTGAACTAAGATACTCATTCTCTAATTTAATATTTTCATAATTTTTTTTTAAGACCCTTAAATTGTCATTAATCGCAAAAATTTCATCATCAATTCTTTTTGTTGAATTTTTTATTATTGCTGTAAACAAGATCAGAGATAAGATTAAAAAAACTACTGAAAATTTTCTCACAGCTTTTTTCCAAAATTTTCAATATCTACCAAATATTTGAATTTTCTATGAATATCTGTCTCGAATTCATAAAAATCCTCTTTTTTAAATACATATCTAAGTTTCGCAGACCTAGATGGTAGATTTTCACTTATTTCTTTATCAGAAGGTATTATGGGTTTTTTTTCCGGCATTCTAAATAATATTTTTTGTTGATTTATTTTAGGAAGATACCGAGATACACTTTTATTTTCTGACAAAGATTTAAAAAAATATTTAACTATTTTATCTTCTAAAGAGTGAAAAGTAACTACAGCCAAAACCCCATCTTTTTTTAATACTTTTGAAGCGGAAACTAATCCATTAATTAACTCACTTATTTCTTGATTTACAAAAATTCTTAATGCTTGAAAAATTTTTGTGGCGCTATGTGTTTTGAAAGTTTTTTTTCTTTTAACTCTTTCAATTAATTTTACTAAAACTTTAGTATCTATTTCCTGTATTTTTCTTTCTTTAATAATATTAATTGCTATTTTTTTTGCCTCTTTTTCCTCACCAAAAAACTTAAAAATTTTAGTAAGTTCAAAAATATCTAATTTATTTATTACATCACATGCTGAAAAACTATTTAAACCCATTTGCATATTAAGTTTACCGGTCGAATTAAATGATAACCCTTTTGTGTCGTCTTTAATTTGTGTGTAAGAGAAGCCTAAATCAAAAATTATTCCTCTAATTTTTTCATTCTTTAGCTTCAGATTTTGCAATTCGCTAAATTTTTTGTTTTTAAAGATAAATCTATTTTGAAATTCTTTTGATATTTTATCAGCCTCTTTTTTACTTTTTGGATCTCTATCTAAACCTATTACTTGACTGTTTTTAAAACTTAGAATTTTATTTGTGTATCCACCTTGACCAAACGTGCAATCAATAAATGTGCCACCATGTTGAGGGGTAATAATGCTAATTATTTCATTTAGCAGTACAGGATAATGTTTTGTAGTATCCAATACCATGGTGGCTTCCATTTATTTTTTTGAAGACCATTAATTCTTTTGTCTTCTTAAAAATGCAGGTATTTCTAGATCATCATCATCATGATCAGACTCAGATGTACTTAGTAAATCTTCTGAAGTAGAAGCTTGATTTTCTGAATTAAATAAATCTAGCTCTTCTGAATCAACACCAAATTCTTTAAGATCAACAGATTTTTCATCCTTACTTTCTTGTGTTTCAAATGCTTCTTGAGAAAAAGATACCTCATTTTCATTAGAAGTATTTTCAATAACACTTTCGGCTTCTTGATTTTTGACTAATTCTTCATGATATTGATTATTCACATCATTTATTGAGTCATTAAAGTTTTCTGAGACAATTTCATTTTCAAGTTTTAAAGCATTGGCTCCGTGAATAACTGGATTTGGAGAATTGTTAGAAAAAGCAAAAGATGTTGAATTACCATTTGGCCCAAAATCAGAATATCCCGTATTTCTATTTTGTATTCTATGCACCATATTAACAACCGACTTAGACTCTGGTTGTTGATTATCTAAAGATGTTGCTACTATTGAAACTCTAATTTTGCCCTCAAGTGATGGATCTGTTATAGCTCCAATAATCACTTCTGCATCAGCTTCAACTTCAGACCTAATTTTATTAACAACTTCATCAACCTCAAATAATTTAAGATCTTTGCCACCAGTAATATTAACTAACAATCCTTTGGCTCCTTTAAGAGTGTAGTCATCAATTAGTGGATTACTAATTGCCATTTCAGTAGCTTTCATAGATCTTCCTTCTCCCTCAGCTTCTCCTGTTCCCATCATTGCTTTACCCATTGATGCCATAACAGTTTCGACATCAGCAAAGTCTAAATTAATTATACCAGGTCTTACCATTAAATCGGTAACACTTTGCACTCCATGCATTAAAACATTGTTTGAAAGATTAAATGATTCTTCAAATGTAGTTTGCTCATTTGCAATTTTAAACAAATTTTGATTTGGTATAACTATAATTGTATCAACGTGCTTTCTTAATTCTTCAAGACCAATTTGTGCTCTTTGCATTCTTGATGGACCTTCATATAAGAAGGGTAGTGTCACGACTCCCACTGTTAAAATATTTAATTCTTTTGCTGCTCTGGCTATAACATGTGCTGCACCAGTACCTGTACCGCCACCCATTCCAGCTGCAATAAAAACCATATTTGCTCCTTGCAGAATATTTATTATTTCATTCAAAGACTCATCGGCTGCAGCCTGACCAATATCAATTTTGGCACCAGCACCTAAACCCTTAGTTAAATTGAGACCAATTTGTACTTTTGATTTTGCTTTACTGTGTTTTAAATCTTGCGCATCAGTATTTACTGCAATAAATTCAACTCCTTGCATTCCATTTTCAATCATTTCATTGATTGCGTTTCCACCCGCACCACCAACTCCCATGACTAAAAGTCTTGGTTGCAACTCTTTTATCTCTGGCGTTTTAAAGTTAATTGTCATTTTATTCCCCCTCTTTATTGTTTAAATGTTTTTCCCATTTAAGACCTGCACGGTTTATATTTGCTTTTTTTCTTGCATTTGTCTTAAATTTTTCAAAAGTTGTTGGTTCCCATATTTGAAAAGTTTTTCCTTGACCAACAAATAACATGCTACTTTTTATTTTTGCATGTTTTAGTAGTTTTGATGTAAGCGTTATTCTACCTTCGCTATCAAACTGTAAATTTATGCTTTCAGATAATATTGATGTTGCAAAATAATCTCTTTTTTCCTCGAAAGGATTTAGTGAGTCAATTGTATTTGAAATTTTTTCTATTCTATCTTGTGGCCATGCCTCTATTGATTGATTATTGAAAGATGGATAACAAATTACTCCATTATAACCTAAGTTAGATAAATAGGATCTATAACTAGCAGGCACTGAAACCCTTCCTTTCTTGTCCAATTTGTTTTCGTAACTTGATAAAAACATAATCCATAATTTCTATATACCCATATTTGGGAATATATGGGATATTATGGGTTTTTTTGAATAGAGTCAATACCCTCTATATTTTAGGTTATTTAACAATGTAAATCTGTATCAAAGTGAATCAAAACGTGAACATTTATCTAAGAAATTTTTTTTTAAAGATTTGCCAGATAAACTATAAGCCGGGTTCTGTCATTTAAACTTATCATTTGTCTAGGCCTAAGATCACTCTTAAGCTCAAGCAACTAACCCTGATGACTAGCCAAGGATGGCTTTTAGTTTTACAACAATGTCATCTCTACTTAGTCTTGCTCCCAGTGGGGTTTTCCAGCGTTCATTGTTACCAATAGAACCGGTGTGCTCTTACCACACCTTTTCACCCTTGCCATGTTATGGCGGTTTATTTTCTGTGGCACTATCCCTAGGGTTGCCCCCGCCAGGTGTTACCTGGCACTGTATCCTTGTAGAGTCCGGACTTTCCTCTTTAATGTGATTAAAGCAATAAGTCGTTCATCTGGCGAATACAATTTATAATTTAATAGCTAAATTTCAAGTATAATAAATTAATATTTAACAAGATTTTTACTAATTAAAAGACACTCTTGATCGATTTTGCCATTAATCAGCTTTTGTCTGAATCTTCTTTGAAACGCTTTTGTAAGATTAATTTTTTTTATTTTTGTATTTTTTCCAGCTATTTTTGGGTAACCAATATCACATAAATTTCTAAGAAATTTTTTTTCCTCTAAATCTCTAATCTTAAAGTTCCTAAATTTTTCAATTTTTTTTTCATCTAAATTATGCCATTTACACAATTTTTTTTTTGCTAACTTTTTCCATGGAAACTTTTCACCAGGGTCTTTTTTACGATCTGGAGATATATCTGAGTGACCAAGAATATTTTGTTTTTTGATATTATATTTTTTTACTAAATATTTAATTAATTTTGTGAGAGAAAATATTTGCTTTGAGGAAAATTCTTTATAACCGTTATCATGTCCAGGATTATTAATTTCAATGCCAATAGAATACTTGTTTAATGACTTAAGTTTTTGCCACGAGGAAACTCCTGCATGCCATGCCTCATATAGATCTGGGACTAAACTTAATACCTCTCCACTATTTTTAATAAAATAATGTGAGCTTACTTTGGACTTAGGATCGCAAAGTCTTTTTATTGCAGCTGATTCTTTTTTCATTCCAGTGTAGTGTAAGATAATAAAAATAATCTTTTTCCTACTTCTTTTAGGTAGGTTAAAATTAATTGAGTAATATTTAGGCAAATTTAAGCCAAATTTTGCATTCATTTAAATCAAATAGTTATTTTACTTTAATTTTTAATATATTATAAGAACAGCTATGATAAGAAAATTTGCGTTTATTTTAATTACAACCTGTGCGTTAACTTTAAATGTACAGGCTAGTTCTGATGGAGATTTAATATTAAAAAAAAATGATCCAGCAGAAATTAATGATTGTTTTGAAAAAGTTAATCGTGCAACTTTTGCATTTAATCAAGCATTAGATGGAATTATATTTAAACCATTAGCAAGCGCGTATAGAACTTTCCCTTCTCCAATAAAAAATGGTGTGAGTAATTCTTTAAATAACTTGTCAAATCTTGTAACAGTTCCTAATAACATTCTACAGGGAGATTTTACCAAAGCAGGCATTAACACTGGTAGATTTTTAATTAACACAACAGTAGGAGTTTTAGGATTAGTGGATGTTGCGCAATATTTTGGATTAAATGAAACTGAAAAAGAAGATTACGGGCAATCATTAGCAAAACATGGGGTAGGTCCAGGATGTTATATAGTGCTTCCAGTTTTGGGCCCTAGTACTACAAGAGATGTTGTTGGTTCTTCAATAAATTTTTTAGGTGGTGATGCTTGGTACAATGTGACTGTCAGAAATGACACTCATCACTTTAGCGATTTTGACTACTACTCATCTAAAGGAACTGCTGGAGTTGATTTTAGAGCTAAAAACTTTGACTCAATAAAAAATCTTCAAGAAAATTCCTTAGATTTTTACGCGTCGGTAAAAAGTTTGTATCTTCAGGATAGACAACAAAAAATTTTAAATTCAAAAAAAATAATTAATACCCAAAATGATGGTGATTGGGAAGAAATAGATAGTCAATAACTAAACTTAGTCATTAATGAAATTAAAACATTCGATTGTTAGTTTAATAATTTATATTTTAAGTTGTTTTCCTTCGGTTTCAATAGAACCTGATATTTTCGTACAATCAACTGTCAACAGAGCTTCAAGTTTATTATCAAATGATATATCTAAAGAAGAAAAAATAGAGGAGCTTAAGAAGATAGCGCAAGAGACAGTTGATATTAAAGGAATTGGTTTTTATACTTTAGGCCCAATAAGAAAAACACTTAATAATGATCAAAAAAAAGAGTACTTAAAATTATTTAACAATTACTTTTTGAAAAGTTTTTCAAGCAGATTAGCAGAATATACTAATCCTGAAATTGATGTTTACGGAAAAGATATTCTGAATGAAAAATATACAATTGTAAAAAGCTTACTTAAAGGCACAAAAGATAGACCTGAAGTAAAAATTGATTGGAGAATTTATACTAATGATCCTGAAAACCCTTTAATAAGAGATCTAATTATAGAAGGACTTAGTTTAGCAAGAACACAAAAAGAAGAATTCGCATCTATTCTTAATTCTAATGATGGAAATATAGAAGTGCTTCTCAGAACTTTAAAAGATTTTTAAAACTTACTCAAAACTTTGGTGGGCCCGCCAGGACTCGAACCTGGGACCAATACATTATGAGTGTACTGCTCTAACCAACTGAGCTACAGGCCCTACTCAATTAGTAAGCTTTTACTTTAATTTTTATTTCTATTCAAGTTAAGAAAAATAATGAAATAAAAAAATATTAAAAATTGGTGGGCCGTGTTGGTTACGCTCCAACTACCCCTGCAATGTCAATGCAGTACTCTACTATTGAGCTAACGGCCCCTAAATCTAATCATTCAATTAGTTATGATTGTTTTTAATATCATTATGAAAAATATTCAAATTCAAATTAGAAGCGTAAAAAATAGACAGATTAATAATAAATAAAGTTATCATATAATCATTAAAAAATGCACCGCTGGGTATTATTGGTAGAAATACTAGTATCAGATAAATAAAACTACCTAATTGTAAATAATTGTCACTTCTAATTACACTCTTAATTTTTGAAAAAATTAATTTATAAAGTAAAAAAAACATTATGAGACTTCCCAATAAACCATGTTCGGATAAAAATTCTAAATAAATTTGATGAGGATGGGTTGTGCATTTATATTTTTTTTGAGTTTTAATACTTTTGTTATTTGTGTTTTTGCAGGTTTCTACTCTATAATTTTTATTACCTACTCCAAATAAAGGATAATTTTTAAAAACCTCAAAACCAGATTTATAAATTCTAAGATATAGACCATCATTAGTTATAGCCTGCTTGAATTGTACTATAAATCGCCCCTTTAAAAATTCTGAATTAATAATTAGAATGAACAATAATAAAACCATAGTTATTAAAGAAATTAATTTATGTCTTAAATTGAAGTCTTTATAAAAAATAAAAAATAGTAAAATTCCCAACCCTGCTCTTAAGGTATTTGATCTTTCACCTGTTATTAGTATAGAAATAAAAAAAACCATTGATAAGATTAGAATATATTTAGATTTTTTTGGTCCAAACTTATTTAATAAAAATCCAATTAAAATCAAATAAAATGCATTTACAAAACCACCAACAATAGGTTCATCCCTAAAAAAACTTACAATTCTTTTTGCTAAGTATACTGTAGACTCTTTTGGATAACCTAATAAATTTGTTCCATTAAACCTCTCAAAAAAAATATCAAATACAACAACTAAAAAGATTAATGACCAAATAATTAAGGTTTTTTCTAAAAACGATTTTTGGTTAAAGAAAAAATTCAAGGCTATAAAAAAGATAATAACCCTTATAAATCCAAAATTTCTTAAAACCCCCTGTTCACTATCAATTGAAATAAATGAATTAAAAATTAAATATAAATAAAATATTAAAAGATATTTAATCGACTCATGCTTTAAGAAAGAAAAATCTTTGAGATAAAACATATATATTAAAAATGATAAATCTATCAATAATATATTTGATACTGAAAACCCTGATCCAGCTAAAATTGATATGGGTATTAATGAAAATAATAATAAAAAATAATTATAAATAATCTTATCTTTCATGTGCAAAATTTTAAGTTTGTTTTGTAAAAATTTTTTAAATTTAACTTTCTAAGAAACTTTTTAATTGTTTTGATCTGCTTGGATGTTTTAATTTTCTTAGTGCTTTTGCCTCTATTTGTCTTATTCTTTCTCTTGTCACTGAAAACTGTAAACCAACTTCCTCTAAAGTATGATCTGTATTCATACCAACACCAAATCGCATTCTTAATACTCTTTCCTCTCTTGGGGTAAGGGTAGATAAAATTTTTGTTGTAGCCTCTCCTAAATTTGACTTTATTGCTTGCTCTAATGGTGCAAGAGCCTTTGTATCTTCAATAAAGTCTCCTAAACTACTGTCTTCTTCATCACCAACAGGTTTTTCAAGAGAAACTGGTTCTTTAGAAATTTTTAATACTTTTCTTACTTTATCTAAAGGCATTCTAAGTTTTTTTGCTAATTCCTCCGGTGTTGCTTCTCTACCAAACTCACTTAAAATTAATCTTTGAGTTCTAACAATTTTATTGATTGTCTCTATCATATGAACTGGAATTCTTATTGTTCTAGCTTGATCAGCAATTGATCTTGTTATTGCTTGTCTGATCCACCACGTTGCATATGTTGAAAACTTGTATCCTCTTCTATACTCAAACTTGTCTACCGCTTTCATTAAACCAATATTCCCCTCTTGAATTAAATCTAAAAATTGAAGTCCACGGTTAGTATATTTCTTGGCTATTGATATAACTAAACGTAAGTTAGCCTCAACCATCTCTTTTTTTGCTATTCGAGACTCCTTTTCACCTTTCTGTATTCTGCTGACCAATTTTTTAAAATCAGTTACAGAAATTCCAAGCTTATGGCTTATTTCAACAAGTCTCTCTCTAATATCTTTAAATTGTTCTTTATTTTTTGAGAAAAATTGTTTCCAAACTGTATTTGTATCAAGAAACTTTTTTAAGTTCGGGTTTACTTCATTTCCTATATAAAATTTAATAAATTCATTTCTAGGTATTTTATTATCAACTGCTAGTCTTAAAAGATTTCCCTCTAATGAAACAATTTTTTTATTTTCAATATAATGTTTCTGGACTAATTCCTCTAACACTGCTGGAGATAATTGTAAGGACTTAATATTTTCTAAAATCTCACCTACAATTTTCTCATAACCTTTTTCTTTTGCGTTAGAAAAGATTTGTGAATTTAAAATACAATCAAGTTTTTCTTTTTGGTATTTAATTAACTTTGAATATTCTTTTGTTAATGTATTAATAGTTTTTAAAACCTTTGGTTTAATTTCTGTCTCCATCGCAGCTAGTGTTGGATTGAAATCTTCATCACCATCATCATTAGAGTTATCTTCTTTATCAGTTTCACCAGCATTTTTTTGTTTGGCACTAGGTCCTGTAGACTCATCTTCCATGTAATTAGTGTCAATATCTATAATCTCTCTGACTAAAATTTCGTCATTTTGAAGTTTTTCGTTCCACTCAAAAAATTGTTGTGCAGTTATTGGGCTTTGAGATAAAGCGTTTAACATCACGTCTTTACCTGCTTCTATCCTTTTTGCTATAGCAATTTCACCTTCTCTGGAAAGTAACTCCACACCACCCATTTCTCTAAGATACATTCTAATTGGGTCGTCACTTTTCTCAATTGATTTTCCCTCTTCTTTAGATGAGTTCTCTTTTTTTCTTAAACTTTTAAATTCAGATTTTTTTTCGACTAGAACAATTTGTTCATCTAATATGTGAATGAAAGCTTGAGCTAAATTTTCATCAGATAGATTTCTTTTACCTAGAGATTTACTCAATTCATCATGAGTTATAAAGCCCCTATGAGTTCCTCGACCCATTAATCTAGCAAATGATTTAGTAATTATTCTTTCCACTGTAATAAATTTGAAGAGTCTTATATAATATCAAATTTCCAAAAATCCATTAATAAATTGGAGGTATTAATTGAGATTTTGCTTTTTTTTAAGCTCTTTTAGCTCATTAAATGTTGCCTGGCTGAGATCTTTCGAAAACTTCGATTCTAAATCCTGAATCCTAAACTCTAAATCATAATTATTTAGATCTCGACTAATATCATCTAATAATTCAATAACTTCATGTTCATTTTTAGATTTTTTTTTCAAGATATGTTTTATAGGAGCAAATTTATTTATTTTTTCAATAAGTTGATTATCTATATCTAGGTTATCAATTTCTAATTGCTCTTCAGATTTTAATTTTAAAATGATCTTATCAAAAATTTGTTTATTGATCTTTGTAAAAAATTTAATGTTTTCAATTAAATGTATATTTTCTTGAATTAACTGTAAGTTAGACATCACTAAATATAATAAAGAAAATTCTTTTAATTCCACACCAGTTAAAGACTTGCTTTCATTAAAATGTCTTTTTGTTGACTCTAAAGTTTTAGTTTTTTTTATAAAATAATTATTTTTATTTTGACTTGTATATGGAGTTAACTCAGAAATTTTCTCTAAAAAATATTCTAAAACATATTTTTTGATAAAATTATCTTTAATTGTGTTAGCTATGGACCTAAGTTTTTTATCAAAAACTGCCATAGATGATGGATTGTTTTCAGTCAATTTTTTATAATGGCTGAAAATAAATTGATGTATTGAGATTTTACTTTGTTTAGAAAAATCAATAAAATAATTTTTTCCATTTTTATTTACAAAGCTGTCAGGATCTTCTTTATCAGGTAAAAATAAAAATGAAATTTGCTTCTCAGGTTTTAACTCTTTTATAGAATTCTCTGCAGCTCTTAAAGCTGCTTTATAACCACTTTCATCACCATCAAAACAAATAATTATGTCATCAAAAAATTGATTTAAAATTAATATTTGTCTGTCTGTTAATGAAGTTCCTAAATTTGCAACAGTATTTTCAATTCCATTTTTACTCAAACCAACAACATCCATGTAACCTTCAACTAAATAAATGTGATCTAATTTATTCGATAATTTTCTAGCTAAATCTAAATTGTATAGATTTGATCCTTTTTTAAAAAAAATAGTTTCAGGTGAATTTATATATTTAGCAAGGTAGTCACTCTTTTCAATAATTCTCCCACCTAGCGCAATAGGTTGACCTGCAATATTATTAATCGGAAAAATTAAACGACCTCTAAATCTTTCTATAAATATTTTTTTTTTTTCATCAAAATAAAATAATCCCGTTTCAATCAATGTTTCTTCACTGAAATCATTTTTTAATTTCTCAAAAAAACTTGGATTTTTTTCTATATAACCAATTTTAAATTTTTTTACTTGATCTTTATCTAAAGATCTATTTTTAAGGTAATCTCTTACATTTGAATAAGATTCGTTTTTAATAAGTTCATCGTGATAAAAATTAACGTATTCATTAAAGATTGATGAGTATTCTTTCCATTTTTTTTCTCTTTCCTCATCCTCTTTTGAAAACATATATGGTTGCATTCCTGCAAGATTAGCCAAATGTTTGACCGCCTCGCCAAATTTCAAGTTTTGGGTTTTCATTACAAAATCAAAAATATTTCCATGTTCAGATGTTGCAAAACAGTGATAAAATTCCTTTTCATCATTCACTGTAAACGAAGGTGTTTTCTCGTTTTTAAAAGGAGACAATCCAACATACTCCTTGCCTCTTTTTTTTAAAGATACAGACTTTGATACGACTGTAGAAACTTTTAATCTTGTTTTAATCTCATCAAGATATTCTTTAGGATACTTCATTACTTATTTAATAATTCTTTTATAAGAGAGCCAGCTTTTGCAAAATCAATTTCATCTGAATGTAATTTTTTTAGTTCTCCCATAACTTTACCCATATCTTTGACTGAACTGGCTCCAAGCTTAGCAATCAATTCGGCACAAATTTTTTTTGTTTCTTCATCTCCAAGCTGCTTTGGTAAAAAACCCGTTAAAATATTATACTCATTCTGCTCGACCTCCAAAAGGTCTGTTCTGTTATTTTTTTTATAAATATCTATTGATTCGGCTCTTTGTTTAACCATTTTTTTTAAGAGCTTTTTAATATCATCGTCGTCTGTCTCTTTTTTATTCGGGCCAGATCTATTGGATATATCTAAATCTTTAATTGATGATAAAATTAACCTATAAGTTGATATTTTTGATTTATCTTTGGCTTTTAAAGCATTTTTGTATTCAGTTTCGATTGTTTCTTTTAATGACATAATTTTTTAATTTACTGCAAAGAAAAAAATCTTCAAAAGAAAAATTGTTTTTTTACAATTTTATAATACATCTCTGTTGCGATAATAATTCAATTATTGTATTAACCTTTAACTTATGAGTTGTAATTGACAAAAAAAGTAAAAAAAACAAACTCAAAAACTTCACAGATTTATACGGGCATTTTAGTTCTTGAAAATAAGAGGATTTTTAAAGGAATAGGAATTGGTTATCAAGGAGAGGCAACCGGGGAAGTTTGTTTTAATACTTCGCTTACAGGATATCAAGAAATTATTTCAGATCCTTCATATGCAGGTCAAATTATTAATTTTACCTTTCCACATATTGGTAATGTTGGAACAAATAAAGAGGATCATGAGTCTGATAAGATTTGGGCAAAAGGAGTAATATTTAATTCGGAAATAACTTCACCTTCAAATTACAGATCTTTATTACATTTAGATAATTGGCTTAAAAAAAACAAGATTGTTGGAATTACTGGCTTAGATACAAGAAGCCTAACAAATTTTATAAGA
Organism: uncultured Pelagibacteraceae bacterium; assembly: GCA_902554765.1. Lineage (GTDB taxonomy): Bacteria > Pseudomonadota > Alphaproteobacteria > Pelagibacterales > Pelagibacteraceae > Pelagibacter. The sequence continues at coordinate 44,190 of CACDPY010000004.1, read as the reverse complement.
GACAAAGGTGCACCAAAGGGAACAATTGCATATTCAAAAAATGGAAAATTTAATATTAATAAGCTTACTAATACAACAATCAGATGGAGTGGATTAAAAAATCTTGATCTTGCCAAAACTGTAACCACTTCTAAAAATTATATTTGGAAAGGTCTTCAGACGTGGAAAAAAGAAACTGGTTACAAAAAAAATAATAAAAATTCATTTCATGTGGTCGCGATTGATTATGGAATAAAGAAAAATATATTAAGATATTTTTCTGACTTCAATTGTAAAGTAACAGTTGTTTCTTGTAAAACTACTACTGAAAAAATTTTGGCTTTAAAACCGAATGGTATATTTCTTTCAAATGGTCCAGGAGATCCAGCGGCAACTGGAAAATATTCTGTAGAAGTAATCAATAAACTAATAAAAAAGAATTTACCAATATTTGGTATTTGTTTGGGCCATCAAATTTTAGCATTAGCTTTAGGTGGTAAAACAAAAAAAATGAAACTTGGTCATAGAGGCGCTAATCACCCTGTCAAAAATTTAGTTCATGATAAAGTTGAAATTACAAGTCAAAATCATGGTTTTGTAGTAGTTGAAGAAAATTTACCAAAAAAAATTGAGGTCACACATAAATCTCTTTTTGATAATACTATTGAAGGAATAAGACATAAAAATAAACCAATATTTTCTGTGCAATATCATCCAGAGTCAAATCCTGGACCACAAGATAGTGTTTATTTATTTCAAGAATTTATTAACAACATGAAGAAAAATGCCAAAAAGAAAAGATCTTAAAAAAATATTAGTTGTTGGGGCTGGTCCAATCATTATTGGTCAAGCTTGTGAGTTTGATTACTCAGGGACACAAGCCTGTAAAGCATTACGAGATGAGGGCTACAAAGTTGTATTAATTAATTCAAACCCTGCAACAATAATGACCGATCCTGATGTTGCGGACAAAACTTATATTGAGCCCATTACTTTAGAGGTTTTAGAGAAAATTCTTAAAAAAGAAAAACCAGATGCAATTCTTCCAACTATGGGTGGCCAAACAGCACTTAATCTTGCAATGGAAGCTGAAAAAAAAGGAGTATTAAAGAAGTACAAAATAGAATTAATTGGTGCAAATTCTAAAGCTATCTCAAATGCTGAAGATCGAAAGAAATTTAGAAAAAATATGATAGATATAGGATTAGATCTACCTAAATCTGAAATTGTAAACAATATAAACCAAGCATCTAAAGTTTTAAATAAAATTGGATTGCCTGCAATCATAAGACCTGCATTTACTCTTGGTGGACTTGGAGGTGGAATTGCTAAAAATAAAAAAGATTATCTTAAAATAATTAAAACTGGATTACACGAGTCGCCTGTCAACCAAGTACTTGTTGAGGAGTGCTTGGAAGGTTGGAAAGAATTTGAAATGGAAGTTGTTAGAGATAAGAAAGACAACTGCATAATAATCTGCTCAATAGAAAATGTGGATCCGATGGGAATACATACTGGAGACTCTGTTACAGTTGCCCCTGCTCTCACCCTAACTGATAAAGAATACCAAGTAATGCGAAATGCTTCGATCGCTTGCTTGAGAAAAATTGGAGTTGAGACAGGTGGATCAAATGTTCAATTTGCAATTAATCCTAAAAATGGTCGGATGGTTGTAATTGAAATGAACCCTAGAGTGTCTCGTTCATCAGCTCTTGCATCTAAAGCAACTGGGTTTCCAATTGCAAAAGTTGCAGCAAAACTTGCAGTTGGTTACACATTAGATGAATTAAAAAATGAAATTACAAAAGTTACACCTGCATCATTCGAACCAAGTATTGATTATGTGGTAACTAAAATTCCAAGATTTACATTTGAAAAGTTTTCAACTTCTCCAGCAACATTAGGTACATCAATGAAATCTGTTGGAGAAGCAATGGCAATTGGAAGAAACTTTAAAGAGTCACTTCAAAAAGCGTTGGTTTCTCTAGAAACTGGTTTTTCAGGATTAGACAGGATATTCGATTTAAACAAAAAACAAATTGAAAAAAAACTTAAAGAAAATATTCCAAACAAGATTTTACTTGTCGCAGAAGCAATTAGAAAAAAAATTAATATAAAACGAATTTTTGCTTTATCTAAAATAGACTCATGGTTTTTAGAGCAAATAAAAGAAATTGTAGATAATGAAAATAAGATCAGAATCAAAGGTCTTCCAAAAGATTTTAATCAGTTTAACCAAATAAAATCAATTGGTTTTTCTGACAAAAAACTATCAGAGCTAACTAACTCCTCTGAAGATGCTGTAAGACGAAAAAGAATGGCTCTTAAAATATTGCCTGTATTTAAAAAAGTTGATACCTGTGCTGCTGAATTTAAATCATTTACTCCTTATATGTATTCAACATATCAACGTAATTTTTCAATTAATTCAGAATGCGAGGCAGATCCATCTTCTAAGAAAAAAATTATTATTTTAGGTGGTGGGCCTAACAGAATAGGCCAGGGAATAGAGTTTGATTATTGCTGTTGTCAAGCTAGTTTTGCTTTAAAAGATGCTGGTTTTGAAACAATAATGGTGAACTGTAATCCTGAGACAGTTTCAACAGATTATGACACAAGCGATCGATTATATTTTGAACCTTTAAAAGAAGAGTATGTATTTAATATAATTAAAAAAGAGAAAGAAAAAGGAAATCTTTTTGGTGTTATCGCGCAATTTGGTGGCCAAACTCCAATTAAGCTTGCTAAATTCTTGCATGATAACAAGCTTCCAATTTTAGGAACACAGTATACATCAATTGATTTAGCGGAAGACAGAGATAGATTTAGAGACCTACTTAACAAATTAAAATTAAAACAGGCTGAAAGTGGAATTGCTAAAAACTTTAATCAAGCAATTAAGATAGCTGAAAAAATTGGTTTACCATTAATGGTAAGACCTTCATATGTGTTAGGTGGAAGAGCAATGGAAATTGTTCATGAAAAAAGTCAACTTAAAAATTTTGTTGAAGAAGCTTTTAAAGCAGCTGAAGAAAATCCAATTTTAATTGATAAGTTTATTAATCATGCAATGGAAGTTGATGTTGATGCAATATCAGATGGAAAACAAGTTCATGTTGCGGGTATCATGCAACACATAGAGGAAGCAGGGATTCACTCAGGAGACTCGGCTTGTAGCCTTCCTCCAATTTCAATTAAACCATATTTGATTAAAGAAATTGAAAATCAAACTAAAAAATTAGCTTTAGCCCTAAATGTTAAAGGTTTCATGAATATCCAATTTGCAATTAAAAAAGATGAGATTTATGTAATTGAGGTTAACCCTAGAGCTAGTAGAACAGTACCATTTGTATCTAAAGCAAAGGGTCTACCTCTTGCTAAAATTGCATCTAAAGTTATGGCTGGTGATAAATTATCTAAATTTAATTTAAAAGATAAATCTAAAGGTATGTACGCTGTGAAAGAAGCTGTATTTCCTTTTAATAAGTTTCCAAACAGTGATTTACTTTTAGGACCTGAAATGAAATCAACCGGTGAAGTGATGGGATTTGATAAAGATTTTGGTATGGCCTTCGCTAAAAGTCAAATCGCTGCTGCTAATTCATTACCAAAAGAAGGATTAGCTTTCATATCTCTCAAAGATAGTCACAAAGATGAGGGAATAGATTTATCAAAAGAACTTCTTAGACTTAAGTTTAAATTATGCGCAACTAGAGGAACTGCAGAATATATTCGGAAACATGGGATGAAATGTAAAATTATAAACAAAGTAAGCACAGGCTCACCTCATATAGTAGATGTTTTAGACTCAAAAAAAATTGCACTTGTGATTAATACTGGTGGAGGAAATTCTGAACACAGATTAAATGATGCAATAGCTCTTAGAAGAGCAACACTTAAGAATAAAGTTCCTTACTGTACAAATATGTCGACAGCTCAGGCATGCTTACAAGCTATCAAATCACTTAAGACAAAAAAGTTGGAAGTAACTGCTCTTCAGAATATTTAATTTATATGTAAATATTCTTATACTGTGAGATTAATTGTTTCAATCAATAACTTAAAGTTAAATTTAATTTTTTAAATTTAGACTTAAAACTAAAAAAGAGTTTATTATGACTACCATTATCTTTCTTAATAGTTTGTTGCCATAAATGTACCATTTCATGTGACAGGGTATTTAAGAACTCTATCTTATTTTTATATTTAGGCAACATCTCAAGAACAAAAAAACTTGTACCTTTGTAATAAGAAAAATTTTCAACACATTGACCCGAAGCTTTAAATATTTTTTTAATTTTAATATCATTAAAACTGTTAAGCTCATCTTTAAATAAAATCTTATTAAAATATTTAAAATACCTCTTAATGTCTCTATAGGTAGTAATATATTTCTTATCAGAAATTACTGTCTCTTTTAAAATTTTTTTTTTAACTCTAAAAATAATTTTTTTATTAAGATTTTTATTTTTATTCATTAGATTATATAAAAATTAATGTGAAGATAGGCCGTTGCTGGCTATACTAAAGATCATATCATCATAACTCATATCAAGATTTAAAACACATGATCTATAAAAATAACCTTTTCGAAGTCCTGGCATCAAATTCGCTTCTATAAAATGAGGGATTCCTAGGTGATCCATCTTAACATCAATTCTGCCTAAAGATTTTCCACCTAAAGCTCTAAAAGAATCTTTTGCCAACTTTGAAAGTTTATCAAAGATTACAACGTCAGAAACAATAGTCACACTCTCTTCATCATTTTTTTTTACATCAAAATCAAGAATGCAATGACCATCTATATTTTTTTTTACAATAATTTCTATTGGCATAGCTCTTAAAGTGCCATCAATACTGTCTTCAAAAATACCAACACTATATTCTTTCCCACTCAAATAACTTTCCACTAAAGAAGGTGAATTTTGATTAATCTTAATATCTAGAACTTTTGCTGTAAAACTTTTAAAATTAAACACAATTGAATTTTTGTCCACACCTCTACTGTCACCACCAGTCACTGGTTTTATAAAAAGAGGAAATTTAATTGGGATTGAAGATTCTTTTAAGTGTTCACCAGGATTTGTAATAAAAAAATCTGCAGTTCTAATATTATTTTTTTGCATAATTTTCTTTGCTCTATTTTTATTACTCTCATTATCAAGAGCAGCTTTGCTTGATGCTATATATGGAATTCCAAACATTTCCAAATAATCATTCAACCATATATTTTTATCTTTAAAAAAAAAATACTTAACTCCTGAGAATACTAGATCGGGCTTTCTTCTAACCAAAGCTTCAAGATCTTTCTCAGAATTAATTTTAGTGATTGAAACATTATTATATCGTTTTGATAAAATTTGTAGAATTTTTCTTTCCTCCAAAATAATTCCAACATTATCTTGATGTGAATTTACCTCTCCTAAATTAGGCACAATAACTATTTCTATTGTTTTATTAATCTTGGTCGAAATAATATGATTTTTTTTTGAAGATAAAATATTATCTACTGCGTTAATTTCTGTTTTTGTTACATCTTTTAAAATCATAATAAATACATTCTAGACCCATGCATAAACGCACGAATAATGAACGCTTCGAATAAAGTTATTTTCTAAAAAATTATTGCCTAAGTAATGAAGTGTAAAATTATTTGGCAGTATTTAAAAAAAATAACTATATATTTTATGGTAGTAATAGATAGAAGTGTTTTGGACTATTTATTGATCGAATATGCCACTCCCTGCATAAAAGCAGAAATTAAATATCTTATAAGAAAAAAAATAAAGTTACCTGACCCCAGATTTTTAATTAGTATTTTTCAATTTATAGTTGATGAATATATACGCCTTGAAGTTGAAAGTTTTATTAAATATAATTATCTTTTGCCCAAAATGATTAGTAAGATAATTGTATAAATTCTTTAACAATTTAAAAAGTTTCTTTAAACTATGAGTTCAGAAGTTCACAAATATATTGAAAAAGCTTTAGAAAAAAATCAAAACTTGTTTGATGCAGAAGTAATAAATTTTCCTAACGATAAAAAACCCCAAAAGATCAAAGCTTTTAAAACAGATATTAATAGTTTCTGGAAAATCAGCGATGAAACTAATGATGATCAGTTAAAAGCTGTGATTGGTTTGTGTTTTATGTTTGGGACTTTAATCGTTATAGGATTATATTCTAGTTTAACATAGAAAAACTCGCCTATTCAACCTTCCAGTCAGTTTTGAAAGTAACATAATTCACTTGAATGCAACGTCTCTCTTTTACGATTTTTTTTTTCTCCATGCCATGCCAGGTATTCGGGCCACTAGTAAACATATATCCGTAATTATTTTTATAAGGAACTGTTTTTACTTTTTCTAATTTATCATTATAAAAATCTGTTCCAAGTTCTTCAGATTCGTTGGCGTTATTTACAAATATTAATCCTGACATCAGTTTTTCTTTAATATCACAATGAGGCTTTAACCAAAAACCCTCCCTATCACAAATAACTTCAACTCTAACATATGAGTTCGATAAATCTCTATCGATCATTTTTGAAATAGTTTGATGAACTTCTTTTGATTGTAATTCATTGATAAATTTAACTAGATTTGGAAATTGTTTTTCGTTTTCTTTTGTCACAAAACATCTAAATTTAATTGCCTCACCTCCAGAAGCTATTCCCTCTCTAAATTCTGCTGCACCACCATCAATTGCTCTGGTTCCATCGTAGTTAAGATTGTGCTTGCTTACATCCGGAATGTCAGCTTTAACTATTTCTTCTATTGCTCCATCTGTAAGTGCATTATTATATTCCCAGTGATCAAAAGGAAATTCATGTTTTTTTGACTGAGTTTGAATTGAATTTAAAAATGACATTAAATTAATTTTTTTTTTATTTGCTTTGCAATTCTACTAGTTTCATCAAGATTTTCATAGTGCCAAGTCTCTAATTTATTTTCTAGTTTTTTAATAATATTTAGTTGATTAAAAAGTTTGTTAAATTTCTTAATTCTAAAATCATTTTTTTTTGTTGGAATATCGGCAACATAAATTGGTTTTCCCGTCATAGCTGCTTCAGAAATCATAGAAGTAGAATCGCATGTTACAGCAATATATTTAGCTAGGGATAGAGCAGATAAATAGGCTTTTTTATCAACAGTATCTATTACTAAGCTGTTTTCACCTAAACTATTTTTTGCAAATTCAATTATATTTTTAGGTGTTCTCATTGATGGAACTATAATTCCTTGAAGGTTATTTTTCTTAACTAAATCATTAAACAAATTAAAAATATTTGAAATGTTTTCATTTGAATAATCATAATGTTTTGTTGGGCCACCTAAAATCAATAGAAAATACTCTTTTGCTGTATTCAATCTATCTTTAAGATAATTGGTGTGATTGCTAATTTCTTCTTTTGTAAGGTAATGAATGGCTCCTTTTGTTGAAAAAACATTTTCACCATTTAGCCCATCGTGCTCTGGTGCAATAACATAACTAAAGTTATCTAAGTTTACTTTAGGGTCCTGAATATGAATATTTGTAACTTTTTTAAATGAATTTTTTTTAAGATAAATTGACGGGATAACACTTTTTCTGCCACATGAAATTATTACATCAAAATCTTCTGAATTAATTTTTTTAAATACACTTTGAGAAATGGGTGTTAATTTAGGAGGAAATAATTTCCAAAATTTATTTGTTTCAACTGTATGGTGAGTAAAATCTAAATCTAATGCTTTTGCTAGGCCCTCTACCTGGCTAATCATTCCATGCATTCCTTGGGTTAATAATATGCCTTTTAATTTAGTCATTAATCACTATATAGCTTCCATATGAGTCAAAATCCAACAAAACACACAAAAGTGTTAATAATTGGATCTGGTCCCGCCGGATACACGGCTGCTGTTTATGCAGCACGCGCAATGTTAAATCCAATATTAGTTTATGGTTCAGAACCAGGTGGACAATTAACAACTACAACTGACGTTGAAAACTATCCTGGTTTTGCTGATGTAATTCAAGGTCCATGGTTGATGGATCAAATGAAAGATCAAGCTAAAGCAGTTGGAACTGAAATGATAGAAGACCATATCGGATCAGTAAATTTAAAATCAACACCGTTCGAGGCTGTTGGGGATAGTGGTCAAAAATATACTGCTGACAGTATTATAATTTCTACAGGTGCCCAGGCAAGATGGTTAAATATAAAATCAGAACAAGAATTTAGAGGCTTTGGAGTTTCGGCATGTGCAACATGTGATGGTTTCTTCTTTAAAGATAAAGAAGTTGCAGTTGTTGGTGGCGGAAATGCTGCTGTAGAGGAAGCAATGTTTCTTACAAAGTTTGCTTCAAAAGTAAAATTAATCCACAGACGTGACAGCTTAAGAGCTGAAAAAATGCTTCAAAAAAAATTAATGGAAAATAAAAAAATAGAAATTATTTGGGATACCGTAGTCGAAGATGTGATTGGTGATAAAGAGCCCAAAAACGTCAAAGGTATTAAAATAAAAAATGTAAAAACGAATAAAATTGAAGAGATCAAAGTTGATGGTTTATTTGTTGCAATTGGTCATGATCCAGCAACATCTTTATTTAAAGAACAGTTAAAAATGGATAATGAAGGATATTTAATTACCAAACCAGACTCTACTGAAACTAATGTTCCTGGAGTTTACGCTGCAGGAGACGTAAAGGACAAAACGTTTAGGCAAGCTGTAACCGCTGCAGGTATGGGATGTATGGCTGCACTTGAGGCTGAAAAGTTTTTATCTCACTAAACTAAGATAGGCTTTCACAAAAAGACTTGATTCTCTCCATAGCTTTTTTCAATTTTTCCATTGAAGTTGCATATGAAATTCTAAAATAACCATCCAATCCAAAAGCTGAACCTTGTACTACCGCAACATTCGACCTCTCAAGTAATTTTTGAACAAAATCTGTATCCGTCTTTAATTTAGTTTTCTTGTTTAATAAGCCTTTACAGCTTGGAAAAACATAAAAAGCACCATTAGGTGTTAAACAAGTTATTCCTTTAATATTATTTAAACTTTTTACAACAAAATCTCTTCTTTCTTTGAACGCATTAGATCTCTCTTGAATAAAATCTTGCGATCCATTTAATGCCTCAACCGCAGCTGCTTGACTTATAGAGGAAGGATTAGACGTAGATTGTGATTGAATTTTTCCAATAGCTTTAATTATATCTTTGGAACCTGCGGCATAGCCAATTCTCCAGCCTGTCATTGCATAAGATTTGCTAACACCATTCATAGTAAGAGTTCTGTCTTTTAGTTTGGAAATTTGAGCAATTGTAAAAAAATTAAAATTATCATATTTGATATGCTCATAGATATCATCACTCAATATGTGGATTTTTTTATGTTTTATTAAGACTTTTGCTAAATTCTCTATTTCATTTTTAGAGTAACCGGCGCCAGTAGGGTTTGATGGTGAATTTAAAATTAACCATTTAGTTTTTTTAGAGATGGCTTTTTGAAGTTTACTGGCAGTTAATTTAAATCCATCCTTCTCATCACACTTTACTATCTTTGGTTTTCCCCCTGCTAATAAAACCATATCAGGATAGGAAACCCAAAATGGTGCTGGGATTATTACCTCGTCACCTTTGTTTAGTGTCGCCATGAAAGTATTATATAAAACTTGTTTTCCACCAGTCCCAACAGTTATTTGGTCTAAAGAAAAGTCTAAATTATTTTCTCTCTTAAATTTTTCAACAATTGCTATTTTTAAAGCTGGGGTACCATCAACTGCAGTGTATTTGGTATCTCCATCTTTTATAGCTTGTATAGCGGCATCCTTAATATTATCTGGAGTATCAAAATCTGGCTCTCCCGCTCCAAGACCTATTACATCCTTTCCAGCAGCTCGTAATTCTCTTGCTTTTTGAGTTACTGCTATAGTCGGAGATGGTTTAATTCTTTTTAAACTATCTGATATTATGCTCATTGAAATATAATTTTAATCTATTAGTTTTATAAATAATGCAGAACACTTATCAAGATCTAATTACAGCTGTGCAGAATAAAAATCCTGCAATAAGCCCTAAACTTGAGGGTGGAAAAAAATTTCAAATGAAAACTGATTTTAAACCTGCTGGTGATCAGCCTGAAGCAATTAAACAATTAGTAAATGGCGCAAATAAAGATCAACTGAGCCAAGTTTTACTTGGTGTTACGGGTTCAGGAAAAACTTTTACGATGGCTAAGGTTATTGAAAAAACCAATAGACCAGCATTAATTCTAGCACCTAACAAAACTTTAGCTGCCCAACTTTATGGAGAAATGAAATCTTTTTTTCCAGATAATGCTGTTGAGTATTTTGTGTCTTACTATGATTATTATACTCCAGAGGCATACGTTCCTCGTTCAGACACTTATATTGAAAAAGAAGCATCAATTAATGAACAGATAGATCGTATGCGGCACTCTGCAACAAGATCTTTATTGGAGAGAGATGATGTGATTATTGTATCAAGTGTCTCTTGTATTTATGGACTAGGTTCAGTTGAAGCATATAGCAAGATGACTTTAAGCTTAAAAGTTAACTATGATTATAATAGAGAAGAATTAATAAAATCATTAGTAGCACTTCAATATAAAAGAAACGATCAAAATTTTTATAGAGGTACATTTAGAGCTCGTGGTGAATATTTAGAAATCTTTCCTTCTCACCTTGAAGATCGTGCCTGGAGATTAAGTTTATTTGGAGATAAGTTGGAAAAAGTAGAAGAGTTTGACCCTCTTACAGGAGATTTGGTAAGTGAACTTGATATAATAAAAATTTATGCAAATAGTCACTACATCACTCCAAAACCAACTATAGAACAAGCAATAATTAAAATTAAAAAAGAGTTAGAAGTAACTTTAGAAAAATTTAAAGTACAAAATAAATTACTTGAGGCGCAAAGATTAGAGGAAAGAACTAAATTTGATTTAGAGATGATTGAAGCAACTGGTTCTTGCGCTGGTATTGAGAATTACTCAAGGTTTTTATCAGGTAGAAAACCTGGTGAACCACCCCCTACTCTTTTTGAATACTTTCCTGATAATACTTTAATTTTCGTCGATGAATGTCATGTAACAGTTCCACAATTAAATGGAATGTACAAAGGAGACAGGTCAAGAAAAAGTAATCTTGCAGAATATGGTTTTAGATTACCCTCTTGTATGGATAACCGTCCTCTTAAATTTGAAGAATGGGATGCTATGAGAACTCAAACAGTTTTTGTATCAGCTACCCCCGGGCCATGGGAGTTAAAACAAGTTAAAAATAAATTTGTAGAACAGGTTATTAGACCTACAGGGTTAATTGATCCCCCAGTTGAAATAAGACCAGCAAAAAATCAAGTCGATGATTTAATGCATGAATGTAAAAAAGTTGTAGAAAATAATTATAGAGTTTTAGTAACAACTTTAACAAAAAAAATGGCTGAAGATTTAACAGAGTATCTTCACGAAAATGGAATTAAAGTTAGATATATGCACTCTGATATCGATACTCTTGAGAGAATAGAAATTATGAGAGACTTAAGATTGGGAGTGTTTGACGTTTTAGTTGGTATTAACCTTCTAAGAGAAGGTTTAGATATTCCCGAATGTGCTTTAGTTGGAATTTTAGATGCTGACAAAGAGGGCTTTCTAAGATCTGAAACTTCGTTAATTCAGACCATTGGAAGAGCAGCTAGAAATTTGGACGGAAAGGTAATTCTTTATGCTGATAAAGAAACCAAAAGTATTAAAAATGCAATTAAAGAAACAGATAGAAGAAGATCAATTCAAGTTGCTTATAATAAAAAGCATAAAATTAGTGCAGCAAGTATAAAAAAAGAAATTGGTGATGTTTTGGAGAGTGTTTATGAAAAAGATTATGTCAAGGTTGGAACGGATGAAAATATTGGTGGAAACCTTAAAAAACATTTAAAAGCTCTCAATAAAAAAATGAAAGATGCTGCAACAAATCTTGAATTTGAGGAAGCGGCTAAAATAAGAGATGAAATTCGAAAATTAGAGGCATCAGAATTAGAAATTGTTTTAAATCCCAAAGTAAAACAATATAGTGCAAATAATAAAATTTACCCTAAGGGTAGATCAACAATGGGTTTACCTGGCACTAGAGCTCAAAAAGGTAAAAAAAAATGGAAGCAAATAAGATAATTATTACTGGAGCCGCCACTAGAATAGGTGCTGCTATAGCAAAAAAACTATCTGGTCCAGGAAAAGAGATCGTTATTCATTATAATAATTCTAAAGGTAGTGCTGAAAAACTTAAAAAAGATCTGATCAAAAATAATACAAAAGTTTATTTAATTAAAGGTGATCTTTCAAAAGAAAAAGATTTAAAAAAAATCATCAAGTTTTCAAAATCAAAATTAAAATATTTTAATTGTTTGATCAATAATGCTTCATTATTTGAAAACGACAACTTGAATAATTTTACCTCTAAAAGCTGGAACCATCACTTAAATGTAAACCTAAAGGCTCCCGCTTATTTGACTAAAGAATTTGCTAAGAATGTGAGAGGTAAAAATAATAATATTATTAATATTATTGATCAAAGAGTTTTTAAGTTAACTCCATTTTTTTTTTCATATACATTGAGTAAAACTGGGCTTTACACATTAACGAAAACTAGTGCTATGACTTTATCTCCAAATATCAGGGTGAATGGAATAGCTCCAGGTCCTACAATTAAAAATAAAAGACAAACAGATAAACATTTTAAAAAACAATATTTAGCGACACCTTTGAGACAACAAGTGGATGTCAAAGAGATTTGCAATGCTGTTGACTTTTTTATTAAAAACAGTTCTATTACAGGGCAAGTATTAGCTATAGATAGTGGGCAAAGTTTAAATTGGCAAACACCTGACGTTATAGGAAAAGAATGAAAAAAAATAATCTTAAAATTGTAAAACTAGACAAAAATAAAAGTTTATTCAATTATGAAAAGAAAATTCTAATTAATGAGCTTAAGCTAGATCTCAAACTTGGATATTATAATTTTGAAAAAGAAAAACCGCAAAAAGTAAAATTTAGTCTTGAAATTGATTATGAAGATAAAAAACCAACAAATGATAAAGATATCAAATCTATTGTAAATTACGGACAAGTAGTAAAATTAATTAAAAAACTTACTAAAAATAAACATTATAATTTTTTAGAAACTTTGGCAGAGGATGTTTTTGATATTTTATTTAAAGATAAACGTATTGGCAAAATCATGCTTAAAATTGAAAAATTAGAAATTTTAAAAGATTGTTCGTCAGTTGGTATTCAAATTACCAAAAAGAGAAGCCATGAAAAGCTCTGAACTTGGAAAAGAAGTAATTAAAAAAGAACTACCATTAATTCCTAAAAGTCCTGGGGTGTATAGAATGCTGAATCATAAAGATGATATTCTTTACGTTGGTAAAGCAAAAAATCTTCCAAATAGATTAAAGAGTTATGTTTCTGAAAAAAATCATATTATTAGAACTGAAAGAATGTTGTCTCAGACTTTTAAGCTGGAGATAACCACAACTGCAAACGAGAGTGAAGCGTTACTTTTGGAAGCAAACTTAATTAAAAAGCACAAACCAAAATTTAATATTTTACTTAAAGATGATAAATCTTTCCCATTTATTTTCATTGGTGAAAAAGATCAATGGCCTAGAGTTACTAAACATAGGGGAAAAAAAGATAAGGAAGGATTTTATTTTGGTCCATTCGCTTCAGCAGGTACTGCAAACTGGACTATTAAGATGCTTCAAAAAATATTTCAATTAAGGGTTTGTGATGACGGAACTTTCAAAAATAGAAAAAGACCTTGTATTCTTTATCAAATCAAGAGATGTTCGGGTCCATGCGTAGGTTATATTGATAAAAATGATTATAAAAAATCAGTAGACCAAGCTATACAATTTGTTTCGGGCAAATCTAGGGATATTCAAAAAAATTTATCTAAAGAAATGGAAGACGCTAGTGAACAACTTGATTTTGAAAAAGCTTCAATCTTTAGAGATAGAATAAAATCACTAAACATAATTCAATCCTCTCAAAGAATTAATGAAGCAAATTTAGTTGATGCAGATGTTATAGCTGCATACAAAGAGTCTGGTAAAACTTGTATCCAAGTTTTTTTTTACAGATCAAAACAAAACTGGGGAAATCAAGCTTATTTCCCAAAACATGATCCTGATCAAAATATTACTGAAATAATGTCTTCTTTCTTGATGCAGTTCTATGAAAACAAAAGTGTTCCAAAACTAATAATAATTAATATTGAAATTAATGATAAAAAATTAATTGAGGAAACTTTAAGTAAAAAAGAAAATAGTACTATTTCTATCAATACAGCAAAAAAAGGAACTAAAGCAAAAGTAATTAATATGGCAGAAAAAAATGCCAAAGAGTCTTTAAATAGAAAAATTTATGAAACAAATAATAACAAAGATCTATTCGAAAAAGTTGCTAAAAAATTTAACTTAAAAAATGGTATTAGTTTGGTTGAGGTATATGATAACAGTCATATTCAAGGAACAAATAGTGTTGGAGCTATGATAACTTTTGGAAACGAGGGTTTTTTAAAGAAAAGATATAGAAAATTTGATATTAAAATAAAAGGTTCAGAACAAGATGATTTCGCAATGTTAAAAGAGGTTCTGTCCAGAAGATTTAAAAGGGCAATACTTGAAAAGGGCAACTATCTAACCCTACCAGATTTAATATTAATTGATGGTGGAAAAGGTCAGTATTCATCAGCAAAAGAAGTGCTAGATGAGTTCGGATTACATGATTTGCCCATGATTGCTATAGCCAAAGGAAAAATGAGAAATAGTGGAGATGAAACATTTTTCTACAACGGAAAACTATTCAAATTTGAAAAAAATGACCCTACCCTATTTTTTTTGCAAAGACTGAGAGATGAAGCCCATAGATTTGCTATTACTTCTCACAGAGCAAAAAGATCTAAAGGTATTAAAAGATCTTTATTAGATCAGATAAATGGCATCGGTGCTATTCGAAAAAGAGCTTTGTTAAACCATTTTGGATCTGCTCGAGCAGTGGAGTCTGCAAGTCTTGATGAGATAAAATCAGTTGAAGGTGTTGAAGCAAAAGTCGCAAAAAAGATATATAACTTCTTTCACGAATAAAATAGATATGCTTAGAAAAATACCAAATATATTGACTGTAGGACGAATTTTAATTGTTCCTTTTTTTGTATTGGCATTTTACTTACCTGGATCCTATGGAGACCTAACTGCTTTGATATTATTTATTGTTGCTTCATTTACAGATTTTCTAGATGGCATGTTAGCTAGATTGCTCGGTGAAGAGTCTAAACTTGGTGAATTACTAGATCCAATCGCAGATAAAATTATTGTAGCTACTGCACTTATTTTGTTGGTAATGGATGGAACTATTCGCAATTATGAGGTAATTGCTGCAATAATAATTTTGACACGAGAAATTTTGATATCTGGTTTAAGAGAATTTTTAGCAAAAGGAAAGATTAAACTCCCAGTTTCAAACTTAGCTAAACTAAAGACTGTATTACAAATGGTGTCCATAGCTCTTCTGCTCTCTGGGGATACAGGAAATAAAATTATTAACTTTCAAGATTATAATGCACAAACTATTGGAATTGTACTACTGTGGTTATCCGCAGCGCTAACACTCTTTACTGGTTATGATTACATGCGCAAAGGAATAGATCATGCAATTTCTGAAGACAGCAAAGACTAGGCTGCTTTTTTCTTTTTTACTAAAATTTGATAACTTTCATTTAAATCTATTATCAATTCGCAAACTTTAAACTTATTTTCAGCAATACATGAAACAGGTGTAACTTCTGCGGCAGTTCCAGTTAAAAAACATCCTACAAAATCTTTTAATTCTTCAGGTTTAATCTTTCTCTCATTAACTTTGATGTTTTTGGATTTTGCAATTCCAATAACCGCTCTTCTTGTTATACCGTCTAAAAAAGAGTCTGGAGTTGGTGTATGCAATTCACCTTTTTTATCTTTAAAAAAAATATTAGCGCCCGTTGCCTCTGCAACATTTCCTTCATGATCTAACATTAAAGAGTCTGTAAAACCTTGTTTTTCCGCTTCATGTTTTGAAAGAGTGCAAATCATATAAAGTCCAGATGCTTTTGTATCCCATGGAATTGTATTGGGTGCGGGTCTTCGCCAGCTAGAAATATTTAATTTAATACCATCAATTTTAAGTTTTGGATCAAAATATGAGCCCCACTCCCATGTTGCTATCGCAACATGAATTTTTGTTTGTTGCGCAGAAATAGCCATCATTTCACTGCCTCTCCAAACTACTGGTCTAACATATCCATTCTCCACTTTTTGTGTCGTAATAATTTTTTTAGATGCTTTATTAATTTCATCTTCACTATAAGGAATCTCAAATCCCATTCTTTTTGCAGAGTGAAATAATCTTGAAGTGTGTTCTTCTAACTTAAATATAGACCCATCATACACACGTTCTCCTTCAAAAACACAACTTGCATAATGGAGCCCGTGACTTAATACATGAACTTTAACGTCTGACCAGTCAACTAACTCGCCATTGTACCATATTTTTCCTGATCTCTTGTCGTAGGGTATCATTTTTGAATAAATTATTAATGAAAAATATCTTTGTATCTTTAATATGTCAATATAACTTACTAGTAATGAAAGAACTTTTATATCTTAAAGATGACCAGCTCAAAGATTTAATTGAAAAATTGTTCATAGGTTATAGAGAAACATTTTCTGACTCTAAAAAAATTCTTGATAAATATTCAATTGGAATTGCCCATCAAAAAGCCATTCATCTAATATCAATGTATAAGGGCATTTCGATTACAGAACTTTTAAAAAAACTTAAAGTCACAAAACAAAGTTTAAACAGAGTCCTCAAAGATTTAACAAAATTAGATATAATTTTTTTTAAAAAAGATGATCAAGATACAAGGATTAAGCATATTTTTTTGAATGAAAGAGGTATAAAAATATTCAATGAGATTTTTGAAATTCAAAAAAAAAGAATTTATAATGCTTTACTAAATTCTAGCTCTGAAGAAGTTGTAAATTTTGATAATGTGCTTGTGAAAATAATAAATGGATAATTTTATAGCACATATATTGGTTGTTGATGATGATGAAGGAATAAGATCGTTAGTTAAAAAATATTTGAATGAAAATAATTATTTAGTTACTACAGCAGAAAATGGAGAGGAGGCCTCGAAAAAAGTAAAAATAATAAAATTTGATCTAATAATTTTGGATATTATGATGCCAGGTATAAGCGGGTTAGAATTTATTGAGCAAAATAAAAAAAAACTTGAAACACCAATAATTCTATTGACTGCTAAAGGTGAGGCAAACAATCGAGTAGAAGGTTTAGAGATGGGTGCAGATGACTATCTACCAAAACCATTTGAACCAAAAGAATTGATATTAAGGATTAAAAATATTGTTGATAAAACAAAAAGTATATCTCAAAAAAATGTAATAGAATTTAAAAATATTAAAATTGATCTCAACAAACAATTAATACATAGAGATAATGCAGAATTCAAAATTAATAACACAGAGAAAACTATCTTAAAAAAAATGATTAATAATCCTGGTAAGACTTTTTCACGGGAGGATATTGGATCTTTGATTGATTTAGATAAGGAAAGATCAATTGATGTAATTGTTACTCGACTAAGAAAAAAAATTGAAATTGATCCAAAAAATCCAAAATTTCTTCAAACAATAAGAGGAGCAGGATATGTTCTATGGATTGAGTAAATTTTTTAAAGAGATACTTCCAAAAAGATTATTTTACCGTGCATTATTAATTGTAGCTGTACCTGTAATAATTTTACAATTAATTATAACGATCGTTTTCTTTGATAGCTTATGGATCAAAACTAACAAGGGTATGACTAAAGCATTAATAAATGAAATTAATACATTCATCAAAGTTTATGATGATGAAATTTATGATAAAGGTGAAATAACTAATATATTTTCTGTTTACCAGGATTTGAATATTGAATTTATTGAAGATGAAAATTTTAATTATTCAAATGTTGAGAGATGGTTTAGCCCCATAGATAGAACTTTAAGAAGAGAATTGAAATCCAGATTTAGTGCAAATGAATATTGGTTCAGTACCACAATTTATAAAGAATTAATTGATTTAAGAATTAAATATCAAAAAGGTTATTTTAAATTTTTAGTATCTAAAGATAGGATTACTAGCTCTTCTGCGAGGATATTTGCATTATGGATAACTGTGCCAGCGATAATAGTTGTTTTTGTTTCTTTAATATTTTTAAAAAATCAAACAAGACCAATTACTAATTTAGCAAAAGCTGCTGAAAGATTTGGAAAGGGCGAAGAAATCGAAGAATTCAAACCATCAGGCGCATCTGAAATTAGACAGGCTGGATATGAATTTGATAAAATGAGAAAAAGAATTGTAAGACACCTGAATCAAAGATCAGAAATGCTATCAGGAATAAGTCATGATTTGAGAACTCCACTTACTAGAATGAAGTTGCAAGTTGCATTTATTAAGGACAAAGAATTAGCTGATAAATTTGCAGAGGATATTATTGAAATGGAAAAAATGTTGAATGAATATTTGCAGTTCACAAGCTCTTCTTATTTAGAAAGAGATGAGGAATTTAATTTGAGTGTTTTAATTGATAAAATAATTGATAAGTACGGTAACAGAAATATCTCAAAAAACATTTCTACTAAAATTTTAATCAATGGCAGAAAAAATTTGATTGAGAGATGTATCAATAATTTAATTGATAATGCGATAAAATATGCTGACAAAATTCATATTGATCTTACAAAAAATAATAATAATCTATTCATTAAAATCGAAGATGATGGTCCTGGCATACCAAAAGAGGAATATGATAATGTATTTAAGCCTTTTTATAAAATAGATAAAGGAAGAGCTGGCTCTAAGTCCAGTGTGGGATTAGGAATGTCTATTGCTTCAGATATTATTAGATCGCATGGTGGTAATATTAAACTTGAAAAATCTTCAATGAGTGGCCTGTGCGTTAAGATTTTTTTGCCGACTTAGAGGTTTTTTTTTTTATTTTCTGCAATCGATCAATCTTTTTTTCTAAATTATCAACTCTTTTTGATAAAACTTCAAATTCATCTTTACTTGTAAGTTTCATCTTAAAAACCATTTCATCACGTTTTGATTTAAGAATATTCATTAATTCATTTCCGAGGTCTTTTGATGAAACTAGACCTTGTTCAAATAATTTTGCAAGTTTATTAATAACAAACTTTGAATTTTTCATATATTTATATAATAACTTATTATATCTATAATTAATATTATAATTCAATATGTTCATTAATAACTTTGACCCAGTAGCAATTCAATTTTTTTCATTTGAAATTAGATGGTATTCTTTAGCTTATATTGTGGGCATTTTATTTGGATGGATTTTAAGTAAAAAAATTTTCATATCAAATATTGAAATAAAAGTAAAATTTGATGATTACATAACATTTTTAATTTTAGGTATTATTATAGGTGGAAGGTTAGGTTATATATTTTTTTATAACTTTGGTTACTATTCTACAAATTTATTAGATATTTTTAAAATCTGGCAAGGTGGTATGTCATTTCATGGTGGATTAATTGGTATCATAATTTCTAGCATTTGGTTTGCAAAAAAAAATAACCAAAATCCATTTCAGTATTTAGATATTGTTTCTCTAGTAGCTCCGATTGGTATCTTTTTTGGAAGGATTGCTAATTTCATAAATTCTGAATTATACGGAATTGAAACTAACTTACCTTGGGGAGTAAAATTTATTCAGGTAGATGATTTATATCGCCACCCATCTCAATTATATGAAGCATTTTTTGAAGGAATAATTTTATTTATAATTTTACTGTATTTTAGAAATAAAGGTTTAATGAAAACACCTGGATTAATTTCTGGTTTATTTTTAATCTTTTATTCAATTTTTAGATTTGTAATTGAATTTTTTAGAGCTCCAGATTTGCAAATAGGTTATTTATTTCTCAATTTAACGATGGGTCAGATAGTTAGCTTAATATTTTTTTTAATAGGAATTTTGATTATTACTAATTATGCAAATAAAAAAAAATCTTAATTTACCATTAGATAAATTTATCAATCTATCCCTTTATCATAAAAAATTTGGATACTATATGAAAAAAAATCCTTTTGGTAAAAAAGGTGATTTTATAACTGCTCCAAATATTTCAAGACTCTTCTCTGAAATGTTAGCAATATGGATTATAACATTTTGGCAAAGTTTGGGTTCTCCAAAAAAATTTAATTTAATTGAATTGGGTTCAGGAAATGGTGAAATGATGAATGTGTTAATAGACACTTTTAAAAATTTTCCAATTTTCTTTGGTGCTTGTAATTTTATAATTTTTGAAAAAAGCCCTCGACTAATTAAAATTCAAAAAAAAAAATTATTAAATAATAAAATAATTTGGGTTCAAAAATTAAATAACATAAAAAAAAATCCAAGTATATTTATTGCTAATGAATTTTTTGACGCAATTCCCATAAAACAGTTCAGAAGAAAAAAAAACTTATGGTTTGAAAAATTTATAAATTTAAATAGGCAGGAAAAACCTTTTTTTTTCGAAAGAAAAATTAATATTAAAATAATTGAAAAAAAAATTAACTTTAAAATGTTTCAAAATCAAAATTTTGTTGAATATTCAGAACTTGGTTTAAATTATTTAAAAAATATTTCTAAAATTATAAAAAAAAATTCTGGAGGTCTTTTATTAATAGATTATGGATATACAGATAAAAAAATGAAAGATACCTTGCAAGCAGTATCAAATCATAAATTTGCCAACATTTTAAACAATATTGGTAATGTTGATATCACACATAACATAAGTTTTAACCTATTTAAAAACTTTGTAGAGAAAATTGGTGGTTTGACTAGTAATTTGACAACCCAAAAAAATTTTTTAATAAAAATGGGAATAAAGCAAAGAGCAGAGATAATTTCTAAGAAAGAAAATTTTTCAAAAAAAGCGGATATTTATTATCGTCTTAATAGACTTATTGATGAAAAACAAATGGGTACATTGTTCAAGGTAATGTTAATAAAAAATAAAAAGAATAAATTTAAATTTGGATTTTGATATTGATTACTTCTAAGAAATTATTAAAACACAAAAATATAAAGCACGGTTTTTTTAATAGAAACGGTGGTAAATCAATAGGTATTTATAAAAGTTTAAATTGTGGTCCTGGTTCTAATGATAAATCAAATAAAATTTTGCAAAACTTAAAAATTGCAAAAAATAGAATTAGCAAAAAATCAAAAAATATTTTTTTACTTAATCAAATACATAGCAATAAATATTTTTTTATAAATAAAAATTATAAATTTAATAGTAAAAAGATTAAAGCAGATGCAATAATAACTGATCAAAAAAATCTCCCAATTGGTGTTTTGACTGCTGATTGTGTTCCACTTTTATTGTATGATAATCGAAAATGTATAATCGCGGCAATTCATGCTGGATGGAAAGGTGCCTTAAAAGGAATTATATCAAAAGTAATACGTTTTATGATAAAGAAAGGATGTAAAACAAATAATATTACTGTAGCTATTGGTCCTTGTATTAGTCAAACAAATTATAATGTTAGAGAAGATTTTAAAAAAAAATTTCTAAAAAAAAACAAAAAGAATAAAGTTTTTTTTAAAATAAAAAAAGGTGTGATTTATTTTGATTTAGCCAATTATGTTAAATCTCAATTAAAATTAAACAAAATAACAAAAATTGATATGAAAAATACTGATACTTTTGAGAAAAAAAATAATTTCTTCAGTGCGAGACGATCTTTAAGATTAAAACATGATGATTATGGTAGAAATATTTCAATAATTATGATTAATTAAACTTTTCAATGAAATTATTAACTGGAAATAGTAATAAAATTCTTAGTAAAAATATTGCAAAATATTTAAAATCAAAGCTTGTAAATTCTAGTATAAGAAAATTTTCAGATGGTGAGATATATGTAGAGATTAATGAAAATATTAGGGGTAATAGTATTTTTATTATTCAATCTGTGTCATCACCTGCCAATGATAACTTAATGGAATTATTACTTTGTATCGATGCGCTTAAAAGATCTTCAGCTAAAAATATAACAGCAGTTATTCCATATTTCGGATATGCTAGACAGGATAGGAAAGTTGTTCCAAGAACATCTATTTCTGCAAAACTTGTTTCAAACTTAATCACAAAAGCTGGAGCAGATAGAGTTGTTACAGTTGATTTGCACGCTGGACAGATTCAGGGTTTCTTTGACATTCCTGTAGACAATCTTTTTGCAACACCAATTTTTGCTAGACACGCAAGAAAGAAAATTAAGAGTAAAAAAATTATTTGTGTTGCTCCTGATGTGGGTGGAACAGAGAGAGCTAGGGCGCTTGGAAAGCTTCTTAATGTTGGTCTGGCTATTGTTGATAAAAGACGTCCTAAACCTGGTCAATCTCAAGTTATGAATGTTATTGGAGATGTAAAGGATCAAACATGTATTATTGTAGATGATATAATTGATTCAGGTGGAACAATAGTTAATGCTGCAAAAGCCTTAAAGGCAAGAGGTGCTAAAGAAGTTTATGTTTATATAACTCATGGAGTTTTAAGTGGAGATGCAGTTAAAAAAATAAAAAATTCAGTCATAAAAAATTTGGTAATAACAGATACAATTGACAATGGTGATAAAACAAAAAATGTTAAAAATATAGAAGTTTTACCTATTTCTGGCCTTATGGGTGAAGCCATTAAAAGAATTTCAAATTCAACATCTGTATCAGATTTATTTAAATAATTACCTTGATTATTTGTAAACATGGGTTAAAAAACTCTGTTTTATGAATTCGCTAGATGCAAACATAAGAGACAACTCTACTAAAGGACAATTAAATGCTATAAGACTTAATGGCAACGTTCCTGCTATTGTGTATGGTGGCAAAGATAAAAACATAAAAATTTCTATTTCTAAAAAATTCCTCAAAGCCTTGATTGAAAAAGAAAATTTTCTATCAAACATTATTACTCTGAACGTTGATGGTAAGCCTCAAAACGTTCTACCTAGAGAAGTTAAGTATCATATTTTAAGTGATGAACCTACTCATGTTGACTTTCTAAGAGTATTGCCGGGTGGTAAAATTAAAATTGAAGTTCCCGTAAACTTTATCAATCATGAAAAATCTCCAGGTTTAAAAAGAGGTGGCGTATTGAACATAGTTAGAAGAAAAGTGGAATTAAAATGTCCAAGTGAAAAAATACCAGAAAATTTGACAATAGACCTTGATGAAGTTGACATTGGTGAAAGTTTTAAAATATCATCAATAAAATTAGATCCTGAGGTAACGCCCACTATTCAGGGAAGAGATTTTGTAATAGCAACTTTAGCTGCACCGACTGTAATGAAAGAACCAGAAAAACCAGCAGAGGCTGAAGGAACTGAGGGAACTGAAGGAACTGAGGGAGCAGCCGCTGCAGCTGATGGAGACAAGCCGTCAGCAGATGGAAACAAGGGTGATAAAAAAGAAGGTGAAGATAAAAAACCTACTGATAAAAAACCTGTTGAAGAAAAAAAATAATCAATAAAAATTGAAAAGTTAATTCTATTTATTTATGCTTTTATTTGTAGGATTGGGTAATCCAACACCAGACAGTGAAAACAATCGACACAACGTTGGATTTAAAATTATAGACACTATAAATAAAAAATTTAACCTCTCAAAACAAAAACCAAAATTCAAAGGTCTTCTAACCACTGGAAATATTGGAAATGAAAAAGTTTATGCAATCAAACCTTTAACTTTTATGAACAACTCTGGAATTTGTATCAGGGAACTTATTGAGTATTTTAAAATTGATGCGGAGGATGTAATAGTTTTTCATGATGACCTTGATGTAGAGTTTGGAAAAATTAAAGCAAAATTTGGAGGATCAAGTGCTGGTCATAATGGTATTGCCTCGATAGATAAATTTATAGGTAAAGATTATTCAAGAGTGAGAATTGGAATTGGAAAACCAAAAAATAATGTCGATGTAGCTGACTATGTGTTGCAGAACTTTGATGAGGACGAGACTCTGAGTATTGAAAAAATATCAAAAGATATTACAGATTCAATCACTATTCTTGTTGAAAAAAAATTAGATTTATTTTCTAGCACTGTTAATAATAAATAATGAGTTTTAAATGTGGAATAGTTGGATTACCTAATGTTGGTAAATCAACTTTATTTAATGCATTAACAAATTCCAACAAAGCTCAGGCTGCGAACTTTCCTTTTTGTACTATTGATCCTAATGTTGGTATTGTCTCAGTGCCTGACATTAGATTAAAAAATCTTGCAGAAATATCAAAATCTAAAAAGGTCATTAATACTACCATTTCGTTTGTTGATATTGCTGGTTTAGTTAAAGGAGCTTCAAAAGGTGAGGGTTTGGGAAACAAATTTCTTTCACACATAAGAGAAGTCGATGCAATTATACATATGATTAGATGTTTTGATTCAGATGATATTCAGAACGTTAATCCAAATGTAGATCCAGTTAGGGACCTAGAAATTATTGAAACTGAAATGATGCTTGCAGATCTCGAGTCTATTCAAAAAAGATTAGAAAAAAACAACAAAAAAAATGTTGATGAAGAACAACTTAAGATACTTCAGGTCGCTTTAGATTGTATAAATAATGATAAAGATTTTTCAGTATTAAAAAATGATTTTGATAAAAAACAACTTAATCAAAGTGGTTTATTATCTTTAAAACCAAAAATATTTGTTTGCAATGTAGATGAGAATAGTGTGCAAAATGGTAATAATTACACAAAAGTGTTCATAAATAAATTTGGAACAGAAAATACTTTAATCGTTTCCGCCGATATTGAAAATCAAATTAATGAGATAGATCCAAATGAAAAAAAAAATTACATGGAAATGATTGGTTTGAAAGAAACTGGATTAGATATGTTAATACAAAAAGGTTATAAGATTCTCGAATTAGATACCTACTTTACTTCAGGACCTGAGGAAACGAGAGCTTGGACTATTCAAAAAAATTGTACAGCGCCAAAAGCTGCAGGTGAAATTCACACTGACTTTGAGAAAGGATTTATAAGAGCTGAAACAGTTTCATATGAGGATTTTATTTCTAATGATGGTTGGGTAAATTCAAAAACAAATGGTAAAATGAGATTAGAAGGAAAAGATTATATTGTTAAAGATGGAGATGTTTTAAACTTCCGTTTCAATACGTGACCAAATTCTTTTCATACTAAAATAAACTAAAATAGTTAAGATTATTAAATACACAACGGCTTTGAAACCCATTCGATGTCTCGCTTCAAGATGGGGTTCTGCCGCCCACGTTAAAAAAGTAGTAACATCTTTAGACATTTGCTCAACTGATGCAGTTGTTCCATCAGCGTATTCTATAAGTCCATCAGAAAGCGGATTTGCCATCTTAATTTTATTTCCATACATGTACTTATTGTAATGAACACCTTCATCTAATGTTATTCCAATTGGAGGATCCTCATATCCTTGCAATAATGAATAAATATAATTTGCTCCACCACCTCTTGCTTTTACCAATACAGACATATCTGGTGGGTAAGCACCACCATTTGCAGCTTGAGCTGCTTTTACATTTTCATATGGCATCACAAATTTATCAGATAACTTTCCAGGTCTTGTGAACATTTCACCATCAGCATTAGGGCCATCTTTGACCTCAAAAGAGGCTGCTATTGCTTTTGCTTGTTCCACTGAAAATTCTGGTCCACCTTTTTCAGCCAAATTTCTATAACTTACATATTTCATCGAATGGCAAGCTGCACATACCTCTGTGTATACTTGATAACCTCTTTGAAGTGAACCACGATCAAATTTTCCAAAAAGACCTTTAAAGGTCCAATCAGTTTTTAAATATTCAACTTTCTCAGCTGCATTAGAACTAAGGGAAACTACAAAAAGAAAATGCGTTAATAATAATATTTTGAAAAAATTTTTCACTTAGTTGTTTAATTTTTCTTTGTTTTTTGCAGTTGCTAGATTTGGCGAACCTCCCAATATAGGTTCTGTAATGCTCAATGGAACTGGAAGAGTTTTTTCTTTTAAACCTAAAATCGGTAAAATTAATAAAAAATGTAAAAAATAATAAGCTGTTGCTACTCTAGCTATTAATAAATACAATCCTTCTGCTGGCATTGCCCCCACATAACCTAAAATTAGTACATCAGCTACTAAGATCCAATAAAACTGTTTATACAAAGGTCTAAAAACAGCCGACCTAATTTTTGAAGTATCAAGCCATGGTAATGCTGCTAAAATTAAAATTGCTGACAACATTGCAACTACTCCTAAAAGTTTATCTGGCACAGATCTTAAAATTGCATAAAAAGGTAATAGATACCACTCAGGTACAATATGTGCCGGTGTCACTAAAGGATCTGCTTCAATATAATTATCGGCATGACCTAATATGTTTGGTGCATAAAAAACAAAGAACGCGAAAACGATCATAAACATTAATAGTGCAAATCCATCTTTAATCACTATGTAGGGATGAAATGGAACTGTATCTTTTGATGGTTTTTTTACATCAATACCAATAGGGTTATTATTTCCTGGCACGTGTAGCGCCCAAATATGTAGTACAACCAATCCTAAAATTAAAAAAGGTATCAGATAATGTAGTGTAAAAAATCTAGTTAATGTTGGATTATCAACTGAGTAACCTCCCCATAACCAGGTAACAATTCCCTCTCCTACTAAAGGTATAGCGCTAAATAAGTTTGTAATTACTGTTGCGCCCCAAAAACTCATTTGTCCCCAAGGGAGAACGTAACCCATAAAAGCTGCTGCCATCATTAACAAGTAAATTATAATACCTATAATCCATATAATTTCTCTCGGTGATTTATATGAACCATAGAATAAAGATCTAAAGATATGAATATAAACTGCTAAAAAAAACATTGATGCACCATTCGCATGAATATATCTAATCAACCATCCATAATTGACATCTCTCATAATATGTTCGACACTTTCAAATGCCATATCCGCATGTGCAATGTAGTGCATTGCTAATGTAAGTCCTGTTACAATTTGAGTTATTAGACAAAAAGTAAGTATTCCACCAAATGTCCACCAATAATTTAAGTTTTTTGGTGTTGGGTAATCAGTCAGATGACTTGCTAAAGTAAGAAGAGGAAGTCTATCGTTAAACCATTTTCCAAATTTAGACTTAGGTATATATTCTTGATCACTCATTATTATCTATCCAATTTTAATAGTATTAGCATTAACAAATTCATATTTTGGAACTTCCATATTAGTCGGAGCCGGCCCTTTTCTAATTCTTCCCGATGTATCGTAGTGTGATCCATGACAAGGGCAGAACCAGCCATTATAATCACCTTTTTGATCTAAAGGCACACATCCTAAATGAGTACAAACTCCAAGCATCACTAGCCATTCTGGGTCTTTAGCTCGATCTTCATCTTTTTGAGGATCTTTTAAATCTTCTAACTTGACTGATCTGGCATCAGTGATTTCATCTTGGGTTCTTCTTCTAATAAAAACTGGTTTACCTCTCCATAAAACGGTAATTGTTTTTCCTGGTGTTACTGAACTCACATCCACTTCTGTACTCGCCAAGGCCTTTACTGACGCGTCTGGATTCATTTGGTCAATCATAGGCCAAACTGTTGCTCCTAAACCCACTGCTCCTACAGCATAAGTTGCTGTGAATAAGAAATCTCTTCTATTAGTTTTTTTTTCTGACATTAGTCTCTAATTAAATATACTTAATATTGATTTTTTCTACTTAATATATGATTTCATATAATATAAAATACTATTTTTACTACTGATAGAATGACACAGAATTTCACATATCTTGGGCCCAAAATTGCATTATTTGAACCAGATATTCCTCAAAATACAGCAGCTATAATTAGAACTTGCGCTTGTTTGGGTGCAAAATTAGAGATTATAGAGCCCTGTGGATTTTTATTGAATGATAAGAGATTTAAAAGGGTTGTAATGGATTATATGAATGAAAAAGATATTAAATTTTATAAAAGCTCAGAAGAATTTTTTAAAATTAAAAAGAATCAAAGAATTATATTGATGACAACTAAAGCATCTATATCCTATACAAAGTTTAAATTTGATAAAAATGATACAATTTTATTTGGTAGGGAAAGTGCTGGAGTGCCTAAAAGTGTGCATGAATTAGTTAAAGATCGATTAAAAATACCTATGAAAAATGATAAACGTTCACTTAATATTTCCTCATCAGTTGCAATTATTCTAGCTGAGAGTTTAAAACAAATTAATTTAATATGAACCTAGAAACTAAAAAAGATCTCACAAGTAATTGGTTTAAAATTCTACAAAATGCAATTTGTGATAATATTTGCAAAATTGAGAAGAACAAGTTTCACTTCAAGTCAACAGCATGGAAAAGAAATATTAAAAAAGATGAAGGTGGTGGAGAATTTAGAATATTGCAAAACGGGAAAATTTTTGAAAAAGTTGGAGTTAACTTTTCAAAAGTTTATGGAAAATTTCCAAAAAACTTTAAAAAAAATATACCAGGAGCACAAAAAAATCCAAATTTTTGGGCATCTGGAATTTCTGTTGTTATGCACATGAAAAATCCATTAATCCCTGCTATGCATTTTAATACAAGGTATATATGCACACAACAAAATTGGTTTGGTGGAGGAATGGATGTAACCCCTTCAAAAATAGATAAAAATGAAAAAAAAGATTTTCATAAAATATTAAAAGAAATGTGTAATCGACATAATAAAAATTATTATAAAAAATATAAAAAATGGTGTGATGATTATTTTTATTTGTCTCATAGAAAAGAGCCTAGAGGTATAGGTGGTATTTTTTTTGATTACAAAAAAAATAATTTTGAAAAAGATTTTAAATTTGTTAGAGATCTAGGTGTTACTTTTCAATTCATTTTTAATAAAATTATTCAAAAAAAAATTAATAAAAAATGGACCTCGAGAGATAAAGAAGTGCAATATGTTAAAAGAGGGAGATATGCAGAATTTAACTTGTTATATGACAGGGGTACAAAATTTGGATTGCAAACAGGAGGAAATGTCGAAGCTATATTAATGTCATTACCACCTTTGGCAAAATGGAAATAAAATGGATAAAGAACCAATTACTTTAAATGGACTAAATAGACTAAAAGAAGAATTAGTTTTTTTAAAAGAAAAAAAAAGACCTGAAATTGTAGCTGCAATAGCAGAAGCAAGATCACACGGTGATCTAAAGGAAAATGCTGAGTATCATGCTGCTAAAGAAGAACAATCTCACAATGAAGGTCGTATAACTGAAATAAATGATATTATTGCTAGGGCTAATGTGATTGATGTTACTAAGTTAAGCAATGAAGGTAAAATAATTTTTGGTTCAACTGTTTTTCTCGAAAATTTAGATACACAGGAAAAAATTAGTTATAAAATTGTAGGAAAAGATGAAGCTGACCTTAAACAAAAATTGATTTATTTTAAATCACCAATTGGTAAAGGTTTAATTGGGAAAAACAAAAATGATTTAGTTGAGATAAAAACTCCAGCTGGTGTAAAAAATTTTGAAATTAAAGATGTTAAATATATTTAATTATTAACAATATTATCGACTTGCTGATCAGAGATTTTAAAATTATTTTTAACCCACTCTTGCTCAATTGTTTTTAGTTTTTCACCTAGCTGTTGTCCTTGAGGAATATTATATTTTGTCATCAAAATATCAGCACCGATTGGCATTATAGGTACTAACTTTTTTTTATATAATTCGATCAATTCTAGAATGGTGTTTTCAAATTTTTTTGATTTGACTAGTTTAAAATTTAAAATATCTATAACAGCCTGTTTACCCTCATAGTAAAAAATTTTATTTAAGTTTCTTTCGTTAATTTTAATTAATTTTTCATTTTCTTTAAAAAAACTATCAATAATCTTAATTCTTTTTTGATTTTTTTTTGAAATATTAAATTTATATAAAAAATAATCAGCATTATCTGTTGTATCAATTATCATTAAAGATAATAAAAAAATAAAATCTGTTTCTTGCATTATTTTTTTTTTTGCTGGGCTTAATTTTAAGAACATATTTAGGTTTTTTAATTCAGGAAAAATCATTTTAAATAAATCTAAACTCACTTTATCCTTTGCTAAGTTTTCTAAAGTTGATAATTGAGATATTTTTTTCAGTTCATCTAATAATCTTTCTTTTGACAATTTTGAGATTCCACCAATGTTTATTTTTAATTTTTTAATTATTTCAGTGTTGTGGTGTTTTTTTGAGTAATTTACAAAAAACCTTATGTATCTTAATATTCTTAAATAATCCTCTTTTATTCTTTTATCTGGTTCACCAATAAAAACTACTAAACCATTTTCCAAATCTTTTTTACCATCATTTGGATCAAACAAGTTTCCATCTCCATCTGAATAAATTGAATTAATTGTAAAATCTCTTCGCAAAGAATCTTCTTTCCAATTTTTGGAGAATTTTACTTTTGCATGTCTTCCATCTGTAAATATATCTTCTCTTAAAGTTGTTATTTCAAATTTTTGCTTATCGACTATGGCGGTAACAGTTCCATGTTCAATGCCAGTTTCATAAAATTTAATATTATTAATTTTCAGAGCATCGCAGACCTGCTTTGGGTCCAAATTAGTTGCTAAATCGATATCATCAACTTCTTCTTTGCTAATTATTTTACGTATACAACCTCCGACATATCTTATTTCACTTTCTGACGAAAAAGAATTTATTGCTTCAAAAATTTTATATGCAGACGTTTTGGTTGTTAAAGATTTTATATTTCTACTTATATAATCTAAATTATTTGATCTAAAAAATATTTTATTTAATAAGCTTTTCATATTTGGCTGGGGCGCTAGGATTCGAACCTAGGATGCAGGTACCAAAAACCCGTGCCTTACCGCTTGGCTACGCCCCAATGTTTAGTTCGTATAACATAAAAAATTAAAATTTATATAGTTTTTGAAGCTATACACCAGTAATTTTTATATTTTTTATTAAACTTTTTTTTTGCAAGTTCACATATTTTTTTTGATTGAAAATATGCAACTAAAACTGATCCAGATCCAGACATTCTCACAAATACTGGATTTAATGATTTTTCTATAAATAATTTAATTTTTTTTAAATTGGGATATTTAGAAAATACAATTAATTCTAGGTTGTTATTCATTTTTTTTAAATAATCCAAGTTAAACATGTTTCTATTTGGCCTATTAAACTTTGGTCTTTCAAAATTTTTTACTTTTGAATATATTTCTTTAGTAGAACAACCAAATTTAGGTTTAACAATTAAAGTATGAATTTTTTTATATTTAGTAAATATCTTAATCTTATTTTTTGAGGTCAAAATAGTATTAAAGGGATTAAGTCCTAAAATTACATCTGATCCAATCATTCTTGAAATTTTAAGAATTTGTTTTTTTTTTATTCTAATTATCTTTTTTTTTATAAAATATTTCAAAATGCTTGCCGCATTCATGGACCCACCTCCAAGGCCTGCTTGGGAAGGAATTCGTTTATCTACTTTAATGTGAAATTTTTTATCTTTAAGGAATTTCTTTTTTTCTAGAATTTTCATTAATTCTGAAACAGTATTTTTTTTTCCTATATTTCCAGAGAATTTACCAGAAAATGAAATATTATTTTTTTTTGATTTAATTTTTTTAATCAAGATCAGATCATATAAGTCAATAAAGGCTATAATACTTTCAATTTTATGTAAGTTAGTTTTTTTACCAACTATATTTAGTGCTAAGTTTATTTTGGCATAAGATTTGATTTGACTGAACGACATTTTAAGATTTTTTTAAGCCTTCAATCATTTTTATATTTATTTTTTTTATCATATCTTCCTCTGCATCATCCATCTTAAGTACATTTGTCCAGAAATATCTTGCTTGAATTTTACGATCTAATTTCCACAAAATATCTCCATAATGATCATTTACAATTGGATCGTCTGGCATTAATTCGACTGCTTTTTTTAAAAACTTTTCAGCTTTATAGTAATCATTGACTAGATAATAACCCCAACCAATCGAGTCAATAATGTAAGGATCGTCACTTTCTATTTTATGAGCAGTTTCAAGCATTTTGATTGCTTCATCAATTTTAAAATTTCTCTCAAGCCAGGAATACGCAAGATAATTTAAAACATATGCATCATCTGGTTCGATTTTAAGAGAATGCAATAAATCATTATCTGCTTTTTGATATTCACCCATCCGTTCATAACATCCGCCTCTTCTATAAAAAAGATCTGACAACATTTTAGAGTCTTCATCTATATTATTAATAATTTTTGTATAAAATTTTATTGCTTTTTCATATTCTTTTGAATTTTTGTAAAAATTTGCAACATCAAATAACATTTTATTGTTTGGCTTATCAATTTTATCGAACTCTGCAGTTATGTAATTTAGAGATTCTTTATTATTTCTTAGCTTTGCAATGATTTTCGTTTCTTTTTTTACTCGATACCAATAATAGAATTTATCTTCTTTTTTAAAGTTTTTAAGAGTTCCTTTTAGTTTTTTATATTCTTTATTTAGATATTGGTTTTCAGCCACCAAGGATAGATTAAACTTAAATTTTGGATTCAAAAAATTTGAAAGATTTAGATAGAAATTTGATTTTATAAAATTGTCTTGAGATGAATAAAGGTTAGAGATTAAAAATAGAAACTCACTTACCAAATCGTTATGATTTTTACATGAAAAAACTTGAGTTAATTTCTCTGAGTTCTTGTTTTCTATCCACTCTTTTCCCTGAGATAATAGTAAGGTGCTATTTATATAATCAATGCCATCAATTACTTTTTCTATCTCTTTTAATCTGTTATTTTCTATTAAATAACTTAAATAAAAAAAAATATATCTAGAATAGTCTGCTTCAACATCATTAATTAAATTAGAAAAATAGGCATCTGTATTTTTATCTTCTAAATAACATTTAAGGAATGTTTGCGATATGATTGATAAATTACCTAGAGTCTTATTGTTATTTAAAAATTTTTTTTCTTTGAATACATAAATATATTTTTTCAAACTTTCTAAAATTGCTGAATTTAATCTGCTTTTTTTGCTTAGGTTTTCCATGTCACTCAAAAGCGCATATGCTTTTTTAAAATCATTTTTCTTTAGACTGTCTAAAATCAGTAATAACTTAGCATCAAAAAAATTCACATTTTCTCTATCTTTATTATTTTTAATTATATTAATTGCTTGAGGTACTTTGTTTTCTAAAATTAAAGAATAAATATATCTTTTTAAATATGGGTCATGCTCACTGAGCAGTATCTTAGACGAATTAAAAAATTCTAAAGCTTTAAAATTATCTTTATTTTCAAAGGCTACAATACCAGAAAAATATTTTGAAAAATTTTTAGTATCAAAATTATTTGAACTATTGCTTTTAGAATATAAAGGTGTCTGGTAGGATATAAAAAAAATTAAGATTAATATAGTTTTTTTAAATAACATTTTTTAATACTTTATGACTAAAAAGACTTTAAATCAAAATGCCAAATATGTTCAGGAGTTAGTGGACACAATAGAACCTGACTTTATTTTCAGTGATAAGCCAATAAATAGATTTAAGATAATTGAAAATAATGATGAAAATACATCTGAAAATAAGACTGAACTGTTATCAGGGCTAAGAGAAAAAATAAATACAATTGAAAATTGTAATTTAAAAAATAAT
Organism: uncultured Pelagibacteraceae bacterium; assembly: GCA_902554765.1. GTDB lineage: Bacteria > Pseudomonadota > Alphaproteobacteria > Pelagibacterales > Pelagibacteraceae > Pelagibacter. The sequence continues at coordinate 10,349 of CACDPY010000004.1, read as the reverse complement.
TCAAAAAATCTTATTCTTGGTGATGGGGACATTAATAGTCCTATAATGTTTATTGGCGAAGCACCAGGAAAAATTGAAGATGATTCAGGTAATTCATTTCAAGGTGAGATTGGTGCACTACTAAAAAAGATGTTAAAGGCTATTAACATCGAAATAGAAAAAGCATATACATCATATTCAATTAACTTTAGACCACCAGAAGATAGAAGGCCTACCTCAAAAGAAATAAAACGATATTCAATATTTTTGAAAGAACACATATCGATTATAAATCCAAAAATTATTATTTTAATGGGTGGCACAGCAATGGAAGCAGTTACTGGTTTGAATGGCCAAATTTCAAAAGAAAGAGGCAAATGGAAAGAGATCATCTTAAGAAACAAAACTTTTCCAATAATGATTACCTTTAGTCCTTCTTATTTAATTAGATACCCAGATAACAAAAAATATTCTTGGGAGGATTTGAAGAAAATCCAAAAAAAGATTCGAGACCTAAATATTAAGATCTGATGAAAATTATTGCTGGAGTTGATGAAGTTGGTCGAGGTAGTTTAATTGGACCAGTTTATGCTGCAGCTGTTATTTTAAATAAATCTGTAAACAAAAAAATACTAAAAGACTCCAAAAGTTTAACAAAAGCTAAGAGAGAAATTTTGTCAAAATATATCAAGGAAAATTCTATTTGGGCAATAGGAAAAGCGTCTGTAAAAGAAATTGAAAAAATAAATGTTCTCCAGGCAAGTTTATTGGCAATGAAAAGAGCTATTAAAAAACTCGAAAAAAAACCATCACTAGTTTTAATTGATGGAAATAAGTTGCCAGAGATAAAAAATTACAATCTTAGATCAATAGTAAAAGGTGATCAAAAAGTACCATCAATTTCTGCGGCATCAATTATTGCAAAAGTTACACGTGATAAAGTGATAACTACCTTAGGAAAAAAATTTAAAGGTTATTGTTGGGATCAAAATTATGGATATGGAACTAAGCAACATTTAAGAGCCATTAAAACCTTAGGTATTACAAATCAACACAGAAAAACTTTTTCACCAATTAATAAAATAAAATAGGTTTCACGTAGAAACACAATATATTGTTATCACTAAAAATTGTTACACAATTTGAATCTATATAATTCAATCCTAGGTTGACCCAGGAATCTTTTTAGAGTCTAATTTATTTTTACAAATGACTTTTAATTTTAAAGATAAATTAATAAACGGAAATAGCCTTGAGGAATTAAAAAAAATTCCTAATGAATCATTTGATCTGGTTTTTGCAGACCCACCATACAACTTACAGTTAAAAAATGAATTAACCAGACCGGATAGATCTAAAGTAAGTGCAGTAAATGATAAGTGGGATCAATTTGAAAGTTTTAAAAAATACGATGACTTTACTTACGCTTGGCTAAATGAATGTAAAAGAATTTTAAAAAAAAATGGAGCAATTTGGGTAATTGGTAGTTATCACAATATTTTTAGAGTTGGTACTACAATTCAAAATTTGGGCTTTTGGATTTTAAATGATGTTATTTGGAATAAAAAAAACCCAATGCCAAATTTTAGAGGAACAAGATTTACTAATGCTCACGAAACATTAATTTGGGCATCAAAGTCAGAAAAATCAAAATATACTTTTAACTACCAATCTTTAAAATGTTTAAATGACGATCTCCAAATGAGATCTAATTGGGATCTTCCAATTTGCAATGGATCTGAAAGACTAAAAAATAACGGAAAAAAAGTACATTCAACTCAAAAACCCGAAGCTCTACTTCATAGAATTTTATTAGCAACCTCAAATAAAGATGATCTTATTTTAGACCCGTTTTTAGGTTCCGGAACAACAGCAGCAGTTGCAAAAAAATTAGGTAGAAATTATTATGGCATAGAAAAAGAAAAAACTTATTTTAAAGCTGCAGAACAGAGATTGAAAAATACAAAACCTATTGAAGATGATTACCTAGATACTCTAAAAAATAATAGATCAAAACCGAGAATACCTTTTGGTTCATTAGTTGAATTAGGAATAATAAAACCAGGTACAACTATTTTTGATAATAAAAAGAAAATCAGTGCAAAAATTATGGCTGATGGAAGTATAAAACATGCACAAACAGAGGGCTCAATACATAAAGTGGCGGCTACAATTTTGGGTGCTGAAAGCTGTAATGGATGGACTTATTGGCACTATAATTTAAATGGCTCAGCGGTTCCAATTGATCATTTAAGACAAAGATTAATTAATAATAGTTAATTCTTATAAATTTTTCCTAAGTAAGACTCTAAAAATTTTTTGTTTTTTACTAATCTTTTTAAAAAAATGTTTCTAACAAATGTGACTAAAGGATTAGATAAGTGAAAAATAAACTGATTAAATTTTGATCTAATATTTACCATTTTTGTTTTTTTAACTCTATTCTTAAAAAAATTACTTTCTGTATTATTTTCAATGCTTTTAAATAACTCATAAGCACCTTCAATTGACTGTGATGCGCCCTGAGCAAATGAAGGGGGAAATGCAAAAAAAGCATCACCAATTAAATGAATATTATTACTTTGTAATTTATGGAAATTGTCACTTACAAATACTGGAAATATTTTTAATTCTTTTAAATCTTTTAAAAAATCTTTATTTTCTAAAGGAATTTTTTGTAATATTTTTTTTATAAAAGTATTATCACTGAATAGTGAGTAGTTTTTTTGATCTTCTTCTGACAGCTGGTATTTCATTAAAGCTATAAAATTTAGGTCTCCATTTGAGCTTACTGGATAAATTACATGATGAAAGTCTGGACCTAAAAATAAAGAAATATTTTTATCATCAATCGTTTCAAAAGATTTGGTTAAAATACCTCTAATTGCTAATGTGTTATTATATTTAGGTTTAGTCTCACTTTCAGAAATAAGACTTTTACTTTTTGAAAAAATTCCATCAGAAATAATTAAATAATCACATTCTTTTGTCTCTTCGTTTTCAAAAGAAAGTTTAATTTGTTTGTCTTGTTGATCTATTTTAGAAATATTGTAGCCAGTCATTATCAGGTCTTCCAAATCTGTTTTTAAGAAATTTATTAATGATGATCTTTTTAAAGTAGTATACTTACAATCCTTTAAATTAAAGTCTGTGATATCCAGCTCACATATTTTATTTACAGTATCATTTAAATAAAAATTAATTTTTTCAGGAGTAAATTTTTCATTATTATGTAATTTTTTAAATCCAATTTCATTAAGAAGCTTTATGCTGTTAACTGATAATTGAACGCCATAGCCCTCTCCTAAGGTAATAGATGAATTTTTTTCATAGATTGTAATATTGTAGTTAGGATTTCTTTTAAATAAATTTGCAATAAATAAACCTGAAATCCCAGCTCCAATAACAGCTATATTCTTCATTAACTTCTTTCCAAATATTTAACAATTTTTTTTGTAAACGATGGCAGCATATAATTATTTAATTTTTTTTCATCAACCCAATATGGTTCCTGAAATTTACTGCTATTTTTTAGATATTGAATTTTAATATTCATGTTCATATTAGATAATTTAAAATTTAAATTTTCATTAAAATTTTTAGGTTTAGATAATTCTTCCATAGGAAATATTGTTAAATTTTTTAAAAAATTAAACTTGGTATTTTTAATTAATAAATATTTTTGATTTTTTTTATAAACTTTCAATAGAAAGTATTTGTCTATATTCTTTTTAGCAATTTTTGTTATATCAAAATCCTTCTTATGCAAAGACTTACACTTGTTTGATATAGGACATTGATTACATAAGGGATTAATTGGTTTACAGATTAGTGCTCCCAATTCCATTAAAGCTTGAGCATAATCGCTTGATCTTGATGAAATTCCAAATATAGATTTTTTTTTATTAAGATTATCTTTTTGAATATCCTTTTCTTTTTTTAGATAAAGATATCTTTTAAGGACTCTCTCTATATTTCCGTCTAAAGGAATGTAAGGCTTGTTAAAAGCAATAGCTAAAATTGCACTTGCAGTATATTTTCCAATCCCAGGTAATAACAACAATTCTTCATAATTATTAGGTACCTTTCCATTATAATCTTTAATAATTGTTTGTGCAGTTTTTTTTAAATTTCTAACTCTTGAATAATATCCAAGACCCTCCCAAAGTTTTATAAGTTTTTGATTGTTTACTTTTGCCAAGTGTTTAAGGCTTGGGATTTTTTTTATAAATCTATAAAAATAAGGTATTACTGTTGCAACCTGTGTTTGTTGTAACATAAACTCACTTACTAAGGTATAATACTGTCTATTATGTAATGAAACATTTTTTCGCCATGGTAATGATCTTTTATTTAAATCATACCAATTAAGAATTTTTTTTGTTAATAATTGTTCTTTCATATGCAATTTAAAAAATATACTAAGCAGAGAAATAGTAGCATTCAAGGCTTAAGATCTTTTAAAGACACTTTGCCAAAAAATATCAAAAAGGTCATCAATAAAAAAGGTCATATATATTCTGAAACCTTAAGTAATTGGAAATATATTGTAGGTGATGATTTGTTCAAAATCTGTTACCCAAAATCATTTAAAAATTCAAATAAATTTGGTGTAAGCACTTTGTTGATAATGGTTAAAAGAGGTCGTGAAGTTGATTTAGAATATTCGAAAAAAGAAATTATAGACAAGATGAATAGTTTTTTTGGATATAAGGTTGTTGAAAAGCTAAAATTTATTAGTTTTAATGATGAGGGCAAAATCCTTATAAAAGAAGGTGATCAAAAAGAAAATGTGACAAATAAAAAATACCACAAAAAGATAAATGATGTTAAAAATGAAAAAATAAAAAAATCTCTACTTGAGCTTACAAAAGTATTTAAAGAAAAATGAAAAAAACACTAATTATCTTAATTTTATTTTTTAACTCTATTATCAGTGTAAACGCTGAAACTAAGAGAATAATCTCAGGAAATGAGAATGCTAAAATTACAATTATTGCCTACGAGTCCTTAACTTGTAGTCATTGTGCTAATTTTCACATTGATGTTTATCCTCAGCTTAAAAAAGATTATATTGATACAGGATTAGCTAAAATAGAATTCAGGCATTTCCCTTTAGATATTGCTGCTTTCAAAGCTTCAAAAATTGCCCAATGTAAAAATAATAAAGGTTTAGAAATTTTAGAAAGTTTGTACTCAAATCAACAAGCTTGGGTTAAAGGTAGTACAGCAGAGGAGATTGATGGTAATCTGAAAAAATTTCTTGAAAAAGAGGGTTTTAAGTTAGATTTTGAAAAATGTATAAATAATAAAGAAATCGAAGATTTTGTTTTAAATGATCGAATCGAAGGTTCTAAAAAATTCAAAGTAAATGCTACTCCTACGATTATAATAAATGGTAAAAAGTTTGAAAAATCTCTAAATTACAAGAATTTAAAAAAATCACTTGAAAAAATGATATAAGTTAAGTCATGGAGTTTAAAAAAATCCAACTTAATGGGTTTAAATCTTTTGCGGATAAAACCAACTTCTTAATTGAAGAAGGTTTGACTGGCATTGTTGGACCAAATGGATGTGGAAAATCTAATATTGTAGAATCTCTGAGATGGGTTATGGGAGAAACATCTGCCAAAAGTATGAGAGGATCTGGAATGGAAGATGTAATATTTTCTGGTACTTCAAATAAATCATCTAAAAATATTGCTGAAGTTTCAGTTACAGTTGCAAATGAAAACAATGAGGGACCTGTTCAATTTAGAGATTTCGATGAAATAAGTGTTAGAAGAAAAATCGAAAAAGATAAAGGCTCCAAATTTTATATTAATGATAAAGAAGTTAGGGCTAGAGATGCTCAAATGTTTTTTGCTGACTTGTCTACTGGTGCTCATTCTCCATCTATGATTAGCCAGGGTCGTATAGGGGCACTTGTTACTGCAAAACCAACTGATAGAAGAGCAATATTAGAAGAGGCGGCAGGAATTTCGGGTTTACATGTTAGAAGACACGAAGCTGAATTAAGATTAAGTGCTGCAGAAAATAATTTAAAAAGAGCAGATGAACTACGTAGACAACAAGAGAAACAACTAGCTAATCTACAAAAGCAAGCTGAAGAGGCAACTAAATATAAAAATGTATCTAATGAAATAAAAAAAGTAGAAGCAGGCTTGTATTATCTAAAGTTATTAGAAATTGATAAAGAGATTAGGATTGAGAATGAAATCAATACTGAGGCTGAGGGAGAAGTAAGTGGTTTTAATAACAAAATTTCTGAACTTGAGAGTTTAATTAAATCAGAAACAGATAAAGTTACACCATTAAGAGAAAAAAATATTGAAAATCTATCAAAAATTCAAAGACTTAATTTAGAGCTCAAAGGTCTTGATGAAGAAAATACTAGAACACAAGATGAGTTGGAAAATATTAAAAGATCTCTTAAAACTTTTGATGAAGATATTGACAGAGAAAAAGGAATTATAATTGATGCAAATTCAAATGAAAAGAGACTTAAAGAAGAAAAAAATGACCTAATTGAGATTGACTCAAAGTATTATCAAACTGAGAAAGCTTCTAATGAAGATTTAGATTATGCAAAAAATAATTTAAAATTAGAGATTGATAAAGTTAAAGATCTTATAAATCAAAAAAAAAATGATGAGGCAATAACAGTTCTTGATAACTGTAAAACAATTATTGAGAAATATGCCGAAAGTTACAGTAAAAATCAAAATATAAAAAATGACTCCATTAAAAGAAATGAAAGAATAGCAATAATAGATCAAGAAATAGCAAGTTGGAAAAATTTATTATCAAATTCAGAGAAAATGGTTAATGAATTAACAGAGAGAAAAAGTAAACTAAACTCTCAACTAGAAAAGTTGGACAATCAACCAAAATTACAAGCTGAAAAAAAAGGTCAAATTTCAGAAGGTCTTAGAATTTCAGAAAAAGAAAAGACAGATAACGAGACTATTATTAATTTAACTGATGAAAAAATAGAAAATTTAAGAGTTCAATTAAATGAAATTCAAGAACAATCAATTCAAATTAGAGAACGAAAAGCAAGTTCAGGGGCTACAGTTGAAGGTTTAAGAAAAAGAAAAGCAGATTTAGTAGATAGAATTAATTCAGAACTTAATTTGACTGAGGACAATATTTTAGAAAATTCTAATTTATTTGGGAAAGAAGAACTTCCTGATGCAATTAATCAAGAGGATTTACTGGACAAAAAAAAACAAGAAAGAGAAAAATTAGGATCAGTAAATTTAAAAGCTGACGAAGAAACGAACAAATATGAAACAGAAATAAAAAAAATGGAACAGGATCGAGCAGATTTAGTTTCGGCAATAATTAAATTAAAAGACAGTATTAACGAATTAAATCAAAAAGGTAGAGAAAGATTAATTGAGGCTTTTGATAAAGTAAATAGAAAATTTAACGAAGTTTACACAAAATTATTTAATGGTGGAAATGCTAAACTTGATTTAGTGGATTCTGATGATCCCCTTGAAGCAGGTTTAGAAATGTTAGTTAGTCCTCCAGGTAAAAGACTTCAATCTATAACTTTATTATCCGGAGGCGAACAAGCACTAACAGCGCTATCTTTAATTTTTGCAGTTTTTTTAACTAACCCTTCACCAATTTGTGTGCTCGATGAGGTAGATGCACCTTTGGATGATGCTAATGTTACAAGATTTTGTAGTTTACTTGAGGAGCTCACAAAAATTACAAATACTAAATTTATAATCGTCACCCATCATGCGTTGACAATGTCAAAAATGAATAGGCTTTACGGGGTTACCATGCCTGAAAAAGGTATAAGTCAATTAGTTGCTGTTGATTTACAAAAAGCAGAGAGTATGGTCGCTTAATTAATAAGATTTAATGACCAAAGATCCATTCAAAACTCGCTTAGAGATTGCAAAAAAAAAGGTCTTAAATAGAAGTTTGGATAATAAAAAACATAATCCAAGCCCTATTGGCAGTGCTTTTAAGCTAAGTACCGAACTTGTCTCTGCTGTTGCAGTAGGGACAATTATTGGGTTTATTTTAGACAAGACCTTTGGTACTAAACCCTGGTTAATTTTAATATTTTTTTTTGTAGGGGTAGTTGCTGGCATTACAAATGTAATTAAATCTGCAAAAAATATGCAAAAATAGATAAAAAAATTTATGGCAGCAAACCCGATGACACAATTCGAAGTTTATAGAATTGGTCCAGAAATTAAAATAGGTACTTTTGATATTTCATTTACAAATGCAAGTTTGTTTATGGTTGTAAGTTCACTGGCTATCTTGATTATTTTTAATTTAGGTTCTAAAAAAAATTCAATTATTCCGGATAAGATTCAGCTACTTGCTGAATTAAGTTATACATTTGTCTCTAAGATGATTAGTGACACTGCTGGCTCAAAAGCAAAACCTTATTTTGCTTTTATATTTTCATTATTTATGTTCGTTCTTTTTAGCAACATGTTTGGAATGATTCCCTACACTTTTACTGTTACAAGTCATATAATTGTAACTTTTGTTCTTGCAGCATTTATATTTATTGGGGTGACAATTATTGGCTTTATTAAGCATGGTTTTGGTTATTTAAAATTATTTGTACCAAGTGGAGTACCGATTGTGCTATTACCATTAATAGTTGTTATTGAAATTATTTCATATTTAAGTCGACCCGTCAGTCTCTCTGTGAGGCTTTTTGCTAACATGATGGCTGGTCATACTATGATGAAAGTTTTCGGAGGCTTTGTTATAAGTCTTGGAATAGTCGGTGGATGGCTTCCACTGAGTTTTTCGGTTGCTTTAACTGGTTTGGAGATCTTAGTTGCTTTTCTTCAAGCATATGTTTTTGCAATCTTAACATGCATCTATTTAAATGATGCATTAAATTTACACCATTAATAAACATAGGAGGATATAATGGAATTAGAAGCAGCAAAAATGATCGGAGCAGGTTTAGCAGCGATAGCTCTAGCTGGTGCCGGTGTTGGTATAGGAATAATCTTTGGAAATTATTTGTCAGGAGCAATGAGAAATCCTTCTGCTGCACAAAAACAATTTCCTAATTTGCTTTTAGGTTTTGCTCTTGCAGAAGCTACGGGATTATTTGGGTTGGTAGTTGCGTTAATCATTCTTTTTGCATTTTAAATTAATGATTAAAAAAATATTTTTTCAGTTTATATTTTTTAATTTCTTTTTTATAAAAGAAGTTTTTGCGGCTGAAAGTGGAGGTATGCCTCAATTAGATCCTGAATTTTGGATTTCACAAATATTCTGGCTTACATTAACTTTTGGTATTTTATATGTTGTTTTATCAAAACTAATTCTACCAAAAATAAGTGCAAACTTAGAATTAAGAAAATCTCAAATACAAGAGAATATTGAGGCGGCAGAAAAACAAAGAGAAGACAGTGAAGCTAAACTTAAAGAATATGATGAAGTTGTTCTTAAAAGCAAGTTAGAGGCAAAAAATATTTTTAAAGATGCTCGAGAAAAAGCACTTAAGGATATTAATTCTAAAAAAGAAATTTTAGATGAGCAAATCAATGAGGAAATTAAAAAAGCTGAACAAGAAATTGAATTCTTAAGAAAAAGTGCTCCTGAAAAAATTAATAGAATTGCAATCGATACATCTTCCGATCTAATTAAAAAATTAATTGGTACTGAAATTAATAGTAGCAGTATATCTGCAATCGTTGATGATCTTTCAAAAAGAAATGGAGACAAATACTATGGCTCTTGATGCAACATTTTGGGTGGCAGTTTCATTTTTTATCTTTTTTGGCATATTAATTTATTTAAAAATACCTCAAAAAATAAATGAATTACTTAATAAACTTATTTTAGATATCAAGAATGAAATAGATGAAAGTGAAAAGCTAAGAACTGAAGCTAAGATATTATTGGATAATGCTCAAAAAAAACTTGATACTGCTCAATCTGTAAGTAATGAAATTTTAGAACAAGCAAAAAAAGATAGTGATAGATTAATTATAGAACTAAATGATAAGTTTCATAAATCATCTGAAATTAAAAAAAATTCTGCTGAAATCAAAATTACCCAAATGAAAAATACTGCAATAAAAGAGATTAAAAATGCATCAGTTAAAATTGCAGTAGATTCTGTGAAAAAAATTATCACCACATCTATAGATAAATCTAAACTAGATACACTGTTCCAAAAAAATTTAGATGAAACTAAAGAAGAGTTAAAAAAAATTAATTCATAATACTCTTACAATTTTTTAAAAAAACTATAAGTTATCACAATGAATTCTGTTGTAATTGGCTCTGGTTTTGGGGGCATAGCTGCTGCGCTCCGTCTTAAAGCGAAAGGTCATGATGTGACTTTAATCGAAAAACATCCA
>CACDPY010000003.1 GCA_902554765.1 uncultured Pelagibacteraceae bacterium | reverse complement strand
TGCAAGAATGAATTTGACATTAAATACTTACACCCAATGGTATTGGAAAACAGACTTACTAAATCTTATGAATTTTTTAAGATTGAGAGCTGATAGTCATGCCCAGTATGAAATAAGAGTTTACGCAGATATAATGTTAGATACTGTTAAAAAATGGGTTCCAATTACATATGATGCTTTCATGGATTATAGGGTTGGAGGAACTGAGGTTTCAGCCAAAGGGAAATTGATTATTCAAAAATTAATTAAAGGTGAAGACGTTTCCTTAGAAAATTCTGATTTATCAAAAAGAGAATGGAATGAATTAATGGTTGCTTTTGATTTAAATGATAAAGTAATTTAGTGAAAAACTCAAAGAAGTATCTTAATTTAAGTAAATAATTTAGATATGGAGAAAAAAAAACAGGCTTTAAAAGTAATTTTTTATAACTTTTTAATTCTCCTTATTATTCTAATTTTTTTTGAAGTCTTTTTTGGTTATTGGTTCAAAGACGAAAATTTTGGAATATATATTAGAGATCAAAGAAATGTAGAGAGAAAATTTGATATTAATCATTATGGTCAAAATTATAAATATACCTTCAAAAGAAATTCATTAGGTTTTATAGGAAATGAAATTGATCCAAAAAAAATTAAAATAGTTTTTGAAGGTGGAAGCACAGGCGAGCAGCAATTTACACCACCAGAGTTTAGAATAGTAGATCAATTAAATTCCTTTTTGAAAAATGATCAAATAGATCTCCAGATTATTAATGCATCAAAAGGAGGAAAAACAACTAGAGGATATTATAATGATTTTAAAAGTTGGTTTCCAAAAATAAAAAATTTTAAGCCAGAAATATTTATTTTTTATACTGGGCATAATGATGCTTCTTTAAAGCTACCAAAACATTTCGACAATGTAAAAAGGTCTAACTATTTTGATCAATTAGAGGATTACATTAAAAATAATAGTATCATTTATGAAATAAAACTTAAAATTCAAAATAAATATTTCGGAAAAATTAGGACAAATTATGGTTTATATGAGAAAGATTTATACGATAATTATCAATACATGGACTATCTAAAAGCTAAAATGAAATTTAATTTTAATGAATTAAATAACGAAGAGTTAAATTTATTAGATAATTTTAAAAAAAATTTGAATAATTTAAATAAAGAAATTAGCAAAATGAATATTATACCCGTATTTATTACCCAAGTAAGATTTGATGGAATAAGCACAAAAACTCTTTTTATTATAAATGAAACTTTAAAAGAGTTTTGTAATTCAAATAATTTTCATATTATTAAACTTGATGAAATGGTTAAAACTTTTGAAAAGGATGATTTCTATGACAAAATTCATACTGGAATTAATGGTTCAAAAAAAATTTCAGAAATATTATATCCAGAATTAAAAGAAATTTTAATTAATTATTAAGTCTCAAATTTTTACAGATATTGTGATTTAATTTTTTTTGCAAAATCTAAATATATTTTAGAAATTTCATGATCAGGATTAGCTTCAACAATTGGTTTTCCATCATCTCCACATTTTCCAACTTCAGAATTAATTGGTATTTCTCCCAAAAATTCTTTTTGAAATTCATCTGCAGTTTTTTTAACACCACCCTCACCAAAAATTTTGTATTTTTTACCATCATCCCCAGTAAAAAAACTCATATTGTCTACTAAGCCTAATATTTTTACTCCAAGTTTATCAAACATTTTGATTCCTCTTTTTACATCTAAAAGAGCAACTTCTTGAGGAGTTGAAACTATTATTGCACCATCCATTTTAATTTCTTGTGAAAAAGTTAATTGTGTATCACCGGTTCCAGGGGGCATATCAACAATTATAAAATCTAAATTTTTCCAATTAACTTTTTGAGTAAAAGTTTTAATAGCACTAGTTACCATTGGACCACGCCAAATCATTGGTGTTTGTTGATCTGCCAAGAAACCAATAGACATGCACTGAATATCATATTTTATGATGGGTTCTAATTTTTGTCCGTCACTTTTAGGCTTTTCGTTAATATTAAACATCTTTGGAATCGATGGACCATAAATATCTGCATCCAATAATCCGACTTTACAACCAATTTGTTTTAGTGCTAAAGCAAGATTTGTAGCAAATGTAGATTTTCCAACACCACCTTTGGCACTAGAAATAGCAATTGTAAATTTTGTGCCTAAAATAGGATTTTTAATGAATTTCTTTGGCTCTAGTTTTTTCTTCATTGCGTCACTAAGTTCTGGCTTTTTATCTGTCATGATTCCATCATTACTTGTTTTTTGTAATAAAGACACTATATAGTTTGACATATGTCAGATGATTTTAAAGGTAGAGGTGGAAGTCCATGGGGAACACCTCCAGGTGGAGGTGGAAACGGTTCAGGTAGAGGCCCAACACCACCTGATATAGATAAAATTATTAGAGAATTTCAAGAGAAAATAAAAAATTTTTTGCCAGGAGGAAGTTCTTCAGGAGGAAAACAAGCAATCTTGGTTTTGATTGTTTTGGGCTTTGTTTGGTTAGCAAGTGGTCTATATAGAGTTTTACCCGACGAACAAGGTGTAGTCTTAAGATTTGGAAAATTTGTAAAAACAACTCAACCAGGATTAAATTATCACATCCCATTTCCAGTTGAGTCTGTACTTACTCCAAAAGTTACAAAGGTAAATAGAATTGATATTGGTTTTAGATCTGAAAGGGACAGCGGATTTTCATCATCAGGTGGAGTTGCTGACGTTCCTCAAGAAAGCTTAATGTTAACGGGAGATGAAAATATAGTAAATATAGATTTTTCTGTTTTTTGGGTGATTAAAGATGCAGGTAACTTTTTATTCAAAATTCAAGATCCAGAGGGAACTGTAAAGGCCGCTGCCGAAACTGCAATGAGAGAAGTAATTGCAAGATCTGATATTCAACCTATTTTAACTGAAGGAAGAGCTCTTATTGAGACTGATACACAAGAAATTATTCAAAAAATTTTAGATGAGTACAATAGTGGTATTCAAATCACTCAAGTACAAACGCAAAAAGCTGATCCACCTGATCAAGTCATCGATGCATTTAGAGATGTGCAAGCGGCAAGAGCTGACATGGAAAGGTCAAAAAATGAAGCTGAGGCTTATGCTAATGATGTAATTCCAAGAGCAAGAGGGGAAGCACAAAAAATTCTTCAAGCAGCTGAAGCTTACAAAAAAGAAGTTGTTGCAAAAGCAGAGGGTGAAGCAAGTAGATTTTTAGCCATTTATAATGAATACAAAAATGCAAAAGAAGTAACTCAAGAAAGAATGTATTTAGAGACGATGGAAAAAGTTTTAGCTGATATTGATAAAGTAATAATAGAGAAGAATGCAGGATCAGGAGTAGTTCCTTATCTTCCATTACCAGAGTTAAGCAAAAAGAAAGCGACAAATTAATATGAATATGGGAAAAGTTATAGCTGGAATAGTTGTTGCAATAGCTGCAGTAGCATTTTTTTCAATCTTTATTGTTAAAGAAGTTAATCAAGCAATCGTGCTTCAATTTGGTGATCCAAAAAGAATAATTTCAAAACCTGGGTTAAATTTTAAAATTCCATTTATTCAAAACGTTGTTTTTTTAGATAAAAGAATTTTAAATTTGGATACTCCACCTGAAGAAGTAATTGCATCTGATCAAAAAAGATTAATAGTTGATGCTTTTGCAAGGTTTCAAATTGTCGACCCTTTAAAATTTTATATTTCAGTTGGTAATGAAAGAGTTGCAAGATCAAGATTGGCGACAATTATAAACTCAAGGATAAGAAATGTATTGGGTCAACAAGAACTACAAACACTTTTATCAGAAGATAGAACTAAACAAATGGCTTTAATTCAAGAAGGTGTAAATAATGAAGCTGAAAATTTTGGAATAAAAATTAATGATGTTAGAATCAAAAGAGCAGATCTTCCTCAAGCAAACAGTGATGCAATTTTCAGAAGAATGCAAACTGAGAGGGAAAGAGAAGCAAAAGAGTTCAGAGCAAGAGGTGCGGAGATGGCTGTAACTATTACCTCAACTGCAGATAAAGAAGTAACAGTTATTTTAGCAGATGCTCAAAAAAAATCAGAAATTATGAAAGGTGAAGGAGATGGTAAAAGAAATAATATCTTCGCCGGTGCTTTTGGGCAAGATCCTGAGTTTTTTGCATTCTATAGAGCAATGCAGGCTTATGAAAAAGCTTTGATTGGCGGCGAAACATCTTTGATCTTGTCACCTGATAGTGAGTTTTTTAAGTTCTTTGGAAATATAAAACCTAAATCAAACTAAAATTTATATGAGGGAATTGATCATAGCTTTTGGTCTTTTCTTATTTATCGAAGGTCTTTTGTATGCCATATTTCCATCAAAAATGAAAAATATGTTAAAAAAAATAGAATTATTTAAAGAGAGTCAACTTAGGTCAGGTGGACTTATTTTTGCAATTATAGGCTTTATAATTATTTATTTTGTTAAATGATAATATGAAAAAATTAAAAACAATTTTTATCGCAATATTATTTGTCTGCAGTTTTAATTTAAGTTCAAATTCTCAAAATACCCCTGGATCATTTGCAGATTTAGCAGAAAGATTAATGCCATCAGTTGTTAACATCTCAACAACTCAAACAGTCGTTACGAGTACCAATCCATTTCCATTTCAATTTCCTCCAGGATCTCCGTTTGAGGACATGTTTAAAGAATTTGGAACTCCTCAAGAAAGACAATCAACAGCACTTGGGTCAGGATTTATTATTGATCAAAAAGGTATAGTTGTAACTAATAATCATGTAATACAAGATGCGGAAGATATTATTGTAAGGGTTAACGGAGACAAAGAATTTAAAGCAAAAGTGATAGGAGCAGACCCTCTTTCAGATATTGCTGTTTTACAATTAGATACAAAAGAAAAATTTACTCCAGTCAAATTTGGTGACTCGGATAAAGCTAGAATTGGTGATTGGGTTATTGCAATTGGAAATCCATTCGGTTTAGGTGGAACAGTTACTTCAGGAATCATTTCAGCTAGAAATAGGTCAATTGGATTAAGTAGATATGAAGACTACATTCAAACAGACGCATCAATTAACTCAGGAAATTCTGGCGGACCTTTATTTGACATGAATGGAGATGTGATTGGAATAAATACTGCTATTTTAGGAAGAAATGGTTCTATTGGAATAGGTTTTTCAATACCATCGAATAGTGCAAAAATAGTAATTGATCAATTAATAGAGTTTGGGGAGACTAAAAGAGGTTGGTTAGGAGTAAGAATTCAGGATGTAACAAAAGAAATTGCAGAAGTTGAAAAATTAGATGAACCACGAGGAGCATTGGTAGCCAGCGTTGCTCCTAATAGTCCTTCAGAAAAAGCAGGAGTTAAAGCGGGAGATATAATTTTAGAATTTAATGGAGAAAAAATTCAAGAGATGAAACAACTGCCAATTATAGTCGCAAGAACTGAAGTAGGAAAAAATGTAAAAGTTAAAATTTGGAGAGACAAAAAAGAAATTACAAAAATTATTAAACTTGGTAGACTTGAAACATCAGAAGATTTTAAAGTAACAGAGAAGAGCAAGCCTCAAAAAGAATTAGTAATTGAAAATCTAAAAATTTCAGTCAGGGAATTAACAAAAGATGACATTAAGAATAGAAATTTACCTAATCAAACTTCAGGTTTAGTTATAACCAAAATCGAAAATGATAGCCCTTTAATAAATTCTGTAGATGTAAATAGTATTATTTTAGAGGCTCAAAAGAAAAAAATAAAGTCTGTTAATGATTTAAATCAAGCTATAAAAAAAGTATTAAATAGTAATCAAAAAACTATATTACTAGTTATCTATAATAGTCAAAATCAAAGAAGATATATTGGTGTTAAATTAGATTAAAACATGGATTTGAAATCCAAAATTATTTTAATCTATGGGCCTACAGCTTCAGGGAAATCATCATTTGCAATTAAACTTGCTAAAAAAATTAATGGCGAGATTATTAATGCAGACAGTATGCAAGTTTATAAAGAATTAAAAATTTTATCAGCCAGACCTTTTAAAAAAGATTATCAAAATATAAAACACCATCTATATGGTTTTCAAAGTGTAAAAAAAAATTTTTCCACTGGCGACTGGCTTAAACTAGTAAACAAAAAAATATTACAAATAAAAAAAAGAAAAAAAATTCCAATATTAGTTGGTGGAACAGGTTTATACTTTAAATCTTTAACAGATGGTTTAGTAAATATTCCAAATATTCCTTTAAGATTTAGAAAAAATATTAGGTCTTTGCATAAAAAATTAGGAGCTAAGAATTTTTTTTCTGAACTAGTAATACTTGACCCATTAGTAAAAAATAGAATAAAATTGTCTGATACCCAGAGATCAATTAGAGCTTATGAGGTAAAATTGTTCACTCAAAGATCAATTTATGATTGGTTCAAAATCACTAAATCTAAGTACGAAGAAAAAGATTTTTTTAAAATTTATATGGATTATCCAAGAAATGAATTGGTCGATAGGATCAGCTCAAGAGCAGAGGAAATGATCAAAAAAGGTGTTATTTTAGAGGTTCAAAAATTTATCAAACTTCAAATTCGAAAGGATAAAACTGCTAATAAAGCGATTGGTATTAATGAAGTGAGAGACTATCTCAAGAAGAAAATTCTAATAAATGAGATTATTGAAAAAATATCAATAAAGACAAGACAATATGCCAAAAGACAAAGCACGTGGGCGAGAGGTAATATGCAAGATTGGAACAAAATGAATCCAATCCAATTAAAGAAATTTTTAAAAAAGTTTTAGATATCTACTTCTTAGCCTTGACCAATTAGCACAACTTCAGCTAGATTGCATGAATGTCTAAATTATATTCTGGTGCTGAAATTGTTTTTAAATGTCTTGAGGATCAAGATGTAAATTTTATTTTTGGATATCCAGGCGGAGCGGTATTGCCTATTTATGATGAATTAAAAAATCACTCTTCAATAAAACATATCTTAGTTAGACATGAACAAGGTGCTGGTCATGCAGCTGAAGGTTATGCCAGATCTTCTGGTAAGCCGGGAGTTGTTTTAGTAACTTCTGGTCCGGGAGCTACAAATGTTGTTACAGCTTTAACAGATGCATACATGGACTCTGTGCCTTTAGTTTGTATTTCAGGACAAGTGCCAACACATCTAATTGGTACTGATGCATTTCAAGAATGTGATACCACTGGAATAACCAGACCATGTACAAAACATAATTGGTTAGTAAAAGACATAAAAGATTTATCTAGAATTTTGCATGAGGCATTTATTGTTGCTACTACGGGAAGGCCAGGACCAGTTTTAGTAGATATACCAAAAGATATTCAATTTGCTAAAGCAAATTATTCAAAACCAAAAAAAGAAAAAAAACTTAACGGTAAGTCCAATAATAAATTTGATCAAAATGATATAGATGAATTAATTAGCTTAATTTCGAAAGCAAAAAAACCTGTTATATATACAGGAGGAGGAGTTATTAATTCTGGTCCTGAAGCAAGTAAAACTTTAAGAGAGTTTGTTAGATTAACTGGTTTTCCAATTACTTCAACTTTGCAGGGTTTGGGAGCATTTCCTGGTGATGATAATCAGTTTATTGGGATGTTAGGAATGCATGGAACCTATGAGGCAAACAACGCTATGCATGACTGTGATTTGTTGATTAATATTGGAGCACGATTTGATGACAGGATTACTGGTAAGATAGATGAATTTTCACCTAAGTCAAAAAAAGTTCATATAGACATTGATCCTTCATCAATAAATAAAATAATTAAAGTAGATTTAGCAATAGTTGGAGATGTTAACGAAGTTATGAAGACGACTATAAAAAATTTAAGTAAAAAACAAAATACTTTAAAAGATTCTAACAAACAAAGAATTTCAAAGTGGTGGGAGCAAATCCAAAAATGGAGAACTAAGGATTCACTAGGTTTTGTTAACAGTGATGAAACAATCAAACCTCAACATGCTGTTCAAAGATTATATGAATTAACAAAAAATCAAGACACTTTCATTACTACTGAAGTTGGACAGCATCAAATGTGGGCTGCACAGCATTATAAATTTAACAAACCAAACAGATGGATGACATCAGGTGGTCTTGGAACGATGGGTTATGGTCTTCCAGCTGCTATAGGTGTACAAATAGCTCATCCAGATAAACTTGTTGTTGATATAGCTGGGGAGGCTTCAATTTTAATGACTATGCAAGAAATGTCTACTGCAGTTCAATATAATTTACCTATAAAAATTTTCATATTAAATAATCAATATATGGGAATGGTAAGACAGTGGCAGGAACTTCTACATGAAAAAAATTATTCTGAAAGTTATTCGGAGGCTTTACCTGATTTTGTGAAATTAGCTGAGGCCTATGGTTGTAAAGGAATAAAGGCTGAAAACCCTGATGAATTAGACATAAAGATAAAAGAAATGGTTGATCATGATGGACCTGTAATATTCGATTGTCATGTTGATCCTAACGAAAACTGTTTTCCGATGATACCTTCAGGGAAACCACATAATCAAATGATATTAGGTCCTAATGATAAGGAAGAAAATAAGATAACAGGAAAAGGTAAAGCTTTAGTTTAATGACAAAACCTAAATCTGCATACAGCATTCCAACCAAAAAAGGTAAATTAGACACACATATATTTGTTGTGTGGGTAGACAATGAAGCAGGAGTGTTAGCAAGAGTTGTTGGTTTGTTTTCTGGAAGAGGATACAATATAGAGTCTTTAGCAGTAGCTGAGATTGATCAGGCAAAAAATATTTCTCGAATAACTATTGTAACTACTGGAACTCCTCAGGTAATAGATCAAATTAAACTACAATTAAAAAAATTGGTACCAGTGCATAAAGTTGCTGATTTTAAAAGAGAGGATAAAAAAGTAATTTTTAAAGAAATGGCTTTATTAAAGGTTGTTGCGAATAAAAAAAAGATAGAAAAGTGTATTAAAGCCTGTAAAAGCTTTAATCCTGTGATTTTAGATAAAACAAAGTTATCTACTGTAATTCAGATAACAGCTTTAAGAAGAGAGATTGATAAAATGAGCAAAAGATTAAAACCTCTAGGCCTTGTAAGCACCTCAAGGACTGGAGCGATAGCAATGACAAGAGGTGCAGAAATTTTTAAATAAATAGATTGGGAGAAAAAAAAATGAAAATGTTTTATGAAAAAGATACTGATGTTAATTTGATTAAAGATAAGAAAATTGCAATATTTGGATATGGCAGTCAGGGACATGCTCATGCTTTGAATCTAAAAGATAGTGGTGTTAAAGAAGTAGTAGTTGCTTTAAGAGAAGGCTCATCAAGTATTGCTAAAGCTGAATCAAAAGGTTTAAAAGTAATGAATTTATCAGATGCAGCTGAATGGGCAGATGTAGTGATGATCTTAACACCAGATGAATTACAAGCCGCAATTTACAAAAATCATATTGAGCAAAGAGTTAAAGAGGGAACATCAATAGCTTTTGCACATGGTTTAAATATTCATTATGATTTAATTAAAGCTAGAAAAGATTTAGATGTATTTATGGTTGCACCTAAAGGTCCTGGGCATCTTGTTCGAAGTGAATATGAAAAAGGTGGTGGAGTACCATGTTTATTTGCTGTGCATCAAAATGGATCTGGAAAAGCTAGGGATTTAGCAATGTCATATGCGTCTGCTGTAGGAGGTGGAAGATCTGGAATAATTGAAACAACTTTTAAAGATGAAGTAGAAACAGATTTGTTTGGTGAACAAACAGTACTTTGTGGTGGGTTAGTTGAATTAATTAAAAATGGATATGAAACTTTAACTGAAGCAGGTTATGAACCTGAAATGGCATATTTTGAAACTGTTCACGAAGTAAAATTAATTGTTGATTTAATTTATGAGGGTGGAATAGCAAATATGAATTATTCCATTTCAAATACTGCAGAATATGGAGAGTATCAATCGGGACCAAGAATTGTAAATAAAGAAGAAACCAAAAAAAGAATGAAAGAAGTTTTAGCTGACATACAGTCAGGTAAGTTTACAAAAGAGTGGATGGATGAGTGTAAAAATGGTCAAAAAAACTTTCTAGCAACTCGTGCTAAGCTAGCTGAACATCCAGTTGAAAAAGTTGGTGCAAATTTGAGAGCAATGATGCCATGGATTAGCAAGAAAAAATTGGTTGATAGTGATAAGAGCTAATTAAAACAGATAAATTTTTATAAATATTTTGCATTTTCTAATATAGATTGTATTATATCTTTTCCAAAATGTTTAGTTATGGCCGATAAAGATAAAGTATTTATATTTGATACCACGATGCGTGATGGTGAACAATCACCTGGAGCGTCAATGAGTATTGAGGAAAAAATTCAGATATCTAGAATATTTGATGAGTTGGGAATAGATATTGTTGAAGCAGGTTTTCCCATAGCTTCTCCTGGAGATTTTGAGTCAGTAAAAGCTATAAGTAAAATTTTAAAAAATTCAATACCTGCTGGATTATCAAGAGCTAATAAAAAAGATATTGATGCATGTCATGAGGCATTAAAATTTGCTGAAAGATTTAGAATACATACTTTTATTTCAACAAGTCCACTTCATATGAAGCATAAATTAAATAAAACCCCTGAACAAGTCTTAGATGCTATTAAAGAAAGCGTTACATACGCAAGAAAATTTACTGATGATGTTGAGTGGTCGTGTGAAGATGGAACAAGAACAGACATGGACTTTATGTGTAAAATTGTTGAACTTGCAATTAGTTGTGGAGCTAAGACTATTAATATTCCTGATACTGTAGGCTATACAACACCATCAGAATTTACAAAGATTATATCAACATTAAAGAATAAAGTTCCAAATATTGATAAAGCTATTTTATCTGTACATTGTCATAATGATTTAGGTTTAGCAGTAGCTAACTCTTTAGCAGGGGTTTCAGCTGGAGCAAGACAAGTAGAATGCACAATTAATGGAATTGGAGAAAGAGCTGGTAACGCAGCTTTAGAAGAGATCGTAATGGCAATTCGAACAAGAAATGATTTAATGCCGTATTCAACTGGTATTAAAACAGAACTTTTAAGTAAAGCTTCCAAGATAGTGTCCAATGCGACTTTTCCAGTACAATTTAATAAGGCCATTGTTGGAAAAAATGCTTTTGCACATGAGGCAGGTATTCATCAGGATGGAATGCTTAAAAATAGAGAAACTTATGAGATAATGACCCCAGAAAGTGTAGGTGTAAAAAAAACTTCTTTAGTAATGGGAAAACATTCTGGCAGACATGCATTCAAAGAAAAATTATCAGACCTTGGGTATGTAGATGTAACTGACGATGTAATACAAACAGCCTTTGGGAAATTTAAAATATTAGCTGACAAAAAAAAACACGTGTATGATGACGATATAGCAGCTTTAGTAGATGATAGTATGGTTTCAGAAAAAAATGTTATTAACTTGAAATCCTTGAAGGTTTTTGCTGGAACAGGAGAACCACAAAAAGCTGAAATGACACTAGATGTTTATGGAGAGGTTAAAAAAACATCTGAGACTGGTGATGGACCAGTTGATGCAATATTTAAATGTATTAAAGTTTTATATCCTCATGATGTTAAGCTTTTGTTGTATCAAGTTCATGCTGTTACAGAAGGAACTGATGCTCAAGCAACAGTAAGTGTTCGAATTGAGGAAAATGGCAAAACAACAGTTGGACAAGCAGCAGATACAGATACATTAGTTGCTTCAGCTAATGCGTATTTAAGCGCTTTAAATAAGATGATAATTAAAAGAGAAAAAACTGCTCCAGAAATAGAGCAAGAAAAAGAAAGAGTAAGAGGAATTTAGATGGGTATATTTGAAAAAATAAAAAAAGTTTGGAGTCAGGATATGGCAATTGATCTTGGAACTGCTAACACACTTGTCGTAGTAAAAGGACAAGGTGTTGTGTTAAACGAACCATCAGTAGTTGCTATTGTTGAACAAGGAGGAAAAAAACAAGTCTTAGCTGTAGGGGATGAGGCTAAAACGATGTTAGGTAGAACTCCGGGAAATATAAGCGCAATAAGACCACTAAGAGATGGAGTAATTGCAGATTTTATCGTAACTGAGGAAATGATTAAACATTTTATTAAAAAAGTTCATAAAGGAAGTTCATTCGCTAATCCAAGAATTTTAATTTGTGTACCTACTGGCTCAACACCTGTGGAAAGAAAAGCTATTCAAGATAGTGCATTAGCTGCAGGAGCAAGAAGAGTTCAATTAATTGAAGAACCAATAGCTGCAGCCATTGGAGCTGGATTACCTATTTCAGAAGCAACTGGATCAATGGTTGTAGATATAGGAGGAGGAACAAGTGAAATTGCAGTTATGTCACTTGGAGGATTAGTTTATTCTAAATCTTTAAGAGTTGCTGGAGATGCTATGGATGCTGCATTGGTTAATTATATGAGAAAAGAATATAATTTAATGATAGGCGACAGTACAGCCGAGAAAATTAAAAAAGAAATTGGTACAGCTATACCAACAAACAACAATACATATGCCGTTAAAGGAAGAGATTTAAGATCTGGAACACCTAAAGAAGTGAATATAACAGAGGAAGATACTGCAGAAGGTTTAAATGATATTTTGAAACAAATGGTAAATGGAATTAAAGATGCATTAGAGAGTACACCACCGGAGCTATCTGCAGACTTAGTAGATATGGGGTTAGTTTTAACAGGAGGTGGAGCCTTACTAAAAAACATAGATAAACGTTTTTCTAAAGAAACTGGTTTACCCGTTCACATTGCAGACGATCCTTTATCTTGTGTTGCTATAGGAACTGGTAAAGCTTTAGACCAGGAACAAACATTCTCTACTATGTTGACAGAATACTAAAATAATGGCCTCTAGCAGAGATGATTTCATCATAGCAATCCGATCTGCCTTTCTTAAAAAAAGCACACAACAAAAATTTTCATTATTAACTCTAGTTTTTTTATCAATATTTATAATTTTATTATCAAGCTTAGATTTTAGAGTAGTTAGATACTTAAAAATTGGAATTAATGAAGTTGTTTACAGATCTTCATTTCTTGTCTCAATACCAGAAAATTTTTTGAAAGATTCTTTTACTGGAATAAGTGATTATACAACTTTTTTCAAAGACTATAATCAAACCAAAAAAGAATTAAGTAAAATGAAATCAAATGCTGTTTCAAACAATATTATTGAGTTTGAAAACAAAGAATTAAAAGAATTAATTAATGATTACGTTTCGACTTCAAATAAGATTTTAGCAAAAATTATTATGGACCATGATAGTCCTTTTTTAAAAAGTATAATTATTAATAAGGGTAGCAAGGATAATATCAAAATAGGAACTAATATTTATGACCAGTCTTACCTAGTTGGACGAGTTATTGAAGTAAATTATAAAACAGCAAGAGTTTTGTTATTATCAGACTTAAATTCAAATGTACCCGTTACGATTGCACCTCAAAATGTTCAAGCAATTATAACTGGACGAGGAGATAATATTGGCCACATAAAATATATGAAGGATGGCTTTTCTAACGATTTAAACAATCAAAGTATAGTCTACACCTCAGGAACTGGAGCAATTTTTAAAAGTGGTATTCCTATTGGAAAATTAAAAATAAAAGAGGAAGGGTCAACAAAAAAATTTAATGTTGAATTTTATAGTGATTTTTCTCAGCTTAAATACGTTTTTGCAGAAGTAATTATTAAGACAGCCATAGAAAACACAACTCAAAACACAACAAACAACGAAATCTCTAAACCAGTAGATGTAAAGCTCAATATTTTAGAGGATGAATTAAAAATTGTTGAGGATACTAAATTAAAATTTAAACAAGAAAATGAAAATTTAAAAAAGATAATAAATAACCTTAATAATGATATTTTAGATCTAAAAAATAATATCTCTTTACAAAAAGAAAAAATAGAACAATCAGATTTAGATAAAAAAGAAATAGAGTTTTTAAAAATGAATTTATATTATGGTCACAAGTGTAGAAGATCTTTTTTCAATACTGGAGGTTTTACTGTTGGAAGTGATGACTATAAAAATTGTGTCTTAAATAAAGGAAGAAAAAACTAATGGCCAGTCTAGGTGCAAGAAACCCTTTTCGAAAACTTTATTCTTTGTTACCAATAGTACTTTTATTTATTTCAGTACTTAATGAGTTTGACTTTAATTATCTAAATCTTGATTACTTTTCTTTCAATTTTCCATTTATTTTAATATTTTTTTTTAGTTTAAAAGATTTCAAACATTTTGATTATTTTCTAGTTTTTCTCGCAGGTTTAGTAAATGATACAGTCGTTGGTTTACCCCTGGGAATTAGCAGCTTGTCTTACTGTTTAATTTGTATTTCTACATCTTATTTAAGAAATATTACGATACGTCCAAATATAATTAAAGATTGGTTTTATTTTTTATTTACTATTAGTTTAATTAATTCAATTAGTTATTCAGTATTAAATTTATTCTTCTATTATAAACTTGATTTAGTAAATTATGTAATTAATAATTTTTTTACTTTTCTATTTTATTTATTTTTCGTTTCTATTTTTAATTATTATTTAAAGGGTGTGAATGATTAATTCTTCAAGTGATAATGTAAAAAAACTTAATTCTATTAATAGAAGAATGTTTATTACTAGCTCATTAAAATTTTTTATAATGGTTGGCTTAGTAAGCAGACTTTTTTTTCTGCAAGTAAAAGAAAATAAAAAATATCTTACCTTATCTGATAAAAATAGAATTAGAGAATGGAAACTTGCTCCAGTAAGGGGTGAGTTTCATGATTATTTTGGAAATGTTATAGCTGGAAATTTTGAAGCCTATCAACTTCACGTAATCCCTGAGGAGGTAGAGGACTTTCGGTATGTAATATACAGATTAAAAGATTTATTAGAATTATCAGATAAAGAATTCAAAAAAGTATTAAAAAAAAAGAATGAAATAAAACCATGGGAAACGTTGATTGTATCAGATAATTTGAGCTGGAAAAAATTTTCAAAAATAAATAATCATTTGTATGATTTAAATGGGGTCAAACCTGTCGTATCAATTTCCAGAAGTTATCCTTTTAGAGAAAAATTTACACATATTTTAGGCTACGTTAGTCAAGCTAATGAAAATGATGTTGAAAATAATGAAACGATTAAAAAAAGATTTGTTCCTGGTCTCAAAATTGGAAAAGTAGGATTAGAAAAATCTTACGAGAATGAAATAATAGGCACTAATGATATTGAAAGATATGAGGTAAATGCTTATGGAAGAAGAATTAGTCAATTAGAATTTCAAAAGGGTGAAAAAGGAAAGACACTAAGGTTAACTATAGATACAGAGGTACAAAAACTTTCTAATGAATTATTAAAAGATCAAGCTGGTTCAATTTGTGTAATGGATATTTATACAGGGGAGATTATTGCTATGCATTCTTCTCCCTCGTTTGATCCTAATTTGTTTGTTTTTGGAATTAGTAAAGATGATTGGCAATTAATTAGAAATAATCCAATGAAACCATTAGTTAATAAAACTTTACAAGGAAATTATTCTCCAGGGTCAACGATCAAACCTATTGTGGCTTTATCAGCTTTAGAAAACGGAATAATTAATACAAATTTTACTGTAAAATGTACTGGCAAAACAGAAATGTATGGTCAAACCTACCATTGTTGGAAAAAAAAAGGACATGGTTTTGTTAGTTTTAGAAATGCAATGAAAGTATCTTGCGATACTTATTTTTATGAAATAGCAAGAAAACTTGGAGTAGATAAACTAAGTGAGACCGCAAAAAAATTTGGTTTAGGAAAAAAAGTTTTTGGTGATTTATTTGATATTGAGAAAAAAGGTTTAATTCCTAATACACAATGGAAAAAAAATGCTCTTGGTAAGGGCTGGTTGCTTGGTGAAACTATGATTACTGGGATTGGACAAGGGTATATTCAAACAACACCAATCCAATTGTGTTTAATGACTGCACAAATTGCTAATGGGGGTTATAAGATTTATCCTAAAATTACCGTTGATAGTGAAAAGAATGAAAATCAAGCAGACAAGTTTATACAACTGTACAAAGATTCAAAAAATATCAAATTAGTTCAGGACGCAATGTTTGGTTCAACTAATGAAGTAATGGGAACTTCTTATCGGTCAAGAATAGATAATCCAAAATATCAATTTGCAGGAAAAACAGGAACAGCCCAAGTTAAAAGAATTACAGAAAGAGATAGAGAATTGGATTTAAAAACATTTGAGATACCATACGAAGAAAGAGACCACGCTCTTTATATTGCATTTGGACCATATAAAAATCCCCGTTATGCATTAAGTGTTTTAGTCGAACACGGAGGCAATGGTAGTACTACAGCTGCACCTATGGCAAAAAAGCTATTTAAGAAAATTATTGATCGACATCCATTACGTCAATCAGTTAATAACAAAAAATATTTGGAGATTTAGATGTACCAACATACGAGATTTAACAATAATAACTTTAATTTATTACAAAAATTTAAAAATTTTGATTATATACTTTTAATTTGTATTTTATTATTGGGCTCAATTAGTCTTGCCACAATGTATTCAACAGATGGTGGAAAAATTTTATTTCATACAAAAAGTCATTTTATAAAATTAATAGTATTTACTTTAATGATGTTAATATTTTCATTTATCAATATTAAATTCTGGTTTTTTATAGGTTATTTTTTTTATGTATTAGTAATTGGGCTTTTAGTTTGGACATATTTATTTGGTATACAATCTTCAGGTTCTCAAAGATGGATTGATTTATATTTTATAAATTTACAACCCTCTGAATTAATGAAAATTTGTATTATCATGTGTTTAGCAAAATATTTTCATAGAATGAAACTTGAAAATGTAAACTCTATTTATACAATTTTAACATCTTTAATTATTATTTTACTACCAATGGGACTGGTTATAGTTCAACCAGATTTAGGTACTTCACTTCTTATAGCAATCAGTGGTATTGCAGTATTGTGGTTTGCTGGAATAAATCATAAATATTTTATTTATACGATGCTGGGTTTTTTAATATCTTTACCTTTTATCATTTCTTTTCTTAAACCTTATCAAAAACTTAGAGTATTAACTTTTTTAAATCCAGACAGAGATCCTCTTGGAGCAGGTTATCAAATAATTCAATCCAAAATAGCTGTCGGTTCTGGAGGTATTTTTGGTAAAGGATTTTTAAAGGGAACACAAAGTTATTTAGAATTTTTACCCGAAAAACATACTGACTTTATTTTTACACTCTTTTCAGAGGAGTTTGGATTTGTTGGATCAGCTATCCTTCTACTGATTTATGCGATTATAATTTATCGGATACTTGTAATTGGTGCTTCATCTAGAAGTTATTTTGCCAAGCTTTTTTGCTATAGTTTTGGGGCTGCAATATTTGTTTTCATAACAATTAATATGAGTATGGTTTTAGGATTGTTACCAATTGTTGGCTCACCATTACCAATTATGTCTTATGGGGGCTCCTCAATGTTAGCAACAATGATTGGTTTTGGCATTGTAATGAGCGCGAAAGTTCATAATCAACAATCGATTGCTTAAGTATAATTTGTCGCTTAAATTATTTTGATTATTAATTGTATATATAATCATGAATAATGATATCAAAGTAGGAATTGTTGGAGCAGGTATTCAAGGAATTTCAAATGCTTTATTTCTACAAAAAAAAGGTTTTAAAGTAACAATTTTCGATAAAGATGATCCAGGAAGTCCAGCAGCCTCATACGGAAATGCTGGCCATTTTTCTCCATACGCATCTTTGTCTCTAAATAGAATTGACGTATTAGCAGATGTACCAGCAATGCTTTTAAGCTCAACCGGACCTCTAGCACTTAAATGGAATTATGTTCCAAAAATGATACCTTGGTTTTTCAAGTTTATTTTAAATACCTCTAAAAAAAAAATGATGCACACTGCAAAAAATATGCATCAAATTTTAGATTTGGCTTTACCTGCATATGATGAATTATTTGATGAAATAGATTTAGACGGATTAGTTGAAAATAATGGAATACTTTATATTTGGAATGATCAGGATCTAAAAAGTAGAGAACTTGAAATTAATGTTAGAGAAGAATTAGGAGTAAAACAACAATTAGTAAATAAAAGTGAAATACATGACTTAGAACCTCATATTAAACCTTTTTATCATGCAGGAGTTTATTATCCTTACGCTAGACACGCTAGAAATCCAAAAAAAATTTTATTAAAGCTTTTTGAACTTTTTATTAAAAAGGGAGGTGAATTTAATAAAATAAATATAAATAACATTGAATTTCAAGATGAAAAACCAATTTTTGTTTCTGAAAATCAAAAATTTTTATTTGACAAAATTGTCATTGCCTGTGGAGCTTTTTCAAAAAAACTTACTGATAATCTTGGGGAAAAAATACCATTAGACACTGAGAGAGGCTATCATGTTCATTTTCAAGATTGCGATCATCTATTAAAAAGACCTGTTATTTTTTCAAATAGAGGTTTTGGAATTACCCCAATGGAACAAGGTTTAAGAGTTGTTGGCACAGTTGAATTTGGAGGTTTAGAAAATCCTTTAACAAAATCAAGAATTAAAAATCTTGTAGATAATGCGAAATATATGTTAGGTGACTTACCAGAGCATGAAGACGAATGGCTTGGTTTTCGACCAACGTTACCAGATTTTTTACCAGTAATGGGACCATCAAAAAATTATAAAAATGTTTATTATTGTTTTGGTCATCACCATTTAGGTTGGACTTTAGGACCAATATCTGGAAAGATTGTTTCTGGAATGATTGCAAAAGAAAATACTAATTTGAATTTAGACCCTTATAGCTCAATAAGATTTAATTAGTTATGCAAAATACCAAAGCTTATATTATGTTGGTTTGTGCAACTTTATTTTGGGCTGGTAATTTTATGGTAGGAAAATTTGCTTTTTTTTCAAATATCCCACCGATGTCTTTAGTTTTTTTTAGATGGTCACTTGTTTGGATAATATTATTACCTTTTACATTTAGGGAGATACTTAAATTCAAAAGTGTAATTATAAAAAATTTACCATTACTTTTTTTTTTGGCTTTAACCAGCGTTGGTTTATTTAATTCATTTACCTATTTAGCTTTAGTTCACACCCAAGTAATTAATGCATCTCTTTTTAACACTGCAATCCCAGCAATAATAATTTTTTTATGTTTTTTATTTAAGATTGAAAAAACAAACAAATTTCAGATTTTAGGACTTATAATTTCTGTTTTGGGAATTTTATCGATTATAACAAAACTTAATTTAAATATCTTACTTTCTTTAAATTTTAACAAAGGAGATCTTATTATGATTGGTGGAGTAATTTCTTGGGGGCTTTATTCATCTTTTTTAAAGAAAAAAAATTTTACATTACCTCTTTTGACACTAGTTCATGTTTTGTGTACTTTTGGACTAATTTTTATAATTCCTCAATTTGTTTTTGAATATTCTCAAGGGTTAATAATTGAATTTGATTTAAATCTTTTTTATATTTTAATTTTTTTAGCGCTATTTCCAAGTATAGGGTCCTATTATTGTTGGGCAGGGGCAGTATCAATAATTGGTCCTAATAGATCAGGGATATTTTTATCCCTAATACCTTTATTCAGCACTGTTATGGCAATAACATTTTTTAATGAAAAATTTCAATTTTTTCATTTGATTGGGGCAATTTTAATTATATTAGGATTATTTTTATCTAACAAAGAAATTAAAAATGCTTAAAGTTGCAATTTTAGATGATTATCAAAATGTTTCTCAACAGTTTGTTGATTTAAAAAAACTATCTGGAAAGTACGAATTTAAAATTTTTAGCAAACCTTTCATAGATGAAACAGACGCTATCAATCAACTAGTAGATTTTGAGGCATTATTAATAATGCGTGAGAGAACTCCTATGACTAAAAACTTAATTAATAGTCTTAAAAAGTTAAAATTCATAATCACAAGTGGTTCAAGAAATAACTCAATAGATTTAGATGCTGCTGAGAAAAAAAAAATCACTGTTTGTGGAACAGATATAAATATTCATCCAACACCAGAATTAACTTGGGCTTTAATATTAGGATTAGCAAGAAATTTAAAAGAAGAAATAGATAATATGTATCAAGGTTATTGGCAAACGACAGTAGGTATTGATCTTAAGGGAAAAATTCTTGGCCTAATGGGATTAGGAAGAGTCGGTTCACAAGTTGCTCAAATCGGAAAAGCTTTTGGAATGCAAGTTATAGCATGGAGTGAAAATCTAAATTTAGATAAATGTAAAGAACTAGATGTCCTTCCTTGTAGTAAAGATGATCTAATTAAAAATTCAGATTTTTTATCAATACATGTTCAAGGAGGAGAAAGATATAAAAATTGCATAACCTTGAAAGAAATGGATAAAATGAAAAAAACCTCTTTTTTAATCAATACCTCAAGAGGCCCCATAATTAACGAGGAAGATTTGATAATAGCTTTATCCACAAACGAAATAGCGGGTGCTGGACTAGATGTTTATGAAAAAGAACCTTTGCCAGAAAATAATAAATTAAGATTTTTACCTAATGCACTTTTAACTCCTCACATTGGATATGTTACAGCTGAAAATTATAATATGTTTTATAATCAAATGATTGAAGCATTAGAATCATGTGCAGACGGAAAGCCAATACGATTAATTAAAAAATGATAAAATATTTAAGATATTTTTATTATTTATTTTATCGGCCAAAAATTTTTTTTCCTAAAAAAAGTTATTCATTACTTGGAGAAGATATATTTCTTAATAATTATTTCAAAAATCAAAAAAAAGGTTTTTATGTAGATGTTGGTTGCTATCATCCTTTATCTGGTAATAATACCTATCTTCTTTACAAAAAAGGCTGGAATGGAATAAATTTTGATATAAGCCCCTTTTCTATTGAACTTTTTAATTTTTATAGAAAAAAAGATAAAAATATTTGGTGTGGGATTTCAAATAAAAAAGGGTCCAAAAAAATATATTATAGAAAAAAAATAAATATGCTTAATACGTTAGATAAAAATATTGCAAAAATACATTTCAAAAATGGATTCAATACAGGAATAGTTAATGTGAATACTTTGAATTATTTTCTAAAAAAATTTTATAAACAAAATAAAAATATTGATCTTTTAAAAATCGATGTTGAGGGGGAAGAATTAAATGTTTTAAGATCAATAAATTTTAAACAATATAAACCAAAAGTAATTTCAGTTGAAATTCACAATCAAAACTTAATTTATAAAGATGATAAAGTGTATTTTAAAAAAAATAGAATTTATAAATTTTTAATTAACAAAAATTATAAGATAATTTGGAAAAACAAATATTCCTTTATCTTTAAAAAAAAAATTTCTTAAACTAAACTATGCCATCTCTTCCAATCGTTAACCACGAAGATTATTTTGCAAAAATTGGTGATGATCATAAATTTCCAATTAAAAAATTTGGAGAACTAGCAAATTATTTGATTAAGAATAAAGTAGTTAATAATTTCCACAAACCTTATCCATGTTCAGAAGAAACTTTAAGAAGAGCTCATTCTGAGAATTACATAAAAAATATTAAAAATAAGACTTTAGATAAAAATGGTGTTAAGAAAATTGGATTTCCTCTAGTAGATAGCGTTGTTCAAAGATCCTTTACTGCAACAGGAGGAACAGTCTTAGCTTCAAAACTTGCAATCAAAAATGGTCTTGCTTGTAATACTGCTGGAGGCAGTCATCATGCAAACTTTGAGGGCGGTGCTGGATATTGTATATTCAATGATGTAGCAGTAGCTGCTCAATATTTGCTTGATCGTGGATTAGCCGGCAGAATTCTAATTGTTGATTTAGATGTTCATCAGGGAAATGGCAACTCTGATATATTCAAAAATAATAGAAATGTATTTACTTTTAGTATGCACTCCAAGTCAAATTATCCAGCAAAAAAATCGATAAGTGATCTTGATGTTGAGCTTGATGATAATATGGAAGATAAGCAATATATAAAACTTTTAAAGTTATATTTAAATCAATTAAATAAAGAGAATTTTGATTATATTTTTTACATAGCAGGTGTTGATATTCATTTTAATGATCGTTTAGGAAAATTAAAAATTTCAGATGATGGAATTAAAGAAAGAGATGAATTAGTTACACAAAATTTTTTTTCTAAAGGCATTCCTTTATGCGGTGTTTTAGGTGGAGGATATAATAAGGATTTCGTTAAGCTTGTTGAATTACACTCTTTTTTACATCAATCATGTGCTAAATTATTATAATTAATGAATAAAAAAAATACAAATCTTACAGCTGAACAAAAATTAATTATGTTTGAGGACGGTACGGAGGCTCCTGGTACAAGTGAATTAAATAATGAAAAGAGAGAAGGAAGTTATCATTGTGCAAACTGTGGTATCAAATTATTTGAATCTCAAAAAAAATATGAAAGTGGTTCTGGTTGGCCATCATTCTTTCAGTCACTACCTGATGTTTTTGAGACAAAAACAGATCATTTAATTGGCTATGCTCGTACAGAATATCATTGCAAAAATTGTAATGCACATCATGGTCATATCTTTGATGATGGTCCACAACCAACTGGTAAAAGATATTGTAACAATGGAGTTTGTTTAGTTTTTAAACCAAAAAAATAATGATTATTAAGTATATCAGTTTTCTAATTGGAGTTATTTGGTCTTATTCAATAATAAAAACACAATCAGTATTTAGTAAAAAAACTGGTATCATATTTAAAATTTTTATTACAAAAGTTTCTTGGTTAACTTTAATTGCCGCTTGTTATTTTGGTTATAAAAATTTTTCAATTAAATTTAGTATTATTGGTATAATAATTAGCATTTTGTTGGTCAATTTGGCATTTAATTTCTCAAAAAAATTTGTTTATCAAAGATTTGATGAGCAAAAAATTAAACTATTCAAAAGTTTTTTTGAATATACTTTAATTTTTTGGGTTATTTATTATGTTTTATTTTAAAAGATCTTGTAACTTATTTTCTTTTTCTAAAGCTCTTATCTCATCGTAACCACCGATGTGTTGATCATCAAAAAAAATTTGTGGTATTGTTCTTTTTCCGTTTGCTTTCTTTATCATTTCATCCATTGCTCCCTCTACTGATGCAATGTTAATTTCATTGTAAGAGGCGTTGTTTCTAGTTAATAATCTTTTCGCAGCATCACAATAATTACAAAGTGGTCCAGTATAGATAGTTATTTTTTTCATAGTTTATATGTAATCACCTTTTTTTATTTTACTAGACATTTGTTTTCTAGAATATTCAAATTTTTTTCTGTGTTTTATACTTTTTTCGTGAACTCTTTTTCTCCATAAACGAAAAGAGGATGGCTTAAGAGTTCTTCTCATAATTTTGATAACATCAGATTCTCGGTAACCAGTTTTTTTTTCTATTTCCTCAAAAGTAATCCTATCTGCCCAGGCTGCCCAGACAACCCAATCTGGACTTTCCAAATTTGGCTCAGGATTTTTGACTTTGGTTACAGGCCTGTGACCTTTTTTTTTCATAAATCCTTTATATTTGAAAAAAATCGATAATGCATTTTTTTTAGGATCTGATATACTGATCTAGATAGTCCTTCTTAGCCATCTTTAGCTCCCGGTTTTTAAGGACTATCTTTTTTTTATATGCTTCCCCTGGATTTTATTCTTTTTTTACAAATTATAATTTTCCTCTTCATTACTCCTGGCACTCCTAGAGTTGTGATTGTTTCTTATTCAATGAATTATGGAGTTCGAAATTGTATTTGGACTGCATTTGGAGATGTTACAGCTAATTTTACCCAAGCAACCTTAGTTATCTTTGTTTTAGGCACTTTTTTTTCTGATAACCCTAGTTTTTTAAATTTTTTTAAGTGGATTGGTGTAATTTATTTATTTTATCTGGCTTATGATGTTTATAAGTCTTCACCGAAAAATATAAATTCAAAAATAATTACATCGAAAAGTTTTTTTTCTTTTTTTAAAGATGGTTTTTTAGTTGCAGGTACAAGTCCTAAAGCCTGGTTGTTTTTTCCTTTAATATTTCCACAGTTTATTGACTTTAATTCAAATTATATTGTTCAATTCTTTATTTTAATAACAACTTATATAGTTTTAGATTTTTTATCTTTGATTGGTTATGCATTGCTTGCACAAAAATTAATTTTGTGGATTAAAGCAAATCCAAAAACAATTAATACAATCTCAGCGAGTGTTTTAATTATTATTGCCGTTATAATTATTGTTACACAACATTATTAATATAAGTCAAAAGATGTTTTGCCACTTGAAAAGTATTTAATTTCTTTATTTAATCATGTTTTAATTAATTAATTAACCAAAGGAATAAAATGAAACTAAATAAATTAATTTTAAGTTTTATTTCTGCAATAGCAATTTTACTTTCAACTTCTGTTGTATCATTTTCAAAAGTAGTTGGTGATAAAATTGTTCTTGGTGCTGCAATTTCATTAACTGGAAAATATTCATCTAATGGTGTTCATACTCAAAACGGATATAATTTAGCTGTTGAGAGAATAAACAAAATGGGTGGAGTAAAAGTTGGTGGAAAAACTTATAAGTTTGATATTATTTATTATGATGATGAATCAAACCCAAAAAGAGCCGCACAGCTTGCAGAAAGATTAATTTCTCAAGATGGTGTTGAGTTTATGCTTGGGCCATACAGTTCAGGTTTAACAAAAGCAATTGCGCCTGTTACAGAAAAATATGGTGTACCAATGGTTGAGGCAAACGGTGCTTCTAGATCTTTGTTTACTAAAGGTTACAAATATCTATTTGCAGTTTTAGCTCCAGCTAATTTGTATCTCGATGTTGCTATTGATTTAGCAGTAGAAAAGAATAATGGGAAACCAGTAACTGTTGCTATGGCTTTTGAACAAGATGCATTTTCTCAAGATGTAAGATTGGGAGTTTTAGATGCAATTAAAAGAACAGGTTCTAAAAAAGTAATTGATGATAAATTACCAAAAGAGCTAAATGATATGGCTGCTACATTAGTTAAAGTAAAACAAATGAAGCCTGATGTTCTTGTTGTTTCAGGTCATACAAAAGGTGCATTAACTGCAATCAGACAAATCGCTGAAATGAAAGTAGATGTCCCAATGTTGGCAATGACACATTGTGATGCTGCAAAATTATCAAAACAACATGGTAAAAATTCACAGTACGCTCTTTGTGCTTCTCAGTGGCATAAATCATTAACTTACAAAGATAAATTCTTTGGATCAGGTAAAAAATATGCAAAAGACTTTGAGAAGAAGTTCAAGTATGATCCGCCTTATCAGTCAGCAGAATCATCTGCAGCTTTATTAGTTTTTAAAGATGCTTTTGAGAGAGCTAATTCTTTTGATAAAAAGAAAGTAAGAGATGCTCTTGCAGCGACTAACATGCAAACATTCTATGGAAATATTAAATTTGCCCCAGGTGGTCAGAACGTTGACAAGCCTATGGTACTTTTCCAAGTAATGTGTGATGGCTCAGGAAAATGTGAAAACAAAGTTGTAGCTCCAACTAAATGGGCTTCAGCTAAGTTAATTCATCCAATTCCTAAGTGGTCTGAAAGATAAAACAAATCTATAAATACCCCCTAAATCCTAGGGGGTATTTTTTTTTAAAGGTTGATTATGGATTTCATGGTTTTCCAATATCCAATGATTACGGTTCAAGCTTGTTTGGACGGATTGCTACTTGGTATTTTATTTGCATTGATTGCTTACGGCATGGCTTTGCAGTGGGGAGTTATGAATATAATAAATATAGCTCAAGGTGATTTGGTTATTCTTGGAGGTTATATTGCTTACTTCATGTATCTCTACGGAATACATCCTGCTTGGGGAGTTATTGTATCACCAATCATAATGTATTTTGTTGGAGTTGGAATTTATAAGTTAGTAATTAATAAAGTTGTTGATAGAGACTTATTCATCTCAATTCTTGCTACATTTGGAATAAGTATTTTATTTATGCAATTAATGAACTTTGCATTTGGTGCAGATGTTGTTTTAGCGAATTCTGGCTATGGTACAACTATGTTGTTTGATAACAATGTTACATTACCAAATTCAAAAATATTCTCAGCATTTGTAAGTATAGTATTTGCAATTTGTTTAGTAATTTACATGAAGAAATCTAAGCTTGGTCGTGCAATCAGGGCAACTGCTCAAAATGCAAGAGCTGCAAAAATATTAGGAGTAGATACAGAAAAAGTCTATGCTGCTACCTTTGGAATTAATGCTGCTTTATGTGGTGTTGCGGGGGCATTAATCTCTATAACATTTACAATACATCCTTACATGGGATTACCTTACACAATTCGTTCATTTATGATTGTCATTGTTGCTGGTTTGGGAAATTTACCCGGTGTTGCAATGTCAGGCATGGGCCTTGGAGTATTTGAAGAGTTTGCAGATTATATTTTAGGTACAGAATTTAGAATAGGATCGGTGTTTTTATTGTTAGTTTTAATTCTTGTTTACAGAAGATTTAAACTTTCTAGAAAAAGAGAGTACTTAAAATAATGAATAAAAATATATTATTATACACTGCAATTTTAATATTTGGATTGGCTGCACCTTTTGTTTTTCCAGCATTTAAAGTTCAGTTATCGATTCTTTGTGTATTAATTGTTTTAGCTATTACATGGAATATCCAAGGTGGTGAAATGGGATATAATACATTTGGAAACATCTTGTTTTATGGTTTAGGAATGTATTTGTGTGCATCTGTACAAGTTGGAATGTTTTTCCCTTTAGCGGAATGGACAGAAAGTGGTGGAGAAAAAACTTTTGTACATACACCAGCTCAATTTTTTCAAGGAATGGCAGCAGGATTAGTTGTTGCTGCAGTAGTCCCAACAATAGTTGCTGGACTAATTGGTTATGCAATTTTAGGATTACGAGGACATTATTTTGCAATTTGTACTTTAGGGTTAGGAGTAGCAGCAGGTGAAATATCTGGAGGTATAGAAATTATAGGAGCTGGTCAAGGTTTCACAACCCCACCTTTCCCTAATGTTGGTGGTTTAGAGGCTAGAGGAGAATTCTTTTACTTTTTAAGTTTTGGAGCACTTATACTAACATTCTTAGCTGTTAGATCGATTTATTCAACTAGGTTTAAACTAATTCTTAATGCAATTAGAGATAACGAAGATAAAGCTGAAGCTATGGGAATTGAAACGATGAAATATAAAATCATCGGTTGGATGGTATCAGCTTTCTTTTGTGGTTTAGCTGGTGGAATAATGGGAGGACTGGTTGGGTATATAGACTCAACGGATGTTGCATTTGATGGAAGAGAGATGGGAGTGTTTATGGTTTTAATGGCAATCCTTGGCGGTAAAGGAACTTTATGGGGACCAGTAATTGGTGCAACAGTTTTTCATATTTTTAAAGAAGGTTTCTGGACATTCTTTTTAGGATGGCAGTATGTTGCCCTTGGTATTCTAATTGTGGTAATAGTAATTTATTTCCCAGAAGGAATTATGGGATGGTTGAGAGAAAAATACCCAGAAAGATTTGGAGAAACTATTGATGAAGCAGATCGAAAAGCACAGGTAGAACTTAAATGAGTATTTTAGAAATTAATAATGTAAGTAAATCATTTGGTGGGGTTAAAGCCAATGTAGACATTTCAATGAAAGTTGAAAAAGGAAAAATTGTTGGTTTAATAGGGCCAAATGGTTCTGGTAAAACTACTTTGTTTAATTCAATTGTTGGAACTTATCCAATAGATAATGGATCAATTAAGTTTAACGATAAGGAAGTGTCAGAATTACCAGTACCTGTTATAGCAAAACTTGGTTTACTAAGAACATTTCAACAAACAAGAATTTATGGCAAGTTAAACTGTGTAGAAAATATGCTAATTAGCCACAAGGGTAGTGATGCAAGTTTGTTTACTATATTTTCTAAAATTCCCAAAGATCTTACAGAAAAAGCTGAAACTTTGTTAAATTTTGTAGGTCTTTATCAAAAAAGAAAATTGCGAGCAGGAGATTTGTCATTCGGCCAACAAAAGTTGTTAGAACTTGCAATGGCATTAATGAATGAACCTGAAATGTTGTTGTTAGATGAACCAACTGCAGGAATTAATCCAACATTAATTAATGGAATAATAGATAGATTAATTAAAGTGAATCAAGATTTTGGTATCACACTATTGGTTATTGAACATAATATGAAAGTTATTATGCAATTAGCAGAAAATATTTTTTGTTTAGCTCATGGAAAAATGCTTGCTAATGGATCACCTGATGAAATTAAGAATGACAAGCGAGTAATCGACGCTTATTTGGGAGCACAATAATGTCAAATCAATATGAAGTTTTGGGTAAAGCACCAGGGGCAGAGGATTTAAAAAATTTATCATCTAAAGATGTTCATTTAACAATTAAAGGACTAAATGCTGGTTATGGAAAAATGGAGATTCTTCATAATTTTGATTTATTTGTAAGCAAGGGTCAGTCTTTATGTTTAATTGGCCCCAATGGTGCAGGTAAATCTACAATACTTCACTCAATTTATGGGTTTACAAATATATTTAAAGGAAAAATTGAAATAGATGGAAAAGAAATTACAAACCTTACGCCAGCAGAAAAACTTAAGTCTGTAGGAATAGCCTACATTCTTCAAGATAATTCTGTATTTCCAGATATGACTGTAGAAGAAAATTTACTAATGGGTGGATTTATTAAAGATAAAACAGAAGAGTCATACGAAGAGGCTGAAAAAATTCTTCAAAAATATGAACGATTAGGAAATAGAAGAAATCAACCTGCAAAAGTGTTATCTGGGGGAGAGAGAAGGCTATTGGAAATTTCTAGAGCACTTGTAATGAAACCCTCTGTTTTATTGGTTGATGAACCATCAATTGGATTGGAGCCAAGATATATAGATATGGTATTTGAAATTTTGAGAGATCTTCAACAAAACGAAAAAAAAACAATTATTCTTGTAGAACAAAATGCTAAAAAAGGTCTTGAATTTGCAGATATCGGATATGTTTTAGTTTCAGGACAAACTGCCATAGCGGGCAAAGGCAATGATCTTTTAAGCAACCCTGATGTAGGTCGCTTATTCTT
The DNA here is from genome assembly GCA_902554765.1 of uncultured Pelagibacteraceae bacterium. Taxonomy (GTDB): domain Bacteria; phylum Pseudomonadota; class Alphaproteobacteria; order Pelagibacterales; family Pelagibacteraceae; genus Pelagibacter. The sequence continues at coordinate 55,742 of CACDPY010000003.1, read as the reverse complement.
AGGTGGCTAATGATTAAAAAAGAATTTTTTTTTAAAGGTTATAAATCAATATTAAAACCTGATAGTCCAGCAATAGCATTAGGTTGTTGTTTTATTGCTATTGGAGCACTTTTAAAAAATATTGGTTTTAACATTCAAGAAAGTATTTTTTCCACAATGATAATCTATGCTTTGCCAGGGTCACTAGTTATGGCAGAGTCAATTTTAATTGGAGCTTCGTTATTAAGTATATTTATTGCTGTTTGGTTTGTTAATGCAAGACTTTACCCAATGGCAGTTTCTCTATTCCCGTTGATGATGGATAAAAGTCAACCAAAATGGAAATACTATTTGTCATGTCATTTTATTGCTGTTTCAGCCTGGTTAATAATGAAAAGTAATTACGAAACAATTGAAAAGAAAGACCGTGTTGATTTCTGGATAGGAATTGGTTCAGCAACATGGAGTGTGGCAGTTCTTGCAACTATTATTGGTTTTTACTTATCGGATTATTTAAACAAAGATATGTTAATGGGGCTGGCAATTTTAAATCCTATTTATTTTACATGCATGATGGTTGGAGCAATGAAAAATATTCAAGTTAGTTTATCGGTTATACTTGGAAGTATCTTAGGACCAGTTTTTTATTTTTTTTCACCCGAATGGTCAATTTTATTAGGTGGATTGGTAGCTGGAACAGTTGCTTATTATTTTGGAGAAAAAGATGTCAATTAATATTATTTTATCAATACTTGTAACTTCTTTAGCAACTTATGTGTCTAGATTTTTAGGAGTTTTATCATCAGTAAGAATTAAAGAAGAGTCGAAAGTATTTAGATGGTTTAACTGTTTGGCATATGCGACACTAGCGGCTCTTATTGCTAGAACAATAGTATTTCCCGTTGGAACATTGTCGGACGCAAGTTATTTAAGTAGAGTTTTAGTAGTCTTAATAAGTTTAGGGATTTTTTTCATAACCAAAAAAAATTTTGTCTATCCTACAATTTTTTCAGCAATTTCGATAGGAATGATAAATAATTATTTTTAATTCTTTGCAAATTTTTATATTTTGATAAATTGTATTTTTATTTATGAATAAAATATCAGGTTTTGAAGTCAATTTTCACAAACAATCAAGAAGAATTTACAAAATACACATTGATGATCAAATATTAGAGAAATTATTATTTTCATTCAATAAGTTTGATATTACAGCTTTAGAGCTTAAACCGTTTTCTCGTTTTACGATTGCAAAGAGTTTAGATGATTTGACTGAGTCAAAATTTGGAAAATTTATCAATTCCATTATTAGAGATAGAAATACAGGTTGTTTTATAATATCACCAAAAAATTTTAATCAAAAACTTGATGATGTTTTTTTTGTAAAATTATCAACAGCTATTGCTCATATTTTAGGAAAACCAAATCATGATTCTATGGCAGGAAAATACTATGCCAGATTTCATGTTAAACATGAGGATAAGAGTGACTCTTATTTGAGAAAAGCTTATACAAATATGGATCTTCACACTGATGGAACTTATGTAAAGGATACGACCGATTGGTTATTGATGACAAAGATTGAAGAAAAAAATGCTGAGGGGGGAGAAACTGCAATGTTACATCTAGATGATTGGGAATATTGTGAAGAGTTATTTAATGATCCTATTGGAAAACAAAATTTTATTTGGGGATCACCAAAAAGTAAAAATATTGATTACAAAGTTGAACATCCAATATTCTCTAAAGATAAAGAGGGGAAGCCTCAAATTTCATATATTGATCAATTTCCAGAACCAAAAAATATGGAACAAGGGATTTTTTTACAAAAACTATCGGACTCTCTTGAAGAAAGTAAAAATAAAGTAATAACCAAGCTTCCTGTAGGATCAATAATTGTTGCTAACAATTATTTTTGGCTCCATGGAAGAAAACCATTTAAAGAAAATCAAAATCTGAGTAGAGAATTGTTAAGAATCAGAGGTTATTTCTTTAATTAAAGCCTACAATTTAAGCTAGAATCTTCAATAAATTTACTCTAAATTATGTTGTATTTTAGCAACAGTTAAAAAAAAATTCTTTGAAAATTGTTATTTTCTATAATTTTAATTATAAAAAACTTAGTTTTAGTGTTATGAAATCAGCAAATTAACTAATTAAAGAAAGCGTAAAATTATGAAAAAATTAACTATATTAATAGTAATGATCTTTGGTTATTTCACAAATGCAAACGCATTTGATGGAGTTCAAGGATTTAATCTTGGTGTATCGTTATCAGCTGGAGTTTTTGATGTAGACGGTGCAAAAGAAGAATTTAAAGGTGCCCATGTTGGTTCTGCAAGTCCTGGAGATATATTAAAAAATGCTTCAGAAGATGATGCAGAGGGATTATATGCAATCGGATCAATATTTGCTGAAGTTAAAGTTTCAGATGAAGTTGCATTTGGTTTAGATTATGTTCCACACTCATTGGATACTGAAACAACTGAAAATGCTCAAAGAGAACTTGGAACTGCACAAAATAACACTGTGCAAGTTGATTTTGAAAACTTAGCAACACTTTATGCTACTGTACAAGTCCCAGCTTTAGATGGTTTATATGCAAAAGTTGGATACGTTCAAGTAGACGTAGTAACAAATGAAGTTTTAGGTACAGGTGGTGCGTATGGTGACACAGAATTAGATGGTTTCACTGTAGGTATTGGTTATCAAAGAGATGTACAAAACGACACATTCGTAAGAGTTGAAGCTAACTACATGGAATTAGATGGAGCGACGCTTGTCAACCAAAACGATTCAACTAAATCAGTAACAGCTGATGGTATCACAGGATATGGTGCTAGACTTTCAGTTGGTAAGTCGTTTTAAATAAAAGTTCAAGATTAGTTAATTTAATTAAACCTCCCTCTTAATTTTAAGAGGGAGGTTTTTTTTTACTTAAAATTTTACAGAGATATTTTTATATTTATAGATTATTATTGGTTAATGAATTTAGGATTTATAGGTACAGGTAAAATTGCCTCTTCAGTAATAACTGGAATATGCAAGTCTTCAATTAAATATGAAAAAATAATTATTTCATCTAGAAATAAAACAATATCAAATAATCTTAAAAAAAAATTTAAAAAAGTTTCTATTGAGAAAAAAAATCAAAATATCATTGATAAATGTAACTGGATTTTTTTATGCGTTACACCCCAGGTTGGTAAAAAAATAATTAAAGATTTAAAATTTAAATCTAATCAAACAATTATAAGTTTTATTTCAACTATAACTTTATCTGAGCTAAAAAAGATGATTAAAATAAAAACAAATATAACAAGAGCAATACCTCTTCCTCCAATTTCTCTGAAAAAAGGACCTGTACCAATTTTTCCTCCTAACAAAAAGGTAAAAAATTTTTTCAACAAAATTGGATCTACAATTGAGATTAAGAATGAAAAATTATCTATAAATTTTTGGGCCATCTCTGGAATGATGGCTTCTTATTATAATATGTTAAAAATAATGAGTGATTGGCTTATTAAAAAAGGTATTAAAAAAAATGATGCACAAAAACATATAACATCATTATTTTTGGCATTATCAGAAGATGCATATATTAATTCAAAAAAAGAATTGAAATATTTAGTAAAAGACTCACAAACCCCAAAAGGACTTAATGAACAAGGATTGAAAGAAATGTCAAAACAAAAAGTTTACAGCCATATTGTTAAAACACTAAATAATATATATAAACGACTAAATAATTAATAAAAATATTAAGATATGAAATATATATTATTAGGAATAGCCCTGGCCTGGGCATTGTATATTGCTGATAAATATATTTTATAATTAATTTTTACCACACACTGAAAATTATCTTTGGTGCTGACTCTTAAATTTACCATTTTTAACAATCTGTTCTAAAAAAGAACCTTTTATTTTTCCATCTAATGAAAATTCTATATTAGTTACACCCTCATAATTAATTTTTTTACCTTTATTGATTAATTCCAAACCTTTTTTTAATTCACCAGGGTAAATTTTTGTTCCAGGCGAATTAGCAATTTCTAAAATATTTTTGGAAATAGAACCACTATTTGAAGAATTTCCTGCCTGCATTGCTAATATAATTAATGCTGCGGCATCATAGGACTCACCGATAAATGGCCCTAAAATTATATTATTTTTTTTTATTATATTAGCAAAAATTCTTGCACCTTTTTTCTTTGATCCAGGTAAAATTCCAAAAGAGTCATTTATCTTCTCACCAAATATATCGGTAAGATTTTTATTAACCATACCATCAAAAAAAATAAACTTATTAAAAGTTCCAGAGTCTAGCGATGCTTGGACTATTTCTTTACCACCTCTATCCGTATAACTAATAATAGCTAAAGCGTCTCCACCAGATGATGCTAATTTTGCTACTTCAGATGAGTAATCATTTTTACCCCCTTTATGAGAACTATTTGTTGTAACTTTGATGCCTTGAGTTTCCAAAGCATTTTTGAATACCTCTGATAAATTTTTTTCATAGGCATTATCTACAAAAGTAATTGCCACATTTTTAATATTTTTGTCTTTTGTAAAATCAGCTAAGATTTTTATACCTCTGGTATCTGAAGGTGTAGTTCGAAAAAAAAATCCACTATTAATTAAATTTTCTAAATCCGGTGATGTAGATGAAGGTGAGATCATTAGTACCTTACTTGGAATTGTAACTTTGGATGCAATAATTTTAGCAATATTAGGACAACTAGCACCTATAATCGCAACTACTTTTTGTGAAATAAAATTTCTTGCTGCTTCTACTGCAGATGCAGAATCTACACATGTAGAGTCTAATCTAGATGCAGAAATAGTTTTACCACCTAATAACAATCCCGAGTCTGAGGCCTCTTTAAAAGCCAGTTCAGATGATTTTGCCATAGATGGTGTAAAAGAACTTATAGGGCCTGTGAAACCAAGAATAATTCCAACTTTTATCTCAGCAAGGAGATTTGTAGTATTAATAAATAATAATATAATTATTGATATTAATAATTTTATAAAATTCATACTATTTGATTTATAAAGAAACTTTCTAAAATAAGGTAAGTCTACACTAAACTATTTTCAATAAGCAAATTATTTTATCTTATTGAGTAAAATTACAGAACCAATTACAATTATACCACCTAAAACAAATAAAACAGAGGGTATTTCTCCAAAGGTAAGATAGCTTAACAGTATCCCAAATATTGGAAAAAGAGAGTAAAAAGGAAAAATTTTACCAACAGTATAAAATTTGTAAAGATAGAACATTAATAAATGAGCACATAGAGAAACTATAATTGCCTGATAAGATATTAATAACCAAGACTGTTTCTCAATCGAATTTATATTGATTAATAAATTACCCTCTATAAATGAAGAAATTATCATTAATATTATAAAACCAAAAAGACCTGTGCTAGCATTAATCATACTCACATCTAGCTCTTTTAATTGTCTTGAGTAAACTTGAGCAAGACCAAAAAAAAATGCCATTAAACTTGCAAAAAATAATCCAATATAATTATTTGCTAATTGAGGGTCAAAAAATATTATTAAAATTCCTACAAAAGATGTAAAAATAAGTATCCATTTATTTTTTGAAATATTTTCATTTAACATTAAAGCACTTGCTATTATTCCAAAAGGTATTGCTAATTGTGAACCAAGAATTATTGGTGATATAATGGTTGAGTAGTAAAGAGATAAATTCATAAACACATAAACCATTACCCCCATTGATAAAGAGAAAAGAATTAAAGATTTTTGATATTTCTTAGCTGGAATTTTAAATTTCCAAAATGGAATTAATATCAACAATACTAGTCCCATTCTTAAAGATGCCATTAACACAGGAGGCACCGAATTATTTAAGGCAAGTTTTGCAACAGGAAATGCACTTCCATGAGCGATCATAATAAAAATTAAAATTAGCAAATGTTTAAACGGCAAGCTCTATCCCATCGTGAATGGGTCTGTCATCGGTTTATCCGAAGAGTTATACCATGTAGTTTTAATTCTTGTATATTCTTTAATTGATTCTATACCTGCCTCTTTGCCATAACCGCTATCTTTAATTCCTCCAAAAGGTGCCATTGGTGATATTAGTCGATAAGTGTTTATAAAAACTATACCTGCACGTATAGCCTTCGATACTCTCAAACCACGTGCCAAATTAGAAGTATATACTCCCGATGAAAGTCCATATTTGTTATCATTCATTTTATTTATTACTTCATCTTCCTTTTCAAATTTCATTACTGATAATATTGGCCCAAATAATTCATTTTCTGCTGATGGAAGATTGTGATTTTCACACTCTATAATAGTTGCTGGAAAGTAGTAGCCCTTATTCGAAACTGATGATCTTTTTCCTCCACATTTAACTTCACCCCCTTGATCAATAGTAGCTTTAATATTTTTTTCAATATTATCCAATTGTTTGAAACTGTTTAGTGGCCCCATTTGAGTATCTTTTTCCATTGGAGCACCTAACTTTATTTTTTCGGCTTTCGAAATCAATTTTTTTAAAAATTCATCGTAAATATTAGATTGTAAATATAATCTTGATCCTGCAATACAACTTTGTCCACTTGCTCCAAATATTCCTGCCGTAATTCCGTTAAGTGCATTCTCTTGATCTGCATCATCAAAAACAACAACTGGGCTTTTACCACCAAGCTCTAAACTTACCTGAGATAAATTTTCAGCAGAATTTTTAATAATGTGTTTTGCAGTTTCAGGTCCACCTGTAAATGCTATTTTTTCTACAAGATTATGAGTAGTTAAAGCTTTTCCACAAGGTTCACCTAAACCAGTAATTATATTGATTACTCCTTTTGGTAATCCAGCTTTATCAATTAATTTTGCAAATTCTAAAAGAGTTACAGGAGCAAGTTCAGATGCTTTAATTACAACTGTATTTCCCATTGCAAGAGCTGGTGCGAGCTTGACAGCTGTCAAAAGCATTTGAGAATTCCAGGGAATAATTGCAGCTACAACACCTATAGGAATTCTTGTTGTTGTAACTTGCATATCTGGTTTATCTATAGGTACTACAGTTCCTTCTACTTTATCTGCCAAACCCGCAAAGTAATCATAATATTCTGCAATATAATTAGCCTGAGTTTTTGTTTCTCTGTAAAGTTTACCAGTATCAATAGTTTCTATTTTTCCAAGATGTTCCGCATTAGCTCTTAGTTGATCAGCAATCAAATTTAAATATTTTGCTCTTTCTTTTGGATGAAGTGTAGACCAATTATTCTCAAAAGCTTTTTGCGCTGATTGAACAGCTTTATCTACATCTTTTTCATTGGCTTCAGGAACAGTTGCCCAAACTTCATTATTTTCCGGATTTAATGTTTCAATTTTTTTTCCAGAAGAAGAGTCTACCCATTCTCCATCGATATACATTTTAAAATCTTGAATTTTTGACATTTAATAATTAATAAAATTTTTAATATTTATATTAACATCATCTGCACATTCTATACTACAAAGATGTTTACCATTTTGAATTTCAATATAAGTAGAATTTACAAGGTCTTTAACCAATTCCTTAGACATTGCTGGAGTTGAGCCAATATCATCTGAGCCAGTCATTACCAAAGTTTTTCTATCAATTTTTTTTATTGCCTCTAAATCATCATAATGATTGGCAAATAACTTGTAAGCTTTAAGAAAGTTTTTATGATCATTTGGCTCTTTATTTAAGATCTTCATAAACAAATCATAAGTTTCTGGATTATCTTTAAGATATTTTTCACTAAACCATCTTTTTAAAGCTTGTTTAGATATTGGTTTATTTAATTTTGCTTGGTTATATCTATCTAATACAACTGATCTTTCCTCATCTGATCTCTTATAAGTAGTCCCAAGTAATATAAGTTTTTCAACTTTTTTTTGAAAATGAGATGAAAAATTCAAAGCAATCAAAGCACCTAAGGAAAAACCTATAAGATTTATTTTTTCAATTTTCAAATAATCTAAAATTTCTAAAAGTTGATCTGAAAAATCTTTTAGACTTAATTCATCCTTATTGTATGGGGTCTTTCCGTGTCCTAATAAATCATAAGTTAAAGTTGAATATTCATTAAAGTAATTTGTTTGATAATCCCACATTTGATGATCAAGTCCTACTCCATGGATAAATACAATAGGGATAGTATCTTTTTTATTAAATAAATAGTAATTTTGATTTTGATCAAAATTTTGGGACATTAGATTATTTGGGGTCTAATCCCATTTCTTTCATATCTTGATAACGATCTCCAGTTCTAGCATGAGCTCTTCCACTTGAGGCACCACCAATTGCAATTACAATTTCATCATCAAATGGCGCATCATGAATAGTAAACTCATGAGTAAGATAATATGGTCTTAAACCGGAGTCTGTTTTGTGCATCATTGGAATAGATATCTTAGATCCTGCAGGCCCTCTTGTATTTGTAAAACTTAAATACGAAGTACCCCCAACAGCATCTCTAAATTTATTTCCAAATCTTAAAGTATGAATAAAAGCTGATGCATGTTCTATTTCACCATTTAATCCTACAGTGCCAGCTTTTCCATAAGCTAAAATTTTTTCAGGTGATCCAATTTCTTTAATTAATTCTGGTACTAATACGTCACCAAGTTTTGGAGCTAAATCTAAAATGATCGGTTTTAAATCTTCCACAAACCCTTGCCCAGCCCAAGGGTTTTTAAAAACAGCTGCCACTGAAACCATCAAAACAGGTTCTTTGGCATCTTTTCCACCCTCAATAAAAGTTTTATCTACAAATTTTGTAAATTTCCTTAATTCAAGTTTCACTAACTGGCTTTCTCTATATCGTCGTTATCAAAATTAATTTTAGGTATCACTTCATCATTAAACAGTTTTATACTTCTCATACAAGCTTTGTGATCAATTCCAGGAAAGTTTGACCAAACTTGTAAGTTTTGTAAATTTAATTCTGATTTTAATTCATTAATTTTGTTAACTACGTACTCAGGAGTGCCAAATAATAGATTTCTTTTATGTAAGAAATCATAATTAAGAAGATCTAATTTATGTTTTGTCTCTGGTAATTCTTCACCTGGATCCATATGATTCCCTAAGCCTCTCCAATGGCAAACCCATCTCATATAATTTATGATGTGTTCCCCAGCTAATTTTTCTGCTTCTTCCATAGTTTCTGCAACAAACATATCCCTAACTAAAGAAATTCCTTCTCCTAATGCAATATCTCTGTTTTCAGCTTTTGATTTCGCATCTCTATATATCTCAAATCTTTTCTTTAACGCTTTTACAGTAGGTATCCACATTATAGTATTAAGACCATTTTGCGCTGCCCATTCAATTGATCTTGCACCATCTACTACCTGCCAAATTGGAGGATGAGGAGCTTGCTTTGGTTTTGGAACAATACTTATCTTTTTAATTTCATTTGTTTTTGTATCTAAAAATTTTTCACTTGGTGGACTCATATCATGTTGCCAAACAAAATTTGGTGATGGATAAGTATAGAATTCACCCTTGTGACTAAAAAATTCCTCAGTCCAAGCTTTTTTCATTATAGTTAATGTTTCATCAAATAATCTAAAGTTTTTAGCTTGATCTTTAAGATCAGCCTCTTTATTCATATTTATAGCTTCTCTTCCATAGATGCCTCTGCCAATTCCAACTTCAACTCTTCCATTTGATAATTGATCTAATAAAGCAATGTCCTCTGCTAGCCTTATTGGGTTATGGAAAGTGATAACATTACAAGCTTGTCCTATTCTAATTTGTTTAGTTCTTGCAGCCGCATCAACACCCATCATTAAAGGGTTTGTGCAAGACTCCATTCCTTCATGATTAAAGTGATGCTCCGTATACCAAATAGAGTTCCAATTATTTTCATCACAATAAGTAGTGATTTCTTTCGTTTCATCTAATAATTGTTTATACGGTTTATGATCCCAGTTCGTGGTATTGCAAAAGTAACCAAATTTCATTCTAACCTCCTTAAATAATTAAATCTAAGACGATTGATCCCACTTTCGTATTTTGTAAATATCGACGAGTTATGTATCGCTCAAACAAGACTGTAATTTAACTAGACTATTTAATCAATATATATTTAATCAAGCTTTAAATGAAATTAACTAAGATTGAACCAAAATATCTAAAAAAACATAATCCAAGGGTCGGGTTAATTACATTGGCTAGCGATTTTAGAATCGAAAAAGATTTTAATAATGTAATTTTTGGGAAGAACATAGATTTATACTGCAATAGAATTAAATGCTATAATCCTTTAACAAATGAAACATTAAAAAAGATGGCAGATGATATTCCAAAAGTTACAGAGGATATTTTGCCAGACCAAAAATTAGATTGTGTTGCTTATGGCTGTACATCAGGAACAATAGCTGCAGGTTATCAATCAATTCTTGAGAAAGTAAATTTGGCAAAACCAAATACTAAAGTCACAACACCAATAACATCAGCAATAAATGCACTCAAAAGTTTAAATATAAAAAAATTATCAATTTTTACTCCTTATACTAATGAAATAAATCAATCAGTAATTAATTATTTTAAAAAAGAAGATATTGAAATAGATCAACTCTCTTATTTTGATATAGCTTCAGATCTAGATATTGGTAAAGTGGACCCACAACATGTATTTGATACTCTTACAAAAATAGATTTATTAAAGAGTGATGCTTTATTTGTTTCTTGTACTGCTTTACCGGTGCTTTCAGTAATTGATGAATTAGAAAAAAAAATAAATAAAATTGTTTTATCAAGCAACCAAACTTTAATTTGGGATACTCTTAAAGAAATAAATTATGATAATAAAGTCGAAGGTTTTGGTGAATTATTTAATAATTAAATTATGAATTTTACAAACGAAGAATACAAATCTAGATTAAAGAAAGTTCAAGACTCAATGCAAGAAAAAGGTATTGAACTTCTAATTTCACAAGATCCATCCAACATGAATTATTTAACTGGCTATGATGCATGGTCGTTTTATTATGCTCAATGTGTAATAGTGCATGTCAATGCAGAGGAACCGATTTGTTTTGTTAGAAATCAAGATGCGGGGGGTGCGTATATTAAAACTTATCTTAAGGATGAAAATATAATTAAATATCATGAAAAATATATTCATGCCTGGCCACTACATCCTTATGATGCACTTGTTGATCTTATTAAAGAGAGAAAATGGGACAAACATTCTATTGGGCTAGAAATGGATAGCCATTATTTTACAGCTTATTGTTATGAAAAAATCAAACAAGGTTTACCTAATGCTAAAGTTTTAGATTGTAAAAGATTAGTCAATTGGGTGAGAGTTGTTAAATCAGATGCAGAAATAAAGTTTATGAAAGCAGCAGCTCAAATTACTGAATTAGGAATGAAAAAAGCTTTTGATGCTATTAGTCCTGGAGTAAGACAGTGCGATGCAGTTTCTGAAATTTATACCACATTGATAAAAGGAACACCTGAATTTGGAGGTGATTATTCATCCATAGTTCCAATGATACCAACTGGAAAAGGTACATCGGCTTCACATTTAACATGGTCGGAAGATAAATTTGTAGAGGGGGAGGCTACAATTATTGAATTATCAGGAGTTAATAAAAAATATCATTGTCCGATGGCTCGAACAGTTTTACTTGGTAAACCAGATCAAAAGAAGATTGATACAATGAAGAAAACAAATGAAGCACTTCAAGCTGGTATTGATTTAGTCAAAGCAGGTAATACAGCAGATGACGTTGCCCAAGCTTTTTGGAAAGTATTGGATAAATATGGAATTGAAAAAACTTCAAGAACTGGATATTCGATTGGTATAGGCTACCCACCTGATTGGGGTGAACATACTTTAAATATATCAAAAGGTGACATGACAGTATTACAACCTAACGTTACTTTTCATATGATTGCAGTAATGCAATTTGGAAATTGGGGAGTAGAAGCTTCAGAAGCAATCAGAGTAACAGATAAAGGTTTTGAACTTTTTTGTAATTTTTCTAAGGAACTTCATATTAAAAGCTAATTATTAATGGTTGATATTTATTCATACAAATGTTTTAAAGTTACCTAAAATTATGGCCTTAAAAAAAGATTTCGTTAAATTTGATAAAGTTGACAAAAGCTACGATGGGAAAATCCTAGTAGTGAAAGATCTTCAATTAGATATTGAAGAAGGTGAATTTGTTACAATGTTAGGGCCCTCTGGTTCTGGTAAGACAACATGCTTAATGATGTTGGCAGGATTTGAAACACCAACTCATGGTGAAATTTATTTAGATGGAAGAGCAATATCAAGTATTCCACCTCATAAGAGAGGTATTGGAATGGTTTTTCAAAACTATGCTTTATTTCCACACATGACAGTTTATGAAAATTTAGCATTTCCATTAAGAGTTAGAAAAATTCCAAAAGATGAAGCAGATAAAAAAATTGACAAAGCATTATCAATGGTCTCACTACAAGGTTTTGCTGATAGGATGCCTGGTCAGTTATCTGGTGGTCAGCAACAAAGGGTAGCAGTTGCAAGATCTTTAGTATTTGATCCACAATTAGTTTTAATGGATGAACCTTTAGGAGCTTTGGATAAAAATTTAAGAGAGAGTATGCAATATGAAATAAAACATATTCACGAAAGTATAGGTGTGACAGTTGTTTATGTTACTCATGATCAAAGTGAGGCTCTTACCATGTCAAACCGTATAGCAGTATTCAATGATGGTAAAGTTCAACAACTTTCAAGTCCTGATGAGTTATATGAAAAACCAGTTAACTCTTTTGTTGCAGAATTTATTGGTGAGAACAATACTTTTGCTGGTGAGGTTACAGATATTTCAGGTGGAAAATGTAAAGTAAAAGTAGCTAATTCAGAAATATTAGCAAACCCTATATCAGTAAAAGGAAAAGGTGAAAAAACAAAAATTTCTCTTAGACCTGAAAGGGCATTGATTAATCCAAGTGATAAAATGGATAATATTTACTCAGGAAAAATTGAGGAAGTGATATATCATGGAGATCATACAAGAGTTCGTATTAACCTTTTAGGTAACAATGAATTTATTTTAAAAGTTCCAAATAGCTCAGCCAACATGGATATCAAACTAGGTAAAGATATCAAAATTGGGTGGAACAGTGAAGACGCAAGAGCTCTAGATCCCAAGTAATATATCGTTAAATTAGGTAAAATGGGCTGTTGACTCTCATTATCGATCTTGTTGTAATCTGTTTTTTAAAAAAACGTTTAAACGGAGGAAAAATGAAGACAATTAGTAAATTATTACTAGCCATTTCTTTTGCTATCTCTGTAACTACTTCAGCATTTGCAGTTACTGCAGTGTCTTGGGGTGGAGCTTACACAGAGTCTCAAAAGTTAGGTTATGGTGATCCTACTGCTAAGAAACTTGGTATAGAAATTAACTGGGTTGACTATTCAGGTGGATTATCTGAGATCAAAGCACAAAAAGAAGCTGGCGCAATTACGTGGGATATTATTGACGTTTTTGCAATGGATACTATCACTGGATGTGACGAAGGATTATTTGTTGAATTCGATTTTGACAAAGATTTTCCACCTGCACCAGATGGAACTCCTGCAAGTAAAGATTTCTTTACTTCAATGCCAAGTAAATGTGCTGTAGGAAATATTTTATATTCTTGGAACTACGCTTATAACAAAAATAATGTTAAAGGCACTCCAAAGACTATCAAAGATTTCTTTAACACTAAAAAATTCCCTGGAAAAAGAGCTATCTACTCAAGCGCTTTGACTAACTTAGAAATCGCTTTAGCAGCAGATGGAATCAAACCAGGAAAAGGTGGAGCAAAAATCTACAAAGCTTTAAACACTGAAAAAGGTGTTGAAAGAGCTATGAACAAGATCAAAGAATTATGTACAGATCCACAAGGTGGATGTGTATTTTGGTCTGCAGGTGCTCAACCGCCAGAACTATTAGTTTCAGGTGAAGTTGTAATGGCTACAGGTTGGAATGGTAGATTCTTCAATGCAGAAGTTGGAGAAGGTGCACCAATCGTACAAGTATGGGATGGACAAGGTCTTGACTACGAATATTTCGTTCAAGTTAAGGGTGGACCAAACGATGCTAATGGTAAAGCTAAGAAAGCTTTAGCTATGATGACTAGTACAGAAATGTTAGCTGGAAGTGCAAAATATATTGCATATGCTCCTTGGAGAAAATCTTCTATAGCGGTTATGGAAGCAGGAGAGCCTTGGTATAAGGATGGTAAGACTAATATGGTACCACAAATGCCAACTGCACCAGCAAACACTAAAAACTACTTCTTAGTAGATCCAATTTTCTGGGCTGATAACGGCACAGAGCTTGGTGAAAAATGGGAAGCTATGAAAGCTGGTCTATAATTTAAGTTTTATTAAACTTAATTATATATTATAATTTAAGGGCGGTTATTTGATAGCCGCCCTTTTTATTTATGAGCTCAGAAACAAAACAAATTTTAACAACTGATGGAATTCCTTTAGAAGTAAGTCTTAAGAAGGCCGAAAGAAGAAACAAAATAAAAGCCTTTTTACTTGTTGCGCCTTTACTATTATTTTTAATTATTACCTACGTATTTCCAATTGGTGAAATGCTAATGAGAAGTGTCGATGATAAAATGGTAACTGAAATGCTTCCTAAAACATTTAAAGCAATGGAAAAGTGGGATGGAAAAGAGTTACCAGAGGAAGAAGTTTTTGCAGCTTTTCATGAAGATTTTCTAAAATTAGTAGAAGAAAAACGTGAGGGTAAACTATCTACTCAGCTTAATTATACAAAAAATGGATTTAAAAGTATTATTAAAAAACTAAGAAGAAAATCAAAAAATTTTGAAGAAGGAAATTATAAAGAACAAATAATGGCAGTTCACAAAAGATGGGCTGATGTTGAATATTGGAATGCAATTAAACAAAGAGCTCCAGCAATTACTGGTCAAAAGTATCTAAAAGGTATGGATATGTATAAAAATGAAACTGGAAAAATAGTTAGTGTTTCTGAAGATAGAAGAATTCATAGGATTTTATGGCTTCGTACATTGGAAATCGCATTCTTTGTAACACTGTTTTGTTTTTTGATGGCTTATCCAATAGCTCATTTGTTAGCTACTCTACCCATGAAGTACAGTAACTTACTAATGATCTGTGTCCTGCTTCCGTTTTGGACATCGTTACTTGTAAGAACTGCCAGTTGGATGATTTTGTTACAACAACAGGGGATTGTTAACGATTTCTTTGTTGGAATAGGTTTGGTCGCTGATGATGCAAGACCTGAAATGATGTACAATAAAACAGGAACATATGTTGCAATGACACAGATTTTGTTGCCTTTTATGGTTTTACCTCTTTATAGTGTTATGAAAACTATTTCACCAAGCTTAATGAGAGCAGGAAAATCACTAGGTGGAACACCAATAGTCGCTTTTTGGAAGGTTTATTTTCCTTTAACAATTCCTGGTATTGGAGCTGGTTGCTTGTTGTGTTTTATATTAGCAATAGGTTATTATATTACACCCGCCTTAGTCGGAGGAGCTTCTGGTACTTTAATCAGTAACCAAATTGCTTTTCATATGAAGAGTACATTAGATTGGAGTTTTGCATCTGCAATGGGTTTAATGTTACTCGCTGGAGTTTTAGCGATTTACTGGGTTTATAATAAATTAGTTGGAATAGACAATATTAAATTAGGATAAAAAGAATGGCTTTACCTAAACATACAGAACTACATTATAGAATTTGGCACTATTTTTATTTATTTATTTGTGGTTCAGTATTCTTTTTTTTAATTGCACCCTTGTTTGTAATATTTCCATTATCTTTTAATGCTGAAGAATTTTTAAGTTTTTCTGATGGTATGAAAAGTTTAGACCCTGATGCCTTTTCATTAAGATGGTATAAAGATATGATCTATGGAACTAAAAACCCCTGGGGTTTAGCTGCTAAAAATAGTTTTATAATTGCAATATTTGCAACAATTGGTTCAGTTTTACTTGGTACTGTTGCAGCATTAGGTTTAAGTAGTAGGCATATGCCATACAAAGGTATTATCATGGCAGTATTAATCTCTCCTATGATTGTTCCTCTTATCATTTCAGGTGTAGCAATTTTTTTCTTTATGGCCAAAGCAGGACTAGCAGCCACACATACAGGAATAGTTCTTGCACATATCATTTTAGGTACCCCGTTTGTAGTTATTACAGTAACGGCGACTTTATCAGGGTTTGATCACAGTGTAACAAGGGCAGCCGCAAGTCTTGGAAGTAATCCAGTAAATACTTTTATGAAGATTACTTTGCCATTAATTCTACCTGGTGTAATTTCTGGTGGTTTATTTGCATTCGTAACATCATTTGATGAAGTTGTAGTTGTTTTATTTTTGGCTGGACTTGAAAATACAACAATACCAATACAGATGTGGACAGGTTTAAGAGAACAATTAAGTCCAACTATTCTTGCAGTTGCAACTTGTTTAATTATTTTATCTACATTAATATTAGTTACTGCTGAGCTTTTACGAAGAAGATCTGAAAGACTCAGAGGAATTAACCGATAATAAGAAAATATTTCATGAAAATTAAGAATGTAGTAGTGATTGGCTCAGGAACAATGGGCAGTGGTATTGCGGCTCACCTGTGTAATGCTAATGTGCCCGTTACTTTACTTGATTTAAAAACAGAGATTAGTGAAAAAGCTAGAGAAAGAATCCATAAGTCAAGGCCACCTCTATTAATCGATAAATCAAAAATAAATAATATTAAAGTTGGAAATATTTCAGATGATTTTGATGTTGTAAAAGATGCCGATTGGATAGTTGAAGCAGTAGTTGAAAGAATTGATATTAAACATCAAATTTATGAAAAGATATTTAAAGCAAGGAAAGATGGTGCAATAGTTTCATCAAATACATCTTCAATTCCTATTAAAGTTTTGTCTGAACATTTATCAGATGTTGAAAAAAAAGATTTTTGTATTACGCATTTTTTTAATCCTGTCAGATATATGGGTTTGTTAGAAATTGTTAAAAATGAAAATAATGATCTCAATAAAATTAATGAATTAAAAGAATTTTGTGAAATTGAACTGGGCAAAGGTGCAATAGTTTGTAATGATACACCAGGGTTTTTAGGAAACAGAGTTGGTGTTTATGCGATGCAAGTTGCAATGACTGAAGCTTTTAAAATGAAACTTTCTGTTGAAGAAGCAGATGCAATATTTGGAAGACCGATGGGTATTCCTAAAACAGGCGTATTTGGATTGTATGATTTAATTGGTATTGATTTAATGGCCGATGTATTGAAAAGCTTTATTAAAGAATTACCAGAAACAGATGAGTTTCATGAAGTTGCAAAAGAAATTCCATTAGTAAAAAAACTAATTGAAACAGGCTATACAGGAAGAAAAGGTAAAGGTGGTTTCTATCGAATGAACAAAACTGGAGCCAGTAAGATCATGGAAGCTATCAACCTTGAAACTGGGGATTACTCTCCCAGCAAAAAGATTGATATTAAATCAGATAAAGTAGATCTACGAACACTAATCAATCGAAAAGATAAATATGGCGATTATGCCTGGTCAGTTCTGTCTAAAATAATTAAATATGCTTCCTCTTTAGTTCCGGGTATTACAAAAGAATTTAATGACATTGATGAAGCAATGAGACTAGGTTTTAACTGGGCTAAAGGTCCTTTTGAGATGCTTGAGGAGATAGGCGTTAAAAATTTTTTTGATAAAGTTGATGATTTTACTGGAAACAGTTTTTTAGAAAATTTATCAAAAACCAAAAACGAGGATTTTTATGGTGAGAGACAAAAATACACAAACATAGAAACTTTAGGGAAAGTTAAAAAAACTGCTTCAAGTATAGATGGAAACGACTCTGCAAAAATCTATAGATTTAATGATTATAACATTGTCGAGTTTACAACAAAAGCAAACGCTTTGAATTACGATTCAATGGATGCACTAAAAAATGCAACAGATAAACCATTGATAATTATAAATGAAAGTATGCAATTTTCTGCTGGGGTTAACTTAACTTATACAATGGAGTTTGCAGATAAAAATGATTTCAAATCAATTGAAAAATTTATTAAATATTTTCAAGAAACTTGCAAACATTTGAAGTATTCAAAATATCCAGTTATTTCAGCTCCGTCAGGATTAACTTTGGGAGGTGGATTTGAAGTGATGGTTCAAAGTAATTTTGTAGCCTCACACACAAATATAGTAGTTGGATTAGTTGAAACTCTTGTTGGTTTAATTCCTGCAGGGGGAGGATGTAAAGAAATGCTTGCTAGGTGGCTAGATACTAATGAAGCAAAAGTAGACCCTAATTATGCACCCTTAAAAGTTTTTGATATTATAGGATATGGAAGAACAGCTTCTTCACCAGTTGAGGCAGAACCAATGAAATATTTAAGACCTAGTGATAAAAAAATAATGAACAGAAATAGTTTATTAGAAGTTTCAAAAAAGATTCTCTTAGACAACAAAGATTTTAAAACACCAAATGAACTACAATTTAAACTTCCAGGAAAAGCAGTTAGAGGAGAAATGGATAAAATTTTAGAAAAACTTTATAACGATAAAGTTATTTTGGATCATGGAGTTCTAGTTGCTAAAGAATTAGCTCATGTATTAAGTGGAGGCGATACCACAATAGATAAAACTCTATCTGAAGATGATTTATTTAAATTAGAACTCGATGCCTTTATGAGATTAATGGAAACTCAGAAAACTCAAGATAGAATTAAACACACATTAAAAACTGGAAAACCTTTAGTCAATTAACATTCTCAAAGTATTTATATAGTCAGGTCTTAAAACATATTGTGATTTATCAAGATATTTAATTTTTTCCAAAGCTTTTAATCCATAAATTACCTTACCAATTGGAGTGTATTCAGTTTCATATAAAGGCTCATCTCTCAATACTATAAAAAATTGACTATCTTCAGTGTTGTATTTTTGAGTTCTAGCTAAGGCGACACTCCCTTTTTCAAAATTGAATGGAGCATCAACTTCAGAATTAATAGTTCCTAATCCAGATTTACCTGTTCCAATTTTTCCATAATTTATATTTTCTTTTTTACCAAACTCTAAATCTCCAGCTTGCACGAGTGCATCTTTTATTACTCTGTGAAAAGCCACATCATCATATGCTTTAGACTTAACTAAAGTTATAAATCTTTTTACTCCATTAGGAGAAATTTCAGGATAAAGCTCAATAATAACATTTCCACAAGGTACATTTAGTACTGCAATATTATTGGGTTTATCAAATTTAATTTTTTTAGGATCATAATTTTTAACAAACAAACACTTATCTTTAATCAAAAGGAAAGAACCTAAAGAAAAAATAGCTAAACAAATTATGAAAATTAAAATTATTTTTTCTGATTTGGAAGCTTTAATCTTTTGAATCATAAAATAAAATTCTCATCAATTTTTAATAAATTATTTTTTATGAATTGTATCTTTTTTTCTAAAATTGGATCAATATTATCAGGGTTTGAATCAATCATTAAATGTGAAAATACTTCAGCCATATCTTCTGAAGCTGTTGATCTAGAATATTCTGTAAAAAAACCCTCTGTTTTTTTATAAGTATCCAATCCTATTTTATCAGTGCAAGTTGAACATTCTGCATATTTGAAATCTTTTACATTAAAATCAGACCATACTTTTTCATCAAATACTTCTTTGAAACTATCGTTTATAATATGAAATACCTCATGATGAATTACTCTTTCAAAATATTTTTCATTAAATTTTACATCTAGTATTAAAGTTTTCATTACATTATCAGGTATCCCGGCAGTATTAATATTTGAAATAGATAAATCCTCACAAAGAACTATATATTTAAGATTAATTTTTTTTAAAAATTTTTGATTATATCTATCCAAATTTTTTTGGATTATTTTATATTTTTCATCTAAAATTTTTTTTTCTGAATTAAAACAATTAATATTATTGTCTATTCCAATTGTGAAAGGCTGTTTAGCATAAAGATATCTTAGTTTATTAGACTTGTTTATTTCATAAATTTCGAGATTTGGAATTTTAATTAGATTATAAATTGTATCAGCTTGTAACTGAGTAAAGATAAATAAAGATATTAAAATTAATCTTATTAAGTTCATAAATCTATATTTAGAAGATATTCCAAATTAAAAGAATGTGATACAGTTTTACTGTGAAAAAAAAAAGAAATAAAGATCCAATCCAACCTGTAAGTGGAACTAAAGTACCGCGGTTTGCTGGTCCCTCAACATTTGCAAGATTACCCGAACTAAGAGATGTCGAAAGTTGTGATGTAGCAATTGTTGGAATTCCGTTTGATGCTGGTACAAGTTATAGACCAGGTGCAAGATTTGGCCCTCAAAGTATAAGACAAGCTTCAAGGCATTTACGAACAAATTATCACCCAAGCTATGATGTAGAGCCTTTTAAAGTCCAACAAGTTGCAGATGCAGGTGATATCACTTGTAATCCATTTAATATTAATGAAGCAATTAAACAAATTGAGATTGGTGCTGAGGAATTATTAAATAAAGTTGGTGGAATTATAAGCCTTGGTGGTGATCATACAATTGCTTTTCCTTTGCTTAAAGCAATAAATAAAATCAACAACGGTCCAGTAGCTCTAGTTCATTTTGATGCGCACTTAGATACATGGGACACTTACTTTGGTGCACCATATACGCATGGAACTCCTTTTAGAAGAGCAAGAGAAGAAAACTTATTTTTAGATGATGCTTCAATGCATGTTGGTATTAGAGGTCCATTATATAGCAGAGATGATATTAAAAATGATGAAAGTTTTGGATTTAAGATCATTCATTGTGATGAATTTCAAACACAAGGAACAGATAAAATTGCAGAAAGAATTAAAAAAAGAGTAGGGAACAACCCTCTTTATCTATCAATTGATATTGATGTTTTAGATCCTGCTTTTGCACCTGGAACAGGCACTCCAGAAATTGCTGGAATGACTACAAGAGAAATGGTTAATGTTATTCGTGGACTGTCAGGTCTAAACCTTATTTCCGCTGACGTAGTAGAAGTTTCACCCGCATATGATCATGCAGAAGTTACTTCACTAGCAGCTGCTACAATTGTATATGAATTAACTAATTTGTTTGCAAAAAAATAAAGAAAGGTTAGTAGTCTGAAATGGAAAATAAAAAAAATTTTTATATTGATGGAAAATGGATTGCACCAAAAAGTAAAGAAGAAATTAAAGTAATAAATCCCGCTACAGAGGAAAGTTGTGCAGTTATATCTTTAGGAAACAAAGAGGATGTTGATCTAGCAGTTAGTTCAGCTAAAAAAGCATATAGTACGTGGTCATTTTCAACAAAAGAAGAAAGAATAAAGTTATTAGAAAAACTTTACGAAAATTATAAAAAAAGATGGGCAGATATTGCAGTGGCAATTACTACTGAAATGGGTGCACCAAAAGATTTTGCAACAAAATTACAAGCAGGCACTGGTGCAGCTCACTTAAAATCTTTTATTAGATATTTAAAAAAATTTGAATTTGAAAAGCCATTAGGAGAACATGCCCCAAATCAAAGGTTAATTTATGAACCCAAGGGAGTTTGCGCTTTAATAACACCATGGAACTGGCCAATGAACCAAGTCTGCCTAAAGGTAATGCCTGCATTAGCATCTGGTTGTACAATGGTCTTAAAACCATCTGAACTTGCACCATTATCATCAATGATTTTGGCAGAGTTAATTGATGATACAAAATTTCCGGCAGGGGTATTTAATTTAGTAAACGGAGATGGAGCTACAACTGGTGATGCACTTACTAGTCATCCAGATATTAATATGATCTCTTTTACTGGGTCTACCAGAGCTGGTGCTTTAATTTCACAAAATGCTGCCAAAGATTTTAAAAGAGTTAGCTTAGAGTTAGGTGGTAAAGGTGCAAATATTATATTTAAAGATGCTGACCCTGAGGCAATTGAAAGAGGTGCCTTAAGATGTTTTAGAAACTCAGGTCAATCATGTAACGCGCCAACAAGAATGCTTGTAGAAAAATCAATGTACAATGAAGCAATAGAAAGATTAAAAAAATATACAGAAAAATTTGAAGTAGGCGACCCAAAAAAAGAAGGTGAACATATAGGTCCTGTCATCTCTGAAACTCAATATAGCAAAATTCAATCTTTAATAAAAAAAGGAATAGACGAAGGTGCAAAATTAGTTGCTGGAGGACCTGGTAAACCTGAGGGTTTAGAAAAAGGATACTTTGTAAAACCTACAGTGTTCGCTGATGTTAATAATGACATGGACATTGCGAGAACAGAAATTTTTGGACCCGTGTTATCTGTAATACCTTTTGAATCAGAGGAAGAAGCAATTCAAATTGCTAATGATACTCCTTATGGTTTAACAAATTATATTCAAACGCAAGATAAAGAAAAAGTTAAAAGAGTTGCAAGAAAATTAAGATCAGGAATGGTGGATGTTAATGGAGCTGGTATAGCAGTTGACGCTCCTTTCGGTGGCTTTAAACACTCAGGCATTGGTAGAGAAGCAGGTGAACACGGACTTGAGGAATTCTTAGAAGTCAAAGCAGTTGGAGGCTGGAATAATTAGTTTTGAATAATCGTTAAGTGTTCATTTTAGGTTCAAGGTAATTTATGATAGATAACTGTTATTTATCAAACATTGCTAAATAATTGTTTATTTGTAATTCGTTTAAAAATTACTAATCTTTATTTAATTCAAAAACTTTTCTCCTTTAAATAAAAATTAACTAGTTATAACGAAAAATTTAGAGGAGAAAAGATAAGTTTTAAAACTTAATTTTGTTAAATAGACCTAGACTTTAAACCATCTAAAAATTTAATACATTTTTTTAATTCATTAAGCTCTATAAACTCATCAACTTTGTGTGCTTGTTCTATCGAGCCAGGACCACATACAACTGTACTAATCCCTATTTCCTGAAATAAACCTGCTTCAGTTCCAAATGAAACTACTTCTCTTGAATTATCACCAGTTAAACTAGCAACTAACTCACATGCTTCAGATTTTTTAACACGATCAAAACCTGTAACTTCGCCAATAATTTCTTTTTTTATATTAGATTTAGAAAACACTTTTTTCATTTCTGGTAATAAAATTTCATTTGCATATTTATCAATTTCACTATTTAAAAATATTCCGTCTTCTTTAATAACTGGTCTTGTTTCCCAATTGATATGGCATTTATCTGCAATTACATTGTGTGCTATTCCACCAAAAATTCCACCTACTTGTAAAGTTGAGAACGGAGGATCAAAAATTGAGTCTTTTGGAGATCTTTTTTTAAGTTGTTCTCTAAGTTCAATTAATCTATTTGCATATCTTGCAGCAAATTCTACTGCACTCACTCCCTTGTGAGGTGCTGAACTATGACCCGCCAAACCCTCAAAATAAGTTGTGTACTCATAACATCCTTTATGAGCATCAATAATTTTCATTTTTGTTGGTTCACCTATTATGCAAATACCATCTTGAATTTTTCTTTTTTTTAATTCTTCAATTAATATTGGAGCTCCTAAACAAGCTGTTTCCTCATCAAAAGTAAAACAAAAATGAATATCTCTATTTAAATCTATTTTAGCATAAATAGGAGCGAACGCTAAAGTGCAAGCTATAAAACCTTTCATATCACACGAACCTCTACCATAAAGCTTGTCACCCTTTATAGTAGCTTTGAATGGATCAGTGCTCCAACTTTTTGAAACTGGCACCGTATCTGTATGTCCTGATAAAATTATTGGTTTTACACCATTAGTTTTTTTTGCTTTTAAAGTGGCAAAAAGATTTACTCTTTTTTTTTCTTTATCAAACGTTTTAAAAGATGAGGCACCTAACTTATGCAGATAGTCTTCACAATAATTTATTAAAGCACTATTATCTTCTCCAGAAATTGTTCTAAAACCTATTAGATCAGTTAAAATCTGAACTGAATTGTTATATAACTCCTTTAAATTAACTTCTGTACTCATAACTAATAATTAATATAAATATTGCATTTATGAAAGAACAAATAACATATGATATTTTTGATAAAGTTGATATTAGAGTTGGAACTGTAATTTCAGTCAAAAAAAATGAGAAAGCTAGAAAACCCTCTTTAGTCATTGAGGTAGATTTTGGCGATGAAATTGGTATCAAACAATCCTCTGCTCAAATTACACATTACTATAATGAGGAAAATTTGAAAGGTAAACAAGTCATAGGTGTATGTAACTTTGCTGAAAAAAATATTGCTGGAATAGTCTCTCAAGTTTTAATCTTAGGTTCAATTGATAAAGATGGAAAAGTGATTTTATTACATCCTTCTCAGAAATCTGAAAATGGTCTTCCTGTAGCTTGAATTGATGCATCCTGAAATATTATCTATGGCTTTATTTTGGATAGTAGCTGCATATACCCCTGGCCCAAATAATGTAATTGCATCATACTCAGGTTTTAATTTTGGAATAAAGAAAACATTACCCCATATTTTTGGAGTTACTTTAGGATTTACTTTTTTAATTTTTTTATTAATAGTCGGTTTAGTTAATGTGTTTAAGATATTTCCAATTATACAAGATTTTTTAAAATATCTTGGAAGTTTATTTTTAATTTATTTGTCTTATAAAATTTATGTATCAAAAATAGATAGAGAAAATAAAAGTAATAATCCAGTCAAATTCATAGAAACTTTTTTATTTCAGTTTTTTAATCCAAAAGGTGTATTAATTGGAATAATAATCGTTTCAACTTATGTTGAACAAGGAGAGTATTATTTAAATTATGCGACTCAAGTTATTGTGTTTGCGTTTCTAGTATCTCTTAGTAGTATTACTTTTTGGACATTTGTAGGCAAATATCTTAGAAAATTCGCGACAAATGATAAATTTATTAAATACTTTAATTGTGTTATGTCAGTGCTTCTTTTATTAAGCATTATTACATTTTATATATAAAATATGAAACCAGGGACAAAAAATTCATACAACTCATTAACTGATATAAAAATTAATGATAAAAAATTTAAAATTTTTTCTCTTCAAAAAGCTGAGTCTAATGGCTTAGACGGTATATCAAAATTACCCAAATCGCTTAAAGTGCTTCTTGAAAATCTCCTTAGATACGAGGACGACTTATCTGTAAATAAAAGTCAAATTGAAGCAATTAAAAACTGGCTTAAGGAAAAAAAATCCAAAACTGAGATTGCATATAGACCCGCAAGAGTTTTACTTCAGGATTATACAGGTATCCCTGCAGTCGCAGATTTAGCTGCAATGCGTGAAGCTGTTAAAGAAAAAAATAAAGACCCTAATACAATTAATCCTCTTTCTGCTGTTGATTTAGTAATAGATCATTCAGTGCAAGTTGATCAATCTGCAAAAGCAGATTCTTTTGATAAAAATGTAGAGATTGAATTTAATAGAAATGGTGAAAGATATTCTTTTTTAAAGTGGGGACAACAAGCATTTAATAATTTTAGAATTGTTCCACCTGGAACAGGTATTTGCCATCAAGTAAATTTAGAGTATTTGTCCAAAGTAGTTTGGAGCGATGAGTTTAATGGTGAAAATTATCTTTTTCCAGACACATTAGTTGGAACCGATAGTCATACGACTATGGTGAATGGTTTATCAGTTCTTGGCTGGGGTGTTGGTGGTATAGAGGCTGAAGCTGGTATGTTAGGTCAACCAATATCTATGTTGATTCCTGAAGTAATAGGATTTGAAGTAAAGAATAAAATGCCCGAAGGAACAACTGCAACTGATTTAGTTTTAACAGTTGTTAAGATGCTTAGAGACAAAGGTGTGGTTGGTAAATTTGTTGAATTTTTTGGAGAAGGATTAAAAAATTTAACATTAGCAGATCGTGCAACTATAGCTAATATGGCACCTGAGTATGGTGCGACATGTGGTTTTTTTCCAATTGATAATGAAACTTTAAAATACTTAAAATTTTCAGGAAGGAGTCAGTCAATCGTTAATATTGTTGAGGAATATGCAAAAATTCAAGGATTATGGGCAAGTGATGATATTGAGTTTTCAGACACTTTAACTTTAGATATGTCTACCATAGTGCCCACAATTTCAGGTCCTAAAAGACCACAAGATAAAGTTTTACTTACAGACGCTTCTAAAAGTTTTAAAAAAAGTTATTCTGAAATTACAAAAAGAAATAACATTTCTGTTTCAAAGGTTCCAAATACAGATTATGAAATTAAAGATGGATCAATTTTAATTGCAGCAATAACTTCGTGTACAAATACATCTAATCCGAATGTACTTATTGGAGCAGGATTACTTGCAAAAAAAGCAGTGGAATTAGGTTTAGAAGTTAAACCTTGGGTTAAAACATCATTAGCACCAGGATCTCAAGTTGTCACAGATTACTTAAAAAAAGCAGGTTTAAATGTATATTTAGATAAACTTGGCTTTAATCTTGTGGGCTACGGTTGTACCACTTGTATTGGGAATTCAGGCCCACTATCTGATAATATAGTAGAAGCAATACAAAAAGAAAATATTTATGCAGTCTCAGTTTTGTCAGGAAATAGAAATTTTGAAGGAAGAATATCACCACATATTAAAGCAAATTATTTAGCATCACCTCCTTTGGTAGTAGCTTATGCATTGGCTGGTCACATGGAGTTTGATTTATACAAAGACTCTTTAGGAAAAAATAAGAATGGAAAAGAAATTTTTATGAAAGATATTTGGCCATCAAACAAAGAAATAGAGGAAACTTTAAAACTAGCATTAAATGCTGAAATGTTTGTTAAAAGATATTCAAATGTTTCGGAAGGACCAAAGCAATGGCAACAGATTAAAACTGAAAAAAGTAGTATTTATAATTGGGAAGAGAACTCAACTTATGTAAAAAAACCTCCATTTTTTGACAACCTACCAGATCAGCCAGAAGGGTTTAAAAAGATTAAAGATGCAAGACCTTTGTTAATTTTAGGAGACATGGTAACAACTGATCATATTTCACCTGCTGGTAATATTCAAAAAGAAAGTCCAACAGGTGAATATTTTATGGAACACCAGATATTGCCTAAAGATTATAATTCTTATGGATCAAGAAGGGGAAATCACGAGGTAATGATGAGAGGTACTTTTGCAAATATAAGAATAAGAAACGAAATGGCCCCAGGAACAGAAGGGGGATATACAAAACTCTATCCAGAAGCAAAAGTAATGCCAGTTTATGATGCAGTTGTGGAGTATAAAAAGAGAGGAACAGATTTGGTTGTAATTGGTGGTAAGGAATATGGAACAGGGTCATCTAGAGATTGGGCAGCAAAAGGAACTAAATTACTTGGAGTAAAAGCTGTAATCGCAGAAAGTTTTGAAAGAATTCATAGATCAAATTTAATTGGTATGGGTATTTTACCATTACAATTTATTGATAATGTTAACAGGATAAACTTAAAATTATTAGGTTCAGAATTAATAAGTGTAGTTGATATTGAAAAAGGTATTAAACCATCTGACAAAGTTAAATTAGAAATAAAGTATTTGACTGGTGATATAAAGATTGTTGAAACATTATGTAGGATAGATACTAAAAATGAATTAGAATATTATAAAAATGGAGGCATACTTCAATATGTTCTTCGAAATATGATTTAACTATGGATGAAGAAGTATCAATTATAGACACTAAAACTCGTCATGAAAAAATAAAAAATTTTTTTTTAGAAAATAAAAAAAAGATTATCTACGTTATTTTAATATTTTTGTTAATTGTATTTTCTATTTTTGGATATGGTGAATTTAAAGATATCAAGAAAAAGAAAATTTCAAATCTTTATAATCTTTCTATAATTGAGTACAAAGCAAGCAACAAAGATAAAACTTTTAATAATTTAAAAGAAATTGTTCTTGAAAAAGATCCGACTTACTCACCATTATCTTTATATTTTATAATAGATAAAGATTTAACTAACGATAAAAATAAAATTAACGAATTGTTTGATATTTTAATAAATAAAACATCTCTTGAAGAAGAAATTAAGAATTTAATAATTTATAAAAAAGCACTATTCAATGCTGATGAAATTACTGAAAATAATTTACTCAAAATTTTAAATCCATTGATAAATTCTGAGAGTGTATGGAAATCACATGCTTTATACTTAATTTCAGAATATTTTTATGCAAAAGATGAAAAACAAAAATCAAAAGATTTTTTTAATCAATTAGTGAATTTAGAGAATGCTAACCAAGATTTATTAATAGAGGCAAGAAAAAGACTTAATAGAGATTTAAGTGATTAAAATTATTTTATTAATTTCGTTATTTTTTTCAGTAAGCTGCTCTTTTACCAAGATAGATTTTTGGACTAAAGATGAAAAAATAGAATCAATCGACAAAAATTTAATTACTGTATTTGAGAAAAAAGAAGTTTTAAAAAAAGAATTTAATTCTAACGTAAGATTAAAGTTATCAAAATTTAATAAAAGAAATTTCAAAAAAGCATATCTTACAAATGATTTAGGAATTTATGAAATTAATAAAGAGATTAAAAGTCAATCAAAATTCAAATTTAAAAAGATTAAAAACTTTAATTATTTTGAGCCAGAAATTAGTTTTGATGGAAAGAATTTTATTTTTTTTGATGATAAAGGCAACATACTTAAATTTGATGAAAATTTTAAATTATTATGGAAAAAAAATTATTACTCAAAGCAAGAAAAAAAGCTTAATCCAATATTAACCTTAGCTAATAATGGAGATACCCTAGTTATTTTTGACAATATTGGAAAGTTCTATGCTGTAAACTTGAATACAGGAAATTTGCTTTGGTCAAAAACAAATTTCAACCCATTTAATTCTCAAATAAAGATTTCAAAAAATAAAATTGTTGCAATTGATTTAAACAATATATTGAGATGTTTTTCTCTTAAGGATGGTTCAGAATTATGGAAATTTAATTCTGAAAATACCTTCTTAAAGTCTACAAAAATAAATTCAATTGCAATTAAAGATGATAACGTTATTTTTAATAATTCAATAGGTGATGTAATTTCTGTTGATTTAAATACTGGTTCTTTAATTTGGCAAACTCCAACACAAAGTAGTGAAATTTATGAAAATGCATTTAGTTTAGTAATGTCGGATTTAGTAATAAGAAAAAATAATTTAGTCTTTTCGAATAATCGGAATGAATTTTTTTCAATGAATTCAGAAAACGGTCTTATCAATTGGAAGCAAGAAATTAACTCTAATGTGAGACCAGTTTTTTATGATAAATTTTTATTTACAGTTTCAAATGAGGGATATTTTTTTGTAATTGAAAGAATGACAGGAAATATTGTAAGAATTACAGACGTATTTAATGTTTTTAAACCAAAAAAGCGGGAAAGTATTAAACCAATCGGTTTTGTTCTTAGCTACGATAAGATGTTTCTTTCAACTAACAAAGGAAGACTTTTGACTATTAATATTGCGAGTGGAAAAACCGAAAGTTTATCTAAAATTGACAAACATAGAATATCTAAACCATTTGTGTTTAATAAAAAGATACTTTTAGTAAAAGATAATTCTATAATAAGATTGAATTAAAATGCTGTTAAAACTTCTTGATAAGTTGGGAAGAAAAAAAGTAGTTTTAGATAGAGGACCATCACATCCAAATTTTCATGAGGCTAAACCTTGGATGAATAGATATTATGTTCTTCTAAGACATCGTCCTAAATGGTTTCCATTCAATATATTAATACACGAAATGTTAGCTGACGATCATGGTGATGGTGTACATAACCATACATTTCCTTATATTACTATTATTCTAAGAGGAGGATACTGGGAAACTTTAAAGACAGGCAGATATTGGAGACCCCCAGGATACATTGGATTTAGATCAGCAAATAACTTACATAGAGTTGATCTTAAGCCAGGCACCAAACCTTTAACTTTATTTCTCTCTGGACCATTTGGATTGAGAAAAGGACCCAGATCAGAGTATGGAATAGATTTTAAAACAAAAAAATGAATTTAAGTTTTTCTTTTTTAAAATATTGTAAAAATAATAATTTTGAAATTAATAAAAATCAATTAAAGATAATTGATAATTTAAATGATTATTACAAAAATAATTTCAATCAAAATTTATTAACTAAATTTTTTAAAAATAAAAGAAACAAATTAGCTTTTTATCTTGTTGGAGATGTTGGTGTAGGTAAAACGATGATATTAGATTTTTTCTTTAATAATATAAGTGAAAGAAAACTTAGACTTCATTTTAATGAGTTTATGATTAAATTTCATAATTTTATTTTTGATAATAAGAATGAAAAAAATGGAATAGATTTATTTGTGAGAGACTTGAGTAAAAAAGTTAAGATAATATATTTTGATGAATTTCAGGTTACTAATATCGTTGATGCGATGATTTTAGGTAAATTATTTAAAAAAATATTTGAAGCAAATATAAAAGTAATTTTTTCATCAAATATAAGAATAAAAGATCTTTATAAGGATGGTTTACAAAGAGATCAATTTATCCCTTTTTTAAAAGTTTTAGAAAATCACTCAAATGAAAAAGAATTAATCATTAATGATGATTATCGTTCCAGTAAAAATAAAAATTTAGATAGATTTTTGTCTCCAATTATTCAATCTAATAATTTTAAATTTAATAAATTTTTTAGGGGAATTACGAAAAATAGAAATAAAACAAAAAAAGTTTTAGAGATAAAAGGACGTAAATTAGAAATGAAAAGTTTTTTTGAGGGAATAGTAAAATTTGATTTCAAGGAATTATGTGAAAGAAATTTAGGATCTGAAGATTATATAAGTATTGCAAATAATTGTAATTTTATTTTTATTGAAAATTTACCTGATTTCAATGAAGATAATTCAAATCAACAACAAAGATTTATAACTTTTATTGATATAATTTATGAGAAAAAAATACCTTTAATGATTACATCTAATATAAATTTAGATAAAATTAATTCTGCAAAAAGTATAAAAGAA
Source organism: uncultured Pelagibacteraceae bacterium (assembly GCA_902554765.1). Taxonomy (GTDB): domain Bacteria; phylum Pseudomonadota; class Alphaproteobacteria; order Pelagibacterales; family Pelagibacteraceae; genus Pelagibacter. The sequence goes on along the minus strand of CACDPY010000003.1, from coordinate 24,718 downwards.
CCTTTTAAAAGAACAATCAGCCGTTTGTATGAGTTAACTTCGATGAATTATAATTAGAATATGAAACAAAAATTTTTTGATTTAATAATAAACACTAAAGGTCAAAAACTTTATGAGTTCACTGACCAAACAATTGATTGGATAAAAAAAAATGAATTTAAAAATGGTGTATTGAATTTAAATATTCAACACACTAGTGCATCATTGATTGTTCAAGAAAATGCAGATCCCGATGTACAAATAGACTTGATAAATTTTTTTAACAAGATAGCTCCAATGGATAATTCTCTTTATACTCATACAGCAGAAGGTAAAGATGATATGCCTTCTCATATAAAGTCATCTTTAACAAATAATCAAATTACTCTTAGTATTAAAGATGGTGAAATTATACTTGGGACTTGGCAAGGCTTATACCTTTTTGAACATCGTTTGAACTCTCAATCAAGAAAAATAACATTTCATTTTTTAGGTGACTGATATTTTTTATCTATAAGGATTGTAAGCCCATTGTAAAATAGCCTGCCTTTGTCTTTTTCTGCATCCTAAATCACCTTTTTCACAATTTTTTTCAATTGCTAAAACGTGCCTTCTAAAATTTTTCCATCTTTTAATTTGAATTTCGTCAATATGAGGAATTCGTCTTCCATTAGTAAATCTACAATACCATTGAAACCAACCTAGAGGATCTTCTTTAAAAATCCATCCTTTTTCAATCCAATGTTCTCTAGATAATCCTGATACGATCTTGAACCTGTTTAAGTTTACATCAAAGGTTTTACTTAGAGTTACATTTTTAAACCATGTTTTTGGATATTCTTTTACATTCAATCCAAAATAAGCACCTCCAAAAACACCTAACTCCATCATTTTTTTTGGTGTTAGTTCTGGTTTAAAAATTTTATAAAAATCTAGATTATCAACTTTTTTTTTGAGAATTTTTTTCATTAAATCTTTTATTGATTTATTAGTTTTTGATACATTTTCTGGTCTGTATCTCCCTCACAACCAATTAACATTACATTTGAGTCTTTATTTAATCCAATTTTTTCTTTTATTTTTTCATCCTCACAACTTGTAATTAAACTGATTACGCCAGGAGCAGAATTTTCTCCAGCAATTATTTTCTCTTTACTAAAACTTGCATTTCCAAGTAATTTCATTGTTTTTGCAATATCATCATCAGGTAAGCTAATACAATATTTAACAGAATTTTTTAAAATGCTCCATGGGACCAATGATACTTCTCCACATGACATTCCACCCATTAAGCTTTCTCTTTTAATATCAATTTTTTCTATTTTACCTGTTCTAATACTCTCTAATACACATGCCGCACTATCTGGCTCTACAGTTATAGTAGTTGGGACATTATCAAGATATCTTGCTATACCTGCTACCATTGCTCCTGCCATGCCACCCACACCTGCTTGCAAAATTATATGAGTAATTTTATTTTTGTTAATCTGATCAACAATTTCCTTCATCATAACCGTATAACCTGCCATGGTATATTTTGGAACAATCATGTAATCTTTCCAGGCAACATCTTGAACTATTTGCCAGTTATTATCCGTTGATTGTTTAATGCACTCAATTAATGATTTTTCATAATTCCCTTTGACTTTTACAACATCAGCACCAAGGTCAGCCATTGCTTGTCCTCTAGCATCACTCACAAACTCACTAATAAAAATTTTACATTTAAGCCCAAGTCTTCTTGCTCCCCAAGCAACAGACCTACCATGGTTACCTGCTGTTGCAGTTGCAACTACAATATCTTTATTTCCTTTAGAAACTTTTTCTACTGCATAAGCCCCACCAAGAGCTTTAAAAGATTTAAGGTCAAATCTTTTACTTTCATCTTTATAAAAAATTTTATTTAAGTTTAGTTCTTTTGAAAGTTTATTTAATTCAATTAGTGGTGTTGGAGAATACCCTTCCCAACTAGAAATACTTAAGTAAGCATCATCAATATCTTTTTTAGATAATGAGCTTAAAATTTTGTTTTTATTAAAAGAAAAATTTTTATTTTCAATAAACTCACTGTGTTTCCACAAATGGCCATTAGATAAAATTGTCATATTCTAACAGTCTAGCGTATTATCTTGTTCCCACCTAGTAATAGGTTTGGTTTTATCAAAAGTTTCTTTCTGTTTGAATTCTTTAAGTTCGGAATTTCTTAGCTTGATATAACTGTTTATTACTTCTTTACCGAAAGCATCATTAATATCTTTATTATTTTTAAGTTCTGCTAGTGATTGATCTAATTCATTTGGAAGTTTTGGAAGATCAGGATATTTTTCATGATCTTCATACATATTGCAATTAAGTGGTTTACCTGGATCAATCTTATTTTTTAAACCATCCAAACCCGCAGCTAATACACTTGCCTGCAATAAATAAGGATTTGCTGATCCATCCATTAATCTTAATTCAAATCTTCCCGGATCGGGAATTCTAATCATATGAGTTCTATTATTGCCAGTATAAGAAATACTACTTGGTGACCATGATGCTCCTGATTTTGTTGGAGGAGCATTTATTCTTCTATAACTGTTAATTGTAGGATTAAAAAAAGCAGATAATGAAGATGCATTTTTTATAACTCCACCAAGAAAATTGTAAGCCATTTTACTTAAACCTAAATTATCTGACTTATCCAAAAATTTATTTATTTTTCCATCCCAAACAGAAATGTGAGCATGACATCCATTGCCAGTTAAATTTTCAAATGGTTTAGGCATAAATGTAGCCCTTAATCCATGTTTTTCAGCAATTGTTTTTACCATGAACTTAAAAAAAGTGTGTCTATCTGCAGTTATTAAACAATCATCATAATCCCAATTCATTTCAAATTGGCCATTAGCATCCTCGTGGTCATTTTGATAAGGTCCCCATCCCATTTCAATCATACAGTCACATATTTCTTTTATTAAATCATATCTTCTCATTAGTGCTGATTGATCATAACAAGGTTTTGATTGAGTATCTCGTGGATCTGCTATTGAATTCCCATCTGGTGAAATCAGAAAATACTCACATTCAACTCCTGACTTCATTATCAGATCTTTTTTCTCTAATCTTTTAATTTGATTTTTTAGCATTATTCTTGGAGATGCTTCTACAGGTTTTCCATTCATCCAAAGATCTGATGCTAACCAACCCACTTCTTTATTCCATGGTAATTGAATAAGACTATCAGGATCTGGAATACCAAACATGTCAGAGTCTGCTGGAGACATATCTAACCATGCCGCAAAACCAGCAAAGCCAGCACCAGCTTCCTGCATTTCTTTAATGGCTCGTGTTGGGACTAATTTTGACCTTAATACTCCAAACAAGTCTACAAAGCTAATTAAAAAATATTTTATTTTTTTTTCTTTAGCAATTTTGAATAAGTTTTTTGGCATGAATTAAATTATCATAGTTATTTAAAAAAAGAAAAAATACTTTCTTTGTAATATATAATATTTACAACAATAATTATAATCACTGCTAATATAACTCCATATTTTGCTTTAGGGAATGCAACCCCACGCATTTTAGTTGGTCTTAATTCTTCGTTATTATTTTTTTCAGACATTTAAGATTATGAATTAAAAAAGGGCACTACAATTAAGTAGCGCCCAAATTTTATTTTAAATTACCATTCGGTAACATTGCTTTTATGATCATTAGCACCATGTCTTTTTCTTGACAATCTTTCAAGTTCATCACTTTCAGATCTTGCAGTCAAGACATGCCAACCTAACCATAAAACGATACCAATAATAACTAGTGTCGTTTCCATTGATCCAGCACCAGGATAAACAGCCCCTGCAACTTCCTCAGCAGGTTTGTTTAGGTGATCGATCCAGTTTGTAACTGTAGCCATATTTTATCTCCTTTACCTGGTTGCGGATGAAACTGCTCTTTCATCTTTCTTAGCAGATTCCATCATTTCATAGTCAAGTCCAGCTATTTCAACATCTCGTGGGATTCTTAATTTACCCATTCCATGAAGTACTTTAGCTATCACATAACCTGGTAGCATTCCAAGAACACCAAACATTATTATTGCTCCTAAGAATTGCCCCAATGGATTAATTGATGCATAAGTTGTTCCGTCCCACATAGCGCCAACACTGTAACCAGATGATGGATAACCATTTAAGACAAAACCACAAATTACTAAACCAACAAAACCAGCATAACCATGTACTGCTACTGCACCAACTGCATCATCAATTTTGAACTTACGCTCAACCCAGTAATGTAGTTTGTATGCAATCACAACACCGATCATACCAATAATCATTGCTTGAATTGGATGATATAAATCATTTCCAGCTGAAGCACAGATAACACCTGCTAGTCCACTTGAGTATGTCCAGAATGGATCACCTTTAGCAATCCAATAACCAGCTAATAATCCACCTGATAACGACATCAAGAAATTAAAAGTAATACCACTAAGTGTAGTAGGGGTTACGTATATGTTTGTAGCTGTCCAATAAGTTACACCTTCCATCCCATATTCGGGTCCAAGGTCAAAGATTGGTATATTACATGCCGCGTAAAATCCCCAGAAACCAGTATAAATTAAAAATAATCCAACTGTAACTAGCCAAGGGTTTCTTGGTCCTATATTTCTTGGTTCACCACTTGATGAGAATTTACCAATTCGTGGTCCTAAAACACATAGAACACCTAAAGCAAATCCACCTGCGATTGCGTGAATTACTCCTGACGCATAAGCATCATGGTATCCTAAAATTTTAAGCATCCATCCATCAAAGTGCCATCCCCAAGCAGCATCAATTGTCCAAAAAACAGATCCAATAGCAATTGCTAAAATACCAAATGCAAAAGTTGTTATTCTTTCAATGATTGCTCCTGAAACTATAGAAGCAGCTGTCCATGAGAATAGTAAGAACGCAGCCCAGAATACACCACTTATGTGGTCACCCAAGTTAATCGCCATATACTCTGTGTTAGCCAAGTACCATTTAGCACTAAAAGTACTCTCATCAGTGATAAGAGCTGTGCTTTCATTCATTATTGAAGGTGCTATTCCCGGTCCTGTTGGGAATGCCCAGTAAATCCACCAACCAAAGAAAAACCAAGTTACTGTTACCAATGGTATTAGCATTGTATTTTTCATAAGAGTGTGTTGGTGATGTTTGTATCGAGAAGCTCCAACTTCATACATACAGAAACCGACGTGAATTAAAAACATCAATACCACTGTTACCCAGTAGTAAAATTCTGTAAATATTGTTGTAAGAGCACCTAACTGATCAGTCATATCCTCTCCTTAATTAGTTTCTAAAACCCTATAAAATTTCTAAGGGCGTGACAAACGAAACTATCTCTTAAAACCTATTACAAACAGAAGGTTTGTAAAATAAAATCAACTTTAGATTGTGTAATTAAAATTTTAAGTAAGCTTTTTTTAAATCAACAAGAGGATGTTTTGGAGACATTTGAAATTTAACCAATAACTCTCTTGCTATCATATCTCTATCTTGTTGATTTTCTGGTAATTTTATAGATTTTGGAATTGTAACCCAACCGTTTGCATTTCTACAGAACACAGCAGGTCTACCTTCTTCATAACCCATATGAACATCTTCTAACCAGTTTAAATCATCCCAACCCATAGCCTCAACATACTTCTTAAGGAATGGTGTTATCTTTTTATAATCTGGAAGTAAATTTACATCATATCTATAACCGATATGTTGGCCAATTAGTTTTTCTCTAGCAGTTTCTTTAAAGGTACCAAGCTTCATTTTCTTTTCTTTTTTTGGTTTGTTTTTAGCTTTTTTATTTTTTTTCTTGGCCATTAATACCTCTATTATATTTTATGATAGTTATCTACGCCAACAGTATAGTTAGTTCCTGCTAAAGGCACTTTAGCTAAAGCGGATGCTTCAGATGTTAAGGCAGCTAAATCTTCAGGCTCTAAAGAGTGAATATTAGTTTTACCACATGCTCTTGCTAGAAGTTGAGCCTCTAAAGTCATTGAGTGTAAATAATTATACACTCTTAATGCAGCATCATCAGGATTTAATCTTGCTCTTAATTTTGGATCTTGAGTTGCAACACCAACTGGACATCTGCCAGTATGACAGTGATAACATTCACCAGCTTTAACTCCCATTTCTTTTTCAAAATTTGCTTCTGGAATATCTTTATTGCAGTTTAAAGCAATCATTGATCCAGTACCTATTGCAATCGCATCAGCTCCTAACGCTAGAGCTTTTGCCATATCAGCACCATCTCTAACACCACCTGCGTAAATCAAAGTAACTTTCCCAGTTTTACCTACATCGTCAATTGCTCTTCTAGCTTCTCTTATTGCAGCAATTCCTGGAATACCAGTGTTTGCAGCAGCGATATGTGGACCAGCTCCAGTGGAACCTTCCATACCATCTAAATAAATAGAGTCAGGATCACATTTTGCTGCCATACGAACATCATCATAAACTTTTGATGCTCCAAGTTTTAGTTGAATTGGGACTTTGTTTTTTGTTAATTGTCTTAATTCTTCAACTTTTAAGGCTAAGTCATCTGGACCTAACCAGTCAGGATGTCTTGCTGGTGACCTTTGGTCAATACCAGATGGCAATGATCTCATCTCTGCGACTTGGTCAGTTACTTTCTGACCCATTAAATGTCCACCCATTCCAACTTTTTGACCTTGGCCAATAAACACTTCAATACCATCAGCAAGTTGAGCATGATGAGGATTAAAACCGTATCTAGATTGGATACATTGATAGTACCATTTTTCTGAATACCTTCTTTCATCAGGAATCATTCCACCTTCTCCAGAACAAGTTGCACTTCCAGCCATTGTTGCACCTCTTGCTAAAGCAGTTTTTGCTTCATAAGAAAGCGCACCAAAACTCATACCAGTAATATAAACAGGAATATCTAATTCTATTGGGTTTTCACATCTTGGACCAATTATAGTTTTAGTCTCACACTTTTCTCTATAACCTTCAATTACAAACCTTGTAAGAGTTCCTGGCAAGAAAACTAAATCATCAAAAGTAGGAATTTTTTTCATTAGTGCCATTCCACGCATTCTGTATCTTCCTAACTGTGCTTTTATATGAATATCGTCTATTACTTCCGGAGTAAAAATAGCATTGTGTCCAAGTAAGCTTTTATTTCTTTTACCCTCTTCATGCGCATGAACATCAGCTTTTCCACCAACCCCTTTACCATTTGATTTTTTCTTCATTTTTCTTTTTGCCATTAGATTGCTCCCTTTTTCTCAGTAGGTTCTAAATTGTCATAATTCCAAAGTTTTTTACCAGCTACTATTTTTTTCATTTTACTAACATCAAAATTTTCACCAATCTCAGCAACTTTTAATTTTCTTTTGAGCCAATCTTGGTCACTTTTCGTAAGTTCAGCATCTACAGCATCACTACCATATGAACCAATTTCTCCACCTACGAAAATTGTCCCATCATACATAGAGTCACCTAAGTTAATTCCAACATCACCTAAAATAATTATTCTTCCTCTTTGCATCATAAAACCTGTAAATGCTCCCGCATCTCCACCAATAATTATAGTTCCACCCTTCATATCGATACCTGTTCTAGCACCGACACTACCTTTGCAAATTAAGTCACCACCTCTTATTGCTGCTCCAAAGCAAGAACCAGCGTTTTTCTCAATTACTACTTTTCCTGCCATTAAATTTTCAGCACAAGACCAACCAACTCTTCCATTAATTCTCACAATAGGACCATCGCAAGATCCCATTCCAAAGTATCCTAAACTTCCTTCGAAAATTAAATTTAATTTATTTAGTATACCAACACCTAAACTATGTTTACCTTGAGGGTTTTTTATTACAATTGTTCCATAACCCTCACTCATTAAACTATCTATTTTCTTATTGGCCTCTGCTGCAGTCATATCTTTTACATCAAGATCTGTTCTTTTATTAAAGTCCACATCATAAGTTCCAAAGTAATAAAAATTTTCGGCTTCATCAGGATTAAAAAACTTTTGTTGAGTTCTTCCTGTTAAAACTTCAGTATGCATACCCATTGCCTGAGATTTTGTTTTTTTCTCAGTAGTTTTTAAATTTGCCATACTTTAACCTCCCCATCAAAAGGATCATAAGTGTCAATTTCTTGTGGTAAAATTGATCTGATTGCTATTTCTTCTGATCCCATTGCAACTAAATCATCTGATTCATAAAGGACCAGAGGTTTTGCTGCCATGGTGTCTTTTGCCATACCTAATGAGTCTTTAGTTGCTACAAAGTAAGTAAACACCCCATCCAAACCTGTTAAAGACTCTTTCATTCCCTCTTCTAAAGATGCCCCATCTCTCATTTTTTCAGCAATATAAACAGCTATTAATTCAGAGTCACACTCTGACATAAATCTCATGCCTTTATTTTCTAAAGCTCTTCTATTATTCCAATAATTTGTTAGCTGGCCATTATGAACAACAGATACATCACTAAAAGGATAGCCCCAAAAAGGATGAGCAGACTTAATATCTACACCTGACTCAGTTGCCATTCTAGCATGACCAATTGCATGAGTTCCAACAACTTTATCTAGATTATATCTATCACAAACCATTTTAGCATTTCCTAAATCTTTAATTACCTCTAAAGATTTACCCATAGAAAGTATTTCAACACCAGGAATACTCTCAATTTTTTGTGAAAATTCTAATAAATCTTTTTTGTCATACTCAACTTCATATCTTAAAGAGTATGGTAAAATTCTTTCTTCCTTTACAATTTTTGCACCCATTTCAGAAAGATAAGATTCAACAATTTTTTTTCTCTCATCGTAAACAGACACATCCTCAGCAATCGATGAACTTCCTTCACCAACGTTTTCACCTACTTTGACCCTCATGATAAAATTTTTACCCTCTGTGTCACCGTACAAAGCATAACCAGTAGAGTCTTCACCTCTATGCTTTAGAGCTTGTAGCATTCCTTGTAACTCATGACCAACTTTTGAAGATTTACCTCTATGTATTAATCCCGCAATTCCGCACATATCTTTTCCTCTCTCTAATTCTAAATTCTATGGTAGACAATCTAGATAGGTATCTAGATCCCATTGAGTTGTTGCTCCTAAAAATTTTTCCCATTCATCGTTTTTATACCAATGAAATATTTTATACATCTCATCAGGCATTGCAGATTGAACCACTTTATCTTCAGACAATCTGTCTAACGCTTCACCTAAACTTAAAGGTAACTTTTTAACATCTTTACCAGCTTTTTGAGCTTCATAAATATTTCTAGACTCTGGTTTACCTGGATCAATTTTATTTGAAATACCATCATCCATAGTTTTAAGTAATGCAGCACCCATTAAATAAGGGTTATGCATAGAGTCTACTGATCTATATTCAAATCTTCCTGGTGCAGAAACTCTTAGTCCACAAGTTCTATTTTGAAATCCCCAATCAGCATAAACCGGTGCCCAAAAACCTTGGTCCCATAATCTTCTATAAGAATTAACCGTCGATGATCCAATAGCTGTTAGAGCTGGCAAATGTTTCATAATACCACCAATAGATTGTAGACCAACTTTTCCTGGAAGCTGCATATCTTTAGTATCAGGCATAAAAGTGTTTGTACCGCCTTCAACATAAGTAAATACCTCTTCAACACCTGGTAATGATTTATGTCCTAACTTATTAACAACATCTTTTCCACCTTTCCAAAGTGACATGTTAGTGTGACATCCGCTAGCAGAAACTCCCATAAATGGTTTTGTCATGAAACATGCAATTAAACCATGTTCTCGAGCAACTTGTGCACAAATTTGTCTATAAGTTGAAAGTCTATCAGCATTTCTTAGCACATCATCGTACATCCAGTTTAATTCTAATTGACCTGGCGCATCTTCATGATCACCTTGGATCATATCAAGACCCATTGCATTAGCATATTCAATAACCTTCATAAAAACCGGTCTTAATGATTCAAACTGATCAATATGATAACAGAACGGTTTTGAAAAACCTTTACCAGTCGGTGTACCATCTTCATTTTTAGTTAACCACATCATTTCAGGTTCTGTACCAACTCTCATTTGATAACCATGCTTTTTCTTAAATTCTTCAGCAATTATTCTTAAATTTCCTCTACAGTCAGAAGTTAAATGTCCACCTGGATTTTCTCTTTCTTCTCTGTTTCTAAAACAAGTACAAAAAACTCTTGCAACTCTTTTGTCCCAAGGTAATTGAACAAAAGTTTCAGGATCAGGAATACCAACTAATTCTTTAGCTTCAGGCCCATATCCAATGTAATTGTTATGACGATCCAAAAATAAATTTGCTGTTGCTCCGTACACTAATTGAAATCCTTTTTCAGCAGTTCTTTCCCAATGATCTGCAGGAATTCCCTTACCAACCACTCTTCCAGTAACTGAAATGAATTGAAAATAAATATAAGTTATTCCTAACTCATCAATTTTATCTCTAACTTTTTTTACTAATTTTGCTCTTCCTGGTTGGTTAACGTGTTTTTCAAGATCAGTCATATTCCCCTCTGTTAAGAATTTTTAGTTCAAAAAGGTAACTGAAAAAAAAACGTCTGTCTACTTAGATAAACTAGCTCCAAGGAAACGGACTGTTCGAAGTAGGGTGAAGTTCACCCTTCTCGTATCGGTTGAATCTAAAAGGTTTCAACAAGTCACTTTCTTGTCCTAAAATTTCTTTTGCCACTAATTCACCAACTCCAATCATTTTGTAACCATGATTGGCATCTGCAATCATATAAACGTTTTCTAAAAATCTATCAAAGATTGGAAAAGAGTCTGGCGTCATACATCCAAGGCCACCTGATGGACCTTTTCTATAAAGATCAGACTTACCTTCAAATCTTTTTTGACAATGCGCTAAAGCAGAACACCACATATCATTAAATGCTTCAGTTGTCTGGTATTCTGGAGATTCAATTCCATATGGATCAACATTTACTTCATCAAAATGTTTATCTACAATGTAAGGAGATGTTCCACCTTGAACCCCTAAACCTTCAATGTCAGGCTTATAATAAATTCCCCAAATTTTGTCAGTTATTAATTTTTTTGTTTTATCTGAATACAATGGAGCGGTAGAGTCCACATGAATTACTGGTGGCTGTTCGCCATTATTCATCTTTAAAAAATCTGGCTCAACACCAATAACTCCTTCTTGCAACATCCAATATGTCCACATATTAGTTGTATGCATTTTACCATCCTTACCTTTAATGTTAGCAGTTTTTGGAAGTTCTAACATGTTCCAGAAATCTCTAGCCCAAGGACCTGCTCCGATAACTACTTGTTCACAATCAATAGTGCCTTTATCAGTTTCAACTCCTGTTACAGCTTTACTATTGCTGCCTCTTTTAAAACCATTTACTTTTACACCTTTAATAACATGAACACCATTTGATGTTGATTTGTTTTCAAGAGCTTTAATGGAATCCTTATTAAACGCATAACCACCTTTTTTTTCATGAAGTACCGATGTAATTCCTTGTGCTTGCCAGTCATCAAACATTCCCTTCATATATTTCATACAATCTTTTTCACCTTCGATAAATTCTGACTCATAACCAATTGCTTTTTGTTGTTCATAAATCGTTGCAACATCTTTATGCATAACTTCTGGAGAAATTTGTAAATATCCAACAGCATTATATTTAAATGCTTTAGGATCACTCTCCCAAACAGAAACTGAATGAGCCATCAATTCTCTCATCGCTGGCTGGAAATAATTATTTCTTACAACACCACAAGCTATTCCGCTTGCACCTGCAGCAATATCTTTTTTTTCTAAAACTACAATGTCACCTGGATTTTTATATGTCTCTGATAATTTCCATGCTGTACTTAAACCGTGGATACCTCCACCAATAATTACTACTTTTGCTTTTGTCGGTAATGACATAAAGATATCTTTATTTTTCGTGCGACTTAAATATATAATTTTTTTTATATATAAAAAATATAAGTAAAAATTATATGACTTTAAAAACTCAAATTTTTTAAAGTTTCAAGATATTGATTGAATTCTTCAATAAAAGATACACTTGGTTTAATATGTTTTTTCCTTTGATCACCTGATGTTTTTTCAAGGAAAAAGAAGCCTTTTTCACAAGCTTCATTAATCATTAAAGCAGATTTTGGACGTGAAGTTTTAAATAATTTAGTTTTTAATTCCTCAACAGTAAGATTTTCTTGATATTTATAAGCGTGCATTACTAAAAGCATCATATGGTAATGAGAGGGCGATTTTCTAAAAAAGTAATTACTAGACATATGAGAAAGCTTCATTTGATCTTCCCAAAACTCTAATAAATCTTTCGTAGTTTTTGCCATTAAGATCTTACACGAGTTTTTTGAGGATCATAGTGAGGAAATCCAACTATCTTAGCTGGAATTCTTTTTTGATGGCCGTCAATTTTTCCAATTTCAACTTCAGTACCTATTTCAGAATGACCAATATCAATTCTACATAAAGCAATGTTTTTTCCTAAAGTTGGGGACAAGCATGCACTTGTTACTATACCAACCTGTGCTCTTCCAATATGAACACAGTCTCCATGATTAGCCTTTTCTTTCCCGATTAGCTCTAAACCAACTAACTTTTTTTGCGGATTTTCTTTTCTTTTAATTAAATTTTCTCTACCAATAAAATTATCAGTTTTTGTCTTAAGAGGCACAGCGAAACCTATACCAGCTTCAAAAGGATCTTGTTGTCCATCAAATTCATTACCAAACAAAACAAGTCCCGCTTCAATCCTTAATAAATCTAAAGCACCAAATCCTGCTGGTATTAAACCCTCATTTTTACCTGCTTCAATTATTTTATCCCAAACTTGTGGAGCATGATCAGGATGACACCAAACTTCATAACCAAGTTCTCCTGTATAACCTGTCCTTGAAACAATTAAAGGAATTCCATTTAATTCTTCTAACCTGCAAATAGTGAATCTAAACCATTGTAATTCAGAAATTGTTGGCTGTGTTGGTGGAGTAAATATTATTTTTTCTAAAATTTTTCTACTATTTGGCCCTTGAACAGATAGATTATTTATTTGATCTGTTGAATTTTTAATTAGAACTTTGAAATTTTTCTTCTTAGCTTGCTCTTTTAACCATTCTCCAGCATACTCATCCCCACAGACCCACCTAAACCCTGTTTCACTTAATCTTAATAAAGTACCATCATCAAACATAGTACCATTGTCATAACACATTGCTGAATATACAATCTGTCCAACAGAGAGTTTTTTAATATTTCTAGTTAATGTATAATTCATTAGTTCTTCTGCATCTGGTCCTAAAATTTCAAATTTTCTTAAAGAAGATAAATCAATTACAACAGCCTTCTCCCTACATGCAGTATATTCATTAATCACTCCATGTTTTGTGTAATCATTTGGTAACCAAAAGCCTCGAGCATCAACAAAGTTTCTTGTTAATTTTGAAGTTCTTTCATAGAAGCCAGTATTTCTGGTAAGTTTTTTTTCAGAGTCAGTTTTCATTCTAAAGGCAAAAGATTTTGTAAATTCTTTTTTTTTGTCATAAGTTCTAACAAATATATCGGTAGGATTCCATCCATTACAACTATCAATATCGCTTGGGCAAGCAGTTGTACCACAAGTCAAATCTTTTAAAGCTCTAAAAATTACATAATCACCAGGTCTTGCAAAAGACTCATCTGATAAAACAGAATTTTGACCACCGGCAGAAGTATTAAAAAATAAGTTAATTGCATGCCAACCTTTTTTCTTTTGAACACCATATTTTTCCATAACCTCGTTCAAATTATCAGAACAGTTTATATGGCCAAAATATCCTGCATCTTCATAATATTTAGATGTACAAGCTAAATTGAACGTATCATGAATACCCACTGTATCTCTTACAACTTCAACAAGTGGCTCATGATCTACATCATAAAACTTTGAAAATAATCCTGGTCCAGGAAAAGTATGTCCCATAAATGTTCTTGTTGTTTGCCAATCTAATCCGTTTTCTTTCCCTTTATCTAATTTAGAAGTATCGTAAGCTACAAAATCAGAACACTGTCTCCCTGTAGGGGTAATTACTTGGATATAATCTCCTTCCTTAACTTGGTAGGAGTTTGCAGTTGTTCTGGCAATATTGATTTCATTTGTGGGATCATAAACAGGATCTGGAATTATTGAGAATTCTTTATCTTTTTTTACCACAGCTCGTTTTATTATAACAGTAAGTTCAGTTGATGGATTTTGTTCGTGGATGATCATTTCATTGCCTGGTGCAGCGATAATACAATAACATTTATCTTTAGATTTTAATTTAATATTCTTACCAGCTTTTGTTTCTTTATCGAAGACTATGGAAGATTTTGATTTTTCAATATTTAAATTTCTTTTTTTTAACTGAAATAAAGCTTGTAAAGATGTTTCATCTTTTTTAAGAAGAATTTTTTTTATTTCCGAATTATTTTTTATTTCTTTTAAACCAAGAATAGCAAGTTCTGATTTACCATCTTTATTAAACACTGAAATTTCACAAACTTGATTGCCCTCATTATTAATTATTTCTATTTCATCATCTGGTAAAATTTGAATTCCCGTCAAACCTCCACCCTCAACAACATATCTTTCAACCCCAGGTGGTAGCACATTTAAACCAGGCTCTTTAATATCTAAAGTAGTTAGCGCCATTTTTTAAAATTTATTTTTATATTATATAAATATCTATGTGTTGACTATCCCATAAGTAAAGCACATACTAATAAGATTAACTAGTACTAGGAGGAATAATGAAAAACAAACTACCGTTATTAATCGGTGCGATTGTTGTTATTGCGGGTCTTGTTTACTTCATGGGCGGAGGAGACAAATCAGCAAAAAAATCAGGCGGAGATAGTGCTGAGCCTATAGTAATTGCAACTCATAACTGGTCAAGCCAAGTGGTAATGGCCCATGTTATTGGTGGAATTTTTGAATCTATGGGGAACAACGTAAAATATGTACCAGCAGATTCACAAGCTGTTTACGAGTCAATTAGAATTGGCGACGTAACATTAGCTCACGAAGTATGGGAGTCAGCTTTTGGTAAATCTTTTGATACTGCTAGAGAAAAAGGTGGTGTATTAGATTGGGGTGATCATGAAGCAAGAACAATTGAGGATATGGGTTATCCTGATTGGGCAGCTAAATATTGTCCAGGTCTACCAGACTGGAATGCTTTGAAAAGTCCAGAATGCGCTAAAGCTTTTGCAACACCAGACTCTGGTGGAAAAGGACGTATGTTAGAAGGTCCTCAAAGTTGGCACGGAGATCTAATCCCTCAAAGAATAGAAGCTCTTGGATTAGGTGATTTATGGACTGTTAAGTTTGCTGGTGGTGCTGATGCATTATGGGCAGAACTTAAAGCAGCTGAAGCTGAAGGAAGAGGAACTATTATCTTTAACTGGACACCAAACTTTACTGATGGAAAAGGATTTACTTTTATCGATTTTCCACCGTACTATGATGGTTGCAGACCAGTTGATGGAGGTGATGGTAAATGTGGAGCTCCAGACGGTTATTTGAAAAAAGCCGTGAATGAGAATTTCCCAAAAACTCATCCTAACGCAGCTGCAATGTACAAAAAGTTATCTTTTAACACTAGTCAAATTGGAGCAATGGCTGCTTTAGTTGACGAAGATAAAATGTCTCACGAAGACGCTGCTAAAAAATGGTTAGCTGATAACGAAAAAGTTTGGAAGAAGTGGACTAAGTAATCACTTTCTTTAAACTATAATTAAATTTGAACTCTCCCCTAGTTTTACTAGGGGGGATTTTTTTTTAAATTTGATATAATTTATTTAAAAAAATGAAAAAATTTTTTATATATCTCATTTTTGGCCTCATAATTTCTAACACAAGTTTAGCAAAAAAATCAGGATGCACTGATGGCAATTGTAATAATGGTTTTGGAACATGGACTTATACCGATAAAACTACTTATGTTGGTCAGTGGGAAAATGGTTCCAAAAAAGGAAAAGGTGTTGAGTCTTGGCCTAATGGTTATGTATACGAAGGTGAATTTAATGACAGTAAATGGCATGGTATAGGAACTTTAAAATTTCCAGATGGATCTTCATATACAGGTGAGTGGCAGAATAATAAAATGCACGGAAAAGGTATTTTTAAATGGTCTGATGGAAAAGTGATTGAAGGTAAATGGATTGAAGGAGATTATGTTAAATAGATTAAATCAATTTCCAGAAAGTCTTAGAGGATTGATAGGATTAACAAGTTTAACAATAATAATTTTTTTTATTTTTTTAATACTTAATATTTTTTACGGACCAGATAAAGATGCCGAGTTAAAAATTGTTGAACAGAAAAAAGTTCAAGAAAAAGCTAATGAAATGATAGCGACTTTACCAAGAGGAGTCTTGACATTTTATAAGTCAGATAAAGGTCAACAATTATCAGCAGATGAATATAAAATGATTTGTGTTAACACAAAAATTATTACCCAAAGAGCTATTATGGGAGCAAATATTACTGACAAAGATGCATTTGATTTATATACAGCAAACGGTGGAACTACTGGAAAATACTCTGTAAATTGGGATGAGGGTAAAAATAAATGTTATGCTCAATTTACAGTAAAACCTTTATCGGGCTCTTCAAAATCTGTTACTGTTAAAGGTGAAGCTTTAGGCTTTTTAAAAACAAGTATTGATACGAGGGTTTATTTTATTAAGAATTTTTAATGGAGTATTTGATAATAATAATAGTATAAATATATAGAATATAATTATGACATCGACACCTGTAATTAAATGTGATTCAGTCTACAAAATATTTGGAGCTAACGCTGAAAAAATGCTTCAAAATTCAAACGGAAATGTAGACGCTAAGACATTTCAAGACGCTGGTTGTATTGTGGGTGTTAACAATGCTTCTTTTGAAGTTTCAAAAGGCGAGATGTTAGTTGTAATGGGTTTATCTGGTTCTGGTAAATCAACTCTTCTCAGATGTATCTCAAGATTAACAGATGCAACTGGTGGAAAGATTTACATAGAAGGTCAAGACTTGTTGGCTATGAATGATAAGCAGTTAATAGATTTAAGAAGAAGCAAAATGGGAATGGTTTTTCAAAGTTTTGCATTACTTCCTCATAAAACAGTTTTAGAAAATATCGCATTTCCTCTCCAGATTAAAGGTGGAGAAACTGATGAAAGTATTAAAAAAGCCATGGAGATGGTTGAATTGGTTGGTTTAAAAGGAAGAGAAAACTATTTTCCTAGAGAATTATCAGGTGGCCAGCAACAGAGGGTTGGAATAGCTAGATCATTAGCTGTTGAGCCTGATATTTGGTTTTTAGATGAACCTTTTTCTGCTTTAGATCCGCTTATAAGAAAAGAGATGCAAGATGAATTTTTGAGATTACAGGGAGTTTTAAACAAAACTATTCTTTTTATCACTCACGACTTTGACGAAGCACTTAGACTTGCTGACAGAATAGCTATTATGAAAGATGGTTTAATTGAACAATTAGACACTCCAGCAAATATTGTTTTGAATCCCAAAACTGAATATGTAAGAAAATTTACTGAGGAGGTGCCAAGAGAAAAAGTATTAAAGATTGAGGCAATAATGGATAAAACCATTAACGATAAAGATGTAAATAAAATTAGTGTCTCTAAAGATGCAATTATTGAGACAGTTGCTGAAAAAATATTGAGCCAAGAAAATGCTGTTAATGTTTTAGATGATAACAAAAAAATAGTTGGAAGTGTTAAACCATCAAAAATAATTCAAACTGTTTTTAGAACAGGAAAAGAAAAATCATAATATACTATGGATTTAATAAGAAAATATCCAAAAGCTATACAATGGACTTTTTTGTTAATTGTCTTTTTTGGTTTATGTTTTGCTATTCAAATACCAGAAGGATATGAGTTTGCAAAAGCTGGAACTGAGTTTATTGATAAAGATAAATTAGATCAAACTAAGTACAGTGTTTTTTGGAGACTACCGGCTTTTATTGCTTGGATGCCAGGATGGATAAATGACTCAGTATATTTTTTATTGAATGAATGGTTTCCTATAGAGTACTTTGACTCGAGTATACAAGAAACCAAATCTAGACCATTAGTTCTTCACATAACTAGATTAATTTCTAGCTCTATGCTTTTTTTAATTCAGTTTATTCGTGAAATTTTAATTGGTGGTGTTGATACAATAGTAGCATTCACAAGTTGGGATTTTTTAAGCGCCAATCCTTGGGCTAAGTTACCAGGTTTACCTTGGACAATTGTTGCAGGAGGAGCAATTTTATTAGGTTATAAACTTAGTGGAAAAAATTTAGCGATTTTCGCTGCTATAACAATGATATTTATTTCTGCCTTTGGTCAGTGGAAACCGTCAATGCAAACTTTATCATTTGTTTTAGTAGCAGCTCCTATATCTTTTGCTTTAGGACTTGGATTCGGGGTTTGGGCATATAGAAGTAAAAGAGTAGAAAATATTTTAAACCCTCTTTTAAATGTTGCACAAACTATGCCTCATTATTCTTATCTTATTCCAATAATGGTTTTATTTGGAATAGGTGATCATGCTGGAGCAATAGCAACAATTATTTTTGCAACACCTCCAATGGTAAGACTAACTTTATTAGGCTTAAGAAAAGTATCCCCTGAAGTTATTGAAGCAGGCAAAATGAGTGGATGTACAGATTATCAATTGTTATCTGAGGTTTTAATTCCTACTGCAAGAAGGGACATCTTAATAGGTGTTAACCAAGTTATAATGCAGTGTTTAGCAATGGCTGTAATAGCCTCGTTTATTGGCGCTAAAGGTCTTGGATGGAATTTGTTACTTGCATTAAACCAATTAAGAATTGGTTTAGCACTAGAGGCAGGAGTATGTATTACTTTGATAGCAGTTTTATTAGATAAATTGTCATTAGCATGGGCGAACAAACAAAAAAATTATTTTGAAAACCCTACTGATTTTGAAAAAAATAAGTATTTTTATATATTTGGAGGTATTGTTGTTATTGGTTATTTATTTTCTTTTTTAGGAACTTTTTTATTTAAAGAAGGTTTTAATTATTTTTTTATTGTCCCACATAACAAAGGAATATCTACAGAAGCTTTTTGGAATGCAGGTGTAGATTGGGTATTAGCTAATTTTTTTGATACGCTAAAAATTTTTAATACTTGGTTAATAGTTGATGTATTAATACCTATGAAAAATGCATTTTTACGAATGCCAATTGTTGCTACATTTGTTTTATTTATGGGAGCAGGTTACATAATTGGTGGAATTAGATCTGCATTAGTTGTTGGAAGCTTTACTTTATTTATAGCTTTAACCGAGTGGTGGGATAGAGCATTAATAACAATGTATATGGCAACTTTTGGTGTAATAGTTTCGGGAATCCTTGGAATAACAATTGGCACATTAAGTGCTCAAAATAAAACTAGCTCTAGGATAACTTTAGGCGTTTGTGATACTCTTCAAACTTTTCCATCTTTTGTTTATTTAATTCCTGTCATAATGCTTTTTGGTGTAACAGACACTTCGGTCTTAATTGCTGTTGTTGTTTATGCAACAATACCAGCAACAAGGTATACAATTGAAGGATTAAGAAGTGTTCCAACAGCCTTACATGATGCTGGATCAATGTCTGGAGTAACAAGATTGCAAAGATGGCTTAAGATAGAATTACCACTTGCTTTTCCTCATATGATGTTAGGGATAAATCAGACAGTTGTTTTTGCGTTATTCATGGTAATAATTGGTGCTATGATTGGAACTACAGATTTAGGACAATACATTTTAAAGGCCTTATCAGATAGACAAGGTACTGGTAACGGCTTGATGCTTGGTTTGTGCGTAGCATTTATTGGATTAGCTGTTGATAATTTAATAAGAACTTGGGCAAATCAAAGAAAAAAACTTCTAGGTTTAGATTAGAAATAAATGAAAAAAATTTTAATTATTGGTGGCGGAGCCATGGGTTCTGCATTTGCAATTCCATGTTTGGAAAATAATCACAAAGTCACAATTACAGAACCATACAGTAAAACATTTATCAGAAATCTTTCATCCAAAAATAAATTTCATTCAGCTTTAAAAATTAATCTTTCAAAAAAATTAAAATTTAGAAAATTTTCTAATGATTTACTGAAAGAAAATTTTGATTTAATTGTAATTGCTTTAAGCCTTTCAGGTATTGATTTTATTGGTAAACAATTTAAAAATTTAAAGATAAAATCACCAATTTTAGTCCTAACAAAAGGACTAAAATATGAAAAAAAAAATAAAAAAATTTGGACAATTTCGGAACAACTCAATAAAAATTATAATGTGTCTAATATTTCTGTATTAAAGGGCCCTTGTTTAGCTAAAGAGCTTGCAAGAAAAAAACAAACTAGTGTGGTTATAGCCAATAAAAATATTAAAATTGCTAAATCTATTGGTAAGATAATTTCAACAAAATATTATTTAACAGAATATTCTAAAGATGTAATAGGGATTGAAGTTTGTTCAGCTATCAAGAATATTTATTCAATGATAATTGGAGCTGGTCAAAGTTTAAATTCATCATCAAATTTATTTCAAAAATCAATACTTGAAATGAAATACCTAATTAAATATTTTAAAGGTGATGATGAAACGATTTCAGGTCTAGCTGGTGTGGGGGATTTATATGTGAGTGCTGCTGGAGGAAGAAATAGTAGGATGGGCAGTTATTTAGGAAGAGGTTTTACTTTTAAATTAGCCAAAAAAAGATTTATGCCTAATGACACCGTGGAAGGAGAGCAGCTAGCGAGAGAAATAGCGCCATTTATAATGAGAAAAATTGATAAAAAAAAAATCCCATTGATGATCCTTTTACTCAAAGCAATTTTAAAAAATAAAAAACTTAAGATCAATTAATTAAAAAAATTATATGAAATTTAATTGGAATTACCCAACGACTGTTTGGGTTGGAGAAAACCGAGTTAACGATATAAGTGAAGCTTGTAAAAATTTAAGTATTATTAGGCCATTGTTTGTTACCGATAAAAATTTAATTAATTTACCTTTTATAAAAAATATTATTTCAGAAAATTTAAAAAAATTTGATAAATTGACTGTCTTTTCAAAATTTACCGGAAATCCAATTGGTGAAAATGTTGAGGAAGGTGTAGATGAATTTAAAAAAAACAATTGTGATGGTGTCATTGCTATTGGAGGAGGAAGTGCTCTTGATGTTGGTAAAGCTATAGCTTTTATGTCTGGTCAAAGTAGACCTCTTTGGGATTTTGAGGATATTGGTGATTATTGGAAAAGAGCAAATGAAAAAAATATACCTTCAATAATAGCTATACCAACTACCGCGGGAACAGGTTCAGAAACAGGAAGGGCTTGTGCAATAATTAATAAAGAAAATGGAACCAAAAAAATCATATTTCACCCAAAAATATTACCAACAATTGTAATTTTAGATCCATCATTAACCTTAGAACTCTCACCTAGATTAACCGCAGCAACAGGAATGGATGCATTGGCACATAATCTTGAAGCATTCTGCGCCCCAAGTTTTCACCCAATGGCTGAAGGAATAGCTTTAGAGGGAATGAAATTAATTAAGAATTCACTTTTAACAGCTTTTAATGATGGAAAAAACTTAGAAGCAAGAAGAAATTTACTAGCAGCATCGTCAATGGGTTCAACAGCATTTCAAAAAGGATTAGGAGCTATTCATTCATTAAGCCATCCTGTAAATGCACAATTTGATATTCATCATGGTTTATCAAATGCAATTTTTATGCCTTATGTCTTAACGTTTAACAAAACATCAATTGAAAAAAAAATAGTTTCTATTTGCGATTATTTAGATTTGGAAAAAAGTTTTAATAGTTTTTTAGAATGGATATTAGATCTTAGAAGTAAACTTAATATACCTAATAGATTATCTGACGTCATGGATTGTTCAAATTTGAATTTAGATGAATTATCAATAATGGCTTTTGATGATCCATCAACAAGTGGAAATCCGAAAAAGATTTCAAGAGAAGACTTAAAATTAATGTATGAGCATAGTATTTCTGGAGAATTATTTAAATGAAAAGATTATTAATTGTTGAGGGAAATTTAAGAGAGGAAAATGAAAGTTTTTCTGAGGTAGGAATTGAAACTCACACTGAAAGTTTAAAAGATAGCCTTAATTATTTTTCAAATGCATTAAAATTTGATGTTGTTAATCCATCATCTGATGAAAATTTTGACATAATAAAAGATAAACTTTCAATTTATGATGGATTAATTTGGGGTGGAAGCAGCCTTAATATTTACAATAATACTCCTGAGATCAGAAGACAGATTGAATTCATGAAGGTATGTCAAAAAAAAGTTAAAAATATCTTAGCTATTTGTTGGGGTATGCAAGTTGCTGTAACTGCTGCTGGAGGAGAAGTTAAAAAAGCAGAATCTTCAAATATAGGAATAGCAAACGAAATAGTCATTAATGAAAATGGATTAAATCACCCAATCTATAAAAACAAAGATAAAAAATTTAATTCACCGGCATTTAATTTTGACGAGGTATATAAAATACCTGATAATGCAATATGTTTAGCATCGAATAAGACTAACAAAATACAAAGTCTATTTTTTAAAATTAATAAAACTAATGTGTGGGGACTACAGTATCACCCAGAAATAACTTATGAAAAAATGATTAATTTAATTGAATTCAGGAAAGATAGATTGATAGAAAATAGAAAAGTTTTTAAAAATGAAAATGAAATTCAAAGTCATATATCTTTAATCAAAAATGAAATTCAAATGACAACTAAAGAAAAAAGAATGACTGAGTTAAAAAATTGGCTTAATCAAATAAATTAAAATAAACCCTCTATTTCACCTTTTTTATTTAATTTTATTGAGTCAGCTGCCGGAACTCTTGGTAATCCAGGCATAGTCATTATTTCTCCACAAACTACTACAATAAATTCAGCTCCTGAGGATAACCTAACCTCTCTAACTGGTAAAACATGTCCAGTAGGAGCACCTTTTAAATTTGGATCGGTTGAGAAGCTATATTGAGTCTTTGCAATACAAACAGGAAGTTTTCCGTAACCTTTTTCCTCAAAATCTTTTAGTTGTTGTCTAACCTTTGTATCAGCTACAACTTCACTTGCATGATAAATTTCTTGTGCAATTTTTTCAATTTTCTTAAACAATGGTAGGTCATCTTCATACAAATACTTAAAAGTATTTTTTTTATCTTCACATATCTCAGCAACATTTTTTGCTAATTCTTTAGTTCCTTCACCACCATTAGACCAGTGAGTACATTTAGAAGCTTTCACTCCTTGAGTTTTACAAAAATCAAGCAACGTATTCATTTCTTTGTCTGTATCTGTTATAAAGTGATTGACAGCAATAGTGACTGGCAGACCAAATTTTCGAGTGTTGTTAATATGTCTTTCCAAGTTTACTAAACCTTTTTTAAGAGCATTAACATTTTCATTTTTTAATTCATCTTTAGCTACTCCACCATGCATTTTTAAAGCTCTTATAGTGGCAACGATAACTACACAATCTGGTTTTATTCCCGATTTTCTACATTTAATGTCCAAAAATTTTTCTGCCCCAAGATCTGCACCAAAACCTGCTTCAGTAACAACATAATCTGCAAGTTTTAATCCAGCTTTGGTAGCTATTACTGAATTACAACCATGAGCTATATTTGCAAAAGGCCCACCATGAATAATTGCCGGATTATTTTCTAAAGTTTGAGTAACATTTGGTCTTATTGCCTCTTTCAACAACACAGTCATTGGACCTTGTGCATTTAAATCTTTTGCACATATTGCTTTTTTATCTCTTGTATATCCAATCGTTATGTTTCCAATTCTTGTTTCTAAATCTTTTAGATCAGTAGCTAAGCAAAAGATTGCCATAATTTCTGAAGCAACAGTAATATCAAATCCATCTTGTCTTGGATAACCATTAGCAACTCCTCCAAGATCAACTACAATAGATCTTAATGATCTATCATTCATATCCATGACTCTCTTCCAAACCACTCTTCTAACGTCGATATTAAGTTTGTTACCCCAGTAAATATGATTGTCAATTAAAGCTGATAAAAGATTATGAGCAGAAGTTATTGCATGAAAATCACCAGTGAAATGTAAATTAATTTGTTCCATAGGAACAACTTGAGCATATCCTCCACCAGCGGCACCACCTTTCATCCCAAAAGAGGGACCAAGACTAGGTTCCCTTAAACAAACAATAGATTTTTTTCCAATTTTATTAAGACCATCATTTAGTCCAACAGATGTGGTAGTTTTACCTTCCCCAGCAGGAGTCGGAGTTATTGCTGTAACTAATATTAAGTTTCCATCTTTTTTTTTAAGTGTATCCAAAAATTCCAAATTTATTTTTGCAATATGTCTTCCCATTGGACTGAATGCAGAACTTTCATCAGGTACATTGATTTTAGCTAAAATGTCTTTAATAGGTTCCATTTTAGCTTCTCTTGCTATTTGAATATCTGATTTTACTTCACTCATTAAAAGTCCTTTATAAATATTAAAAAAGATGGTCGATTAGTATCTCTTTTTAGACCCTTTGGAAATATCTAAAAATTATATATAAAAAAAATATGAACTATTTATATTCATTATTATAAAATTTAGACATGCAAAAATATTCAATATTTAATCTAAT
>CACDPY010000002.1 GCA_902554765.1 uncultured Pelagibacteraceae bacterium | reverse complement strand
CCGATCTTTAATCCCGCTATTGGAGAACAAATAGCTGAAGTCGAATTAGCAAGCAAAGCAACTGTAGAAATGGCAATTGAAAGTTCTGCAAAAGCATTTTTAAAATGGTCAAAAACTACTCCTATAAATAGAGCAAGAATTTTATCAAAGTATAAAGATTTACTTATTAAAAATATGGAAGAATTAGCCGTGATGGTTTCAGAACAACATGGAAAAACTATTCCAGATGCAAAAGGTTCTATCCAAAGAGGTATTGAAGTCGTTGAATATGCGACTGGAATTACAGACTCCTTAAAAGGAGACCATTCATCTAGCGTTGGAACTAACGTTGACTCTCATACATTAAGACAACCTCTTGGAGTTTGTGCTGGTATTACTCCATTTAATTTTCCTGCAATGGTACCTATGTGGATGTACCCTGTTTCAATAGCTTGTGGAAATACTTTTGTTTTAAAACCGTCAGAAAAAGATCCAAGCTGTCCAATGAGATTAGCCGAATTAGCAATAGAAGCTGGATTACCTGCTGGAGTTTTAAATGTAGTTAATGGTGATAAAGAAGCTGTAGATACATTACTAGAAAATAAAACAGTACAAGCTATCAGTTTTGTTGGCTCAACTCCTATTGCTGAGTATGTTTATCATACAGGAACCAAAAATAATAAAAGAGTTCAAGCACTTGGTGGTGCCAAAAACCACATGGTAATAATGCCAGATGCTGATGTTAACAAGACAACAGATGCAATAATAGGATCTGCTTTTGGATCAGCAGGAGAGAGATGTATGGCAATTTCTGTTGCTGTTTGTGTAGGAAAACAAACTAAAGAAAAAATCAAAACAAAACTTTTAGAAGAGACATCCAAATTAAACGTGGGCCCTTATACAGATGAAAAAAGTGACTTCGGGCCATTAAATAACAAAGCACACTTTGAAAAAGTTTTAGGCTATATAAATACTGGAGAAAAAGAAGGTGCAAAATTGTTAACAGATGGAAGAAATTTTAAAAAACAAGGATATGAAAAGGGTTATTTTGTAGGACCAACAATTTTTGATGATGTGAAGCCTGATATGAAGATCTATAAAGAAGAAATATTTGGTCCAGTACTAAGTATGGTAACTACTGAAACTTATGAGGAAGCATTAAACTTAGTAAACGATCATGAACTTGGAAATGGTGCAGCTGTTTTCACCAAAAGTGGAAATATTGCAAAACATTTTACTGAAAATGCTAAAATTGGAATGATTGGTGTGAATGTGCCAATTCCTGTGCCTGTTGCTTATCACAGTTTTGGTGGATGGAAACGATCCTTATTTGGAGATCATTCCATGCACGGACCTGAAGGAGTAAGATTTTATACTAAACTAAAAACAGCGACAGTAACTTGGGTTGAAGACAATGCTGGACCTGAATTCACAATCCCAGTTTTATCTTAAATTTTTTTTAAAATTTAACTTTAAATGAAAGATATTAACAGCAGAACATCTCCTAGAAGAATATTAAATATTCTTGAAGAAGTAATAATTGATCCAAATAACTTTACTGCAAAGAAAATATCTCACAAATTAAAAATACCATTAGCAACAATTTATCGACATATTGAAACACTGTGTGAAGAAAAATATCTTGTTGCAAGTAGTTCAAAAAAATATTTACCTGGTCCAAAAATTAGAAACATAATATTAAAAAGTCTTCCTTATGAACCAAATTTTACTTTAAGACGATCATATTTAAGAAAGTTGACAAACGATATTGAGGAGACTGTGAGCTTATCAATGCCTATTGGGACAAAACTTGTATATTTTGATAGGATAGAATTTCATTGGCCAATGCAGCTTAATCTTGAAGCTGGAGATCACCTCCCCTTACATGCATCAGCATCGGGAAAATTATATCTATCATCTATAATTGAAGATGAAGTAATTCAAATTTTTAAAAATATTAAAACACCTAAAACTGCTAAAAATACTATTACTGATATTTCAGAATTTAAAAAAGAACTAAAAAAAATTAAAAATCAAGGATATGCTTTCGATGATGAGGAATGGTTTAATGGAATGGTTGGTATTTCAGTTCCTATATTTAATTCAAATAAAGAATTATGTTTTTGTTTATCTACTCACACAGCAAAAAGTAGAAAAGATTTAAATGATTTAAAAAAAATTTTACCCAATATGTTAAGTTCTGCGAATAATCTTAAAAAAGTTTTATTTAAAGATTAGCTGTTGCTAACATTTTTTTTATTTCGGCAATAGCTTTTGCTGGGTTTAAACCTTTTGGACATGCACTTGTACAGTTTAAGATAGTATGACATCGATATAATTTTAGTTCATCCGCAACCTTTTTCAATCTTGCTTGTCTTTCTTCGTCTCTACTATCAACAATCCATCTATACGCCTGGAGTAAAACAGCTGGTCCTAAATATTTATCACCATTCCACCAATAACTTGGGCAAGAAGTAGAACAACAAGCACACATAATACACTCATATGCTCCATCTAACTTTGCTCGATCCTCTTTTGATTGAATGATTTCTTGTGTTTTGGACTCTGAGTTTGATTTTAACCAAGGTTCAATAGATTGATATTGTTTATATAATCCATCTAAATCTCCTATTAAATCTTTTTTAACTTTTAAATGAGGTAATGGATAAATGTCTATATCACCGTCAATTTCAGCATGAGGTGTTGTACAGGCTAAACCATTTTTACCTCCCATATTCATTGCACAAGAGCCACAAACACCATGAGCACAAGATCTCCTGTAAGCGATAGTTGGGTCAATTTCATTTTTTATTTTGTTTAAAATATCTAAAACTTTAGAAGGACAATTATCCATATCAACTTCATATGTGTCTATTCTTGGATTTTCTCCTGTTGAGGGATCCCATCTATAAACATTAACTTTTCTTAAATTTTTAGAACCAGTTTTATCTTCAAAATATTTACCTTTTTTTACTTGAGAATTTTCAGGTAAATTTATTTGAACCATTAATAAACTCTTTCTTGAGGTGGGAAATACTGAACATCATTTGTGAGTGTTGATTTATGAACTTCCCTGTAGCTTATTTTTGTCTCTTTTCCATCACACCAAGCCAGAGTATGTTGCATAAATTTTTGATCATCTCTTTTAGGAAAGTCCTCTCTAGCGTGTGCTCCTCTACTTTCTTTTCTGTTATAGGCAGAGTCTACTGTTACCACAGCTTGTCTAATTAAATTATCAAATTCTAAAGTTTCTACCAAATCAGTATTAAAGATTAATGATTTATCTTTTACTGACAAAGAGTCCAATCCATCATAAGTTTTTCTTATTTCTTCAACTCCCTCTTTAAGAGTTTTTTCTGTCCTAAAAACTGCACATTTCGATTGCATGGTTTTTTGCATTGCCAATCTTAATTCAGCTGTGCCAGTATCCCCTTCTGCATTTCTAATTTTATCAAATCTATCAATACATTTTTGTGTTTCACTCTCACTAATTTCTTCATGTGGTGTTCCAGGTTTAACTAATTCTGCTGCTCTTTTTGCTGCAGCTCTTCCAAAGACTACTAGATCAATTAAAGAATTTGATCCTAATCTATTTGCTCCATGAACCGAAACACATGCTGCCTCTCCAATTGCCATCAAGCCAGGAACTGTTTTTTCAGAACCATTCACTGTTAAAACTTCTCCTTTGTAATTTGTAGGAATACCACCCATATTATAATGAACCGTTGGTACTACTGGAATTGGTTCTTTAGTAACATCTACGTTAGCAAATAATCTTGCTGCATCAGTAATTCCTGGCAATCTACTTTCTATAATTTCTTTATCTAAATGACTTAAATTTAAATGAACGTGATCTTGATCTTTTCCAACTCCTCTGCCTTCATTAATTTCAATTGACATTGATCTGCTTACAACATCTCTTGATGCTAAATCTTTTGCCTTAGGTGCATATCTTTCCATAAATCTTTCACCTTTAGAATTTGTAAGATAACCTCCTTCACCTCTCGCTCCTTCGGTTATTAAAGTACCATGACCATATATTCCTGTTGGATGAAACTGAACAAACTCCATATCTTGAAGTGGTAATCCAGCTCTTAAAACCATTGCATTACCATCCCCAGTGCAGGTATGTGCAGAAGTTGCTGAATAGTAGACTTTACCATATCCTCCTGTTGCAATAATTACTGTGTGTGCCCTAAATCTGTGAATAGTACCATCGTTTAGATTCCAAGCTATTAAACCTTTGCACTCTCCATCTTTCATTAATAAATCTAATGCAAAATATTCTATAAAAAACTCTGTTTTATGTTTTAAGGCTTGACCATATAAAGTATGCAAAATTGCATGACCTGTTCTATCAGCAGCCGCACAAGTTCTTTGAACGATTCCATTTCCATAATTTTTTGTCATACCACCAAATGGTCTTTGATAAATTTTTCCGTCTTCCGTTCTACTAAAGGGAACACCGTATTTTTCTAATTCAATAACCGCTTTAGGTGCTTCTTTACAAAGATATTCAATGCTATCTTGATCCCCAGCCAGTCAGCTCCTTTTACAGTATCATACATATGCCATCGCCAATCATCTTCACCCATATTACCAAGTGCTGCTGAAATACCACCTTGAGCAGCTGAAGTATGGCTTCTAGTTGGAAATACTTTTGATATACAGGCTGTTTTTAATCCAGCTTCGCTCAAACCTACCGCAGCTCTTAAACCTGAGCCTCCAGCCCCTAAGACAACAACATCATATTTATGATCGATTATTTTATATGAACTCATAACTTGGTTATTAATATAATTGTAATTAGTGGAATTACCACTGCAGAAACGTATAAAAGCTTGTTTGCGACATTTTTGATTTTATCATTTGCTATATAATCTTCAAAAACCTCGCTGATACTTAATGCTGAAAAAAAATATGCATTAATAATAAATATACTAAATAAAAATTTAGATGATGAATTTGTAAAAAAATTTACAACACCATAATAACCTTGGTCGTAAAAGTTAATTAAATTTATAATAAACCACAACATCAAAGGAACTAATGTTGCTCCACTAATCTTTAAAAAGATCCATTTTTTTGTAGCATTTATCATATTAAAAAAAATTTTTTCCAAATAAATAAAAAACAACAGTTAAGATTAATGATCCAAATATAACAATTAATCCTGTAATTTTTGTTGTTTTTATTTCAAATCCATAACCAAAATCCATAATCAAATGTCTTATTTCACTTAAAATCTGAAAAGAAAAAGACCAAGTAATACCTAAAATAATAAATTTTCCTATAAATGAATTTAAAAATGAATTTATCAATTGATAATTAGTTTCTCCAAATAATAAAAGTGATGCCCACAAACAAATTAATGTAATTACAATTATATTAATTATACCTGTAATCCTATGACAAATAGAAACTAATGAGGAAATGTGCCATCTATAAATTTGAATGTGTGGGGATAGTGGTGTTTTACTTTCCATAAAAATTATTCTTAATTAAAGTTTCTGCAATTTCTACAGAATTTAAAGCTGCTCCTCTCAAAAGATTATCTGAAACAATCCATAAATTTAATCCGTTTTTAATAGTTTTATCTTCTCTAATTCTAGAAATAAATGTTTCATCTCTTCCCTCAGCTTCAACTGGAGTTGAATAATATCCATCCACTCTCTCATCTATCACTTTACATCCCTCAAAATTATCCAAAGCTTCTTTCACTTTCTCTATTGAAAATGATTTTTCAAATTGAATATTAACCGACTCTGAATGTGATACAGAAATAGGTAATCTTACACAAGTTGCTGTTAAATCTATTTTGTTATCCAAAATTTTTTTTGTTTCATTGGTCATTTTAAGTTCCTCTTTTGTATATCCATCATCTGAAAAAATATCTATTTGCGGTATTGCATTAAAAGCTATTTGTTTTGTAAAATTTTTAGATTTCACTTTTTTTCCATCTAATACTAATTTTGTCTGTTCAATTAATTCATCCATAGGGGCTTTGCCACCTCCTGACACTGACTGATAAGTTGATACAACTATTCTTTTAATTGAAAACAAATCGTGCAATGGTTTAAGGGCGATTACTAATTGTGCAGTTGAGCAATTTGGGTTTGCTATTATATTTTTTTTTATATCTTTTAAATCTTCAGAATTAACTTGTGGCACTATTAAAGGTACCTCTGGATCCATCCTAAAATGACTTGAGTTATCTATTACTAAACAATTTTTTGAAGCTTTTTCAGCAAATTTTTCTGAAATTTTTCCACCTGCAGCAAAAAAACAAATTTTTACTTTGGAAAAATCAAAGCTTTCCAAATCATGAATGTCATAATCAACGCCTTTAAAACTAATTTTTTTTCCTACACTTTTGGATGATGCTAACAAATATAGATTATCAATAGAAAGATCTTTTTTCTCAAGAACTTCTAATGTTTTTCTACCAACATTCCCTGTTGCACCAACTATTGCAATATCCATGATGTAAGTTTTATACTAGATGAAAGGTAATTCGCAAACTTTAAGAGCCATATTTTTACCACCAATTTCAAGATTACCAGTCACTGATACTTTACAAAAAGGCTCATTTATCATTGCAATTCCTATTACTTTTTTGAAATGAGGTGAATAACATGCAGATCTAAGATCTCCTATTACGACTCCATCACTACTCATAATGTTAACTGACCCAGTTAAACTAATTTCATTTGCCTCAATTTGAACTCCCATTAATTTTCTTTTTATTCCATCTAATTTAATCTTTTTTAACTTTTCTTTACCCAAAAAAACTACATCCGACTCTAAATTTACATATTTTTCAAAACCACATTCAAAAGGATTATCTTGATTATCAAAATCGTTTCCGTAAGAAAGAAGACCACTTTCAATTCTTTCAATAAGATTCGGACAACCAGGTTTTACATTAAATTCTGCACCTATTTCAAAAAGATGATCATATAAATTTTGGCCGGACAATGTATTTTCAACATAAACTTCATAACCACCTTGTTTTGACCAACCTGATCTAGCAATCAAATGTTTTGTGCCTTTAAAATCAAAATAGTCAAATCCAAAAAATTTTAACTCAGTAATTTTTTTTCCAAAAACCCTTTCCATCAGACCAAATGATTTAGGCCCTTGTATTGCAATAATATCAACATCGGGTTCAAAAATTTTAACTTTAAAATTATTTCCAGAAGCAAGACCTTTAGCAAAAAAAATAACATCTGAGTCTGCAATCGAGATCCACCATTTATCTTCAGCTAATTTTAATATTACCGGATCGTTAACTAAATTACCATTATCATCAATTATCGGACAGTAGTAACATCTTCCAATTTTTGATTTAGATAAATCTCGACAAGTCATAAGCTGAACAAGTTTTGCTGAATCTGGTCCAGAAATTTCAACTTGCCTCTCTGCTGCAACATCCCAAATTTGAACATTTTTTTTTAAATGATCACAAGACTCTTCTATTGATCCAAATGCAGCTGGTAATAGCATATGATTATAAACTGTATAAGCCGTTACGCCTTGTTTTTCTATTCTTGAAGTATAAGGAGTACTTCTTAATCTTCTAGATTTTGCTATTGAATAATTTTTCATTTATTTAAAAATTCCAAAATCTTTTCTCGCATTTCAAAAGCTTTTTCAATCATAATCATATGACCTGATCCATTAATTATATAAGTATTTGAATTTTTGACTAAATTTGCAAATTTTTTTCCACTTTCTAAATTAGCCATCTTGTCAAGTTCTCCCAAAATAAATAAGGTTGGACAATTTATGGCTTTTGCTGCTTCAGAACCGTTTTCATAATTATTACATGCAACAAGGTCAACCGCCAAAATTTCACTAATATCTCTTGGTGATTGAATTATTTTTTTTACTGGGTTTCCACCAATAAATTTTTTTGAACCCTCAAAACCCCACTTCATCATTAATGTAACAGCATCGGAATCTCCCGCTGATGCTAAATTAATAAGATCTTTATGAACAGGCATTCGATAAGAGCCTCCAACAAACACTATTTTTTTTAATCTATCTTTATATTTAAATGAATATTCAAGAGCTTCTAAACAACCTTGAGAGTGACCTACGAGAATTATATTCTTCAATTTTAATTCATCAAAAACTTTTTCTAACCAATCCGCAATTTTTTCGATACTATCTAAACATGGTCCTTCAGAATTTCCATGCCCAGGTAAGTCAATTGATAAAACATTAAATTTTTTATTCGAAAAGAATTGCTCTGTTAGAGACCAGACAATATGTGATAAACCACTTCCATGCAAAAACACTATTGTGTCTCTAGAATTTTCTATACCTTGTCCAGCATCAGAAGCATATACACTTTTATTTTGTATAGTTATTTTCAATCAATTTCCTAAAATTTTTTTCTAAGCTCAAATTTTTGAATTTTGCCTGTTGAAGTTTTTGGTAATTCACAGAAAACAACTTGCTTTGGAACTTTAAAACCAGCCAAAGTTTCTTTACAGAAACTTATCAATTCTTTCTCTGTAGTGGGCTTGTCTTTAACCATTTCAATAAATGCGCAAGGAACTTCTCCCCACTTTTCATCAGGTTTAGCTACTACAGCAGCAATTGATACTGAAGGGTGTTTACTTAAAGTGTTTTCTATTTCGATTGATGAAATATTTTCTCCACC
Source organism: uncultured Pelagibacteraceae bacterium (assembly GCA_902554765.1). Lineage (GTDB taxonomy): Bacteria > Pseudomonadota > Alphaproteobacteria > Pelagibacterales > Pelagibacteraceae > Pelagibacter. Next base: position 125,857 of record CACDPY010000002.1, on the reverse strand, counting down.
AGAAATAATTATATCTTTTGATCTATCTTGTATTTTAACATATCCATCTGGATGCATAACCGCTAAGTCTCCAGAATGAAACCATCCGCCAGCCATAGCCTTATCAGTTGCAGCCTTATCTTTGAAATAACCCTTCATTACAACATTTCCTCTTAGCATAATTTCACCAATCGTTTTTCCATCTTTTGGAACTTCTTTCATGGTTTCAGGATCCATAATTGCTGCTCCTTCAAGATTAGGATATCGAACTCCTTGTCTTGCTTTAATTTCATTTTGCTTTTCTTCGTCAAATTCATTCCAATCATCATTCCAAGCACATTGAGTAACATGACCATAGGTTTCAGTTAAACCATAAACGTGCATTACTTCAAAACCAAGTTCTTTCATTTTTTTGAAAATTATACTTGGGGGTGGAGCACCTGCAGTAAGCACTTGAACTTTATTCTTTAATTTTTTTCGGTCACTTTCAGGAGCGCCTGTTATCATATTTAATACAATTGGTGCACCTCCAAAATGAGTAACATCATATTTATCTATTAACTCAAAAATCTTTTTGACATCTATGTTTCGTAAACAAATGGTTCTTCCATTCAACATTGGAACTGTCCAGGGATAACACCAGCCATTACAGTGGAACATTGGAACAATTGTTAAAAAATTTAATCTATTAGGCATATTCCAAGCTACAGCACTTCCAGTTGACATTAGATAAGAGCCTCTATGATGATAAACAACACCTTTAGGATTTCCAGTTGTACCTGAAGTATAACTCAAAGATATAGCTTGCCACTCATCTTCTGGCATTTTCCAAATATAATTATCATCACCTGTATTAAGAAAATTTTCATATTCCAAATCACCAATTTTTTCTAATTTTGACTGATCAGCAAATTTATCGTGAATATCAATTACGGTAATTTTTTTATCTAATTTACTTAGAGCTTTTTTTACCTCAATATGAAGTTGTCTATCTACCACTAGTACTTTTGCATCGCTATGACTCAGGATGTAAGAGATGGTATTTGCATCTAATCTAATATTAATTGTATTTAACACAGCACCTGTCATTGGAACAGAATAATGGGCCTCAAAAATTTCAGGAGTGTTAAAAGCTAAAAACGAAACAGTATCTCCTTTTTTAATACCAATTTTTTCTAATGCACTAGCAAATTTAGTAGCTCTTTTGTAAACTTCTTTCCAAGTATATTTTCTATCTTCATATACTATTGCCTCATAATTTGGGTAAACATCTTTCGCTCTTTCTAAGAAAGATAAAGGTGTTAATGGAACATAATTTGCAGCATTTTTATCTAAATTTGCATCGTAATGATTCATTCTAATTAAATTTAAAATTCATAATATTTGAGCTTCCAGAAATAGCAGATTTATAATGTAGCTCGGCTCTAGGTAAAACTTTTTCAAAATAAAATTTTGCAGTGTTAATTTTATCATCATAAAAACTTTTGTTTTCATTATAATCTTTAAAACTTACGTCCAAGACTTTTATCCAAGCATAAGCAACAGAAACAAAACCAAGAGTTTTTAGATAATCATTTGCAGCAGCACTAACATCGTCTTTATCGCTTTTCGTTTTTTCGTTTATCCATTCACTAAATTTAGTTAAAATATCCAAATAATACTTAAATTCCTTTGTAAATGGCTTAATCTTTTCGTTATCTAAATCTGTTTCAGACTTTATTAAATCTATAAATTTATTAATTATATCTCCATTTTTATTTGATAATTTTCTAAAAACTAAATCTGCTGCCTGCACAGAATTCGTACCTTCGTATATTGGGGTTATTCTATTATCTCTATATAACTGTTCTATTCCTTGATCTTTTGTATAACCATAACCTCCATGAATTTGCATTGCATCATTGGTTATTTCCATACCCAAATCAGTAAACAATGATTTTACTACTGGTGTCATCAAAGAAACAAAATCGGAAGCTTCCTGACGTACTTTTTCATCCTGATGGTTCAAACTTACTTCAGTTTGTTGTGATAACCAAAAACACAAAGCTCTCTCGCCTTCAATAATTGATTTCATATTTAGTAATGATTTTCTTATATCTGCATGTTCAATTATAAAATCAGCACCATTGGTCGATTTAGTTTTATTTGTCTTACCTTGTTTTCTCTCTTTTGCATATGCAAGTGAATTTTGATAAGCAATCTCTGAAATTCCTAACCCTTGGATTCCTACGACTATCCTTTCTAGATTCATCATTGTAAACATTGCGTTTAAACCTTTATCTTTTGTGCCAATCATATAACCAGTAGCTCCATCAAAATTTAATACACATGTTGCAGAACCTTTTATACCCATTTTACTTTCAATAGAACCTGTTGATATCCCATTTCTTGGTCCTACGCTTCCGTCTTCGTTGACTACAAATTTAGGAACTAAAAATAAACTTATGCCCTTTGTGCCTGCTGGAGAATCTGTGGCTCTAGCGATTACCAAATGAATAATATTTTCAGTAAGATCATGGTCGCCTGAAGTTATAAATATTTTTTGACCACTAATTTTATATGTTCCATCATTTTGTTTTTCAGCTTTTGTTTTTAAAAGTCCTAAATCAGTTCCACAAACAGGTTCTGTTAAACACATGGTGCCACTCCATTTACCTTCAACTATTTTTGGTAAATACTTATTTTTTAATTCATCTGATGCATGATGATTTATACAATTATACGCGCCTATACTCAGTTCACTGTAAAGTTTAAATGATAAACTTGCAGAAGATAACATCTCATCAAAAAATGCACTTACTGTTTTTGGCATTCCTTGCCCACCATATTTTGGATCGCAAGATAAAGAGGTCCACCCATCTTCAATATATTTTTTATATGCTTCTTTATATCCTGGAGGTGTTCTTACTACACCATTTTCTAAAACTGCAGGATTTTCATCACCTGCTTTTGCAAGTGGAAGGATTAAATTTTGATTTATTTTCGCAGCTTCTTCTAAAATATCTTTAACTAAATCTGAACTAACTTCTTTATATTTTTCTAATTCATTATATTTTTCATTATCTCTTAACTTCTCGAAGAGAAACATCATATCTTCTACTGGTGCAGTATAGCTTGGCATAAAAATAGTTTAGAATAATTGATAGATTATTGCAATTTTGAAATTATCGCATCACCCATTTGGGCAGTAGAAACTTCTTTCATTCCATCTGATAGAATGTCTTTAGTTCTTAATCCATCATTTAGAACGTCCTGCACTGCTTTTTCTAGATCTTGAGCCTCCTTATCTAGATCCAAAGAATATCTTAAAGCCATAGCAAAACTCAATATGCTAGCAATTGGATTGGCAATCCCTTTACCAGCGATATCAGGAGCAGATCCATGTATAGGTTCATACATCGCTCTCATTTCACCATCTTTATTTTTTGCCCCTAGAGAAGCTGATGGTAATAAACCCAAAGATCCAGTCAGCATAGAAGCTTGATCTGATAACATGTCTCCAAACAAATTATCAGTTACTATCACGTCAAATTGTTTTGGGTTTCTTAGTAACTGCATCGAACAATTATCAGCAAGCATATGACTTAATTTAACATCCATATATTCTTTATCATGTAATGCTTGAACTTCTTCTTTCCAAAGTTGTCCCGCTTCCATAACATTTGATTTTTCACATGAAGTGACTTTGTTTGATCTCTTTTTAGCTAAATCGAAAGCAATTCTAGCAACTCTAATTATTTCACTGCTAGTGTAAGTATGAGTATTAATTCCTTTTCTTTCGCCATTTTCAATCGGTTTAATACCTCGCGGTTCACCAAAATATATTCCACCTGTCAACTCTCTAACGATCATTAAATCCAAACCAGAAACTATTTCTGGTTTTAATGTTGATGCATCAACTAATTGTTCAAAACATATTGCTGGTCGTAAATTAGCAAATAACTTTAATTCTTTTCTTAATTTTAATAAGGCTCTCTCAGGTTTTTTTGAAAATTCTACACCGTCCCATTTTGGGCCACCAACCGCACCAAGCATTACTACTGCACTTTCTAAAGCTTTATAAAATACCTCGTCTGTGATAGGGATTCCATGTTTGTCATAAGAACAGCCACCAGCAAGATCTTCATCTATTTCAAAATCGAGAGACTTTTTATCATTGAACCAATTAATTATTTTTCTTACTTCTCTAATAACTTCTGGGCCGATTCCATCTCCAGGCAATAATAATATTTTTCTTTTTTTTACTTTAATCATTAAATATCCATGGTTTTTTTACTTTTAAATTATTTTCAAAATTTTCTATTTTATCTGATTTTTTTAAAGATAGTGCTATATCGTCCAACCCTTCTAATAAACATTTCTTCTTAAATGTATCTACTTTAAATTTTGTCTCACTATTTCCGTAAATGATCTTTTCTTCATTAAGATCTATAAAAATTTCCTCTTTTCTTTTTGCATATTCTGATAACTCCTTAATTTTATTATCATCTAAAATAATGGGCAAAATTCCATTTTTAAAACAGTTACTATAAAAAATATCTGCAAAACTTGAACTAATTACACAAGTAATACCGAAATCTAATAATGCCCATGGAGCGTGCTCTCTTGACGAACCACAACCAAAATTTTTACCTGCAATTAAAATTTTTGAATTATTAAAAGGATTTTGATTTAAAACAAAATTATCAATCTCATTTCCCTCATCATCATACCTCATCTCAAAAAATAAATTTTTACCTAAGCCTGTTCTTTTAATTGTTTTTAAAAATTGTTTAGGAATAATCATATCAGTATCTATATTCACTATCGGCAAATATGCTGGTATACTCTTTAATGTATTAAATTTTTGCATGTTAATTTTGATACTTTCTTACATCGTCAAGGTTTCCAGATATTGCTGCTGCGGCTGCCATGCCTGGGCTTACTAAATGAGTTCTTCCACCTCTTCCTTGTCTACCCTCAAAATTTCTGTTTGATGTAGAGGCACATCTCTCTTCAGGTTTTAATTTATCTGCATTCATTGCTAAACACATAGAGCAACCTGGTTCTCTCCATTCAAAACCAGAATTTACAAAAATTTTATCTAAACCCTCTTGTTCTGCTTGTTCTTTAACTAAGCCCGACCCTGGAACAACCATTGCTTGGACGTGTGAAGCTATTTTTTTATCTTTTAAAATTTTTGCAGCCTCTCTTAAATCCTCTATTCTACCATTCGTGCAGCTTCCAATAAATACTTTGTCTATCTTAATATCTTTAGCTGCCATATTTGGTTTTAAACCCATATAATTAAGTGCTCTCTCTAAAGAATTTTTTTTATCCTCATCTTTTTCATTTTGTGGATTTGGTACTTTTTCATCAATTGTAATCACGTCCTGAGGAGACGTACCCCAAGTTATCATAGGCAAAATTTCATCAGCCTTTAGATTAATTTCTTTGTCAAATTTAGCACCTTCATCAGAATTTAAATTTTTCCAATATTCTAAAGCTTTATACCAATCTTTTCCCTTAGGTGACATTGGTCTACCTTCTAAGTATTTGAATATCTTTTCATCAGGAGCGATCAATCCTGCTCTAGCACCACCTTCAATTGTCATATTGCAAATCGTCATTCTTTGCTCAACACTCAATGATCTAATTAAGTCACCAGCGTACTCTATTACACAGCCAGTTCCACCTGCTGTACCAATTTTTCCAATAATTTGAAGAATTACATCTTTAGATGTAACACCTAATGGGAGTTTACCATCAACATTTATTCTAAAATTTTTTGCTTTTTTTTGAACCAATGTTTGTGTTGCTAAAACGTGTTCTACTTCTGAAGTTCCGATTCCAAATGCTAAAGCACCGAATGCACCATGAGTAGCTGTATGACTATCTCCACAAACAATAACTGTACCTGGTTGTGTGAAGCCTTGTTCAGGACCAGTAACATGAACAATGCCTTGTCTTTTATCATCCATTCCGAAAAGTTTAACACCGAATTCTTTACAATTAGCTTCTAAAGTTTCGACTTGTATTTTTGACTCTCGATCTGAAATGCCCTTAGACCTATCTGTTGTGGGGACATTATGATCCGCAACAGCAAGAGTTAATCTAGGATGCCTCACTTTACGTTTAGAATTTCTTAATCCCTCAAAAGCCTGGGGACTAGTAACTTCATGAACTAAATGTCTGTCAACAAATAGTAAAGCAGTTCCATCATCTTGTTGATCTACTAAGTGATCGTTCCAAATTTTATCGTAAAGAGTATTAGGCATTGAAAAAAAAATTATTTTTTTTCTGGTGTATTTTCAAGTTTTTTTTCTATCTTAATTTCAGCTTTAGGAGCCTCTTCCTTTTTAGCTTCTTTCGCAGGCACTTTTTCTGCTTTCACCTCAGTTTCACTTTCTTTATTAACTGGGGCTAAATTTTCTTCAGTAACAACCTCGGGTTTAACATCTATATCAATTCCAATTTTTTTTCTAATTTTTTCTGCGATCCTTGCTGATTTACCAGTTCTGTCTCTTAAATAATAAAGTTTTGCTCTTCTTACTTTTCCTGAACGAATTACTTTAATTGTATCAATTAATGTTCCATATAATGGAAAGGTTCTTTCAACACCCTCCCCGAAAGATATCTTTCTGACAGTAAAAGATGAATTTAAATCTCTACTTTTTTTAGCAATACACACGCCTTCGAAATATTGAATCCTATCTTTTTTACCCTCTGTAATTCTGACACCAACTTTAACTACATCGCCAGGAAAGAAATCAGGAATTTTCTTTTCTGAAAGAATTTTTTTAACGTTATGCTGGTTTATTTCTTCTATAGTTTTCATTTTAGTATTTATCAAATTAGTTCTTCTTATATTTTTGCCACAAATCTGGTCTTCGGTCGCGTGTTATAGCCTCAGATTGAGATAAACGCCAGTCTTTAATTTTACTATGATCTCCAGATAATAATACATCTGGCACTGATTTTTCCTCCCATATTTGAGGTTTTGTATATTGAGGATACTCTAAAAGACCATTTTCAAAGGTTTCATCAAGTGAGGATTTATCATTACCTAAAACTCCAGGCAAAAGTCTAAGAATACTATCAAGTACTACAAATGCAGCTGTTTCACCTCCAGACAGAACATAATCGCCTATGCTTATTTCTTCAATGTTCCTTGTGGTTAAAACTCTTTCATCCACTCCTTCAAAATGACCACATATTAAAGAAATAGATTTTTCTTTTGAAAGTTCTTTAGCAAGTTTCTGATCAAATTTTTTACCCTTAGGCGAAAGATAAAAAACCCTTTCTCCCTTTTTAACTTTTTGATCAAGTGCATTTGCTAAAACATCAGCTTTTAACAACATTCCTGTCCCTCCTCCGTAAGGAGTATCATCGACTGTTTTGTGTTTATCAGTGGCTGCGTCTCTTATGTTTATTACACTTAAGTCCCACAATTTATTAGACAAAGCCTTTCCGTAAAGGCCTTTAGATAAAGGTCCGGCAAAAACTTCTGGATAAAGAGTAAATACTCGGGCTTGAAACATAGGCAAAATTTATATTATTTTTTTTCCTCTTTAGGAGCTTCTTCTTTTTTAGCTTCTGCTGCTGGTGCTGCATCTGCTTTAGGAGCTTCTTCTTTTTTAGCTTCTGCTGCTGGTGCTGCATCTGCTTTAGGAGCTTCTTCTTTTTTAGCTTCTGCTGCTGGTGCTGCATCTGCTTTAGGAGCTTCTTCAGATCCCTCTTTTTTTCTATCTTTCTTTGGAACTGCTTTTTGAGGATTGTTTCCATTAGCAGGCATAGGCATTAATTCATTTTCACCTAAAATTCTTGCTACTCTTGTTGTTGGTTGTGCACCTTGGCCTAACCAATACTTAATTCTTTCAGCCTCAAGTCCAATTCTTTCTTTTTTTTCTTTAGGAAGTAATGGATTGAAAAAACCTACTTTTTCAATAAATCTTCCATCTCTTGCAAAACGACTATCTGCTACAACAACCTTGTATACAGGTCTTTTTTTTGTTCCTCCTCTTGATAACCTTAACTTTAACATTTACTCTCCTTTTTTTATTTTAGTTGATTAAATAATTCTGGTGGTATTCCTTTATCAGTCATACCTTTCAGATTTCCTTTGGACATCTTTTTCATCATTTCAGACATCATTTTAAATTGCTTTAGCAATTTATTGATAGTGGCTGGATCTGTTCCAGAACCATTAGCAATTCTTTTTTTTCTAGAACCGTCAATTATTTTTGGGTTCTCTCTCTCTTTTTTAGTCATAGACAAAATTATCGCTTCATTTTTTGTAATAATGCTTTCATCTATACCTGCAGCATCCATTTGAGACTTAACCTTAGATACACCCGGCATAAAAGACATCACACCTTCTATTCCACCCATTTTTTTCATTTGTCGTAATTGAGTTAAATAATCTTGCATTGAAAATTGTCCCTTTTTTAAATTCTCTTCAGCCTTTTTAATATTTTCTTCACCTAAATCTTGTGCTGCTTTTTCTACAAGAGACACAATATCTCCCATTCCCAAAATTCTATTTGCAATTCTATCTGGATGAAACACTTCAAGATTTTCAATTTTTTCACCTACTCCTAAAAATTTAATTGGAACTTGAGAAATGAATTTCATACTTACAGCTGCTCCACCTCTAGCATCACCATCCGCTCTAGTTAAAATTATTCCTGAAAGATTGACAGTATTCTTAAATTCTTTTGCTACAGACGCAGCCACTTGTCCTGTAAGAGAATCTGCAACCAAAAATGTTTCTGCAGGTTTTATTGTATTTTCAATTTGTTTAATTTCACTCATCATTTGTAGGTCTATCTGTGTCCTACCTGCAGTATCAAATAAGATAATGTCAGCACCATTTAAATTTGCTGCACTGATAGCTCTTTGACAAATATCAGCCGGTTGTTGACCTTCAATAATTGGAAGTGTTAAAATATTATTTTGTTCTCCTAACGATTTTAATTGTTCTTGAGCGGCTGGCCTATAAATATCTAAGCTAACCATCATAACTTTCTTTTTTTTCGTATTCTCGAGATACTTGGCAAGTTTTGCTGTTGTAGTCGTTTTACCAGAGCCTTGTAGTCCAACCAACATCATTGGTACCGGTGGAACTGCATTAAGATTTACATCGTTATTTTTTTCGCCGAGTAGACTAACCAATTCATCATAAACGATCTTAACCACCATATCCCCCGGTGATGTGGATCTAATTATTTCTTGTCCTAAAGCTTTTGGCTTAACTTTTTCAATAAATTCTTTAGCTACATCAAGTGAGACATCTGCTTCAAGTAAAGCTTGTCTAATACCTCTCAAGCCTTCATCAACCTGATTTTCATCAAGTGAAGGAGATTTTTTTAAAGAAGAAAAAATTTCTTCGAATTTATTTGTTAAATTTTCAAACATATTTATTACACACAGCAGTAATCGCACTAGTGGGCGAACCCTCGCTGACTAGTGTCGATCTCTTTGTTTCCAAAGACACCGCAAATTTAACGTTTTTGCGGAAAGTGCCACAAACTATAATAGAGGTTCAAAAAAGTCAATAAATAAGTTAAATAACTATATATGGACATAAAAGCTTTTAAAATGGATGGATTAGGTAATGACTTTGTCATCATTGATAATAGACAAAAAGTTACAGACTTATCAAAAGAGCAAATAATAAAAATTTGCGATAGAAATTTTATTGGATGTGATCAATTAATATTAATTGAAAATGATAAAATAACTAATGCTAGTTTGAAATTTTTTAATTCTGATGGTGGAGAATCTGGTGCATGTGGTAATGGCACAAGATGTGTTGCTGATTTAATTTCAAGAGAAAAAGATAATAAAACTATAATTTTAACTACTCCATCCGGTAATTTAAAATCTGAAATATTAGAAAATAATCTAGTTACAACTGAAATTGGGATAGCAAAAACTAAATGGAATGAGATTCCTCTATCGAGTGAATTTGATACACTCAATCTAAATATAAAAATTAATGATATTAATAACAACGAATATTATGGTGGCACTGCCGTAAATGTTGGAAACCCTCATGTTATTTTTTTTATGGATGAAATTGAAAATTTTGATATTGCCAAAATTGGTCCACTTATAGAAAATCACAAAATATTTCCAGAAAAATGTAACGTTACAATTGCTAAAGTTATGAATAAAAATTTAATTAAAGTTAAAGTGTGGGAAAGAGGTGCTGGGTTAACAAAAGCATGTGGAACTGCAGCATGTGCTACAGCATTCGCTGGTTTGTTAAATAACCTTACTAATAAAAATACAGATATAGAATTTGAGACTGGAAAATTATCAATTTTTATAGATGAAAAAAATTCTATTCACATGAAAGGTCCTGTTTCAGGTATAAAGAAAATCTCAATAAAATTATAATGGGAATATTTGATAAATTTAAAAAAGGTTTTCAAAAAAGTGCTTCGGCTTTTTCATCTGGTCTTAAAGAAATAATTATAAAAGAAGAAATAGATGATGAAAATTTAGACAAAATTGAGGAATTTTTAATCCAATCAGATGTTGGAATTGAAGCTGCTTCTGAAATAAAGGAAATAATTTCAACTAAGAAAGTAGATCCTAATAAAGATTTAACATCAGAAATTAATCTAATCTTAAAAGAATATATTGTTTCATTAATGAAACCCTTGGAGAACAGTACTTTTTTTTTGAAAAAAGAAAAACTTAATGCAACTTTAATTTCTGGAGTAAATGGTGTTGGTAAAACAACAAGCATTGGTAAAATTGGAAAAATTTTAAAAAGTAATGGTAATAAAGTTATGTTTGCAGCTTCAGATACTTTTCGAGCCGCAGCAATTGAACAATTAGAAAATTGGGCTAATAAAATTAATGTTCAAATAACTAAATCTTCACAAGGGTCTGATCCTGCTTCTGTTGCATATAAAGCGATTGAGGAAGCTATTAATAATAATTTTGATCAAGTTTTAATCGATACAGCTGGAAGACTTCAAAATAAAAAAAATTTAATGGAGGAATATAAAAAGATTGCAAATGTAACAAAAAAAATAGATCCTGATGCACCACATGATGTTATTTTAGTTTTAGATGCAACTTCCGGCCAAAATATTATAAATCAAGTAGAGGAATTCAACAAGATTATTCCAATAACAGGAATTGTCATGACGAAATTAGATGGAACTGCTAAAGGTGGAATTCTTTTGGCATTAGCAAAAAAATATAAACTTCCAATTATTGCTTTAGGTTTAGGAGAGAAAGAAGATGACTTACAAATATTTGAAGCTGAAAAATTTGCAGAAGCTTTTACTCAAGTTAGTTAATTAAATTACTTGATATTAGAGGTTTATAATAACTACATTTGTAATTATCTTTAAATTCAAAATGACCACAATTTTTAGCAAAAGAAGAAATAATAAAATCAAATTTTCCAGTGGTTGGGTATAATTCTAATTTTTTTTCTATAATATCAAATTTAAAATTAGCGTTTAAGCTTTTTACTGCACTAATCATAACTAGAGTTTTGTTATCTTTTAATAGATAATATGCAAAATCGTCTGGGAATACTGGGAAATCGTATTGTTCAAGGTAGTACTTTGCATGAGATGGAAACCAATCGTAGGATATTAAAGGAGATGAGGTTTTAGTTTTATAATCATAAATATAAAGATCTTTTGGATAGTCATTAATGTAATTTTCTGTCTCTCCTCTTGCTAAAATAGAATTTTCTCTACCTTTAAAATACAAAGCAAAATCTTTATTATGAGAATTCATTTGATCTATATGAAAGAGATTGTCAGGTGAAAAATTATTATCTTTTGCAATAGCAATTTTGTTTAAAGAAAAAAGAAAAATGACTAATAAAAATATTCTATTCACATAATAGAATTACAAAACAATATTGAATTTTATTTGGTTAGAATGTGGCTTAATTTAAACTTTCAATGAATGATTTAATTGCATTAACCAACCTTTCATCAAATTCCATCATATGATTGTCATATTTAGTAAAGTATGAATATTTAGGTTCATTTGCTATTTCATAAATTTTTTTTCCCATTGAAAATGGAACTATTTGATCTACTTCACCATGCATAACCAAGATGGGTGAATTGATGTTTTTAACCTTTTTATAATTTTCAAATTTATCTTTAAGTAATAAATTAACTGGAATATAGGGATAGAATGTTTTGGCAGCATCTATCATAGAAGTAAAGGGTGTTTCTAAAATTATGCCTGCATAATTTTTCTTTTGAGCTAAATGTGTGGCCACACCAGTTCCTAAAGATTCTCCATATAAAATAAGATTTTTTTCATTTACTCCTTTTTTGGCTAACCAATTAATTGAACTTTTACCATCTTCATAAAGACCTTGTTCAGTAGGTTTACCATTGTTGCCACTAAAACCTCTCCAAGCAATGATTAAAAAATTGATATTCATATCTTGAAAGTGATTAAGTTTATGAATTCTATTTTCTAAAGATCCAGCATTACCATGAAAATAAACAAGAGTTTTATAATCCTTAATATTTTTTTCATGATACCATCCAATTAATTCAATGTTATCTGAAGTTCGTATTTTTACTTTTTCAATTTTTACTGAAATTTTATCTCCTGAGTAATTATTTTCATTTGGATGATAAAGTAAATTTCGTTGATAAAAGTATAAAAATACTAAAACGAATAAATATAGTGAGACGATGATTAAAACTAATTGCAATAAATTCTTCCTAAATTTTTTGAACATTTTTTTTCTTTGCTAAGTATACGCCAATAAATACTAAAACTGTTCCTATCAAATGGTAATTTTCTAATTTTTCTTCAAATAAAAAGTAACCGTAAATTGCACCGTAAATTGTAAAGATATATAATGTAAATCCAGTCAAAGACGCACCAAGTTTTTTTTGAGCCATTGTATAAAAAGTAAAAGCAATAATTCCTGGAGAAATTGCTGCAAAAATTACCCATATAAAAAATTCTCGACTAAAAACAGTTTTTTCAAAAAAAATTTCTTCACCAACATAAAATGGCAACAAGCTAACTGCACCAAAAAATGCAACTATCGTGAATCTTTGAAAAATCTCAAGTTTTGTTTTCCAATAAAACAAATATATAGAATATAATGCCCATCCTATGGCAGCAGCTAACATCCAAAGATCCCCAATAGTAAAATTAAGATTTCTTAGTGAATAAAAATCACCCTTAATGATAATTGCAAAGACACCAATTAAACAAGAAATAAGGCCAATAATTTTTGTAAGATTGATTTTTTCATTAAAAAAAATACAAGAAATCAAAATTATAAATATTGGAGAAGAAGTATATATAATCCCCATATTAGTTACAGTAGTAGTTTGGCCTGCTAAAAAAGGAAAAGCACCACAAACTCCACATCCTGTTGCTCCTAAGAAAAAGAGTTTTTTATATTCCTTTTTCATTACCTTATAATTTTTTTTTAAAGATACGTAAGTAAAAGGTAAGAGAATTAGAAAAACTAATGTCCATCTCCAAAATGCCAAAGAAATTGGTGGAACATATTCAACACCACCTCTCGCTACAACTAGATTTGATGCCATAAAAATGGGCTGAATAAATAAAAGTGAAAACGCAAAAAAATTATTAGCTTTCATACTCAATGATTTATTTTTGGATTAATTATTTTTTATCAAAGAAAGCTTCATACACCATCATAAAAATTGCAATACCCATTAAAATATAAACAGGCAATACATCAAAAAAACCTATCATTGTTGATCTAGTTAATGTAGTGGCTAAGCCAACTAAAAAAGCAATGGCAAGCAAAGAACCTAAAAGTGTTGTGAACTTTTGCATTTTAATTATTACATTCCTTTTCTAACCAATTAGCAACCCCTAAAAATCTGTGATCATCATAACGATCTCCTATTAACTGAACTCCTAATGGTAAATTATTTTCACCTTCAAGTAATGGAAGAGAAATACAAGGTGTTCCAAGATAAGACCACACTTTATTAAATTCTGCTGTTCCAGTACTTTTCAAGCCTTTTAGTGCTACACCAGGACTTGAGGGTGATAATACACCATGGTAATCCTCAAAGACTTCTTGATAAGATTCATAACTTCTTTTTTTAAAATCAATTGCCTCAGCATATTCTTTTGCTGAATATTTATTGCCTTTAGCTATGGCAGTTTGCATATATTTTGAAAGTTTAGATTTGTATTTTTTATAATACATTCCAAAATTATTAGCTAAATCAGTTTCATGAATAATTTGATGATATTTATGAATTTCTTTAAAATATGATGGAGTATCAAACACTTCAATATTTTTAAATGACTTAATAAAATATTCAAAAGACTCTCTAGACTTTTTATCAATAATTTTCCAATAATCTGATTTATAAAAAATAAACTTGGGTTCATAGGCAGGCCCTTTTTTTGTTTCTTCAAAAATATTTTCAGCTGAATAGTAAATGGTAGCTGGATCATGATGATCCTTTTTAATCAAAACTTTTGCTAGTAATGCAACATCTTGAACTGTTTTTCCAAACATGCCTATATGATCCAATGTATAAGATGTCCTTAGGACACCATTTCGTGAAATCAAACCGTAGCTAGGTTTATAACCAACAACTCCACAATAAGATGCTGGTCTTATGACAGACCCACCTGTTTGAGATCCAATTGAGAGTGGTGCCATTAATGAAGCAACAGATGCTGCTGATCCACTGGATGAACCTCCTGGTGTTCGAGAATAATCATGGGGATTAGTTGTTTTAGGGGGGCCAAGATATGCTAACTCTGAAGTAGTTGTCTTACCCATTACAATAGCTCCAGCTGCATGTAAAAGTTCAACTATCTCAGCATTCTGAGAATAAGATTTTCCTTTTCTTATTGGTGTTCCACATTCAGTTGGCATATCCACTGTTCCAATAATGTCTTTTAAAGCCACAGGAATTCCATGTAATGAGCCTACTGGTTTTCCAGACCTTCTATGTTCATCTGCACCTGCAGCTTTTTCTAATAAAACTTTTTTATCGAAGTGAGCCCATGCTTTAATATCTTTTTCAAATTTATTTATTCTTTCAATATACCTTTCACATACTTCGACAGATGTTAATTGACCATCTTTAATTTGTGAGGCCATCTCCTCAACACTAAGTGAAAATATATCAATCATTTTTAGTCAGCAAACAATACATCTGGCAGCCATAAAGCTATTCCAGGAAACATATACATTAAAAACATTCCAAAAATTACAATTCCCAAGAATGGCATAATCCCTTTAAATATTTCCATTAATTCAACATTTGCCTTTTGAACTCCTTTTAAATAATAAGCAGACATTGCCATTGGTGGGGTTAAAAAAGATGTCTGTAAATTCAAAGCAATTAACATTGCAAAGAAATATGGATTAACATCAAAAATCTCTAAAAGTGGCAAAAATATTGGAACAAATATAATTAAAATTTCAGTCCACTCTAAGGGCCAGCCTAAAAGGAAAATTATTATTTGAGTGATTACTAAAAATTGCCAAGTTGAAATATTTATCGATGTAAAAAAATGCTCAAAAACTTCATGTCCACCTAAATACGAAAATACTGATGAAAAAGTCCAAGACCCTATAAACAGCCACATAATCATAGCTGTCGTTTTTGCAGTTAGAAAAACAGACTCCTTAAAATTTTGCCATTTTAATGTTTTATAAAACCAAGATAAAAGAATTGCACCAAATGCTCCTGCTGCTGCTGCTTCTGCTGGAGTTGCAATTCCTGCCAAAATTGTTCCTAGAACCAACATTATGAGACCAAATAGAGGCACAAACGAAACTAATACCTCTTTTAAAATTTCTGCTCTAGGCGGAATATCTTCAGCGGGAGGCCTAGGTGCAATTGATGGATTTAGCCAAGCTCTAAAAACTGCATAAGCAATATATAAACCTGCCAGCATAAGTCCTGGGAAAATTGCAGCTGCGAATAATCTAAGTGGTGATAATTGTGCAATTACTGAATAAACAATTAACATTATACTTGGTGGAATTAAAATTCCTAAACAACCACCAGAACAAATAATTCCAGATGCAAATTTTTTATCATATCCTGCTTTAATCATCGCTGGCCATGCAAGTAATCCCATCAAAGTTACCACTGCTCCAATAATTCCTGTTGCAGTAGAAAATAAAGTACAAGTTATTAATGCTGCTACAGCCATAGAAGCTGGTAATCTATGTGCTGCTAATCTAATAGCAAAAAATAATTTTGCTACAATCCCAGCTCTTTCAACTAAATATCCCATGAATAAAAAAAGTGGTACCGCTGTTAACACGTTATTATCCATGACTGTGTAAGTGTTTTTAACAAATAAAGAAAATATTCGATTGTCAAACAAATGATCCATTAAAACTGGATCATAATAAGCATAATAACCAAAGCCTATGCCCATAGCCATCAAAGTAAATGCAATAGGAAATCCTAATAAGACTGCAAATAAAAATACACCCATCATTAAAATTGCCACTTCAGGATTAGTTAGACTAAACAGCATTTTCTTTATCTTCCTCTTGAGATGTTCTCATTAAAATTTTTTCTGTTTCCTCTGCCACAACCATCCTTGCAGGCCATTGACCAGATTGAATACATAGTATTGATCTAAACACTTCACTTATTCCTTGGATTATTAATAAAATACCAGCTGCAGGTATCATAGACTTTACCATATAGATTTGAATTTGCGCAGGACTACTCCAACTAGTTTCTTTTATCTTCCAGGCTTGAGCTGCATATTCGTATCCATAAAAAGCTAAAGCAATTACTCCTGGAAAAAAGAAAATAAAATATAAAACTAAATCTATCCATGCCTGTGTTTTTTGGCTGAATAATCTGTAAATAACATCACCTCTTACATGTGCCTCTGTAGCTAAACAATAAGCTCCGGACATCATCAATATTGCTCCATACATCTGCATACTAAAATCAAAATTCCATAAAGTTGGTTTGTTGAATGCATAGGCCATAACAACTTCATAAACTGTACCACCCATTAAAATTACTATGCACCAAGAAAAAGCTTTTCCCATGGAGGTACTCAAAGTATCTGCAAATCTAATGAAGGATTTCATCATAATTTTTAAGGTATATTAATTTTAGATAAAAAAAAAGGGGGTTTTTAAACCCCCTCTTTTAAAACTATTAAAAGTTAATTAGATTTTAACTTTTGCAATTGGACCAAACTCATTTTCATAAGCTAATTTGTAGTTCGGTTGATTCATCAACAGATACTTCATTGTTCTCTTAGCGTATGCTTTCTGAGAAGCGATAATTTTCTTGAAGAAAGGATCTTTCCCAGAAAATTCACTTACTATTTTATCCCAACCTTTTAACTGTTCAGCTAAAATAGCATCAGATGTTTGGTAAACATTTACCTTATGCTCATTCATCAACTTACCTAAGTCAGTTGAATATCTTACCAAAGCTTTAAAGTAGTTATCTGAGTTTGCAGCGTAAGCAGCATTTCTCAAGATAGCTTGGTGAGCAGGTGAAAGGCTGTTGTATCTTTTCTTGTTCACCGGTATCTCAAACATTTCTTGAGACTGGTGGAAACTACCTAAGTGATAGTGTTTCGATACATCTTGCATTCCAAACTGTGAGTCTGATGTTGGGTTGTTAAATTCAGCAGCATCAATCAAACCAGTTTTCATAGCTGGTTGAATTTCACCACCTGGCAATTGTCTTACTACCATTCCCATAGCAGTCAAAACGTTAGTCGCTAAACCAACTGTTCTATACTTCATTCCTTTAACATCAGATACTTTTGTTACGTTCTTTTTAAACCAACCGAATGGTTGCGCTGGCATAGGCATATGAAAGAATCCAATATAATCGAATCCTACAGAAGCTACTGCTTCTTCATATAATTTTCTTCCTCCACCATACTCCATCCATCCCATAACTTCTTGAGATGACATTCCATATGAAGGACCAGTTCCAAAAAGTGAAGCTGCAGGATTTTTACCATACCAATATGCTGTCACCCAGTGACCCATATCAAGGTTTCCATCACTTACCGCTGCTCCGATTTCTGAAGTTTTTACAACTGCACCAACTGGCTGAAGGTCAATTTTAAGTGTACCTCCAGACATTTCTTTTACCATGTTACAGTAGTCTCCAGCCATTTCAAAAAAGATGTTAGCGCCTGATGGCCAAGCAGCTTGCATCTTTAATGTTACATGACCGTCTGCTCTTGCAATGTTTGGCATTGCAACAGTAGCTGCAGCAACAGCTCCTGCTTTAGCAGCAGTTTTAAAGAACTTACGTCTTGAAGATGTTTTTATCTTCAATGATTTATTTTCTTTTGTCATTATTACTCCTATTAAAGTTAATTAACTGTAATAATTTAAACACAGATTTGGATTAGAGTCTTTCTAAAAAGAAGCGACAATGTCGCATAATTTAATTAAAATTCAATCTTGAGTAGAATTAATTCACTTTATTTGTGCAGTCACCTGTTTTGAAAAATTCATCAATATTATCTATTGCTAAATTTGCCATTGCAATTCGTGTGTCTTTGGTGGCACTTCCTAAGTGGGGTAAAATAAAAGCTGTCTTTATTTTCAAATATCCTGGATTTAGATTCGGCTCATTTTTATATACATCTAATCCAACAGCATAAATTTTTCTTCTATTTAAAGCGTCAATTAAGGCCTCATCCTCAACTATATCGCCTCTTGCTACATTAGTTATTATTGCACCCTTAGGAAAATATTCAACTGTCTCCTTGTTAATCATATTCTCAGTTTCTTTTGTTGCTGGACAACAAATTGAAAGTACATCTGAAACAGAAAAAAGACTTTTTATATTATCATGATAAGTAGCTCCATCCTCTTTTTCATCGTTTAATTTTGATCGATTATGATAGTGAATTTTCATTCCTAGAGATTTTGCGATTTTTGCAATCTTTTGTCCAATCCTACCCATTCCCAAAATACCTAATCTTGTGCCAGTTAACTGCTTACCAATTAAATAATCTGCTGACCACTTCCATCCACCTTCTCTAGCAGCTTCTATCCCTTCGGCAGCTCTTCTACATGCACCTAAAATTAATAATATTCCAATTTCTGCAGTAGCATCAGATAAAACTTCTGGAGTGTTTGTAACTACTATTCCTCTCTCCTTAGCAGCATCTAAATCTATATTTCCAAATCCAACTGCAAAGTTTGAGATAATCTTTATGCTGTCTGGCAGTTTATCAATTGTTTGTTTATCCATTTTATCAGTAAGCGATGTTAAGATACCATCACAGCCATTACTCATTTCTATAACTTTAGATTGTGAGTATAATTCATCATTTGTATTGAAAATTGGATCAAAAGTTTTTGTTGCTTTATCTTCACTTTCTTTAATCAATTTTCTTGTAATCAAAATTTTTTTCATAAATATTTTTTAAATTATTAATTAAGATCGAATATCTTTCCAGGATTCATTATATTATTTTGATCAATGCTTCTTTTAATCATTTTCATAACGGGAATATTATCGCCATGTTCTTCTAATAAATATTCTTTTTTATGAAGACCTACTCCATGCTCACCTGTTATAGTTCCATTTAAATCAAGCGCTTTTCTAATTAATAAATCATTAAATTCTCTAATTTTTTTATACATTTCTTTTTTTGCTGGATCAAAAGGTAAAAGAACATGAAAATTTCCATCCCCTAAATGACCAACCATCGGGGCTCTAAGCCCAAATTTTTTGGCTTGTTCCTCAGCATAATTCACACACTCAGTAATATTTGAGATAGGTAAACACACATCTGTTGAATAAACTCTTCCATTATTTATTAAAGCTTTTACCGAGTAATATACATCCCACCTTGCTTTCCAGAGTTTATTTCTTTCCTCTAAATCTTTAGCCCATTTAAAAGAGCTTCCATTGTTATCTTTTGATATCCCCTCAACAATTTTAATATTCTCATTATTTGATGACTCTGATCCATGAAATTCAAAAAATAACGTTGGAACTTCTTCAACATCTTTTAATTTTGAATATTTTATACTTATTCCCATTTGGTCTTTGTTAAGCATCTCAATTCTGGCAATTGGGATACCATATTGTATTACTTGTTGAGCAGTCTGTACTGCATTTTCTAAATTGGGAAAATGACATACCGCAGCCATTATGCTCTCAGGTATAGGCGACAATCTTAATTGAACTTCAGTTATAATGCCTAATGTTCCTTCTGAACCAATAAATAGATTTGTCAAATTATAACCTGCAGAAGTTTTTTTAGTTCTACTACCAGTATTTATAATATCACCGTTAGGCAAAACAACTGTAAGACCTGAGATTACAGTTTTCATAGTTCCATATTTTACTGCCATAGTTCCAGAGGCAGAAGTTGAAGCCATTCCACCTATTGCAGCATTAGCACCAGGATCAATTGGGAAAAAAACCCCGTCCTCTCGTAAATATTCATTTAACTGTTCTTTAGTAACACAAGCTTGAACCCTACAGTCAAAGTCATCAACATTAACACTTAAAATTTTGTTCATTTTTTCTAAACAGATCGTTATCCCTTTTTCATTTCCTACAACATTTCCTTCTAAAGACGTTCCAGTTCCAAACGGAACAACAGGAATTTTATGTTCGTTACATAATCTAAGAATTTTTGAAACTTCTTCGTTTGTCTCAGGAAAAACTACTGCTTTAGATAGTACAGGATCGTATGTGTCTTCTCCTCTAGCGTAATTTGTTCTTGTCGATATAGAGGTTGAAAATCTTCCATTAAAAATTTTCTTTAATTCTGCTTCTACTTGATCATACATAATTGTGTAATATTAGTAAAAATTGATTTAAAAATACAGCTTATTTAGTAAGCATTTTCTTTATGTTTTCCAATGCTTGAGAAATATTATCTCTAGATGCAGCAAAACTAAATCTTACATAGTCTTTACAAGTTTTTCCAAAAGCTGTACCAGGAACTATTGCGACCCCTGCTTCATGCATTGCTTTTTTGCAAAACTCAGAACCATTCATTCCAGTTCCAATTACTTTAGGAAAAGCGTAAAAAGCACCACCAGGTAAACTACATTCTACACCTGGTAAGTCATTTAAACCTTGATGAATTAAGTTTCTTCTAGCTGTAAACTTTTCCATCATGTCATTAATTGAGTCATCTGGACCATCTAAGGCAGCTATTCCTGCAAATTGTGCTGCAGCATTTACACAAGATACACTATTAATCAAAAGTTTATTTACATGTGGCACTAACTCTTTAGGCCAAAAACTCCAACCTAGTCTCCATCCTGTCATTGAATATGCTTTGCTCCAGCCTTCTAATACAATTAATCTCTCTCTCAATTCTGGGTAATTAAAAAAAGATGGCATCTCTTTGTTATCAAAAATTTGTCTACTATAAATTTCATCACTTAAAATAGTTACATGTGGATGTTTTTTTAATCCTTCAGCCAATACATCTATATCCGATTTTTCTACAAAACTTCCTGTAGGGTTATTTGGATTAATTAGTATTAACAATCTTGTTTTATCAGTAATTAATGACAATATTTTTTCGGGGTTAAATTTTAAATCTTGATCTTCTGTTAAATCATATGGAACAGGAGTTGACCCCGTATAATTAATCATTGATTCATAGATTGGAAAAGCAGGTGTTGGATGAATGATTTCCGCACCTGGCTCTCCAAAACACTGAATTGCATAACTCATCGTAGGTTTACCACCCGGCATGATTAAAATTCTTTCTGGATCGGCATCAGTATTATATCGTTTTTTTATCCATCTTGTAACAGCTTGTCTGCACTCTAAAATTCCATTAGATAAAACATAGCCATGATGTCCGTCATCTAAAGCTTTTTTTGCAGCTTCAACAACATGTTTAGGTGTTTTGAAATCTGGTTGACCTAAACCTAAATGTATCATTGGATTTCCTTTAGCTTCTAATGCTTTCGCCTCTGCTAAAACAGAAAAAGCAGTTTCCGTTCCTAAATTACCTAAATTTTTTGCTAGCTTCATGACAATATTCCTTTAATTTAAAATCTATTTCTATAAATTAATTTAGAACTATTCAACTCTTTTAAATTCTTACAACCCATTAAAACCATATTTCTGTTAATTTCATCGTGCATGTTTTTAAGTAAATGTTCAACACCTTCTTGACCTCCTGCGGCCAAAGAGAACAAAAACATTTTACCAAAACTACAAGCTTTTGCACCAGCAGCAATAGCTTTTAATACATGTGTTCCTCTTCTAACACCTCCATCAAGAATGATTTCGAGCTTGTCTCCTACAGCATCTGAAATGGCTTTTACTTGGTCAAAAGGAGATCTAGATCCATCAAGTTGTCTTCCGCCATGATTTGAGATCATTATGGCTGTACATCCAATATCAATTGCTCTTCTTGCATCCTCAACTGACATAACTCCTTTTAATGCAAAAGGACCATTCCATTTTTTTGCACAGTACTCAGCGTCCTTCCAGTTCATTGTTGGATCATATTGTTCATTAATATATTGGATTACTGACTTAGCAATATTTGTGCCTTTATCTGTTTTTTTTTTAACATTCGATAATTCAAATTTTTTTCCTGTTAAATAATTAAATACCCAGCCAGGTTTCATTGCAAAACTCATTAAGCTCTGTAAAGTTAATTTCGGTGGGGTTGTAAACCCTGTTCTGTGATCTTTTTCTCTATTGCCAGCTACCAAAGTATCTACTGTTAAGCACATTGCATCAAATCCAGATCTTCTTGACCTCTCAATTAAATCATCAGAAATTGATCTGTCCTTATGAACATATAACTGAAATAATTTTGGACCACTTGAAATATTTGATATTTCTTCAATCGAGTTGTTGCCCATTGAAGACATACTATAAAAAGTTCCAAACTTTTCAGCAGCTCTTGCGGAAGCTTTATCACCGTCAGGGTGGTAAAGTCTCTGCATTGCTGCAGGTGAAAGAAATATTGGCATATCTATTTTTCTTCCAAATAAAGTAGTAGATAAGTCTGGTTTACCAACGCTCGCAAGAATATTAGGAACTAAGTCACAATCATTGAAAGAGTCTGAATTTCTTCTAAGGGTTGTCTCATCATCGGACCCACCATCTATATAATGAAAAATTGGAGAAGGTAATTTTTTTTTTGCTAACTTTCTGAAATCCTCAAAGTTATAACAATTTTTTAAGCTCACTATTTTCTAAATCTTAAATTATTCCTATTTAGATCAGATATCTTAGTACATCCCATTAATTTCATATCTCTAATTAATTCTGATTTATAGAGTTCTAAGGCTCTTTCAACACCTGGCTGACCTGCTGCTGCTAGTGAATAAAGATAAAGTCTTCCCCCAGAACATGCCTTTGCACCAAGCGATAATGCTTTAAGCATGTGGGTTCCTCTGTGTATTCCTCCTTCACAAATTACATCAAGTTTATCACCTACAGCATCAACAATTTCTGCAAGTTGATCGAAGGGTGATCTTGATCCATCTAATTGTCTACCTCCATGATTCGAAACCATTATACCTGTACATCCAATATCAACTGCTCTTTTAGCATCTTCTACACTCATCACACCCTTTAGAGCAAAATGCCCACCCCATTGAGCACAAAGTTTTTCTGCATCTTTCCAGTTCATAGATTGATCAAGCATAGTTGAGAAATAATTCCCTATCGAAGTATTAGTATCAGTACCTTCTTTAACGTAATCTTGTAAATGAGGTAATTCAAACTTTCCTTTAGTTAAATAGTTTATTCCCCACATTGGTTTTGTAGCAAAACTAAATAAACTTGATAAAGTTAGTTTTGGGGGAGATGTAAAGCCTGTTCTTAAATCTCTTTCACGGTTACCTCCAGTGATAGTATCCACTGTTAAAGCCATGACATCAAATTTAGCTGCTTTCGCTCTCTCCAAACATGAGGTATTTAATCCTCTGTCTTTGTGAAAATAAAATTGAAACATTTTTGGAGTATCAATCATGGAAGATATTTCCTCTACACTGACTGTAGCTAAAGCGGAAACCCCAAACATAGTGTTATATTTTTTAGCTGCCTTTCCCACTGCTCTTTCACCATCATAATGAAAAAGTCTTTGGAGCGCTGTTGGCGCAAGATAAAATGGTAGATCTAATTTTTTACCAAATATAGTGGTTGACAAATCAACATCTTCAACTCCCCTCAAAACATTGGGAACCAGGTCTACGTCGTCAAAAGCACTTGTATTTCTCGCGTAAGTAATTTCATCGTCTGCAGCACCGTCAATGTAATGAAATATTGGTGATGGAAGTTTTTTTTTTGCTAATTTCCTAAAATCACTAAAATTGTGACAGTCTTTTAAATTCATGGAGATTTATTAAAACTTTTTGAAAAAATTAAACATATAACTATTTGCCCCAGGATTTTTTGATCCAAGGCTTGCATTTGACAAATGGTTGTAAGAAATACCCAATTGACTATCCTTTGGTAATTCTAAAGATAGTTGTACTTCACTTTTAAATTCCAAAGCATGGCCAAGATCTTTGCCATCACCTTGGTTATAATAACCAGGTGCAAAGCTTGGTGTAAAATTTAAAGATCCTATTTTATAGTGGGCTTGAACTCCAGTATAGACATAACTTGCATTATCAACGGTTATCATCGCACCAGTGATTGGTGATAAGTTTCCTAAAAATGTGTCTCTATTTAATTCTTCATTTTGGTGTTGAAACCCTACGAGTGATGCTCTTTTACCATCATCACTAAAATCAAACATTCCAGTGTAAATACTAAATTCTGTATTTTTCTCTTTAAGTTTAACTTCGTCAGCTTGTACTGAAAAAATAATAAAAAAAGAAATTAAAATAGTTAATAGTTTTTTTAAATTCATCACAAAATATACTCAATTTTTTTTTTTAATAATAAATAATTTAAGTATTATTGCACCCCCTATTAAAAACATCAATATAGGTAATAACCAAAGAAAATAGGTATTTTTGTTAAATTCTGTATCATACAATATCCACTCGCCATATTTCTTTTTCATATAATCATATATTTCTTTTTCATTTTTTCCCTCATATAGTTTTTGTTTAACAACTATTTTTAAACTATTTGCGAATTCAGAATCAGAATCATAAACTGATTGGCCTTGACAAACTAGACAACGTAAATTTTTTGTAATTTTGTTTTGCATATTTATATCTTGGGCATTTAGTATATTAAAATGAGTTACTAAAAAAATTATTATTAAATATCTAATTAATTTCATTTTATTCTCTCTTGAATTTTTAAAAATGAATCTTTATTGATTGGGCCAATAATTTTTTTTACTATTTTATTATTATAAATTAAAAAAGATTCGGGTACACCATAAGCTCCCCATTCAATTGCAATTGTCCCATCTTTATCTTGAATAATAATTTCATATGGATTATTTAACTCTTTCAAAAATTTTTTTGCATTTTCTTTTTTATCTTTATAATTAAGTCCAATAATTTCCAAATTTTTTTGATTACTTAAATTCATCAGAAAAGGATGTTCAATTCTACACGGTGCACACCATGAAGCCCAAATATTTACTAAATAAAATTTACCATCATCAAAGATATCTGTGGAATTAATTTTTTTTTCACTATCAAATATTTGAGCTTTAAAAGATGGGATGTCATTTTCAAATTCTGATTTTGGGACATAAATATTTGAATTTTGTAAACCTTTAAAAAAAATAAAGAATATAATAAAAAAAACAATTGTTATGAAAACAGGTAGAGTTTTAATTTTCATATTTTTTTTTTATTAAACTTTTTAATCCTCCCAAACTTATCATTAACACAGAAATCCAAATCCAAATCATAAGGGGTTTTGTTTGATATCTAATGTTAAAATAATCTTGATTTTGAACTAAATTCATCGTCATAAATTTATCTGTAAGAAAATTTGTTTTAATATCTGCCTCACTAGTAACAATATTGGGCTGATTATATATTCTTAACTCTGGGTTTAAAATTTCAATATTACCTTTTGAATTTTCTACACTAAATTTACCTATAATAGCTTTAAAATTTTGTTCCTCTTTTTGCTCAATCTTTTCAAAATTAATCTTAAATTTTTTAGTTACAAAGGTTTCACCAATTTTTAAGTTTGTAATTATTTCTGTTGAAAGAATATTGTTAAACAAAATACTTAAAATTAATAAACTAAAACCAAAATGAGAAATACTTTGTGATAAATTTTCAAATTTTCGAGTAAAAAAATCTCTTAACGTAATAAAAAATAAATAGAATGCTGCAGTAATCAATAATGAATTTAAAAGAAAGCTAATATTTAAACTTTTAATTATAAGCACAGACAATAAAAGTGAAATAATCAAAAATGTAATCAAATTAAATTTATTTCGTAATTCTGATTTAATCCATTTTAATTTTGGCCCAATAGTCATTGCAAATAAAAATGGAACAAGAAATGGGATTATCAATTTATTATAAAAGGGGGGACCGACTGAAATTTTTTCAGACGTTATTACTTCTAAAAATATTGGGTACACTGTGCCGATAAAAACAACAGCAAGAAAATACATCATAAACCAATTATTTATTAAAATTGATGTTTCTTTACTAAGCCAAAAGAAATTATTTGAAAGTTGAGTTTTATCTTTGTGAAAAAAAAAGAAAATAAATAATGATAAAAAAATTAAGCAAAATAAAAAAATTAAAATAAATAATCCTCTATCTGGATCATTAGTAAATGTATGCACAGAATTTAAAATACCTGATCTCACTAAAAAAGTTCCACACATGCTTAATGTAAAGGTTGAAATTGATAAAATAACCACCCAGGAAGTTAGGGCTAATCTCTTTTCTAAAACTAAAATACAGTGCAGAAGAGTAGTAAGAGCTAACCAAGGCATTAAAGATACATTTTCAACTGGATCCCAAAACCAAAATCCACCCCAACCTAATTCATAGTATGCCCAAACAGAACCTATTAATATTCCAAGTGTTAAAAAAATCCAGGATACTAATATCCAATTTTTTATATGTTTTGCCCATTCTTTTGAAATATAATTAAGTGTGGTTGCAGCCAGAGTGGATGAAAAAATTATTGATGATCCAACGTATCCCAAATATAAAATTGGTGGATGAATAGCTAACGCTGGATCTTGTAAGATAGGGTTAAGTCCTAATCCTTCACTCGGTATTGGAAATATATAATTAAACGGGTTAGAAGTTTTGATTACAAATATGTAAAAACCAATAATTATAATTTGCTGAAACAATAAAGTTAAAATTCTATATTGTTTAGTTTGTTCTTTAGATCTCAATAAAAAAATAAATATGAATAATGTTAAAACCAACAACCAAAGTAATAAACTTCCCTCATGATTGCCCCAGGTACCAGATATTTTATAAAAAAGGGGCTTAGTTGTATGCGAATGATTAAAGACAGTTTGATTGCTGAAATCTGAATAAACAAATGACAAAATCAAACCTAAAAAACTTAATACTACAAAGGAAAATTGCATAAAAGTTAAAAAGATTATTTTATTATCAAAAATGTTAGTATTTCTAAAATTTTTGATAGAAAATAAAACAATCAATAATGAAAAACAAAATCCAAAAATTAAAGAGTAATATCCAATTAAACTTGCCAAAATTTATTTCTCCTCTAATGCTGCTTTTACTTCAGGCGGCATATAATTTTCATCGTGTTTTGCTAAAATTTTTGTAGCCAAAAAAAAGTTTTTATCTTTAAGATATCCTTCTGCAACAACTCCTTTTCCCTCTGTAAAAAGATTAGGAACGACACCTGAATAAATTACATTTATATCATTTTTAAAATCAGTAATAACGAATTTTACTTCTTTCACTTCCATAGAAATTGAACCAACTTTTACCATTCCTCCAACTCTAATCTTTTTTTTATCTACCTCGGAAAGAGACTGAATTTCAGTTGGAGATTGAAAATAAACTACATTTTCTTCAAGAGATTTCAAAATGAGAAAAGCTGATAAAATTAATGTTAGTAAAATTAATAAAATAAAAAAAAATCTTAATTTAACTTTTCGACCATACATGGTTTAAAAGTTAAATGCTTGAAGTATTAGATAAGATTTCTTTATTAATACTTTGAGATTTTGCAAAAGCTGCTCTTTCAGAGTTTAAAGTTCCAAATTTAGCAATAAATTTATTTTTTTCTCTTATGTATTGTGTCAGTATAACAATATAAACTGATACCAAACTTAATAACGTGAACACAAAAGCTGACCAAACATAAAGCCCGTAACCGTTCATAAAAAGAATTTCTTTAATCATAGTCTATCTAAACCTTTATTCTTAATCTTTATCAGTTCTGTATTATATTTCATTAAAAAAATTAGTAGAGAAAATAGAGCAAATGCCGCAGTCATAATAATTAAAGGATATAACATTGAAATATGTATCGAAGATTTTGATAAAATATTAATTGAAGCTGGTTGATGTAAAGTATTCCACCAATCAACAGAATATTTGATAATGGGAACATTTATTATTCCCAAAAGTGTAATAATTGAGGTAATTTTAAATGTCTTATCGTCATCTTTATAAATTCTCCAAGCAACTAAATACATGAGGTAAAACATGGCTAAAATTAACATTGAAGTAATCCTTGCATCCCAGGCCCACCATGTGCCCCATGTTGGTTTACCCCAAATAGATCCTGTAACCAGAGCTATAATATTAAATAATAATCCAGAAGGTGCCAAACTTTTTGATATTAAAAAAAAATTTCTTATCTTAAAAATATATCCTACTAAAGATAACAATGTGATTGCGGAAAAAGTTCCAAGCGAAATCCACGCTGCTGGAACATGTACATACATAATTCTTACAGAGTGACTTTGTTTATAATCTTCCGGAGATAATATTAATGCCTCTGTTAATCCAATTGAGAGAATGATAATAAATGCCAATAAGACATATTTTGGTGCCTTGGACGTCAGCAAAAAAATTTTATTGGGTTTAAGATGTTTAAACATTTCTAATTAATATTTGAGATTTATTTATGAATTTTTATTATGAAATCAACATCTGATCAAGAATGTAGAGGGAGATAATAACGAAGGGTCAATAAATAACACTCTTGATCAGAATTATTCATAATTTAGTAAATTGCTGTGTCAAAGATTTGAACTAAATGTGTTTAAAAAGTGATTTATTTAGTTTGAAAGCTTAAAATAACTAGACCCTTTTTTTCCTGAAAAAATTTCCTCAATTAAAGGATGTTTTATGGGCTCATCCGAGTCATCCATCAACAAATTTTGTTCAGAAACGTATGCCTCATATGTAATTTCATCATTTTCTGCTAAAAGATGGTAAAATGGTTGATCTTTTTTAGGCCTTACATTTTTTGGTATAGATTGATACCACTCCTCAGAATTATTAAATTCAAAATCAACATCATAGATAACACCTCTGAATTCAAAGTGTTTATGTTTTACAATATCGCCTATTGAGAATTTAGCTTTTTGAATTGGCATTATGTTTAGTATGGGTATTTATAAATAAAAATCAATAAGAAAAATTTATAATTTTTGTATAAATATTATTTATGTTAATATCTTTAAAGTGAACAAATCTTTTTTAAAGTTTCTTACTGATTTTGGGCCATTAGTAATTTTTTTTTACTACTACTACGATAGTGGAAAAGATTTAAAAATTGCGATACCACCATTTATTGTTGCGACAATAATAGCTTTGGCTGTTATGTGGTTTTTAGAAAAAAAAATACCAAAAGTTCCTTTATTGAGTGGTATTTTAATTACTTTTTTTGGAGGATTAACAATTTATTTTGACAATCCAGTTTTTATTTTCATAAAGCCTACAATTATAAATATTTTATTTGGTCTAGCTCTAATATTTGGTAAATATTTTACTGATGAACCAATACTCAAAAAATTAATGGGAAAATCTGTTTCATTAACTAATGAAGGTTGGGACTTACTAAATAAAAGATGGGTATATTTTTTTTTCGGTCTTGCAATGCTAAATGAATTAGTTTGGAGAACACAATCAGAAGAATTTTGGGTAAATTTTAAAGTATGGGGCTTATTGCCTATTACTTTTATTTTTACGGGTTTTCAAATAGGATTAATCAATAAATATAAATCTAATGAATAATAATTTAAGGTTAATAGTTAATAACGTAAACGAAAAAAAGTTAGAAGATAAACATTTTTTTGAAAAAGATGAATTAAAAATTATTTTAGATTTATATGCCAAAATGGTATCTGAAGGTTCTTGGAAAGATTATGGTCTCAGCATATCTAGTAAACAAGTAGGTTTTAGTGTTTTTAAAAATGCTACTGAAAATGCGCTTTATAAAATTTGTAAAAACTTTAAACCAAAAAATAAGAATCTAAAATATTTAATTACAGATACTAACGGAAAAATACTAAAGAATTCTTTTGAATTAAAAACACTTTTAAAAAATACGAACTGGAAAAAACTTTAAAAAATTTTATCGTCTTTGACCAAAAAGCCTTAGAAGCATAATAAATAAATTAATGAAATCTAAGTAAAGAGTTAATGCTCCCATCACAGCTTTTTTACCCATAAGTTCACCTGTATCACTTGCTGCGTACATATTTTTGATTTTTTGAGTATCATATGCTGTCAAGCCTACAAAGATTAAAACTCCTAAAATTGATATCACAAAATACATCATAGAAGATTTCAAAAAAATATTAACTAATGAAGCAATAATAATTCCTATAAGTCCCATCATTAAAAAAGATCCTAACTTAGTTAGATCTCTTTTAGTTGTGTAACCATAAATGCTCATAGCTCCGAAGGTAGCTGAACAGATAAAGAAAACTCTAGTTACACTCATTCCAGTGTAAACTAATAAAATTGAAGATAAAGATAATCCCATCAATGCTGCAAAAACCCAAAAAGTCGTCTGAGCTTTAGATGCGCTCATTTTATTAATTCCAAAACTCATATAAAAAACTACTCCCAAAGGCGCCAACATAACAATCCACTTAAGTCCTGACATATAAATGGCATTTCCCATAGATGTTAAACCAACAATTGATCCCGCATCGTTTGTAATAACTGACATTTTAAATGTTAAAAGAGCAACTATACCAGTTAACAATATCCCTGTTGCCATATAATTGTAAACTTTAAGCATGTAGGCTCTTAAGCCTTCATCTGTTACTACTGTTGACTGTGCTGCTGATGCAGCTCTTCCTAAAATTCCTTTTTTATCAAATTCCATAATGAACTATATATAATATTCTTTTACTAATTATTCAAGATACCTTAAAAGATTAATAAAAAAATTAACACTATAAAACCTCAATGAACTATAAAAAATTAGGAAATACAGATCTTGATGTGAGTACAATTTGTCTCGGAACAATGACATGGGGTGAGCAAAATACCCAAGATGAAGGGTTCGAGCAAATGGATTATGCTTTAGATCAAGGTGTAAATTTTTGGGATACAGCAGAAATTTATTCTATTCCTCCAAGAGAAGAAACTTTTGGGAGTACAGAAGAAATTATTGGAAATTGGTTTGAAAAAACTAAAAAAAGAAACAAGGTAATTCTTGCTACAAAAGTTTGCGGGCCTATGAGAGAATATGTGAGAGGTGGTGGTAATCAGTTTGGGAAAAAAAATATTACTGAGGCATTAGAAGGAAGTTTAAGAAGACTTAAAACAGATTACATTGATTTATATCAACTTCACTGGCCAGAAAGAAATACAAATTTTTTTGGAAAATTAGGTTATGAACATGAGGAAGATGGTGAATGGACTAAATTTGAAGATATTTTAGAAAGTTTAAAAAAATTTATAGATCAAGGCAAAATAAGGTACGTTGGTTTATCAAACGAAACTCCGTGGGGTTTAGCAAAATTTTTGGAAATATCAAAAAACAAAAATCTTCCAAGAATGCTTTCAGTACAAAATCCATACAATCTACTCAACAGGACTTATGAAGTAGGTCTTGCTGAAATATCGGTCCGAGAAAAATCAGGGCTTTTAGCCTACTCTCCTCTTGCTTGTGGATACCTTTCAGGAAAATATAGAAATAATCAACTGCCTAGAAAATCAAGAATAGCTCTACATAAGGATTTTTGGACTAGATATAATAAGCCTAATGCAGAAGAGGCAATCGAAGCTTATTATAAAGTGGCAAAAAAATACAAGTTAGATTTGGCACAAATGTCTTTAAAATTTTTGGAAATTCAACCATTTGTTACTTCTGTTATAATAGGTGCAACTACTATGGAGCAGTTGAAAACTGATATAGAAAGTGTAAATATAAATTTAACAGAAGAAATTTTAAATGAAATTAATAAAGTACAAAAAATTTATCCAAACCCATGTCCATAATTAAAAAAATTATATTTTTATCAGTATTTATTTCAATTATTTTTATATCTAATGCTTTTGCAGATGATTTAAAAAAAGTTGGTAAGTTTAAAGATTGGGAAGTTATGGTAATGTCAGAGCAATCTGGCAAAGTATGTTTTGCTCAATCAGTTCCTGTTTTACAAGCACCAAAAAAAAATAAGAGAGACGCAAGATTATTTATAACTTTTAGACCTGGTGAAAAAATTTCTAATGAAATAAGTGCGACTGCAGGATATGAGTTCAATAAAAATAATACTGTTTTAGCAACTTCTGGAAATAACAAATTTAAATTTGATATCAAAGAGCAAGGCTTTGCTTGGATGACTAGTAATAAAAAAGAAAAAATAATGGTTAAAGTAATGAAAAAGGGATCAAGAATTATGCTTTCAGGCTATAATGAAAAGGGGTCTCAAACTATTGACCACTACTCATTGTTAGGATTTACGAAGGCTTATAATACTGCCAAAAAAGCCTGCAGTTAATTGATGAAATCCAAAAAAAGAATTGTCTTAGCTTATTCTGGTGGCTTAGACACATCTGTTATACTTAAGTGGCTTCAGGAAAATTATAATGCTGAAGTAATTTGTTACACTGCAGATATTGGTCAAGAAATTGATAAAAAAAAAATTATTTTAAATGCTAAAAAATTAGGAGTTAAGAGCATAATTATAAAAGATCTTAAGGATATATTTATAAAAGATTATGTATTTCCAATGCTTAGAGGTCATGCGATTTATGAAGGTGTTTACTTGTTAGGAACTTCAATAGCGAGACCACTGATTGCAAAAGATCAAATAAGGGTAGCAAAAAAATACAAAGCATACGCTGTATCCCATGGATCAACTGGAAAGGGGAATGATCAAGTTAGATTTGAACTTGGCTATCATTACTTTGGTCCAAAAATAAAAATAATTGCACCGTGGAGAATATGGAAATTAAAATCAAGAACAGACTTAATAAATTATGCAAAAAAAAATAAAATTTCTATTCCAAAAGATAAAAAAGGTGCCCCACCCTTTTCAATAGATGATAATTTATTTCACACTTCAACCGAAGGCAAAGTTTTAGAAAATCCCAAAAATTCTGCACCAGAATTTCTTTATCAAAGAACTGTTTCACCAGAAAAAGCTCCAAATAAACCAACATTTGTTTCAATTAAATTTAGAAATGGAGATCCAATAGGAGTTAATGGAAAAAAATTAACTCCAGCAAAATTACTTGAAAAACTTAATCAACTAGCTGGAAAAAATGGAATTGGTAGAGTTGATGTTGTTGAAAATAGATTCTTAGGAATAAAATCAAGAGGGGTTTATGAAACTCCAGGAGGAACCTTATTAATTCATGCTCATAGAGCAATTGAATCTATTACATTGGATAAAGAAACAATGCATAAAAAAGATAGCATAATGCCAAGATATGCTGAATTAATTTACAATGGTTATTGGTATTCAAAAGAAAGATTTAAATTACAAAAGATTGTAGATCTAAAAAAAAATAAGGTTAATGGAACTATTAAATTAAAACTTTATAAAGGAAACATTACAATCGAATCAAGGATTACAAATAGCAAAGCTTATTCTATGAAAAAGGTTTCTTTTGAAGAAAATAAATCATTTAATAAATCAAATGTTGAAAGATTTATAAATTTTCATAAAAAAAAGTTAAGAAATTAGCGCTTCATAACTGGACAATTTGTCAATTGTATATATCATTATAACGAATACCAGTAAGTTATGAATAGTTTAAAAAAATGGATGCAGGACTCAGCAAATATTTTATTTGATGATAGCAAAAATGATCTTAGATCTCTGCCAAAAGCTGTTAGATTACAAATCTTATTAGTATTAAGTTTTATATGGACAACTGTTTTTAGTTTATATGTTTTTTCTTACACAACTTTCGCTTTTGGTTGGGCTGGGCTTTACGTTGCTCACATTGGATTAATTTTTGCTGTTTATATGACTTTCAAACACTTTCACAAAGCAGAAGAACAGTCAGCTAATGTGTTCAAGACTAAAAATTTCGATCCATTTAAAATAATGGTTATAGTATTCGTTATTGTTTTTATTTTTGTATTCTCAAAAGGAATTGAGGTTTTAACAAGTCCCAATCCAAGTTCATATTCAATACCTTATGATGGTCCATCAAAATCAGTATTTGAAAAATGGCTACCATTTAGTAAAGATAAGTAATGGAAAAGATTGCTAAAAATTTACAACTAATTTTAATGTGTATTATTTTAATAAGCACAGTAATAGCAGTTGGTATAGAAATTAAAAATATGTTTCTCAATCAATCAGTAACTTTAGCTGACTTATTATTAATGTTTCTATATCTAGAAGTTTTAGCAATGGTAAGAGTTTTTTGGAATCAACAATCAATCAGTATAACTCTACCACTTTTAATCGCTATCACTGCCCTTGCACGATTTATTATTCTACAAGGAAAAGAAATGGATCCAACCGCGCTAGTTTATGAAGCTGTTGCAATAGTTCTTATTGCAGCTGCAATTGTTATATTAAGATTAAGACATAGTGATAAATTAGGTCTTAAAAAGAAAAAAAATAAATAAATTTAATGAACTTTGGGACGTCAAGGGCCTTGGCCATTGAAAAGCTAAATAATTTTATTGAGCAAAATTTATTTGAATATTCAAGATTAAGAAATTTTGATTATGGTCCTGACAATAGATCAAATATTTCATGCCTTTCACCCTATATTACTCATGGGATAATTTCTGAGTTAGAAGTAATTAAAAAATCATTAAGTAAATTTTCATTTTCAAAAAATGAAAAATTTATTCAAGAAGTTCTTTGGAGAACATATTGGAAAGGTTGGTTAGAACTAAGACCAGCTGTTTGGACGGATTATTTAAACGAATTAAAAAAAATTCGTGAAGAATTTAAAGATAATGCTAATTATAAAAAAGCTATTGAAGGAAATACGAAAATAGATTGCTTTAATGAATGGATAAATGAATTAAAGGAAAACAACTACTTACATAATCACGCAAGAATGTGGTTTGCAAGTATTTGGGTTTTTACTTTAGAGCTTCCCTGGCAATTAGGAGCTGAGTTTTTCATGAAGCATTTATACGATGGAGATGCTGCAGCAAATACTTTAGGATGGAGATGGGTTGCTGGAATTCAAACGCAAGGTAAAAATTATTTAGCTAGTGAATGGAACATTAAAAAATTTACCAACAACAGATTTAGCAATATCAAACTTAATGAAAATGCTGCACCAAAAACCAGTAACAAAACTTATGCTGCATCAAAATTTGAGTTTAACAATCCACAAAATCTTGAAGAAAAAAATCTTCTCATTTTTGAGAATAATTTGTCTTTTGAAATAGGTGATTTTAAAGATCAAAAATTTAAAAAGGTTTTTTTAATTTCTAACAAAAATGAAAACCGAACTATAGAGCTCAGTGAAAAATTAGTAAAATTCAAGTCACAATTAATTGAAGATCAAAAAAAGAGATTGGAAGAAAAATCAATCAATACTGAAATTATAGATTTAAGTGAGATACAGAATATTAATGAAACTTCTTATGGTTTATATCCCACAGTTGGTGAAAACCTAGATTTTATAAATACAAATAATTTAAAAATAGAATTTTTATATAGAAAATTAGACCAATTTTCTTGGCAATATTGTAATAAAGGTTTTTTTAATTTTAAAAATTATATTCCAAAAATAATTACAACTTTTAATTAAAACCACCTAAACATTCCGATAATTCCAGCCGTCGCATAAAAGAATTGTAAAAATAATATTCCTCTGTGACCACCCCTATAAGCCCAAATTCCAATTAAGATTGCAGATATAAGCAATAAACAAAAACCAAAGAACTCTATACCAATATTCATGGCTACAAATAATGAATATAAAATTGCGGTAATAACCCCTGCCCATTCAAAAATTTTATTATTCATAATCCTTATAAATTTCTTTTATATTCACTCAAGTTAGCTTAGCTTAGAACACTTTTTAGAACAATATTTTACTCTATCCCAATTTAGTTTCCATTTCTTTCGCCAAACAAAAGGTCTTTTACAAACTGGACAGGTTTTAAATGGTAAATTTTCTTTTCTCATTAAATCGTATTTTGTTTAATAAATTTATCTGCCTCAGATAAAATTAATTTTTTTCTATCCGTTTTCATTTTATCAAAAATTCTTACCATCATTGATAGTCTAGGGTTAGTTAAAAAAAATTTTCTGTTTCGATTTATAAATCTCCAATAAAGACCATCCATTGTATTGCACCACTCTCCTTTTTTAAAATCCATCATTTTCATAAAATAAGCAGACCCACAGATATACGGTTTGGTTGCAAATAATCCACCATCACTGAATAATCCCATGCCATAAACATTTGGTACCATTACCCAGTCAGAAGAATCTACAAACATTTCCATAAACCATTTATAAACTACGTTTGGTTTGATTTCACAAAGGTTCATAATATTAGATAAAATCATTAGTCTTTCAATGTGATGAGACCAGCCATGGTTTAATGCATTCTTGATTGCATAATCTAATGGTGGCAAACCTGTTGTTCCATCGTACCAAGATTTTTTCATTTTTCTATTTTGTTTAAAAAAATTTTTTGTTTCCATTTCTTCAGAATAACTTTGATAAATTCCTCGCATAAACTCTCTCCAACCAATTATTTGTCGAATGTAACCTTCTAAAGAGTTCATTCTTATTTTATTTTTTTTGTGAAAATCTAAAACTTTTTGAATAATAAATTTAGGAGTTATTAAACCTAGATTGATATAAGGGCTTAAAGCACTATGAAATAAAATGTAGTCTTTTTGATTTACTGCGTCCTCATAATCACCAAACAAATTTGATTTTTCTTTTATAAAAAAATTTAGTAGTTTAACCACGTCATCAAATTCTGTTGCCAACCAAAAATTATCTGTACTACCTGGATGATCTTTAAATAATTTTTCTACGATAGGCTTTAACTTTTTTGTATGATTAGTTTCATTAATTTTAGGAAATTTTGGTATTGAAATATCTTTTGGTAATTTATTTCTATTATCCTCATCAAAGCTCCACTTTCCTCCGATTGGATTTCCATCTGCACCCATCAATATTCCAGATTTTTTTCTAGATTCTTTATAAAATGTTGCCATGAAAGGTTTTTTTGATTTTCCTAAGTAATTTTTGAATTCATCTCTTGAGTTTAAAAACATAGGAGTTTGAACAACATTCCAATTAATTTTTTCTTTTTTTAAGAATTGTGAAATTTTTTTTTCAAAAAACTTATCTTCGATTTCAAAACTAGAAATCTCTTTAATATTTTTTGAATTAACAATCTTTTTTAATTTTTTAAGGTAATCATCTTTAAATTCTTTATCTTCAATTTTTATATACTCTAATTTAAATTTATTCTTTTTGAGTTTGTCTGCATAAGATCGCATGGAAGACAAGAATAATAGTATTTTCTGCTTATGATGTTTTTCGTAAGTACATAAACCATTGTCTTCTGCCATAAAGAATATATGGTCTTTTTTGAAGCGGTCGAGGTATTTTAATGGAAATAATTGATTACCGAGTATAAAAAATAACTTCATATTTAAATATAACTAATAAAATTTTTTATGTCAGAAAAATATATTGTTTTTGGTGCGACAGGTTCAATCGGATCGAGTTTAGCAGAACAATTAGTAAGTTCAGGAAATAATGTTCATTTAGTTGCAAGAAATGAAGCTGAACTTAAAAATATTTCTGACAAACTAGGATGTTCATCCACTGTAGCTGATGTCTTGGAAGAGGGATTTATTGATAAAGTAAAAAATGATATCGCAGAAACTAAAGGTATTGCTTATTGTGTTGGCTCAATAGATTTAAAACCTTTAAGGATGGTTGCCGAGCAAGATTTCAATAAATGTATGAAGCTAAATCTTTATTCGGCAGTTGAAGTAATTAAGGGGTACCAAGAAAGTTTAAAAAAAAATAAGGGTTCAATAGTTTTATTTTCAACAGTTGCAGCTCAAAGAGGTTTTACTAATCATGCAATAATTGCCTCAGCAAAAGCTGCTGTTGAAGGATTGACTGTTTCTCTAGCAGCTGAATTTGCACCAAGTATTAGAGTTAACTGTATTGCTCCTAGCTTAACGAATTCTAAAATTGCAGAACCAATGTTAAAAAATAAAGCACTTGCTGATGGAATTGCAAAAGCGCATCCATTAAAAAGATTGGGAGAGGGAAGAGACTCTGCTTCCCTTGCAAAGTTTCTTATCACTGAAGATAGTTCTTGGGTAACTGGTCAGATAATTGCAGTAGATGGTGGAAGATCTAAACTTTCGTAAAGTGAAAAAATATCTAATTTTAATTTTTTTTTTTTTAATTTTTTCAACAAATTTATTTTCTCAAGATTTCAAATTTAAAAAAATAGTGAAATTAAATGATCCATGGGGTTCTTCGTTCATAAATGATAATGAATTAATAATTACTGAAAAAAGTGGTAAAATAAAAATTATTGATATTAACTCACAAAAAATTTCTAATGTTGAACATGATTTAAATTACTTAGAACACGGACAGGGTGGGTTATTAGATATTCTATATAAAGACAATTTTATCTATATCTCTTATTCAGAAA
Organism: uncultured Pelagibacteraceae bacterium; assembly: GCA_902554765.1. Lineage (GTDB taxonomy): Bacteria > Pseudomonadota > Alphaproteobacteria > Pelagibacterales > Pelagibacteraceae > Pelagibacter. Next base: position 86,913 of record CACDPY010000002.1, on the reverse strand, counting down.
ATAGAGGCAATTGGAAAACAAGCACTTCAATTGCAAAAGCAAAATTTAATAATAAAGATTTAATCTTTGAAAATATTTTTCAAGCAAATCCACCAATCGACTCTGGATATCATTTCGGATCTAGATTAGCGATCAAAGGTAATTATCTATTTGCATCAGCTGGTGAGAGAGGCCAAGGCATGATTGCACAAGATCCAACCAAACATCCCGGGAGTATTATTAGAATAAACGTTGATGGAAGTATTCCTAAAGATAACCCAAAATTTAAAGGAAAATCGGATTGGCTACCAGAAATTTATCAAATTGGAATTAGAAACCCTCAAGGTTTAGTTTTGTCACCATTTGATGGAAAAATTTATATGAGTAATCATGGAGCAAAAGGAGGGGATTGGTTTGGTGAGGCTAAAAAAGGAGAGAACTATGGATGGAAAATATTAGGTTGGGGAGGAAAAAATTATTCAGGTATACCTATTGGACCTAAATGGAAACCTGGTTTTACAAAAGCAATACATTACTGGGTACCTTCTATCGCAACAAGTGCAATAACTATTTATAAAGGTGATGAATTTAAAGAATGGAATGGAAATGCTTTAATAACTTCTCTGAAAGATAAATCTTTAAGAAAATTAATATTTAAAAATACTTCTAGTATAAAAGAAGAAATTATTTTTAAAGATGAAATTGGAAGAATAAGAGATATACAAGTTCATCCAAATAATGGGAAAATTTATTTTTTAGCAGGAGATAGTTTGTGGTTGATGGAAAAAAATTAATTAAAATTTTATGTTTTTTAATTGGGATAACTTCGTGTAACTCTATTGTTCTAGCTATGGAAAAAAAACCTTATCATCATTTACCAGATGGAACTTTTAGGAATCCTGAAGGATCTCCAGTTCGATCAAGTGATATAAAATTTTCCTATAGAACATTTATTAAAGAAAAAAAGAAAATTGATATTACTATTCCAAAAGATCATGCTATAGATAAAAAAATTGTTAAAGAAAATTTAGAGAAATTTAAAAATGATGATTATATTGCTTGGATAGGGCATGCTACATTCTTAATTAAATTAGGTGAGACAACAATTATTACAGATCCAGTTTTTTCAAAAAATGCAGGACCTTTAATTTTTGGACCAAAGAGATACGTAAAACCAGCGCTTGATTTAAAAGAAATTCCTAAAACAGACGTTTTTTTACTTACTCACAATCATTACGATCATCAAGACATGTCAACTATTAGAGGTTTTCCTTATAAAGATGCGAAGGTTCTACTCCCTCTTAAACTTGGCAAATATTTTCAAAGATACAAAGATGTTAATGAAATGGATTGGTATGATGAAATAAAAATTAACGATGATTTAAAGATTACATTATTGCCTGCAGTTCATTGGTCAAAAAGAAGTTTGACTGATACAAATAAAACTCTTTGGGGAAATTTTTTAATTGAATATAAAAATAAAAAAATATTATTTGCTTGTGATACAGGATATGGAAATATTTATAAAGACTTAGGTGACAAATATGGACCAATTGATTTATCTATGATCAACATTGGAGCTTATGATTTTAGACCTATGTTTGATAAATCAGTTTATCATACTACACCTGAGGAAGCCTTGCAGGTTGCTCAGGATTTAAAAAGCAAAAAAGTTTTAGGAACTCACTGGGGCACATTTGTTTTATCATTAGAGCCGATAATGGAACCACCTATCCGATTTAAAAATAGTGCAGAAAAATATGGGTTTAAAAAAGAAGATGCTATTATTTATAAAATAGGTGAGTTTAGATCTTTAAAAAAATTACTTAACTATAATTAATCTAATAATTTTTTTTTTGCTTTTTCGAATTCTTCTTGAGTTAAAACACCTTCTTTTAAAAGATTATTAAGCTTATCAAGTTCTTTACTCAGATTTTTATTAACCTCAGATGAGTTTTCAATTTCATTTTTTCCTGAATCATCATTCTCTTTGTTGGCATTTTTAGCGCTCACACCTTTCATAATAGCATTAATACCTAAATAAAGTACGAAACCAAATATTGGTAATACAAGACTAAAAAAAATTATTTTTTCCATAAGTTAATCCTCATCATCTTCTCTCCAATTTTTTTCATACATTAACCAAGCAGCATATATTACTGAAAATGTGCCAACAATCATACCATAATCAAATCCAGTTTGCTGGTCATACAAATACCATCCTAACTGAGTTGCTCCTATGGGAGGTACTGTAAGTATTATCATAAGAATCGCAATTCTATATGGATATCTAGGTTTTTTCATAACCTAATTTAACAAAAAAAATTTACTGATTTAAATATTAAATTTGCGATCTTTTGAAACAGTCTATCGTGTTTTTTAATAAACAGGCTATTGTCATAGGACCTACACCCCCAGGAACTGGAGTAAGTGCTTTTGCATTTTTTGAAACTTCATCAAACGCAACATCACCTACAATACCTTTTTCAGTTTTATTAATTCCAACATCAATTACAATTGTGTCTTTTTTAACCCAATCTCCTTTTACAAGTTCAGGAATGCCAACAGCTGCAACTATAATGTCAGCTTCTAAACATTCAGCTTTTAAATCTTTAGTTTTTGAATGTGTAATTGTAACTGTACAGTTTTCTTTTAAAAGAAGTTGTGTCATTGGTTTTCCGTTCAAATTTGATCTACCAACTATAACTGCTTTTTTTCCACTAAGATTTGACTCAATTTTTTTAATTAATAAATAACATCCTAACGGGGTACATGGTACAGAACTTTCATATCCTGAAGAAAGATTTCCAACATTCATTGGATGAAAACCGTCCACATCTTTTGAAGGATCAATAGTCTCAATAACTTTTTGCTTATCAATATGTTTTGGTAATGGTAATTGTACTAAAATTCCAGAAACAGTTTTATCTTGATTTAATTCTTTAATTTTTTCTAGAACAGTTTTTTCTTCTACAGTTGCTGGATATTTAATCACTTCAGATTTTAAACCCACTTCATTAGCAGATTTTTCTTTATTCCGAACATAAATTTGGCTCGGGGTCATATCTCCAATTAAGATTACCGTTAATCCAGGTACTTTGTTGTGTTTTGTTTTTAATTCAGCAACTTCTTTTTTAAGTTTTTCTCTTAATTCTGCAGCTGCTTTTTTTCCGTCAATTAAAATCATAAATTAGAATATCATTGGTGCAATGTAGAGCTTCATACACATTTCTATAAACCAAATCAATAGCAGTAAAATTATAGGTGAAATATCAAGTGAACCTAAATTTGGTAAAAAACGTCTGATTTTATTCAATATTGGATCTGTAAGACGATAACTTAATTCTAAAATAGAATAAACAAATCTATTTTGAGTATTTAATATGTTAAAAGATATTAGCCAACTCACAATTACGTTAGCAATAACAACATACGAGTAAAGTTTTAATATTTGTAAAACCAAATAAAAAATAGCTATCATTTTTTTTCAATATAAATTGAAGAGCTTGGAAATGCGAATGCAGCTTTATTACTCTCTACAATTTGTTTAACTTCAATGGCCAGTTTCTCTTTCACAGAAAGCCATTCATTCCAGCTGTCTGATTTTGTAAAACAACGCACATACATATCAATTGAACTATCAGAAAATTTATCTACTCTAACTGCAATACCTATATTTGTATCAAAATCCTCACTTTTTTTAATATGATCCTCAATTTGATTTCTAATTGTTTTTAATTGATCAACTGTAGTGTCATATTGAAGAGTGATAATCCAACTTATTAACCAGTTTGAAGTTTCACTTACATTAACAACCGCATTTTCAGCAAACTGAAAATTTGGAATTATTGCAAGAGATTTATCAAATTTTCTTATTGTTGTTGAACGAAAACCAATTTTCTCAACTATGCCCTCTATAATTCCATCAACAAGAATCCAATCACCTATTTTAAACCTTTTTTCAACAAGAACTAAAATTCCTGAAATTAAATTCTTGAATAAATCTTGAGCACCTAAAGCTACTGCAACACCAAACAAACCTAAACCAGCAATAATTGGGCCAATTTTTATTCCCCACAACTCGAGCACTGCTGCAAGCCCCAAAATAAAAATTAAAATTTTTAAAGATTTAATAATCCACCCAATTAATTCTCTGGTTAGAAGTTTATCAAGTCCACTTAAGATGTAAGAAACAGGTTCAATAATTTGATGAATTATCCAAAAAATTAAAATTGTAATTAAAGTTCTATTAATTGTGTCTACAATTTCACGACCTTCACTAGAAAAGGTCATATAATAACTTGCAATAAAAAAACCTAAAACAATTGGTAAAAATCTAGCTGGTCCAATGAGAGCAGAAACAAAAGTATCATCAAGTTTATTTGTAGTTCTTTTTGAAATAATTTCTATTTTCTTAATTATAAGCTTACTAATTAATCCTCTAAAAATTAAAAATATTAAAAAAATTCCTATTCCAATCAAAATTTGAAATATATCTACTCCTAGGATTCCCTTATTCCAAACCGATAAAAATATTTCAGAAAAATTATTCAATAATTCCATACTTAAATTTTATATAACAAAAACTCTTCTTCTCCAGGATTAAAAAGAAATATTTTTTTCCATTTAATTTCGTTCAATATAGCTGATGTTTTTTCACCTATACACATTAAATTAGTATTCATCCAAAGATTATCCGACTGATGAAGCTTAATAAATTTTAAGAAGTTTACAGCGCTATTTTGTGAATAAATATAAACAATATCTGGCATATTAAGTTTCAACTCTTTAACAAAGTTATCATTAAAGCTCTCATTTGGTATTGTTCTATAGCTAATAATCCTTTTTATTTTATATCCATCCCTAACCAACTGTTGGTCTAAATCGACTGAAATAGTTTCACCACTTACATAAATCATTTTTCCATCATTTTGATCAAAATTTTGTAAAATTAACTCTTTTAAATTTTTCACATTTCCTTCTGCTGTAATAACATTTTGAAAACCCACACATCTAGCTTTTTTTTCTGTTACATTACCCACACAAAAACACAAAATTTTTTTATCAATTTTTTTGACATTTAAATGTTTGACTGCGTTAGCACTTGTAAAAATAATTCCTTTAAATTCTGAAAAGTTAGGTTCTTCATATTTCACTTTTTCTATCTTTAACAATGGGAGGTGTGATACTTTATTCCCTAATGATTGAAATTTTAAAATCATTTCAGAACAATCTTCTAATGGTCTAGTTAATAAGATGTGCATATTATTTTTTGTATGAATTATTTGATCTTATTTTTAATATTTCTCCTACTTCTTTACCAAGATTGCTTGCATATTCTATAACAGAAGATTTTTTTTCATAGAATCTTATGTTACCATCTAAAGAAAAAAGCTCAGCCTCTAAAGTAATTTTATTTCCTGTTATTACGGCGTGTGCACCAACTGCAGTTTCACAGTCTCCCTCTAAAATCTTTAAAACATTTCTCTCAGCAATAACTCTGTTAAAAGTTTCATTGTGATTTAGTTTTTTTAATATAGATATTATTTCATCATCATCCTCTCTACATTGTAGTGAAATAACTCCCTGTCCTGCACTTGGAATTATATCTTTTATAGAAAATATTTCTGATATTTGATCATCCAATTCTAAAGATTTAATTCCAGCATAAGACAAAATTATAGCATCATACAAACCTTCATTAAGTTTTTTAATTCTAGTATCAATATTTCCTCTTATAATTTTATATTTTAAATCTTTTCTAATTTTTTTAATTTGAAATTCTCTTCGATATGAGGAGGTTCCAATGATTGAATTTGATTTTAATTCTTTAAGTTTTTTTTTATCAGTTGTTATTAAAATTTCTCTAGGATCGTTTCTTTTTAAAAAAAGTGTCGGTAATTAAACCCTTTGTTTCAATGACCGGTAAATCTTTTAAAGCATGAACAGCTATATCAATTTCTTTTTCTTGAAGTTCCTTTTCTATACTCTTTGAAAACAAACCCTTTCCTCCAATCTCGGACAATCTAATATCCTTAATTTGATCACCTTTTGTTATAATCTTTTTTATGACTACATCTTCTTTATTTAAATTGGAATTTTGTAAAATCTTATCCTTTGCAATTTGGGCATAAATTAAAGCTAACTTGCTACCTCTTGATCCAATAGTTATTTTATTCATAATTAAATTTATTTCTTTCTTGTATTGAGATTGTACAGTTAATAAAAACTATTTGAATGAGTAAAAAACCCTTAATTCTCGGAATAGAGTCGAGTTGTGATGAAACTGCTGCATCATTAGTAACAGAAAATGATCAAGGTAAACCTATTGTTTTATCTAATGTTATCTCAAGTCAGGTTGACGTCCATAAAGAGTTTGGTGGAGTGGTTCCTGAATTAGCAGCTCGATCACATATGGAAAAAATCGATTGGATTGTTCAAAAAGCAATTGACGACAGCGGACGAAAAATTTTAGAAATTGATGCTGTAGCTTCCACAGCTGGACCTGGTTTAATAGTTTGTTTATCTGTAGGCTTGAGTTTTAGTAAAGCTTTTGCTGCATCAATGAATAAACCTTTCATAGCTGTCAATCATTTAGAGGGACATGCTTTAAGTCCTAAATTAAATTCAAATTTAAATTATCCATATTTACTTTTATTAATTTCAGGAGGCCACTCACAATTCTTAAGCGTACAAGGTCTTGGTAAATATAAAAGATTAGGCACAACAATAGATGATGCATTGGGTGAGGCTTTTGATAAAACTGCAAAACTCTTAGGAGTAGAATTTCCTGGCGGTCCTCAAATTGAAATATTAGCAAAAAAAGGAGATCCAAATAAATATGAATTACCAAAACCAATATTCAATAAAGGAGGATGTAACTTATCATTTGCTGGACTTAAAACTGCAGTTTTAAAAATATCTAAAAAATATTAAGACTGAAAAAGAAAAATTTGATTTGGCAGCTTCTTTTCAAAAAACAGTAGAAAAAATTTTATATAAAAAAACAAAAATCGCATTTGAAGAATTTGAAAAACAAAATAAATTAAAAAAAAAAATATTTGTAGTCGCTGGGGGTGTTGCGGCTAATAAAAAAATTAGATCTATGTTAGTAAATTTGTGTAATGAAGAAAATTATCAAAATATGTTTCCACCAATAGAATTATGTGGAGACAATGCCGCAATGATTGCAATGGTCGGTTTAGAAAGATTCAAAATAAAAAAATTCAGTGAGCTAAGTCATCCTGCAAAACCAAGATGGCCACTCGATGAAAAAGCTTCTTTCCTTAAAGGAGCAGGAGTTCAATTATAATGAAGTATTGGTTATTGAAATCAGAACCAGACGTATGGTCAATCGATCAACAAAAAAAAATGGGAAATAAAGGTGCACCTTGGGATGGAGTCAGAAATTATCAAGCAGCTAAAAATTTAAAAGCCATGAAAAATGGCGACCAATGTTTTTTTTATCACTCAAATATTGGAAAACAAATTGTTGGTATTGTTGAAATTATAAAAGAGTATTATCCTGATAAAACGGACCAATCTGGTCGCTTTGTAGCAGTTACTGTCAAATTTTTGAAAAAATTAAAAAGACCTGTTACCTTAGAGGAAATCAAGAAAAACGAGGAATTAAGCCATTTATCATTAATTAAACAGAGCCGATTATCAGTAGTGCCAATAGACTCTAAAAGCTGGAAAATTCTAAATAAGATGGGTAAGATTTAATTAGAAAATTTATATGCCAAAAAAAAAGAAAAAATCTAAATCAAAAAAAAAAGCCTCAAAAAAAAAGAGAAATAAGATCAAAAAAAAAGTTTCTTATAAGAAAAAAATTAAAAAAAGATCAAAATTAAAAAAAAAATTACCAAAAAAGAAAAAAATAAAAGAAATTAAAAAGAAAGATAATGATAATTCCTCGCAAGATTTAATTTTTAAAACTAGACCAGAGTGGATTAAAAGTGGTTTAGTAAATAAATCTCAATACCAAAACAAATATAATGAATCAATTAAGAATAATAATGCTTTTTGGAAGAAAGAGGGAAAAAGAATTACTTGGATTAAACCTTACAAAAAAATTAAGGATATTAAGTATAGTAAAAATGAAGTAAAAATTAAATGGTTTGAGGATGGCACTTTAAACGCCTCCACAAATTGCATTGACAGACACTTAAAAGATAAAAAAGATAAAACTGCAATAATTTGGGTTGGAGACGATCCAAAGGACACTCAAAAAATTTCATATAAACAACTTCATCAAAAAGTTTCAAAAGCAGCTAACGGACTAAAAAAACTAGGTATAAAAAAAGGGGATAGAGTCACAATTTACTTAACAATGATACCTGAACTTGCAATTTTAATGCTAGCTTGTGCAAGAATTGGAGCTGTACATTCAATTATTTTTGGTGGTTTCTCCGCAGAGTCCATATCCGGAAGAGTGAATGACTGTGAGTCTGAATATATTATTACAGCCGATGAAGGTGTTAGAGGAGGAAAAACAATTCCCCTAAAAGCAACTACTGATGAAGCTCTTGCTAATTGTCCTAATGTTAAAAAATGTATAGTAGTAAAAAGGACAGGTAATTATGTTTTTTGGAATGCTGGGAGAGATGTTTGGTATCATGATTTAATTAAAGATGTTTCTAATCAATGCGATCCAGAAGAAATGAATGCTGAAGATCCTTTATTTATTCTTTATACTTCAGGGTCAACCGGAAAACCTAAGGGTGTTTTGCACACTACAGGGGGTTACATGGTGTATGCCTCGATGACTCACCAATATATTTTTAATTATAGACCAAAAGATATTTATTGGTGTACAGCGGATATAGGATGGGTGACTGGTCATAGCTATATAATTTACGGACCTCTCGCCAATGGTGCAACAACAATCATGTTTGAAGGAGTGCCGAATTATCCTGATAGCTCTAGATGGTGGCAAATTATTGATAAATTTAAGGTTAATACTTTTTATACAGCACCAACTGCTATAAGAGCATTAATGAGAGAGGGTAATCAACCAGTAAACAAAACCAGTAGAAAATCACTCAAATTATTGGGAACCGTTGGAGAACCAATTAATCCTGAAGCCTGGATGTGGTATTATAAAACAATCGGAAATTCTAAGTGTCCAATCGTTGATACATGGTGGCAGACAGAAACTGGTGGTATTCTTATCGCTCCTCAAACTGGAGCGATTCCATTAAAGCCTGGCTCAGCAACAAAACCTTTCTTTGGTATAAAACCATCACTTGTTGATAAAGATGGAAAAGAAATAAAAGGTGCTGGTGAGGGTAGACTCTGCATTTCACAGTCATGGCCTGGACAAATGAGAACTGTTTATGGTGATCATCAAAGATTTATAGATACATACTTTTCGCAATTTGATGGAAAATATTTTACAGGAGATGGGTGCAGAAGAGATAAAGATGGATATTATTGGATCACAGGTAGAGTTGATGATGTGATTATCGTTTCTGGTCACAACTTAGGCACTGCTGAAATTGAAAGTGCTTTTGTTGCTCACCCAAAAGTTGCTGAAGCAGCTGTGGTAGGATATCCACATGATATCAAGGGTAATGGTTTATACTGTTACGTAACTCTTAATGCCGGAGAAAACGAAACAGGAGAGTTGGAACGTGACTTAAAACTATGGGTAAGGAAACAAATTGGACCATTGGCCACACCTGATCTAATACACTTCACTCCTGGGCTTCCAAAAACAAGATCAGGAAAAATTATGAGAAGAATTTTGAGAAAAATAGCTGCAAACCAACATGGGGAATTAGGTGATACCACTACTTTAGCAGATCCATCTGTTGTTGAAAGTCTTGTTGAAAATAGAAAAAATATTTAAAACTTAACTCTTTCCCTAAATTCTTTTTTTACAACATCCCATTTTAAGATAACTGAGTTTAAAACAATTTTTCTATCTAATTTTTTAAGATCATCAGCTATTGGTGCCCATTGATAAAGCGAAAGCGCACTTGAGTTAAATGGAAGATCGTTAAAGTATGTATCCCAATTTATTTTTTGACATCTATCGTTAAAATTTTTTTTTGCATCTTCAATAATTTCTAATGGCATTTTATTAGAGATCTCCTCATCTAAAATCCTAAAAAAAATTTCTTTTGCCTTTTCAACTTCTTGATAATTTAAATTAGCTTTCAAATAAGAAATTGTAAAAAAAACCAAATCTTGAAGCGCAACTGAATACATATTCCATTTTGCTAAATTTACAGATGCCATAAATTTGTCGTTTTCAAAATGAAGAACATACCTTGTGCCCATTCTTGTTTTTAGATATCCATAAAGTGTTACTTGAGTAACCCAGGCTGATTTGGTTTGAATGAATTCTTCAAGTTCATCAAGATTTGTAATTTTTCGCTTTGGTATAAAAGCCTTAAAAAGGGCAAATAAATAAACTTTAAAATCGTGTAAAGTGAGATCTTTCCAGGTTAATTTATATTTTGACATAAAATAAGTAATTTTAAGTATTATACCTTAAAAAAACACGTAATTTGAACAATTTTAATACTTTAAATCTCTTTCATAATCGCTATGGTTTCGGCCAGTTATAACTAAAAGAGAGAGGTATATAATGTCAAAACAAGCACAACACTGGGAAAAAACCAGAGGATTGTTAATGATGACTTTAGCGATCTGGTTTGTATTCTCAATTGGCATCTTTCTTTTTGGAGCTGAAATGAACGAAGTTACGGGACCATTTGGTTATCCGCTAACTTATTGGTTCACTTGTCAAGGTTCTCTTGGAATTTTCGTAATCCTGATTTTCTGGTTTGCGAATAGACAAGAAAAAATTGATGAAGAGTTTGGCTTTTCAGAAAGAGGAGATGACTAATGATTAAAGGTAATTTTATAGACAATTTGCCTAAGGTTTATGGAATATATACAGGAGGTTTCCTGGCTTTCATAATTATTATGGCAATTGGAGAGCAGATGGGTATGACATCGAAAACAATTGGTATTTGTTTCGTTGCCTTCACAGTAGCCATCTATGCAATAATTGGTTATCTATCACGTACAGCCCAAGCTGATGCGTATTACGTAGCTGGAAGACAAGTACCTACCGTGTTCAATGGAATGGCGACCGCAGCAGACTGGATGTCTGGTGCATCATTCGTTGCGATGGCAGGTGGTATTTACTTTAAAGGCTATGGTTATATGGCACTACTTGTAGGTTGGACTGGTGGTTATGTATTAGTTGCATCATTATTAGCACCGTACCTAAGAAAATTTGGCTGTTACACAGTTCCAGATTTCATAGGAACAAGATATGGTGGTAATTTAAGTAGATTTCTTGCAGTAGTAGTTTTAACTGTTGCTTCATTTACTTATGTGACTGCACAAATTAACGCTACAGGTACTATTGCTTCTGTTGCACTAGATATCCCGTTCCAATACGCTGTATATGTTGGATTAATAAGTATTTTACTTTGTTCAATGTTAGGTGGTATGAGAGGGGTAACTTGGACACAGGTTGCACAATACATTGTACTAATTATAGCTTACTTACTTCCAGTATTCTGGATCAGTAACAAGATGGGTGCGGGTTTCTTCCCTCACTTCATGTTGGCTGATGAGGTAGCTAGAATTGGTGAATTAGAACAACAGTTTGGTTTTGTAAAAAATGCGGCTGCTGATCTAAAAACAGTACCAAAAGGGTTAGCTGGAATAACTAAAGCTCACTCAGCGGTTAACGCTACACCTTGGGGATTTATTTCATTAGCACTAGCGATGATGATGGGAACAGCATCATTGCCTCACGTGATGATGAGATACTTTACTACTCCTAGTGTGAAAGCAGCTAGAAAATCAGTAGGTTGGTCTTTATTCTTTATCTTCCTACTTTATTCTTCTGCTCCAATGTTAGCGACACTATCTAAATTGTCATTGATTGATCCGTCACTACCTACAGGTATTATCGGTAAATCAATTGCAGAGGTTCAAGCGATAGATTGGTATCAAAACTGGAATCAAGCAAACTTGATGTTTGTAAGCGACTTTAACGGAAATGGGACTGTTGAATTAAACGAGTTCTTCATGGGTGGTAAAGCCGTAGTATTAGCAACTCCGGAAATAGCTGGATTGCCATACGTAATATCAGGTCTAGTTGCTGCTGGAGGTATGGCTGCTGCCATGTCAACAGCTGACGGTTTGATCCTAGCAATTGCTAATGCGATTTCACATGATGTTTACTATAAGATCATTGATCCAAAAGCAGAGACAGCTAAAAGACTAGTTGTTGCAAGGGTACTCCTTGTAGTAATTGGTTTTGCTGGAGCAACTATTGCAGCAATGGAGATCCAAGGTATCTTAGGTTCAGTAATCTGGGCTTTTGACTTTGCGATGTCAGGATTGTTCTTCCCACTTGTACTTGGAGTATGGTGGAAGAGAGCTAATAAAGAAGGTGCTATAGCTGGTATGGCTTTAGGTCTACTTTCAGGTTTAGGTTACCTAATTTGGGTAAGAAACGGTGGAAGTGGATTCTTGGGTATCACTCAGTTAACATTTGGTATCTTCGGTTCTGCAGTAAGTTTAGTATCTATGGTAGTTGTAAGTTTAATTACAGCTGAGCCAAATGCTGCTACTCAGAGAATGGTTGACGAAGTTAGAGTACCTTCTGGTAGATCTATCATCGGTAAACAATAAAAATAATCTTATAAGGGGCGATTAATTTCGCCCCTTTTAATTTCCTAAATTTTCCAATATAAATTTTATAATGTCTGCAAACTTTCATCCTTTAGTTTATATAATTGACTATATACTTGGAGTGATTATGTGGACTTTAATTGGAAGAGTTGCGATGAACATCTTTCAAAAAGAAGACTCTCAATTTTTTTTCATGAGAGTATTTGTAAAATTCACTAATCCCCTATTGAGAATTTTTAAACCTTTAACTCCCGCATTCATAATTCAGCCACTAGTTCCATTATATGTAGCTTGGTTTTTCTTTATGATTAGATTTTACTTAATGCCATGGGTTTTGGGTTATTCTGTAATGGGTATGCTATCTTTTCCTTTAGAAAGTGAAATTTCGAGACAAATTTACCAATTTTTTAATTCAATTAAATTTTAAAAATTGATACTAGTAAAATAGTTATCAATGAAAAAAATAAAAATTTCACCATCAATTTTGTCAGCTGACTTTAGTGAACTAGGCAATGAAATAAAGCGATTGGAAAAAGGTGGTGCTGACATGATACACGTAGACGTTATGGATGGTCATTTTGTTCCTAATTTAACAATTGGCCCCCCAGTTATTAAAGCTCTAAAAAAAAATTCCAAAATACCATTTGATGTACATTTGATGATTTCACCAGTTCACAAATATATTGAGGATTATTCTAATGCTGGAGCAGACATAATTACGATACATCCAGAGGGAACTGATAACTTAAAATCGTCAATTTTAAAGATAAAAGAATTAAATAAAAAAGCTGGAGTCTCTTTGAATCCTGAGACAAATATTGATGTTATTCTAAATGAATTAGATAAAATAGATTTAATTCTTATAATGAGTGTAAACCCTGGATTTGGTGGGCAAAAATTTATGCCTGAAGTTTTAGCAAAAATAAAAGAATTAAAAAAAATAAGAGATGAAAGAAAACTAGATTTTGATATTGAAATCGACGGTGGCATAAATTTTGAAAATTCAAAAAAAGCAATAGAGGCTGGAGCAAATATTTTAGTATCTGGCACTACAGTTTTTAAAAGTAATAATGGAGATATTAAAAAGAATATTGAATTATTAAAATCAAAATAATTTCATGATTTACATGAATCAATTTTTTTTTAGTTTTTTAAACCAACTTAGAAAACTTTATTTAAACTCGCATTTTTATGATAAAAGAATTTCAAAAACAAATAACAAAAGTTTAGTCTATAAGCCTAGTCCTTATTTACTTTCTTCCTTAATAAGGTATCAAAAAAAAAAAATTAAAATAGAAGACTTTTCATTAGATGAAATATGGAGCAATTCAAATATTAAGTTAAAAGAATACAAAAATTTAAATAGTTTTTATTGGTTTTTTAGTTTAGATCTAAAATCTTCAAAACAAAAAATACAATCTTTAATATCAAATTGGATAACTAATAATCATAAATACAATTCTAAAAGTTGGGAATTTGATTTAACTGCCAAAAGAATAATTGCTTGGTTATCTTGCCACAGTCTTACCTATGAAGAAAGTGAGCAAGATTATAGGAATGATTTTGATAAGATAATACAAAAACAAACTAATCACCTTATAAATGAAATTAATAAATCAAAGTTAATTGATGATAAATTAATTGGTTGTGCATCAATTATTCTAGTTGGTCTTTGTTATCAAAATGAAAAAAATTATCTTTTATTTGGATCGTCTCTTCTTAAAAAAATTTCGAAACTAACTTTAGATAATTTTGGTTTTCCAAAATCTAGAAACATCAAACAGTTAGTTTTTTACTTGAAATACTTTATTTTGATACGAGAGTGGTTCAAGGAATCTCAAACAATAATTCCAGAACACTTAAACGAAACTATATATCATTTAGGGCAAGGATATGCGTTTGTTTGGCAAAATTCTCATGCTGATTTTCTTTTTAATGGTAATAACATTTCTAACAATAGTGATTTTGATAATTATTTAAAGAGATTGGGTTATAAATTTAAAAATGAAAATAAAGATTATGGTGGCTATATAATTTTGAAGAATAAAAAAATGTGTTTAGCTATGGACGTTGGTTCTTCTCCTAATTCAAAATATACTAAAGACTATCAATCTGGAGCCCTATCTTTTGAAATTATTTCTAATGGAAAAAAATTAATTAGTAATAGCGGATATTTTAATTATAAAAATAATCCTAAACTAAATGAGTTATCAAAATCAACAGCTGCTCAAAGTACTTTAACCATTGATGATAATTCGTCATGTAAGTTTACAAAATTAAATAACTCCTTAATAATAAAAAAAGGACTGAAAATTATTCAAAAAAATTCAATATTTGAAAAAGATTACTGGAAAATAAGTGCATCTCACGATGGATATTTGAAAAAATATAAATCAATGCACGAAAGACATATTGAATTTTTTCCTCAAGAAATGAAATTCATCGGAATTGATAAGATAATAAAGAAAAAAACAAATTATAATTATAAATTTGATATTAGATTTCATATAGAACCAAATGTTAAACTAATGAAAACTCAAGATAATAAAACAATCTTAATCGAATTAAAGGATGAGGGATGGAAATTTACATGTGAAAATTATGATATAAATATTGATAATGGATTATATTTTGGTGATAAAAACTTATACACTGAAAATCATAATATTTATATCTCAGGAATTTCAAATGAAGAGATTGAAAATATTAAATGGGAAATAGAAAAGATATAATGAAAAAAATTAAAACAGCCTTAATATCAATATCGGATAAATCAAATTTAAAGCCACTTTTACAAATTCTTAAAAAAAATAAAGTAAAATTAATTAGTTCAGGCGGAACGTTTAAAGAAATAAAAAAATTAAGGTTTAAATGTTTGGAAGTCTCAGATTTTACTGGGTTTAATGAAATTCTTGATGGTCGTGTAAAAACTTTACATCCTAAAATTCATGCTGGGATACTAAATAAAAGAAATGATAAATCTCATCTTAATGATATTAAAAATAACAACTTTGAAAACATTGATTTGGTCATTGTAAATTTCTATCCATTTGAAAAACAAATAAAACAAACAAAAAACCAAAATAAAATAATTGAGAATATTGATATAGGTGGACCTACTTTAGTCAGAGCAGCAGCAAAAAATTTTAATGACGTCACAGTAATTACTTCACCTAATCAATACCCTGAACTTATTAGTGAGTTGAGTGCTAATAAAGGTTTTACCTCTTTAGAGTTTAGAAAAAAAATGTCCCAATTAGCGTTTACAGAGACAGCCTACTATGATTCTGTTATATCAAATTATTTTAATAAAATTTCAAAAATTTATTTTCCTCATAAAAAAGTTTTTCATGGAAACCTGATTGAAGAATTAAGGTATGGTGAAAACCCTCACCAAATAAGTGCTTTGTACTCACATAACAACAAAATTAAAATAAATAAAATTCATGGAAAACAGCTAAGCTATAATAATTATAATGATATTTTCTCAGCTCTTAATATTTCTAAATCTCTTCCAAAAAACACTGGGACAGTTATTGTTAAACATGCAAATCCCTGTGGTGTATCTACACTTCAAAATAATCTTGATAGTTTTAAATCTGCTTTAGCCTGTGATCCAATAAGTGCATTTGGTGGTATCGTTTCATGCAATTTTAAAGTTACAAAATCTGTAGCCAGAGAATTAAACAAGATATTTCTTGAAGTAATAATAGCTAATGGATTTGACAATGAGGCGTTAAAGATTTTAAAATCCAAAAAAAATTTAAGATTAATTAATGCTTTTGATTATACATTAGATGAGGTTTTAAAATTCAATTCTATTAATGAGTCTATGTTAATTCAATCTGAAGATAAGGAAATCTTTACTAAAAAAAATTTTAAGGTTGTTTCTAAAAAAAAACCTACTAATTCCGAATTTGAAAATTTAATATTTGCTTTTAATATTTGCCGTCATGTAAAATCTAATGCAATAGTGCTTGCAAGTAACAAATCTACAATAGGTATTGGATCGGGACAACCAAGTAGACTCGATAGTTGTAAAATAGCCATTGATAAAATGAATAAGTTTATTAAAACAAGAAATAAAATTGTTGCTGCCTCAGATGCTTTTTTTCCCTTTGTAGATGGAATTGAAAAACTTGTACAATCTGGTGTCTCTGCAATAATTCAACCAGCTGGATCAATTAGGGATAAAAAAATTATTGCTTTTGCAAATGCAACAGAGACTGTTTTAGTCTTTTCTAAAACAAGACATTTTAAACATTAAAATTTTGGTCTATTTTTGCTGCTAAGATAAAATCATTTTCAGATAAGCCTTCTATAGCATGTGTTGTAATAGTAATTTTTGCATATCCCCATCCAAATAAAATATCAGGATGATGCCCTTCCTCCTCAGATATTTTTCCAACTTTATTTACAAAATCCTGGCTCTCTAAAAAATTTTTAAATGTAAATTTTTTTTCTAAAAAATAAATTTTTTTATCATTTTGAACAAGTTCCCATCCATCAACTTTTTTTTGATACTTATGTATTTCAGAAACATCAAAAGGGATCACTCCACCCTCACAAGGAGAACATTTTTTACTTAATAAATCACTCATAAATTAATGGAGCGGGCAAAGGGGGTCGAACCCTCGACCTTCTCGTTGGCAACGAGACGCTCTACCACTGAGCTATGCCCGCTTATAAAACTAGTATAGTTAGTCATTTTTTTTAATTCAAGCAATATTAAATGTGATATATTTTTTATTGTTATGAAAAAAGATAGTTTACCAAAAAGTTTGCCTGTTTTTCCTTTAAGTAATTTTATAATATTTCCTAATACTACAGTCCCATTAAATATTTTCGAGCCGAGATATATTGATATGATAAATGATAGTATGAAATCGAATAAATTAGTAGGCATGATTCAACCAAAACTATTAAAAAATAAAGACAATGAAATCCCTCAATTGCATGAAATAGGGTGCATGGGTAAAATTACTAGTTTCAAAGAAACTGAAGAAACAAGGTACCTTATAGAATTAAAAGGTATTATCCGATTTAAGGTAATAAATGAAATCGATACAAACAAAAGATATCGAGAATGTAAAATTGATTTTGAAAATTATTATGAAGATTTGGAAAATAAAAAAGAAAATATAAAATTTTCTGATTTAGAATTAATTTTTAAAGATTTAAAGTCTCTTTTTGAAAGAAGAGGATTTATTATTAATTGGAAAGCATTAGAAAAACAAAGTTTAAATGAAACTATTAATGCACTTGCAATGGCATCTCCTTTTAGTATTGAAGAAAAACAAGTTTTATTAGAAGCTAAAAATTTAGATATTAGAAAAACTAAAATTGCTGAAATATTGACGACCTATTCATTTGACCAATATAATAATACAACGATACAATAATTTTAAATTTCTAAACCTTTATTCGCAAATTTTTTGAAAAAACTATTTATAGAAATGTTGTTCCCAAGAAATTTTACGGTTTTACTTAAACTATTATTGTTAATTTTATTTTCAAAATTAAAAAATTCATAAATAAAATTTATACCATTTGAAAATAAATAATTTTTATTTTTTGTATTTTTTTCAAAGTCCAAACAAATAGATGTGTCTAAATCTAACCCATGATTTATTCTAAATTGAATGAGCTCATTTATCTCTTTTATATCTCTTATTGTCATATTAAAACCTTGCCCTGCGAGAGGATGAATTTTGTGTAGTAAATCTCCAAATGCAATAATATTTTCATGGTAATAAGATCTTAAATTTAATGACTCTAATTTAAAAGTAACAAAATTTTGAATCTTAATAATTTTATACTTAGTATTATATTTTTTTATTAAATTTTCTAAATTCAAGCTTTTTTCATTTTTAATAGAATAAACAATAGAAGTTTCCGATGGCGAAATGGGTAAAAAAGCAAGAGGACCTTTTTTAGTAAAAATTTGAGAAGCAGTTTGGTTATTCGAAAGTTTTTCATGTTTTAAAATACTTATGTAAGCAAAACTATTGTAGTCTTTTTTTATTCTTTTATTAAAAAATTTTTTAGAAATTAAATTATTGAAATCACAATTGAATATTAATTTATAATTTTTTTTTTTTAAAATGTCATAGCTAACCTTTTTCTTAAACTTTACTAAATTGCTTTTCTTCAAACTGACAAATAGTGTTTTGTATAAATCAAAATTTTTAATTACTGAGAAAAGTTCTTCATTTTTATTTTCAAAATTTAATACTTTTTCATTTTTGAGATTTTCACTGTAAATTTCTATTTTATTTATTTTCCACAAAAATTTATTTATATTTAAGATATTTTTATTAAAAAAATCTATATTAGCTTTTGAAATTCCGATAGTTTGAATTTTATTGATTTTTTTGGTTTTTCTTTCTGAAAAAATATCAACATTAACCCCTTGGTTAACTAAGGATTTTGCTAATGTTAAACTAGTCAATCCATCACCTAATATAGAAACTTTCATAATAATTTTAATTTTAACAACAAAAATTAGATGATACAAAGTGGTAAATTTGATTCATCAAATATGGATATAAAAAAACTAGCAAATTCAATATTAATTTTTACTATTAAACGATTAATAGAAATTATCGGCATAATTATTTTTTGTTTGGGAATTATGCTTTTGATTGCATTAATATCTTATTCACCAACTGATCCAAATTTTATATTCCCAAAAAATACTGACATTAAAAATATACTAGGTTTTCAGGGAAGCTATATTTCAGATCTTTTTGTTCAATCATTTGGCTTAATAGCTTATTTAATACCTATAACTTATATTTGTACAGGCCTTAATATTTTTAAAAAAAAAGAAATTTTTTTATTTATCGAAAATACATTTTTTATTGTTCTTTATATTTTAATAGGATCCTTATTTTTTAGTTTTTATTACAAAGAAGCATTCTCTTTTTATATTAATGGTAACGGTGGTTTTATTGGGAATTACCTAAACCAGTCTTTCGTTGGAGAACTGATGAGTTCTTATGAGAATATCTGTTTTTATCTATTCATTTTTCTAATATTTACAATTTTTTTAATTAGTATAAATTTTAATATTAAAAATTTTTCACAAACAATTAAAAAAATAATTAAAATAATCTTTAGAAATAATGTAAAAAACTACACTAATAAAAATGAAATCATAAATGAATATATTCCACAAGATGAGATTAAAAATTTAATACAAGAAGATTTACCATTCATTAAGGCAGAAGATAGTCAATCAATAAGTAGAAAAAAATTTATTCTCCCATCGCTTGATTTATTAAAAGTTCCAACAAAAAAAGAACGAGAAAATTCAAATAAAAATGAAAATAATGATCCAGAATTTTTAGAAAAAATTCTTTTAGATTTTGGTGTTAGTGGAAATATAAAAAAGGTAAGTCATGGTCCAGTCGTGACATTAAATGAATTTGAACCAGCGGCTGGTGTAAAAGTATCTAAAATCATAAATCTCTCAGATGATATTGCAAGAAATACAAGTTCTGACTCTGCCCGAATATCAACTATTCCTGGAAGTAATACTGTCGGTATTGAGCTCCCAAATTCTTCTAGAGAAAATGTTTACCTTAGCGAAATACTAAATAATTCTGATTTTAAAAAAAAAGAAATCAAATTACCTATAGCTCTAGGAAAAAATATTTCTGGGGCACCTATTGTTGGCGACTTAACCTCAATGCCTCATTTATTAATTGCTGGCACAACTGGCTCTGGAAAATCGGTTTGTATAAATACAATTATATTATCTCTTCTTTACAGACATACCCCAGACAAATGTAAATTTATATTAATTGATCCTAAGATGTTAGAACTTTCAACTTATGAAGGTGTTCCACATTTACTTTGCCCAGTTATAACAGAAGCAAAGAAAGCTGCCTCTGTATTAGGTTGGGTCGTTAAAGAAATGGAGAGTAGATATAGATTAATGACCAAGGAAGGAGTCAGAAATATAGATGGATATAATTTAAAACATAAACTTCCGATGCCTTATATAGTTGTTGTGGTAGATGAAATGTCAGATTTAATGCTTGTTGCAGGTAAAGAAATAGAAAATTATATCCAAAAATTGTCCCAAATGGCTCGAGCTGCTGGAATTCATATAATAATGGCAACGCAGAGGCCAAGTGTAGATGTGATCACAGGAACTATTAAGGCAAACTTTCCAACTCGTATTTCATTTCAAGTAACGTCTAAAATAGATAGTAGAACAATTTTGGGGGAACAGGGGGCAGAACAATTACTAGGAAAGGGTGACATGCTTTATATGTCTTCTGCTAATAGAATTGTTAGAATACATGCTCCATTTGTATCTGATAATGAAATTGAAAAGATTAATAAATTTTTAAGATCACAAGCTGAACCAGATTATGTAGATGAAATATTAAATTTTGTTGATGAAAAAGAAATAAATGAAAATTCAAAAAACCAGGGAGATAAAGATGATCTCTACCAAGATGCAGTTGAAATCGTTAAATCTGAGCGCAAAGCATCAACTTCTTTTCTTCAAAGAAAACTTCAAATTGGGTACAATAGAGCTGCTAGAATTATGGATATGATGGAAAATGAGGGGATCGTAAGCAAAGCAAATCATGTTGGAAAAAGAGATGTTTTATAGGATTTTTTTTTTTGCCTTTTTAACTATCCAGTATATTCCTAATGAAGCTACGGCATCAATTAAAGAAGATATAATTGACAATCTAAAGAATACTAAAAATATTTCATTTAACTTTGAACAAAACATAAATGGAGAAATCGAAACTGGGAATTGTGTTTTGGAATATCCAAAAAAAATTTTTTGTAAATACGCAAGTAAGAATAATAAAATTTTAGTATCTAATGGAAAGTCTTTGGTAATTAAAACAAATAAGCCTTCATATTATCATTATCCTTTGGATAAAACACCGTTAAATTTTATTTTAGATAAAGAATTTTTATTAAATGAAATCTCGTTACTAAAAGAAAGATCTCTCAATGAAAATTATATAAATTACACAATTATAAAAAATGATAATGAGATAAATATTTTTTTTGATAAAAGGAATTTTTTTTTAATTGGTTGGCAGATAGTAGATATATATCAAAATTTGAATATTACATTTTTGTCATCGATTAAAAAAAACCAATTGATTGATAAAAACATATTTTTTATACCATCTCAAGATTAGTGCTAAATAGATATTGTTTCTTTTTTGAAAATTTTCATTCCTCTTGATAAATAATTGTTTAGTGCATTTTTATGATCCAGAGAGCATGTATGAACCCAAACTCTTTTTATTTTTTTAAAAAATGCTTCTTTTATAGCTTTTGATAATAAATAAGATCCTAATTTTTTATTTTGATATTCCTCTAAAAGACCTAAATACGCTATTTCAACTTCTTCTGAATTATTATGTAATATCAACTCAAAATACCCAGCTAAATCTTCTTTATATTTTAAAACATAAGTTTTTAAATTGTAATCTGAAACATAATTTATCCATTGTTGATCATTCCATACGAGCCTATCTTTCCAGTGATGTTTTTTTCCAATATTCTTATAAAAAAATTTGTTTAATTGAAAGTTACAAGGATCAACTAATGTCACAGAATAATCGTTTGAGATATAAACAGACTCCTTTAAGTCTCTTAAAGAATTAATTTCTAAATAATTTCTATCAATTGATTTGTTCACTCAACCATCTTACCAATTTTTTCGCCACCAAATAAATGGAAATGTAAATGAGGAACCTCTTGACCACCATTTTCACCAACATTTGTCAAAGCTCTATATCCTTTGCCATTTTCGGTAGAGATATTAAGTTTTTTTGCTACAATTTTAATTCCTGTTAAAAGACCTGTGATTTCATCTGTAGAAGCGTTTGATATAAAATCATCTAAATCAATATATTTACCTTTGGGTATTACTAATGCATGAATTTTTTTTTGAGGATTGATGTCATAGAATGAAAGAACATATTTATCCTCATAAATTTTTTTACAAGGTATTTCTTCTCTCAAAATTTTAGCAAATATATTATTATTATCATAAGACATAAGTTTATTTTTTTCTTTTTTCTAGCTCATCCAAGACATCTTCAATCTTAATATTGTTTGCCTCTAGGTAGACTGTTAGGTGATATAAAACATCTGCTGCCTCGTGTATTTTATTATCGTTTTTATTTACAGCTTCAATTAATTCTTTGATTTCTTCCTCAACCTTTTCCTGAGCTAATTCTTTATCCTCTAATAATTTTTTTGTATAAGACTCTTTTGATGAAGAATTTTTTCTATTTCTAATCGTTAAAATCAAATCCTCAAGAATTTTCATAATTTCATTCACTTGTTATCAATTAAATTTATCATTATTTAGGGACATATATAATTTTTTTTTTATATATCTTTTCAAAAATCTTTTAAATTTAACCTCTTTTTTATCTAACTTTATATTAGGCTCAATGGAATTTTTTGTATTTTTACTCTTTTCAAAATTTTCAAAGGACTCGAAATTATAATCAAAAGATTTAAAATCATCTTGATAAATATCTTCTACAATTTCAATGTTTTCTTTGTCTTCATAAAACTTAAGATAATTATAATTATCTGAAAACTTATGGCTATTTTTAAAATTTTGACTAGAAAAATTTATATCTTTATTTTTTTTAATTGTTAGTAAATCTCTCTCAAAATTTTCAAATCTTCCTAAAAAATCTATTTTATCTTTTGAAAAAAAATTTACCATCGGCATCCAATGTGTATGATTATTTTTTTTTATTAATTTTAAAAAATTTTTAAATGAACTATCTTTATAGATTACTAAAAAATCTCTTAAATCTTTTCTATATTTCATGATTTCACAATAAGCACTTGCTACTCTTGAAAAAGGATTTCTTACAAATGAGAATTTGTAAAATGATTTCATTTCATTTGAGTAAATTTTCTCTATATTTTCTGCTGTTAAGTGTTGTAAACCATCGCTTTGGAATTTATTACAATATTTATCTACAAAACCTTGTAGCAAATGTTTTTCATCATTATTATCAAAGGAAAAGTAATTGCCGAATTCTTTTTTCCATAAATTTTGTTCAATAAATGTACCACCACATCTCGGTATATGTATAAATATTATTTTTTGTTTAAAAAAAATCATTTAAATTTTAACCAAGTCTAACTAGTACTCCTTGGGAATGAAGATATTCTTTTGCTTCTCTTATCGAATGTTTTCCATAATGGAATATTGAAGCTGCTAAAACAGCACTTGCCTTTCCTAATTTAACACCCTCTACCAAATGGTCTAAATTGCCAACTCCTCCAGAGGCTATCACTGGAATATTAACTTGAGATGAAATTTTTGACATTAACTCAATGTCATAACCAACCTGTGTTCCATCTCTATCCATTGATGTAACCAATAACTCTCCAGCTCCGTTTTCTTCCATTTCCTTAGCGTATTTCAACGCATCAATACCACTATTATTTCTTCCTCCGTGAGTGAATACTTCCCATTTATCTCCAATCTTTTTTGCATCTATTGCAACAACAATACATTGGGACCCAAACTTTTTTGAACTATCAATAACAACTTTCGAATTTTCAACAGCTGCAGTATTTATCGAAACCTTGTCGGCGCCGCAGTTAAGTAATTTATTGATATCTTCCACACTTCTAATTCCACCGCCTACAGTTAAGGGTACAAAACATTTTTTTGAAGTTTTTTCTATAACTTCGAAGATAATATCTCTATTTTCATTAGATGCCGTAATATCTAAGAAACAAATTTCATCCGCTCCACCATCACTATAAATTTTTGCTTGTTCGACGGGATCACCTGCATCTTTAAGATCAACAAAGTTTATCCCTTTAACAACACGACCATTTTTAACATCTAAACAAGGAATTATTCTATTTTTAAGCATCTTCTTTTACCAATTCTTTTAATTTTATATCACCATCATAAATTGCTTTACCAACTATTATACCTTCGACATTCTTTAAATTCTTTGCTTGCTTAATGTCATCTAACGATGAAACCCCACCAGATATGATCACTGGACAGTTCGACATATCAGCAACTTTAATTGTTTCATCAAAATTTGGGCTTTGTTTCATACCATCTCTATTTATATCAGTAAAAATCAGTCTACTAACACCATAATCATTTACTTTTTTCAAATAATCCAGTGTCATTTGATTTGATTTTTCTTTCCATCCAGATACTGACAAATACCCATCTTTAGCATCTAAACCTAAAGCAATTTTATCTGGAAATTTTTTACATGCTTCTTTTAAAAAATTTTGATCTCTGATAGCTGCACTTCCTAGAATTACTTTCTCAACACCAAAATCAATATATTTTTGAATACTATCGAGACTTCTAATGCCGCCACCAATCTCGACTTTAAGATCAAATTTACTTACTATGTTTTTAATAATATCTAGATTCACTGTTTCACCGGTAAGAGCTCCATCTAAATCTACAATATGTAAATTTTTAAAACCATAATCTTTATATTCCCCTGCTTGTTCAATTGGAGATATTTCATACTCAGTTTTATTATCAAAATCTCCTTTTACTAATCTTACACACTTTTTATCTTTAATATCTATTGCAGGAAATATTTTCATTTATAAATTTATAAAGTTATTGATTATTTTTAGGCCAATCTTATCACTTTTTTCAGGGTGAAATTGTGTACCAAAAATATTTTCTTTTTCAACAGAGCAAACAATATTTGAGGAATAATCTGTTGTAGCTGAAATAACATTTTTATCTTTTGGAATAAATTCATAGCTATGAACAAAATACATGTGAGAATTATTTTCTATATTTTGAAAAATTTTACTTTCTTTAACAATATTAATTTGGTTCCAACCAATATGAGGAAGTTTGTATTTTCCATTTTGATTATTTATTTTTAAAACTTTACCTGAAATCCATCCTAAACCTTTAGTTTCAGTTTCTTCATATCCAATATCAGAAAACATTTGTAAGCCGACGCAAATTCCAAGTAAAGGTTTTTTATTTATAATTGCAAATTCATTTAATGCATCTGAAAGCCCATTAATTTTATTTAAAGCATCTACACAACTTTTAAATGAGCCCTGCCCTGGCAAAACTACTTTATCACTTGATTTAATCTTATTAAAATCTGAAGTGACTTTGATATTTACTTTATCTTTAGCAACTTCTTTAAAGGAGTTTATTACGGAGCTTATGTTGCCCGAATTATAATCAACAATTGTAACGTTCATTAAACTTATAAAGAACCTTTAGTCGAAGGAATTGATTTTTTATTCCTAGGGTCCATTTCCAAAGCAGTTCTTAAAGATCTTGCTAATCCTTTAAAACAAGACTCGATAATGTGGTGACTATTATCACCATAAATATTTTCAATGTGTAGAGTAATTCCAGCTGCTTGTGAAAATGCTTGAAACCATTCTTTAAATAATTCTGTATCCATCTCTCCAAGCTTTTCAACTTTAAGATTAACTTTCCAAATCAAATAGGGCCTGTTTGATACATCAATAGCAACTCTTGTTAAGGTTTCATCCATTGGTATCATTGCATGAGCATATCTTCTAATCCCTATAAATTTTTTAGATGCTTTTTTTAAAGCTTCACCAATTGCAATACCTGTGTCCTCAGTAGTATGATGAAGATCTATATGAGTGTCACCCTTTGCTTTAATATTCATGTCTATAGATGAATGCTTTGATAATTGTTCGAGCATGTGATTTAGAAAACCTATTCCCGTGTCAATTTTGTATTTACCGTTACCATCAATGTTTAAATCGACACTAATACTTGTCTCTTTTGTTTTTCTACTAATTTTGCCTTTACGCTTCATAATTAAAAATAGGTATACATATATTATTCAAATATGGCAATAATACTAAACCTGGGCTTGAACTATTAAATTTAATATCCATTTATAAGCCATGACAACAATAGTATTAGTTAGAAAAAATAATGAAGTCGTAGTGGCAGGTGACGGACAAGTAAGTATGGGAAATACCGTTGTAAAAAGTACTGCTTCAAAAGTCAGAAAAATTGAAAAAAGAGATGTTGTAGCAGGCTTTGCTGGCTCAACAGCTGATGCATTAACTCTTTTCGAAAGATTAGAGGCCAAAATAGAAAAGCATGCGGGAAACTTATCTAGAGCTGCTGTAGAGTTAGCGAAAGACTGGAGAACAGATAAATATCTAAGAAGACTTGAAGCATTAATGGCAATAGGTGATAAAGATAATAGCTATATTATTTCTGGGACTGGTGATGTTTTAGAACCTGAGGGTGATGTAATTGGAATAGGTTCTGGAGGAAATTATGCTTTAGCAGCAGGAAAAGTTTTAATGGATACAGACATGAGCGCTGAAGAGGTTGCAAAAAAATCAATTGAAGTTGCTTCTGAAATTTGTGTTTTTACAAACAATAATATTAAAGTTGAGAAAATATAATGGAAAAATCAAATGTAACAACTCTTAAGCCAAAAAACAAAGGGGATGAGAAAAATGAGTCTTTAGTAAGTTCGTTATCACCTAGAGAAATAGTTTCAGAATTAGACAGATTTGTAGTTGGACAGAATAAAGCAAAAAAAGCTGTTGCTGTAGCTCTTAGAAATAGATGGAGAAGACAAGCTCTAAAGGGTGAAATGAAAAATGAAGTTTTGCCGAAAAATATTTTAATGATTGGACCAACAGGTGTAGGTAAAACAGAAATATCAAGAAGATTATCAAAACTAGCAGAAGCACCATTTGTAAAAGTAGAAGCCACTAGATTCACTGAAGTTGGCTATGTAGGAAGAGATGTTGAGCAGATCGTAAGAGATTTAGTCGAAATTGCAATCTCAATGGAAAAAGTCAAAAAAAGAAAAGAGGTATATGCTCAAGCACAAAAGCTTGCAGAAGAAAAAGTATTAGATGCTTTAGTGGGTAAAAAAGCCAGTTTAGCAACTAGAGAAAGTTTTCGAAAAAGACTAAGAAATGGTGACCTTGATGATAATGAAATTGAAATTGCAGTAAGTGACGTTGGAGGAAATAACACATCTTTTGAAATTCCAGGAATGCCAGGTGCTAATGTCGGAATGATAAACATTGGTGAAATGTTGGGCAAGTCGATGGGTTCGAAAGAAAAAAAAAAGAAAATGTCTGTTAAAGAGTCTCATGAAATTTTAATTAATGATGAATCTGACAAATTAATTGAACAGGATAAAATTATTAAGGCTGCAAAAATATCGACAGAGAATAATGGAATAATTTTTTTAGATGAAATAGATAAAATTTCTGGAAGAACAGATAGAGTTGGGGGAGATGTATCGAGAGAAGGAGTTCAAAGAGACTTGTTACCTTTAATTGAAGGTACAACTGTTAATACAAAATACGGTCCAATAAAAACTGACCATATTTTATTTATTGCTTCTGGAGCTTTTCAACTTGCTAAACCATCAGATTTACTCCCTGAGTTACAAGGAAGATTGCCAATTAGAGTCGAGTTAGAAGCCTTAACAAGTGATGATTTTAAGAGAATTTTAAAAGAACCAGATTTCAGTTTAATAAAACAATATGTTGCACTTCTAGAAACTGAAAATGTAAGTCTTGAGTTTTCTGACGATGGAATAGATACAATTGCAAACGTAGCATCAGAAGTCAACGCTACTGTAGAAAATATTGGTGCAAGAAGATTACACACAATTATTGAAAAAATTCTTGATGAAATAAGTTTCACGGCAACTGATCGTGCTGGTGAAAAAATAATTATTAATAAAGATTATATTAACAAAAATTTAGATAACTTGGTTAAAGATACAGATCTTTCAAAATTTATTTTATAAACAAGAAACTATATTTTTTTTAAATCTTTTTTTTAAGATAAACATAAAAAGCACCACTACCACCATCCTCTATATTGGCGTCTTCAATTTTATTTATTAATTTCATCAAATCACCCTCTTTTTTAATAAAATCAGGCACTGAATGTTTTAGGATTCCATATTCAATTGATTTATACGGATCTTTTTTATTATTAGAGTGAATTCCTTTGCCAGTAATTATTATTAACTTTTGGATATTTTTATCATAAGAATCTTGAATTAAATCATAAATATATCTGTTTGCCTCTTCAAGAGTTTTGCCATGTAGATCAATTAATTTTTCTCTCTTAACTTTTTTTTTAAAATTTAAATCATCTTTGTTAGGCAAATCTTCATTATTATTTAGAAAATTTTCCCAATCTTTTTTATCTTTATCTGATATTTTTTTTATCAATTATGTAAGAGTATCAACTAATTGCCAGTTAGGATTGCTTGATCTTATATCTCTTGAAAATACCCAGGTATCATAAATTTTTTTAATTTTCTCAGGATCTCCTGATATTATTTTTTTTTCTTTATCTCTTATGCATGTTATTACCTCAGCAACAAAATCCACAGTAACTTGTAAAAAACTGTTAACTTTTTTATGCTCTTTAATATTTATCGAGTTTAATCCAATAAATGTTATTTCAGCAAAATGTCCTCGTTTATTTCTTTCCAAGAGAGCTTGATTAAATTGGTCATAAATTTTTTTGCTTAAAAGTGGTTTACTAGTCGTTAGCTTATTATCATTATCACTAAAGTCTGTGATTATTGTTTCGTATGCAATTTTAGCTCCATTTAAAAATTCTTTTTTTGCTTCTTCGTCAAAATTTTCCGACTTTTTTATACCCTGATCTAAATTAACATTTTTTAAAACTTCTTGGAATTGAGATGGTGGTTTGCCTTCAAACCCTGTTCGTTTTCCCAATATTCCTCTTAATCTTAAAAAAATGAAGCCAGCAATCATTGCTAGTAGTATTATATCTATATACTCAAAACTATAGTTCATAAGATAATAGTAATTACTCTGTTGATTAATTTCAACCAACAATTACATTAAAGACAAATGAACACACTAATTTTATCAATTATTTTAGTCCCGATAATAGAAATTTATTTATTTATTAAGATAGGAGCACAGATTGGTGCCTTTAATACCATCTCGTTAATTTTTATTACGGCAATAACAGGTATCATTTATGCTAGGTATGAAGGACTAAATACTTTAAAATCAGGCTTTTCACAAATGGTAAGAAACGAAATACCAGCTTATGAAATAATTTCTGGGGCTGCTATCACTTTTGGTGCTTTACTGCTAATAATTCCGGGGTTTGCGACCGATGTTTTAGGTTTTTTAATTATATTTCCTATTACAAGAAAACTAATTTTTGGAAAAATTTCATCAAAATTTAAAAATAAGAATACAAAAAAAAATGATTTTATTGAAGGTGAGTTTGAGGATATAGAAGACGACAATGAAAGATAAATTTAAAATTCTAGCAAAGTTTATAAAAGATGCCTCAAGCGAGACAGCAGATATAGAAACATACTTATTTGTAAAAGAAATGATTCCAAAATATCATCTTAATATAGACATAACCTCAAAAGCTATCAAAAATAAACTCATAGAGGTTAATACAACTTTAAAATTTGAAGACAAAGAACCAAACGAAAAAAAATCATATTTTGAGATAGTTTATACTGCAATAATTAAAGTAGATGATGAAATTAAAGAAAAAAAAGATTTAGAAAAAATTATACTATGTGATGTACCTACAAAAATATATCCTGACCTTGAAAATTCTTTTTTAAGTTTAATGCATAATTCTGGGCATCCTGGTGTAAAATTAGAAAAAAAAATTAATTTTGAAAAACTTTTTAATGAAAGGTTCAATTAAAATAATTTTTTTTTAAGTTTTTTTTAAGATAACCTTTATGGTTATTTAATTCGTCTCCAGAGGGTTTAACAACTTTTTTAAAATATAATATTTTATCGTCACTAATATTATTTTTTTTTATACTTTGTTCCTGGAAATTTAACGTAGGTTCTTTCTGATCAATTAAATTTATATAAACTTTAGCTAATAAATCACAATCTACTAATGCCGTATGACGAATACGTTTTGAGTTATCTATTCTATATTTTTTACATAAAGAATCTAAGCTTATTGATGAGCCGGGAAACTTATTTCTTGCTAAAATTAAAGTATCAACTATTTCGTTGCCAATTTTATTTTTTCCTATAATTTTTAATTCATTATTTAAGTGTCCAAGATCAAATTCAGCATTGTGTATTACAATTTTTTTTTCCTTAATAAAATTTAAAAACTCATCAACAATTTCAGAGAATTTTTTTTGTTTTAATAAAAATTCATCAGAATATCCATGTATTTCAAAAGCTTTTTCTGAAACTTTTTTTTCAGGATTTAGGTAACAATGGAATTTATTTCCTGTTGGAATTAAATTATCTAACTCTATACATCCAATTTCTACAATCCTATGACCATCCTGCACTGAAAGACCAGTAGTTTCTGTATCAAGTATTATTTCCTTCATTTTAAAGAATCTCTTTCAAAATTTTTTTAACTGAATCTTTAACAGATTTTTTTGTGAAATTGTTTTTAATAATAAAATGGGCTTTCTTTTTTTTATAATCAAGTGGAAGTTGTATCTTTTTAAAATTATCAAAAATTTTATTATTGAAATTTTCTCTTTTTTTTAATCTCTTAAATATCTGTTCTCTTTTTGATTGAACAAATATTAAAATATCTTTTCTATGATTAATTTTGTTTTCTAACAGAAGAGGTATATCTAAAATTACAATTTTTTTTCTTTTGTTTTTGGTCAGAAAAATATTCATTTTTTTTCTTACTTCGACATGTACAATTTTTACAATTTTATTTAAATTTTTTTTATTATCTAATATAGCTTTTGAAACATCGTTTTTGCTTACTGGAAATTTTTGAAAATATTTCGGTAATTTTTTTTTTAATTTAATAAATACTTTCTTATTTTTTCTATATAACTTACCTACTTCTAAATCTGCATTAAATACAGGAAAACCAAAGTTTTGAGCAACAAAACTTTTGCCTGATCCTATATCCCCTAATATTCCTATTCTTATCATAAATATAAAAGTTTAATCACATCATTATCAATTTTAGGACGAATACCATGCCATATTTCAAATGACGCTTGAGCTTGGTAAATAAACATTTTTAATCCATTTTCTGTTTTATTACCAAAATCTTTTCCTTTTTTTAAGAAATTGGTTTCAGAAGGATTATAAATAATATCATAAAACAATTTATTTTTCTTAATTTGCGAAAAATCTAAGTCTATTTTGTCCTCTTCGCTCAAACCTAAGCTTGTAGCATTTATAATCATATCAAAATCTTCGTTTTGGCCCCAATTTATTATTGATAAATTTCTAAATAATTTTTTTAAATCTTCTGCTTTTTCTTTAGTTCTATTGCTTAAAGTAATTCTAGAAACCCCCATTTTTTCAAGAGCAAAAATTAATGAAGGTACAACACCACCAGCTCCTAATATTAAAATTTTTTTATCTTTAATATCAAAATTTATATCGTTAATACTTCTTTCAAATCCCTCTATATCAGTATTATGACCAACTGTCTTTTCTTTATGCAAATAAATAGTATTAACAGACTCGGTTCTTTTGGCCTCAACACTTAGTTCATCTAAATAGGGAATTACTGTTTTTTTAAATGGTACTGTTATATTAATTCCACTAATTTCTTTTTTTTTTACTTTTAAAATTAAATCTTTAACCTGACTACTTTCTAATTTTTGTTTTTCATAAATTGCTTTTATATTATTATTCTTAATCCAATAGTTATGGAGCTTGGGTGATAAAGAATGATCTATGGGATTTCCAATTACTAAAAATTTTTTCATTTGTAGTTTTCTAAATATTCTTTTATCTTTTTAATGGGCAATCCCATTATCGTGTCTTTATCTCCACTAATATTGGAAAATAGATTTTTGCCCTCACCTTCAATTTGATAAACATTATAAGCATAAAGGGCTTCATCAGAGATTTTAGATAAATATTGTATTAAATCTTGATCACCCAATTTTTTCATCGTTAATACAGCTTTGTCTGTATAGTTCCAAATCATCGATCCATTTTGTGAAAAGCAAACAGAGCTAATTAAATTATGTTTTTTACCATTTAATTTTTTTAAAATTGTCATTGCCTCGTCTCTGTTACACGGTTTTGATATAAGTTCTCCATTCAAATCAATTACACTATCAGCTCCCAACACTAAAGCGTTGTTTTTTTTTAAGCTTACTTTGTTTGCTTTAAGCTCAGCTAAATTTTTTGAAATAAGTTCTGGTGAGGCATTTTTTAATAACAAACTTTTTTTTGCTGTATCTTCATCAACATTTGATGGTTCAACCTCACTTTCGATATTGTTTTTATCAAGTATTTGTTTTCTTACTTTGCTTTTTGAGGCGAGAATAATTTTAACCATTTTGTTTATAAATTTCGTAAATTTTTATTATTGATGCAGCTGTTTCTTCTACAGATTTTCTTGTTACATCAATTGAGGGCCATTTATATTTTTTGAAAGTATTTTTTGCTTCTTCAACTTCTTTTTTAATTTTCTCAAGACTGGTGTATGACTTGTTCTCGGTTTCCTTCAGTGTGTTCATTCTATTTTTTCTAATATCAACAAGCCTTTCTGGTTCTGTATTTAAACCAACCACACAAGCTATCTTGGGATTTTCTTTTAACTTTTTGGGAATAGAATCTTCATTCACCAATGGTATATTTGACGTTTTAAAACCCTTGTTGGCTAAATAAATTGATGTTGGTGTTTTGCTGGTTCTGCTCACACCCAATAAAATTATATCAGATTTGTCTATTTCTTTTACAAGATTTCCGTCATCGTGACTCATCGTAAATTGGATTGCAGCAATTCTTCCATAATATTCATCGTTCAAAGCATATTGACCACTTGGTTCATGAGATGCTTTTTGATTTAATAATTTAGAAAAACTTAAAATAAGATCACCCAAAACTCCAAAACAAGGAATTTTTTTTTCACTGCTAATATTTGCTAAATATTTTGCTAAATTACTATCTACTATTGAATATAAAATAATAGATTTTTTGTCTCTTTCCGCTTCTGATAAAATTTTAAATATCTGATTTTCTGTTCTAGTAAACGAATAAGTGTTTATTTTATAATTAATATTCTTAAATTGAGCTTTAATTGCGGTAAAAATCCTATCTAAAGTTTCGCCTGTTGAGTCCGAAATTAAATAAATTTGGTATGTATCAGTCATGTATTAAACGTTAATAACTTTTTATTATTTAAATTATATTGAGCTAATTTAACATTTTTAAATTTATCCTGTAAAACAATGCTTTTATTAACATTATTAAACAAATGTATGAAATTTAGTAAAAAATAAGATTTTTATGAATAAGCTTCAATTTTTCTTATATATTTAATAAATTTTAAGCATTAAATGTTAAGAAAATGTTAATAAAATGTTTACAAAATTTAATCATCGTTATTCACAGATTATACTACTAATACAATTAATTATATTTAATTATTAATATGTCACCATTGAAAGAAGTAATAATTAATAAACAGACTTCTATTAATCCTATATGGATAATGAGACAAGCTGGACGATATTTGCCAGAGTTTAGAGAAATTAGAAGGCAAAACCCAGATTTTATAAAATTATGTCTTAATGAAAATTTATCCTCAGAGATTACTCTACAACCACTTAAAAGATTTGAATTTGATGCAGCTATTATTTTTTCTGATATTTTAATGGTACCATATGGTTTAAACCAAAATGTTGAATTTAAAAAAAATTTTGGACCAGTATTAGGAGATTTAAATTTAGAAAGTATTTCAAAATTGGATGAAATAGATTTCGTTAAAAAAATTTATCCTATTTATAAAGCTATTAAACTAGTAAGCAACAACCAGATTACTCAAAACAAGAGCACAATAGGTTTTGTGGGAGCTCCTTGGACACTTATGGTTTATATGATCAACCAACAATCACCTAAGCTTAAACTTAAAGAAAATTTTTTCAAAGATAATTTTTTAATAAATAGAATTTTAATTATTTTAGAAAAATTTTTAAAAGTTCATATTAAAAACCAAATTGAGAATGGTGCTGAAATAATACAAATTTTTGATAGCTGGGCTGGCCTTCTAGAAGAAAAAGATTTGCCAAATTATGTTTATATACCCACATTAAACTTGGTTGAATATGTTAAATCTTTAAATACACCAGTAATATGTTTTCCTAAAGGAATAAAAAATTATAAAAATTATTGTGAAATTGTTAAACCGGATGCTATCTGTATTGATTATGAAACAGATCCATTAAGAATCTTAAAAGAAATAAAGATACCCGTTCAAGGTGGTTTGGATCCTAAAGTGTTGTTAACAGACAAAGATAACTTAAAAAAAGAGACAAAAAAATATTTAGACATATTTAAAGATCATCCTTATATTTTTAATTTGGGCCATGGAGTTTTACCAGAAACAGATCCCAGCATGATGGATTGTTTGGTCAAAATAGTAAAAGATTATTAAATGAAAAAAGCAATAATTTTGTTTAACTTGGGTGGTCCTGATAAACTAGAAAATGTTGAACCTTTTTTATTTAATTTGTTTAATGATCCAGCAATCTTAAATTTACCTAGTTTTTTAAGATTTCCGTTAGCTAAATTAATTGCAAACAGAAGAGCGCCGACCGCAAAAAAAATCTATCAGGAGTTGGGGGGCTCATCTCCCATTCTAAGACTTACCGTAGATCAAGCAACTGCTTTAGAAATGAAATTAAATAAAGATGATAATTTGTTTGATTATAAATGTTTTGTAGTTATGAGGTGTTGGCACCCAAGAGCAGAAAATGTTATCAAGGAAGTAATTAACTATAATCCAGATGAAATAATTCTAATGCCTCTTTATCCACAATATTCAGCGGCAACATCTGGTTCATCTATAAAAGAATGGCATGATGTTTGTAAAAAAAATAATTATAAAGTGAAAACAAACACAATTTGTTGCTATCCGACTGACGAAAGCTTTATTGAAGCTCATAAAAACGAAATAATAAAAAAAGTTGAAAATTTAGAAAACTTTAAATTAATATTTTCTGCACATGGCTTACCTGAAAAAAATATTAAAAGTGGTGATCCATATCAATGGCAAGTGGAACAATCAGTTGATAAAATCGTAAAATCTTTAGATATTAAAAATTTAGACTGGATATTAAGCTACCAAAGTCGTGTTGGA
Source organism: uncultured Pelagibacteraceae bacterium (assembly GCA_902554765.1). Lineage (GTDB taxonomy): Bacteria > Pseudomonadota > Alphaproteobacteria > Pelagibacterales > Pelagibacteraceae > Pelagibacter. Next base: position 51,119 of record CACDPY010000002.1, on the reverse strand, counting down.
CCTTTAAAATGGATTGGCCCTTCCACAGAAGATATAATTGTAGAAAATTCGAAATTAGGAAAACATATTGTTTTAGTCCCTATTGCATTTGTTTCAGAACATTCTGAAACATTGGTTGAGTTAGACATAGAATATAAAGAATTGGCAGATAAAAATGGTTGTAAAAATTATTCAAGAGTTCCGGCACTAGGAACTAATGAAAATTATATAAAAGCAATGTCAAATTTAATAATTAATAAACAAGATTATAATTTAAATGGAGAGCTTTTTCCTCCAAAAATACAGTGCCCCAACCAATTTAAGAAATGTCCTTGTTTAAGTTATGAATAGTTATTTATTATTTAAAAGTTTACACTTGATTGCCGTTATCTCTTGGATGGCAGGTCTTTTATATCTTCCTAGAATATTTGTCTATCACTCTGAAAACAATAATGAAATAATTTCAAGTGTATTTAAAACAATGGAAAAAAAATTATTCTATTACATCATGACACCAGCTATGGTGCTTAGTTGGTTGTTTGGTTTGGTACTAATTCATGAAATAGGCTTTGAGAAATTGGCTAATTTATGGCTTCAATTAAAATTAATTTTAGTGATTTTCTTAACAGCTTACCATTTTTATCTTGGATTATTACTTAATCAATTCAAACTAGATCAAAACAAAAAGACTTCAAAATTTTATCGTTATATTAACGAAATACCGACATTAATGTTAATTTTAATTGTTTTTATTGTAATTTTTAAGCCAATCTAAGGTTGAATTATTTAAAATAGTATATATATTCATTTTATTATTAAGTCCTTAATAATTTTTAATCATGAACATACAAGAACTAAAACTTAAATCATCTGAACATCTAATTACCCAAGCAGAGGAGCTTGGCATTGAAAATGCTAGCACTTTAAGAAAGCAAGAAATTCTATTTGCTATTTTAAAAAAGGTAGCTGAAAAAGAGGAAATTACGGGTGCAGGTGTTTTACAACTCCTACAAGATGGATTTGGTTTTCTTAGAGCCATGGAGTCAAATTATTTACCTGGACCAGATGATATTTATGTAAGCCCGAGTCAAATTAGAAAATTTGGTTTGAGAACAGGAGATACTGTAGAGGGACCAGTTAGAGCACCTAAAGAAGGCGAAAGATATTTCGCTCTTCTTCAAGTAAGCAAAATTAATTTTGAGGAACCAGAAAAATCTAGACACAAAATAGCATTTGATAACCTCACACCTCTTTATCCTGATAAACAATTAGTAATGGAAGTTGAAATGGTTAAAACAGAAAAAAAACCAGATTTAACTCCAAGATTAATAGACTTAGTCAGTCCTATTGGTAAAGGACAAAGATCTATTATAATTTCACCACCCAAGGCAGGTAAAACAATGATTTTACAAAGTATTGCAAACTCAATAGCAAAAAATTATCCAGAATGTTATTTGATTGTATTATTGATTGATGAACGTCCCGAAGAAGTGACAGATATGCAAAGAACAGTCAAAGGGGAAGTCATAAGTTCTACATTTGATGAGCCAGCCCAACGTCACGTTGCTGTAGCAGAGATGGTTATCGAGAAGGCAAAAAGACTTACTGAGCATAAAAAAGATGTTGTTATATTATTAGATTCAATTACAAGATTGGGACGAGCTTATAATGCTGTAATACCTAGTTCTGGTAAAGTTTTAACTGGTGGTGTCGACGCTAATGCTCTTCAAAGACCTAAAAGATTTTTTGGTGCAGCTAGAAATATAGAAGAAGGTGGATCTTTAACTATTATCTCAACAGCCTTAATTGACACCGGTAGTAGAATGGATGAAGTTATTTTTGAAGAATTTAAAGGAACAGGAAATAGTGAAACTGTTCTTGATAGAAAAATTGCTGATAAAAGAATTTACCCTGCTATTGATATTACAAAATCGGGAACAAGAAGAGAAGAGTTATTGTTTGATAAAAATGACCTACAAAAAATGAATGTTTTAAGGAGAATTATAGCTCCAATGGGAACAATGGATGCAATTGAATTTATAAATTCAAAATTAAAAGATACAAAAAATAATTCTGAGTTTTTCAATTCAATGAATAAACCAGCTTAATTATTAATTAAATTTTCTAAATCTTTTAAATTATCAGAGTAATTTTGCCATTTTTTTATTGAAGACTTATAAATTGGCGATCTAACTTGGGCTAAGCTTGCAGTTGCAACTAACTTTTCATTTTTATGTGGGCTCAGACAATTAACATCCCAATCTAATTCGCAATAACTCAATAACTTTTTAGTTTCCTCTTCTTGGTTATTAATAAGTTTTTCATACGACAAATCGTAGATTTCATTTCCAAACATTTTTTTCCAAAAATTCATTAAGTCTGAGTATAAATTATAATAATTACCAAGTTTGTTAAGATTATAACAAAATGAAATTGACTTAGATGTAAAAGTATTTTTAAAGTTTGAAAAACATACGTCCATTGGTTCTCGCTGGCAATGAATTATTTTACAATTTGGAAAAAGTATTTTTATAATTCCTATCCATCTAAAATTAAGAGGGGCTTTATCAGTAAATATTTTTTCTTTAAAATTAAAAAGATTTACTTGATTCAAGTATTCTTCCTGAATTTTTTTAAGCGGTTCAAATTCTATATTTGAAATTGTATTATTTATAAATTTATTTTGATCTAAAATATTTTTTCTAATTGCTGCTTCAAGAAAAGAAAGTTCTCCAGCACCATACACATGTTTGTGGGAGGATATTATCTGCTCGGCAAGTGTTGTTCCAGATCTTGGCATTCCGATAATAAAAATTGTTTTTCTTTCTGAATTAAATTCATTTTTATTGTTAAAATTTTTAAATAATTCTTTTATATTTAAAAATAATTTTTCATCATTTTTAATATTATAATTAAATTTTTTGTCTGCAATATTGTTTGCTAATTTAAGAAATTTAAATGATTTCTCAAATTTCTTTAAATCTTCATAGGCTTTACCCAGTGCAAAATATAAGCTTTGAAGATGAGGTTCCGATTTGGTTTTAGAAATTTTGTTTTCCATTAAAATTAGATGAGGATCTTTTTCATCTTTATATTTATGAATTAAACTTATTGCTTTATCAGAGAAAGTATTGAGTGGATTTAGTTTGTTTACGATTTGGAAACATTTAATTGCTTCTTCAAAGTTGCCAATTTGTTGGTAGTAAAAACCTAGTGAGGTATTTATGATTTCTTCTTGCTGTTTGGATCTGCAAAATTTAAGCGCTTTGTCTAAATTTTTTTTTGTTTCTTCAGTCTTATTTTCATTTAAGTCTAGTTGAGATAGATTGAGTAAAGCATCAACGAAATTATTATTAATAGAAAGTGCTTTGTCATAGTACGATCTTGCTTCTTTTAGATTATTCATATTACTATTTACGAGACCCAAGTTATTTAAGACGTGAATATTGTTAGGTTGAAGGCTAAGCGCTTGATTAAGAATTTTCAAAGATTCCTCATGTTTTTCTAGAGATGATAAAGATAATGCTGTTGCATTATAAAAAAGTATTTGATTAGGAAATTTTTTGATTAAAATTTTACCTTTTCTGACAACCTCATCAAAAAGATTAGCATTATATAAATTTAAAAGTTTTGCAGTTTCGTCTTGTAAATATTTTAAATTATTCATGAATTAAGTATTCTAATATATTAATCTATAAGATTTTAATCTGTTTTTTTATTAGTTAAAAAAGATTAAGATTAGCCATAAATTAAAAACTATTATAGTATTTAAAATCTGAAATTTAGGTGATTTAATGACAATTTTTGCTCTATCAACTGGTCCTGGAACATCTGGTGTTGCAATAATTCGAATTTCCGGTGATGAGGCATCTTTAGTTATAAAATCGTTGACTTCCAAGGAAATACCCCCACCGCGCCTAGCAACTCTAAGAAAAATAAAGTATATCAATAGTTTTGAGCTGATAGATGAGGGGTTAATTATATGGTTTCCTGGGCCAAATAGCTACACAGGTGAGGATATGGCTGAAATTCATGTGCATGGTGGTAAAGCTGTGGTTTTAGCTATCCAAAATGAGATTGCAAAAGTCAAAAATTGTCGATTGGCAGAACCTGGAGAATTTACCAAGCTTGCTTTCCAGAATGGTAAGATCAATTTGTTAAAAGCAGAGAGCATAGCTGATTTGATTTCAGCTGAAACCGAAGTTCAAAGATTACAAGCTATAAAAATAATGAAAGGGAACTCTTCAGAGAAATTTAACGAACTTAGAAAAAAATTATTGAAACTTTTATCATTTGTTGAAGCTAAAATAGATTTTCCTGAAGAAGATCTTCCAGATGAAAATATAAAAAAAATTAAAAAAGATTCTTCAGATGTTTTAAATGAAATTAATAAAATTTTAAATGATCAAAAAATTGGAGAAATAATACGTGAGGGTTTTAAAATTGCAATTGTAGGACCTACTAATGCTGGTAAATCAAGTCTACTAAATAACTTATCAAAAAGAGAAGTTGCCATTGTTTCTGAGATTGCCGGCACTACAAGAGATGTTATTGAAACTCATTTAAATTTAGATGGTTATCCTGTTATTATTTCGGATACAGCTGGAATAAGAGATTCAAAAGATGATATTGAAAAAAAAGGAATTAAATTATCTCTTAATAAAGCTGAAAATGCCGATTTAAAGCTTGTCGTAGTAGATGCTAAAAGTATTGATTTAAGCGGCTTTTTAAATGATTTACTTAAAAATGATGCGATATTAGTTATAAATAAATCAGATCTTTTAAAAGAAAATTTAGACCCAGAAATCACTAAACTTAACCATGTTATAATTTCATTAAAAGATAATTTTAATATCGATAAATTAATTACAAAAATTAAAAATAACTTAAAAAATAAATTTATTTCTGAAGAAGACATTTTAATTACTAGAGAGAGACATAGGCAACACCTAGTACAATGTGTAGATCATCTTAAAATTTTTTTAGAAAAAAATGATAAAAAAGATTTTGATAAGGCAGCAGAAGATTTAAGGATGGCGATTAGACAATTAGGCATGATAGTCGGAAAAGTTGACGTAGAGGAGATATTAGGTAGTATTTTCAACGATTTTTGTATTGGAAAATAATATCAATTTTCCTTGATTTATAGTTGTTTTTTGTCAATTTTCATTGATAAACGTGGCTTATTAAAGAAAAAAAACTCAAATCTTGTAAATATTTTAATCGAATATAAATTTAGATCATGAAAAAAGATCTATACTTTGATGTAGTTGTAATCGGTGGTGGTCATGCAGGTTGTGAAGCAGCAGCAGCATCCTCTCGACTTGGAATTAATACTGCATTATTCACTCATAATAAAAATACCATAGGAGAAATGTCATGCAACCCAGCTATTGGAGGCTTAGGAAAAGGTCATCTAGTGAGAGAAATCGACGCTTTAGATGGAGTTATGGGTGAGGTAGCTGACAAGTCTGGAATACAGTTCAGATTGCTAAATAGAAGTAGAGGGCCTGCAGTAAGAGGACCAAGGACTCAATCCGACAGATCGTTATATCGTAAATTTATGCAAGAAAAACTTGTAAACTATTGTAATTTAAGTATTTTTTCTGATCCAGTAATAAAGTTTATTTTTAATAATAATGAAATAAGTGGTTTTTTAACATTAAAAGGTAATAAAGTAAGTTGTAACAAGTTAATACTTACAACTGGCACTTTTTTAAACGGCTTGATACATATTGGTGATGAAAGGACCCCAGCTGGTAGGTTTAATGAAAAGCCAAGCACCGGATTAAGTGAACAGTTAGAGAAGTATAATTTTAAAATAGGCAGATTAAAAACAGGGACACCCCCAAGGTTAGACTCTAGATCTATTAATTTTGAAAAATTGGAAAAACAGTTTGCAGATGATGATCCTTATTTTTTTTCTTTTTTAACAAAAAAAAATCAAAACAAACAAGTGTCCTGTTCAATGACTTACACTAATGAAAAGGTTCACAAGATTATTGAAAAGAATTTATCTAAAAGTGCAATGTACTCCGGTAGCATACAGGGTGTTGGTCCAAGATATTGTCCCTCAATAGAGGATAAGATAGTAAAATTTGCCGATAAGACTAGACATCAGATATTTTTAGAGCCAGAAGGTCTAAATGATCATACAATTTATCCAAATGGTATATCTACATCTCTACCTGAGGTTGTTCAACAAGAAATACTTAATAATATCAATGGTTTAGAAAATGTTATGATTATTAGACCTGGATATGCTATTGAATACGACTATATTGATCCTCGAGAGCTTTTTTTAACATTAGAGACGAAAAAAATTAAGAATCTTTATCTTGCAGGTCAAATAAATGGAACTACAGGATACGAAGAGGCTGCAGCCCAAGGTCTTATTGCAGGGATTAATGCTGCACTTTCACTCAAAAAAATGGAGCCTTTTATTCTTGATAGATCAGATGCTTATATTGGAGTAATGATAGATGATTTAGTAACCAAAGGGGTTGCTGAGCCTTATAGGATGTTTACATCTAGAGCTGAATATAGACTAAGCCTTAGATCTGATAACGCCGACTTGAGGCTTACTCATAAAGGTATAAATATTGGATTAATATCTGAACTGAGAAAAGCGATCTTTGAGGAAAAATTTAAAAAATTGGGTAAAATATCTTTTCAGATGTCAAATTTAAACATCTCTCCTTCTAAGGCTGATAAATTTGGTGTTAAAATAGCAAAAGATGGAGTTTTCAGATCTGCTGAAGAAATTTTAACTCAAAAAAATGTAAATATGAATAAAATTAGAGATATTTGGCCTGAAATCGAGGATTATGGTGTTGAGATTGATGAACAGATTGAAATCAATTCTCATTATAGAGGATATTTGAAAAAGCAAAAAGCTGATATTTTGGCTTTTAAAAGAGATGAAAATTTAATAATTCCAGATAATATTGACTATGATCAATTTTCAGGCCTATCTAATGAGGTTAAAGCTAAATTTAAGGAAATAAGGCCTAAAACGATGGGTCAAGCACTGAGGATTGATGGAATTACGCCTGCTGCTGTATATATTTTGTTGTCACACGTTAAAAGAAAGTCTATTAAGCATATAGCTTAATGGAAAATGTAATTTTAAATTCTTATTCTAAAATTTCGAGTTTTAATGTTTCACGTGAAACTTGTACTGATTTTGAAACCTTAATTTCCATGATTAATGAAAAAAATAAAGAAATCAACATTATTAGTAAAAAAGAGGACAAAAAAGATGCAATAAGAGAGCGTCACATAGTAGATTCAGCACAAATTATTGATTTTGTTGATTTAAATAGTAATACAACCTCTGATTTAGGTACAGGGGGTGGAATGCCTGGGCTGATTGTTGCGATTATAATGAAAAAATTAAAAAATAATATGAAAATAAATCTTTACGAAAAAAGCTACCATAAATGTGTTTTTTTAAACGAGGTTTCAAAAAAGTTAAATTTGAACACAGAGATAATTCACAAAGATCTATTTAGGGTTAAAAATATTGAAACAGGAACAATAATGTCTAGAGCTTTTAAACCAATGCCAATAATTCTTAATTTAGTAAATGAAAATTTTAAAAAATACAAAAACATAATTTTTTTTATGGGTAAAAGTGGAAGAAAAATTCTGAATGATGTGCTTAAAGAATGGGATTTGGATTATGAAGAGAAAAAAAGTTTAACCAATGATGACTCATTTATACTCAATATTAAAAAAATAAATAAAAAAATTTCATGAAAATTATTTCAATAATAAATCAAAAGGGTGGGGTTGGCAAAACAACAACGGTAATTAATTTAGCATCAGCTTTATCACAACAAGGTAAAAAAATTTTAGTTATAGATTTAGATCCACAAGGTAATGCTACCACAGGACTAGGATTATCTAATGTAGAACAATCAGATCAAACTATATACGGAATTTTAAACGGAACAATGTCGATTTCAAACGTGATTAAGAAAACAAAGTTTGAAAATTTAGATTTAATAACTTCTAACGTTGATTTATCTGGGTTAGAAGTTGAAACAGCTGGTGATAACGATAGAGCCTTTATACTAAAGGGTAAATTAACCGCTTATTTGAATGATTCTGGAGCATTTTATGATTATATCCTAATTGATTGTCCACCATCGCTAAGTTTATTGACCGTCATGGCTTTAGTATCATCTAATTCTTTACTAGTACCTCTACAAACTGAATTTTTTGCTTTAGAGGGTCTAACCCAATTGATGAAAACTATCGAAAGAGTAAAAGTGAGTCTAAATCCTGAATTAGAGATACAAGGCATTCTTTTAACAATGTATGACAGAAGAAATAAGTTATCGTCACAAGTAGAGCAAGAAGCTAGAGATTATTTTAAAGAAAAAGTATACCAAACTGTAATTCCACGTAATGTAAGATTGTCCGAAGCCCCTTCACATGGTGTACCAGTTTTAGTATATGATAAAAGTTGCCCGGGTAGTAGATCTTATTATAATTTTACAGATGAATTTATAAACCAAGAAAGCAAAGTAGGAAGCGCCGCATAATGAATTCAAAAATTAAGAAAGGATTAGGAAGAGGTCTTTCTTCGCTAATTGGGGAAACAAGAATAGAAAATAAAACGAATAAATTATCTTTGAGTGATATTATTCCAAACAAATACCAACCAAGAAAAAATTTTGAAGAAGAAAATCTTAAGGATTTAACTAATTCAATCAAAGAAAGAGGAGTAATTCAGCCAATTATAGTTAGGCATTCAAATGCAGAGACTGCTAAATATGAAATTATAGCTGGAGAAAGAAGATGGCTTGCAGCAAGAAAAGCTGGTCTTCACGATATTCCAGTAGTTGTTACTGAGGCAGATGATTTGAAATCTCTTGAGTTTGCGATTGTTGAAAATGTTCAAAGACATGATTTAAATCCACTGGAGGAAGCACAAGGTTATAAAAGGTTAATTGATGAATTTTCATATGACCAAGAAAAAGTTTCAAAATTTATTGGTAAAAGTAGAAGCTATATTACTAATACATTGAGATTACTTAATTTACCAAGTGATGTTATCAAATTAATAGAAGATAGAAAAATTACTGCTGGTCACGCTAAAATTTTAGTTGGCCTAGATAATGCAACCTTTTTAGCTAATAAAATTATTGAAAAAAAATTATCTGTAAGACAATCAGAGAGTTTTGTAAAAATTTTTAAAAAAAATCCTAAAAGAATAAAATTATCAAAAGATCCAAATATTAAAAATTTAGAGCAGTCTGTTTCTGATAAAATAGGTTTAAATGTAGTTATTAAAAACAATAAAAAAAATAAAGGTACAATTACATTCTCATACCACGACGTCGATCAGTTAAATAAAATAATTGATATTATTAAAGCTAATTACTAACAATTTCGGATTGTGTATAAATAAAATCTTGTAGAATATTTAGTGAATTGGCAATATTTTTTTTTATATTAAATTCTGTATCTGAAATTTCTGTTATTAAATTTTGAATATTTTCATATGACCATAATTTTACTTGTTGTTTAACTAATTCTTTATCTTTCCAAAAAATTGGAGGTTTAAAATTTATAATTACATTTTCTAAATTAATGCCTTTTTCTAATTCTTTTTTAATTAAATAAAGTCTTTTAGTTTTAGATAAAAAAGTTCTTATAATCATTATTGTTTCATCATTAGAAAAATTGTTTTCATTCATTATCTTATTTATTTTATTTTTATTTTTTGCTAGGCAATTGTCTACCAATTCTGTGACATTATAATTTTCACTCAAATTAGTTAATTTTTGAACAACATCCAATGTGATTTTTTTTTTATCTAATAAATAATTATCAATTTTGAAAATTTCGTTATTTAAATGCTGCCTACTCCCATTTGATCTTTCAACAATTAAATTTATGATTTCTCTTGATACAGATACTTGTTTCTTTTGAAAAAAATCAGAGGCTAACCTTGCTAAGGTTTGGTAATTGTCTTGATAAAATGGAGTACACACCAGGCTTTTTTCTTTCTCAAAAAAATTTCTCAATTTTGATTTTTTACTTAATTCATCCGCATCGAGAATTATTGTTATGTCCTTGATATTTTTTTCTAAAATTTCATCTATTATGTTTTTAAATTTATCGGTTACCTTATTCACTACAATTAATTTTTCTGTTTCAAAAAATGATTTTGAAGTTAAAGAATTAAAAAATACTTCACTACTAGGTAAAATTTCATTTTCAAAATAAGTTATCTTTTCAATCTTTATCTTTTGAACTATTTTTTGAATAATTTCTTCTTTATAACCATTGTTCTCCCCATAAAATAAAAAAAAATTATATTTTTCAAGGCTAGTTCTATTTAATTCAAAGCTTTTTATAATCATTTAATAAGTTCTTAAATTCAATATTAGTTTTTCAAAAATTTTATCTATTAATTCATCCTCTAAAGATCGTTTGTATTGATCTAATTCAAATTTATTTGGTTGATTTTTAAATGTAAATTTTTCATTAAATTTATATTTCTTTTCAACGATATTGTTTGATGAAATTTCAATACTTGAACTAATAATTAGGTTAAACATTAAAGCATCACCTTTATTGTCTTTTGAGATAATTTTAACTTCTTTTGAGGAATTAATATTTAAATTGATCTTAATTTTATTAATATTTTCAGAAGAATAAGGTTTCAATCTTTTTTTAATTTTATACGAAATCTTATCATTATCTGTAATTATTATTTGGTCTATAAAAAAGTTAACATCTTTAGTTGAAAATACAGGTTTATATCCTGAACACCCTGTTAAAAATAAAACTAATATTAAAAGACAAATTTTTTTCATTTTAAAATAAAATTAATAATTTTATTTTTAACATAGATATTTTTCATAATCTCAGAATTTAAAAAATATTTTTTAAGATCGGTTGTATTTTTGACTAAATCTATTATATCTTTTTCATTAATATCCTTTTGACATTCAATAATGCCCCTTTTTTTACCATTAAATTGTATAACGATTTTTACAACATCATTGCTCAAATATTTTTCTTCAATTGTGGGCCAGTTAAATTTTGAAGGTTGACCTAAATCCTCCATACATTCAGAAGAAAGATGAGGTAAAATTGGGCTTATGATTTTTAAAATTTTAAGATAATTCGTATTTAAACTTTTTATATTTAAATTTTTATTAAATATAACTTTACTAAAAAAATTATAAATCTCATGCAAATTAGCTATGATGACATTGTAATGAAAGTTTTCTAAATTTTGTGTTATTTTATGTAATATCTGATTTGTGAAAACATCGATATCAAAGTTTTTTTCTTCAACCATTTTTTTAGTTGTTTCAGTATGAAAAAAATTATTTTTTATTTCGCAATGTAATACCCAAAATTTTTGAATAAATTTATGCGCCGCCTGCATTCCTTGGTCTGACCATTGAACATCTTTTTCAGGTGGACTGTCTGAAAGTATAAAAAATCTTACAGCATCTGCTCCATAATTTTGAATCATTATAGCAGGATCAATAGTATTTTTCTTTGATTTAGACATTGATTCTGATGGTCCAACTTTTATTTTTTGTTTAGGATTTTTTTTTGAAAAAAAATCTTTGCCATTATCTGATAAAACCTCATCTGGACTTAACCATTCACCATTTAATTTATAAGTTTCGTGACATACCATTCCTTGAGTAAATAATCCCTCAAAGGGTTCAGATAATGTAAAATTATCATTATTGTAAGCTAATGCTTTTGTAAAAAATCTCGAGTACAGTAAATGTAGAATCGCATGTTCTACACCACCTATATATTGATCTACGGGCATCCAATATTTTATGTCATCAATATCAAAACCATTTTTAGTATTAGTCGGGGAACAAAATCTTAAAAAATACCATGAAGAGTCAACAAAAGTATCTAAAGTATCAGTCTCTAAAGTACACTCTTCATTTTCGATCTTAATTTTTTTCCATTCTTTCTGGTGATCAAGAGGATTACCATTAACATTAAGGTCTATTTTTTCAGGTAACTTTATTGGTAGTTTATCTTTGGGTACTTTTACAATCTCATTTTTTGCATTATATGCAATTGGTATTGGACATCCCCAATATCTTTGCCTTGAAATACCCCAATCTTTTAATCTAAAATTTATTTTCTTTTCTCCTATTTTTTTTTGTTCTAGAATTTCAATTGCTTTTGGAATTGACTCTTCAGGAACCTTAAGATCATTTAAAAATTTTGAGTTAAATATTATTCCTGGACCAGTGTAAGCCTCATCATTTATTTTAAAATTTTCATCATCTTTACTCGGCTTAACGACTGGATTAACCTTTAAATCATATTTTAAAGCAAAATCTAAATCTCGTTGATCATGAGCTGGACAACCAAAAACTGCACCAAAACCATAATCCATTAGTACGAAGTTAGCAAAATATACTGGAACTTTAATTTTTTCGTCAAATGGATTGGTAGCAATTAAATCAGTTTTGAATCCCAATTTTTCTGCCTGAGCAATTGATTCCTCTGTCGTTCCAGTTTTTGAACATTCGATTTTAAATTTTTCAAATTCTTTATTGTTTTTATAAAATTCTGAAACCGGGTGATCAACTGAAATGGCCATAAATGACATTCCAAACAAGGTATCTGGCCTAGTGGTAAAACATTTGATTTTATCAATTTTTGGATTACCAGAAACTTGAAAATCTAATTCACATCCAAAAGATTTACCAATCCAGTTTTTTTGCATAACTTTTACTTTATTAGGCCAGTTTTTGAGATTTTCTAGATCGTTTAAAAGTTCATGTGAGAATTTTGTGATATTAAAAAACCATTGATTTAGTTTTTTTCTTTCAACTACCGCTCCTGATCTCCATCCTTTTCCATTTATTACTTGTTCATTTGCCAAAACAGTTTGATCAACTGGATCCCAATTAACGTAATTCTCTTTTCTGTAAACCAAGCCTTTATCGAACAAGTCTAAGAAAAATTCTTGTTGATGTTTGTAATAATCTGGAGAACATGTAGATATTTCTCGATCCCAATCAATTGAGAGTCCAAGCTCTTTTAATTGTACTTTCATATTTTTGATGTTTTCATTGGTCCAGTCCTTTGGATCCAAGTTATTTTGTCTAGCAGCGTTTTCCGCAGGCATTCCAAACGAGTCCCATCCCATTGGATGCAAAACATTAAAACCATTTAAGCTTTTATACCTAGAAAGAACATCTCCTATTGTGTAATTTCTTACATGACCCATGTGAATTTTCCCTGAGGGATAAGGAAACATTTCAAGACAATAAAATTTTTTTTTATTTTTATCTATTTTCGTTTTAAAAAAATTATTTCTATCCCAATAATCCTGCCATTTTTTTTCAATTATCTTGAAATTATACCTGTTCATAGAAATTCAAATTTCTACTTGTCGTCACCGCCCCATTTTTTTTTAGGACGTTTCTTTTTAAGTATTCCTTCTAAATCTTTTGAATAAACAGCAGCTTTTTTAAGTATTTTCTTTTGAATTTGATCACTTAAATTGTTTTCAATTTTATTAACAATACAATTGTTTGAACTTTTGCAGTTTCTTTTAAATATTCCAATTTCAAGGGCATCCGCTCTTATTTCATTTGTCAAAAATTTTATAGAAATTTTTATTGCTTCATCTGACCCTTGATCATTATACCAATCTGTAATAACTACGCCGCCAGCATAATCTACTACTGAAAGAGACATAAAGTCCAAAGTATCTAAAGAAGCTCTCCATAAAGGATTTGATGATGCAAACAAAAAATCTCCTCCACCTTTTTGCTTGCCAAAATCAAATATTACACCTTTACCTTCTTCGACATTTTTTTGTGCTCTTTTTTTACCATCAGGTTCTCCTACTTTGGACCAATCAGGTTTAGCACAAGAAAAAAGGGAAATAGATAAAGTTAATATGGTTAAAATTTTAACAATGTTATTAAATGTAATCATAAATTGTAGGGACAGTTAAACTAATAGCCATATATATTCAAATAGTCAATTATGTTGTAAAAATATCACACTTATGAAAAAAAAGACGTAAAAAGCTAAATTATTACACCAAAAAAGATGCTTGATGTTAATTTCCTGCCATTCATATGAATATAAACAAAAGGAGAATTATGAATAAATTAAAAACAATAGGGCTTTCAGCTTTAGCTGGATCTCTAGCACTAACAACTGCTGCAAATGCAGTTGATTATGCTGTAACTGGTGATGCTTATGTATCTTGGTCTTCTCAAGATTCAGAGTCATCTGAAGCAGCTAGTGGTAAAGGTGTTGCAGTAGATACTGACCTTTATTTTAATGCTTCAGGTGAGTTAGATAATGGTTTTACTATTTCTTTCTACCAAGGTATTAACACTAACAAAACACTCTCACAAACTTCTGGTCAAGTTACGTTGGGAATGGGTTCAATGGGAACATTACAAGTTAACAACTACGTTGGTTCAAAAGCTAACGCAATTGACGATGTAATGCCTTATGCTATGCAAGAAACATGGGACAGAGTAGCTGATGCTAGTATTGCTGATCCATCTTTCTTTGGTGGACCTACTAACGATGGTTCAATTGATTACAGAATCCCAACTATGGAATTGATGGGTGTTACTGTAAACTTTGCATATACTTATGACCCAGCTGCAAGTGAAGAGTCTTACAACGCTTCAACAGGTGGTAAAGCAACTAACGTTTCAGGTGATGCTATGGTATTACAACTATCAGCAGCTGGACTTGAAGTTGGTTTAGGTAATGAACAAATTGATAATGATCAAGGTGTTGTTGCAGGTTCTGCACAAACAAACACTACTGGATACATTAAGTATGCTATGGGTCCATTAACAGTTGGTTACCAAGAATCATACCAAAACTCTAGAAATGGAACTGGTGTTGCTGGTGCAGACACAGAAGCTGAAATGTGGGCGATTGCTTACTCAGCAGGTGATATGTCAGTATCATATGGTGAATCTACTTTTATGACACATGCTGTATCAGCTACAGCAGCGTCTACTGAACAAGAGTTAGAATCAGTTCAAGCTTCATACACAATGGGTGCTATGACGCTTATGGGTTCTTTCTCTGAAGGTTCAAACATTGGTGCAACAGCTGCAGGTGGAAAAAATTACGAAGAAACATCAGTAGCAGTTAACTTTAGTTTCTAATTATAGAAATTATTTAATTCTAAAACCGGCCTATTTAATTATAGGCCGGTTTTTTTTTATCCAAGATATTGATGCAAAACCATTTGAATTAACAGAATTAAGTTGATTGAAGTTTTTTTCGTTTATTCCTCCTAGTGCAATTATATTTTTTTTTGTTAAAGAGCATAAATAATTAAAACGTGAAATATTAAGAAAACCTTTTTTTTTGATAATTTTAAATAAAGGAGAAATAAAAATTTCATCACAACCCTGTTTTTCTTTAATTTTTATCTCTTTTAAATTATGTGCTGATCCAATAATTTTAAATTTTTTTTTAAAACTAATATTTTTAAAATTTAGATTTTTGTTAAAAGCTGGTATATAAAGACCATTAAAATCATGATTAAGAGCAATTTTTAGATGATTTGAAATATATATTTTACGTTTGTTTTTTTTACAAAATTTGACAATATTTTTTATTTCTATCATATCATTTTTTTCTTTATAATTTCGATAAATGATATTGATTTTGTTATCGAGCCTTAATAATTCATCACTATCAAATTTGTTTATAAAATAGTAAATATTGTAATCATGGATCATAAAAGTATTAATAATCTAAATATCATAAAGAATGAAGTGGTTTCAGAAAATCAAAATACTAATATTATAGCTGTCACAAAAACCTTTCCAATTAATGTTATTGATCCCTTATTAAAAGATGGTCATATTCATTATGGTGAAAATAAAGTTCAAGAAGCTATGGACAAATGGTCAATTATCAAGCCGCAATACAAAAATATCAAACTTCACATGATAGGTAAGTTACAATCAAATAAAGTAAAATTTGTTCTTCCTTTGTTTGATTATATTCATTCTTTGGATAATCAAAAACTTGCTGAAAAAATATCACTAGAACAAATAAAAAAAAAATTTAGACCTAAAATATTTATTCAAGTTAATGTTGGTAATGAAACTCAAAAAAGTGGAATAGATAAAAAAGATTTAAAGCTGTTCTATAAATTATGTGTAGAAAATTATAACTTAGATATTATCGGACTTATGTGTATTCCTCCCGAGTCAAAAAACTCAAAAATTTATTTTCAAGAAATGTTAGAATTAAAAAAGGAATTAGGTTTAAAAGATTTGAGCATGGGAATGTCAAATGATTATATTCAAGCGGTGAAAAGTGGAGCCACATATATAAGAATAGGTTCAAAAATTTTTGGAGAGAGAACTAATAAATTTTAATTTTATTTACTTTGTCTAATAATTTTAAGAAGATCAAAAAATCATTTAAGTTTAATGCAATACATCCTGCCGTGGGTTTGTATGAGTTAGACAAATGAAAGAAAATTGCACTACCTTTGTTAATCATTGGATTTTTATAATTATATTTAATTGGAATAACAAAATCGTATTTTTTGTCAAAACGGAACATTTTTTCATGACTTACTTTTTTGTCTATTTTAATTAATTTGTTATATTTTTTAGGATATCTAATATCATTGCACCAACCCATATTCTCTTTTATTTTAATTACATTTAATTTTGTTTTTGGTTTTTCTAATCTATCTGATCTAAAATATAACGTGTTAAATTGATAAATACCTTTAGGAGTTTTTAAATCTCCTTCTAATTTTTCTTGAGATAATCCCTTTTTTCCGATTGAACATCTGAAATGAAATTCGTCAACTTGAAGAGTATCTTTATTTTTTAAATTAATTATCATATGTTATTTATACATGAATAATACAAAACTTATATTTTATGATTATACAGAATTATATGAAATTTTTTATGAGTTAAAACAGTTTTTAAAATTCGAATTAAGCAACATAGAAAATAAAGAAGATTTGAATATCGAAGCTAAGAAAATTGATAATTATTTAATTATTTCTAAAAAAATTCATCCAAATCTAAATAATCAATTAGTTATAGATTTGTTACCATCACCCATAATTAAGATTGTTGATAAAATTAATATTGAGATTTTAAAAAATAATTTTTTAAAAAAGTCTAAAATATCTGTTGGTAAATATATAATTAATCTTAACTCAAAAGAAATTTTTTATAAAAACAAGTCCTTAAAATTAACAGAAAAAGAGATTAAGATTATAATTTATCTTAGTGAAAAATCTCAACCTATAACAATAAATGAGTTACAAAGAGAAATATGGGGTTATAGTGTTGAATTAGAAACTCATACCGTTGAAACTCATGTACATAGATTAAAAAAGAAAATATTTGATTTTAATAAAGATGAAAACTTTATCGTAAGTACAAAGGATGGTTATAAAATTGGTTAAAAAAAAAAATAAATTTGCAAAAGATTTATTTACAAAAAAATACAAACCAAGAATAGTGAAACCTAAAAAAGGAAAAGGAAGTTTTAAAAGAAAAAAAAATTAAAGTCTTGCACCAATTTGTTGAATTACTTTCGAAGCCATTTCAGTACCTTTTTTTAGACAATCTTCCTGAGAAAAATTATTTAAATATCCATGTAAATAGCCAGCAGCAAATAAGTCACCAGCACCTGTTAAGTCAATTATTTTAAGATCTTTGATTATTCCTACTTCAGAAATTTTTTCAGAGCAAATTGATATAGCTCCTTTTTCACCTCTAGTAATAATTAATTGTTTTTTAATCTTTTTTCCAAATGAAATAACCTCATCAAAAGATTTAGCGTCGATTAAAGATGATATTTCATCCTCATTAGCAAAAATAATATCTAAATCATTTTTTACTAAATTTAAAAAGTGATTTTTGTGTCTATCAACACAAAACTTGTCAGATAATGTCATTGCAACCTTGTTTGCATTACTAATTGCTTTGTCAAATGCTTTTTTTTGGATCACCTTCATCCCAAAGGTAACCCTCTAAAAAAACTATGTCGCTTTTTTTAATGGCTTCTAAATCCACATCATTTTCATTAATTTTTCCTGCTGTTCCTAAAAATGTACACATGGTTCTTTCTGAGTCAGGTGTGATTAAGATTAGACAAGTTCCTGTTGGTAGTGTTTCCACTTTTTTTTTATAAAAATATTTAACATTCTCTTTTTTTAATCCAATTTCGTATTTTTCTCCAAAGTCATCTTCAGAAACTTTACCAATAAAACCCACTTCATTTCCTAATTGAGATAATCCAACAATTGAGTTTGCAACAGACCCACCAGAAATTGTTTTTTCTATTTTTAAATTTGATAATAAATTTTTAAATTCATTCTCATCAAAAATTAATTTCATATTACTTTTCGTTAAATTGTTTTGAGAGATAAAACTTTCATCTACTTTACAAATTACATCAACTATAGCGTTGCCCATTCCTAAAATTTGCATATTAAGCTTTTTTGGTTTTAACTGGTTTTTTTCTGTTAGGATAACAAGAAGTACATATTTTACAAGTTAATCCATAACAAGCTCTTGCCTTACAATATTCTCTTCCATAGTAGATAATTTGAAGATGAAGTTTGTTCCATGACTTTTTTGGAAACAATCTTTTTAAATCTTTCTCTGTCTGTATCACATTTTTTCCATTTGTGAGACCCCATCTTTGGGCAAGACGATGTATATGCGTGTCAATTGCAAAAGCAGGATGTCCAAAACCTTGAGACATCACAACACTTGCTGTCTTGTGGCCTACACCAGGAAGTTTTTCCAATTCTTCAAAAGTTTTAGGCACTTTACTTCCGTGCTCATCAATCAATATCTTTGAAAGATTATATATACTTTTAGCTTTAACTCTAAAAATACCAATCTTTTTTATCAATTTTTCAATTTTTTTTCTTCCTAATTTAGCGAAATGCTTTGGTTTGTAATATTTTGGATAAATACTTTTAGTAACATTGTTTACATTTACGTCCGTACATTGTGCTGACAATAAAACAGAAATTAGTAAAGTAAAAACATTTCTACTTTTTAATGGCACTTTTATTTTTGGATAAGTTTTATTTAAAATTTTTAAAATTATCTTTGCTTTTTGAATTTCATTCATTATTTGAAATTCATCAAATCTCTCATTGAATAAAGGCCAGCTTTTTTAGTCATTAGCCATCTTGAAGCAGTCAATGCGCCCTCAGAATACAAGGCTCTGTCAAAAGCCTCATGATTAAGGGTAATTATTTCTTTACCACTTGAAAATTTAACTTCATGTTCTCCAATTATTTCAGCTTTTCTGATAGAGTTAAAGTTGATTTTACCTCCATAAGGAAATGTTTTTTTATTGAGATATTTTTTTCCTAATAAAGTATAAAAATTTTTATTTTTTCCTACAGCAATTCCTTTGCCGAGCATTAAAGCTGTACCCGAAGGATAATCTTTTTTATGTCTGTGGTGAGTCTCACTAATTTTACTTAAAAAATTCTTTCCCAAAGAACTAGAAGCAATTTCAGTTAAATACATTAAAAGATTGATACCAAGACTCATATTTCCAGCTTTTAATATTGGAATTTTTTTTGAATAATTTTTTATTAAAATTTCCTCTTTTTTTGTAAAACCCGTAGTTCCTATAACTACTCTTTTTTTTAATTTAGAGGCGATCTTTAAAACTTGAAAGGTACATTTTGGGATAGTAAAATCTATTATTAAGTCAGTCTTTTTAAATGCCTCTGCAGTATTTGAGCTAATTTTTATTCCATTTATTTTTTTACTGGTTTTTCTATTTTCTGTAAGCGATATTATTTTAAAGCTTTTATCTTTTTTTACAGATTTAATAATTTGTTGGCCCATTCGGCCCATACATCCTGTTATAGCTAAGTTAATTTTTTTCATTTAAAGATAAGATAAGAAACTATCACAACTGTTACAACAATTATAGACCAAATGAATAGATTTTTATTAAATTGTTTCAATTTTGAGTTTGTTCTTAAAAACTCAGGAAGTATTAAAATTAAAACTGCTATGATAAATATTGCTGGGATTATTTGTTCTAATCCCATTTTTTAATTATTCCAAAAGCTTTTGGCCTTATCAAAAAATTTTTTAATGCTTGGATTGGATTTTTCATTTTCTATTTTTCTAAATCTTTCTAATAAATCTTTTTGTTCTTTATTTAAATAAACAGGTACCTCGGTCTTAACCTGAACATATAAATCCCCATGATCACCTCTTCTCATGAATGGCATACCTTTACCTTTCAATCTAAACTGTTTACCATCTTGAGTACCATCAGGAATCTTGATTTTTGCTTTTTTCCCATCTATAGTAGGTATTTCTATTGTTGTCCCTAATGCAGCATCAGCTATAGAAATTGGAAATTCAAAAAATAAATTTACGTCTGATCTTTTAAAAAGATCATGTGATTTAATATTAATAAATAAGTAGAGATCTCCGCCTGTTCCTCCTCTTGTTCCAGCCTCACCTTTGCCAGCTAAACGAATTCTTGTTCCATCATCAACCCCTTTAGGTATTGTCACAGATACTTTTTTTGAGGTTTGTTTATTTCCTTGCCCATTACAGTCTGAACATGGATTAGTTATTTCTTCTCCATTACCAGCGCATTGAGGACATGTTTGTTGGACTGTAAAAAATCCTTGGTTTGATCTTACTCTTCCACTTCCACCACAATATGTGCATCTATCAGGGCTATAGCCAGGTTTAGATCCATTTCCTTTGCAAGTGTTGCATCTTTCTGAAGTTGAATATTGTATATTTTGTTTTTTACCTGAATAAGCCTCTTCTAATGTGATTGATAAATCATATCTTAAATCGGATCCTCTATTATTAGAACTTCTTCCTCTAGAACTTCGTCTGCCGCCTCCGAAATCCCCAAAAAAATCCTCAAAAATATCAGAAAAATCTGCACCACTAAAACCGCCGAAGCCTCCTTGACCTCCGCCTCCATTTTCAAAAGCAGCATGTCCAAAGTTGTCATAATTTTCTTTTTTTGATTTGTCAGATAAAATTCCATAAGCTTCACTTGCTTCTTTAAATTTATCTTCAGCTGCTTTATCGTTTGGATTTTTATCTGGATGATATTTTACAGCTAATTTTCTGTACGCTGATTTTAATTCCTCTGGACTTGCGGATTTATTAACACCAAGGACATCGTAATAATCTCTTTTAGCCATGTATTTAACTTGGACAAATAGATGTCAGTTAAGCGCTTTTTTCTTTATTTTCGTCTTTTACTTCTTCAAAATCCGCATCAACAACATTATCGTCTTTTTTTCCCTTTTCATCATTGCCATCATCTTTATTAGAATCTGACTTAGTGTTTTGTTGTGATTTATAAATTGCTTCCCCAAGTTTCATGGAAGCTTGTACTAACGTTTCGGTTTTTTTCTTAATATCCTCTATATCTTCAGTTTTTAAAGCCTCTTTTAAAGCGTTAGAACCGTCTTCTATTGCTTTCTTTTCATCTTCTGAGATCTTAGAACCATGTTCTTTAAGATTTTTTTCAGTTGAATGAATTAGTGTATCTGCCTGATTTCTAACATCTACAGATTCTCTTTTTTTCTTATCAGTTTCTTTATTTGCTTCAGCATCTTTTACCATTTTTTCGATCTCTTCGTCGCTTAAACCACCAGATGCTTGGATTTGAATTTTTTGTTCTTTCCCAGTGCCTTTATCTTTAGCTGAAACGTTAACTATACCATTCGCATCAATATCAAAAGTTACTTCAATCTGAGGCACACCTCTTGGTGCTGGAGCAATACCAACTAATTCAAAATTACCTAGCAACTTATTATCTGTTGCCATCTCTCTTTCTCCTTGCAATACTCTAATTGATACTGCTGGCTGATTGTCTTCAGCTGTGGAAAAAACCTGGCTTTTTTTCGTTGGAATAGTTGTATTTTTTTCGATAAGTTTTGTAGAAACACCACCAAGGGTTTCAATACCTAGTGACAAAGGTGTTACATCTAATAAAAGAACATCTTTTACATCACCTTGTAAAACACCTGCCTGAATAGCCGCTCCCATAGCAACTACTTCATCCGGATTAACACTTTTGTTGGGTTCTTTTCCAAAAAAATTTTTGACTTCATTAATAACTTTAGGCATTCTAGTCATTCCACCAACCATAACGACTTCATCTATATCGCTTGCAGACACACCCGCATCTTTTAAGGCCGTCTTACATGGTGGTATAGTTCTTGCAATTAAATCTTCAACCAACGCTTCTAGTTTAGCTCTAGTCATTTTTAAATTAATATGTTTTGGTCCAGTTTTATCTGCTGTTATAAATGGCAAATTAATATCAGTTTGTTCTGCAGCTGATAATTCAATCTTAGCCTTTTCCGCAGCCTCCTTTAGTCTTTGTAAAGCTAGTTTATCTGTCTTTAAATCAATGCCGCTATCTTTTTTAAACTCACCTATTAAATATTCAACCACAGCATTATCAAAATCTTCGCCTCCAAGGAATGTATCACCATTGGTAGATTTAACCTCAAAAACGCCATCGCCTAATTCAAGAATAGATACATCAAAAGTTCCACCTCCTAAATCATAAACCGCAATTTTCTTATTTTGTTTTTTATCTAATCCATACGCAAGAGATGCAGCAGTAGGTTCATTAATTATTCTAAGAACTTCTAAACCAGCAATTTTACCTGCATCTTTAGTAGCCTGTCTTTGAGCATCATTAAAGTAGGCAGGTACAGTTATCACAGCTTTAGTAACAGCTTGACCTAAATATTTTTCAGCTGTCTCCTTCATTTTCTGAAGAATGAATGCAGAAATTTGCGAAGGTGAATATTTTTCACCCTTAGCTTCAATCCAAGCATCGCCTTTTTCAGAATTAACAATTTTAAATGGAGCTGCTTCAATATCTTTTTTGACAGTAGAATCTTCAAAATTTCTTCCAATCAGTCTTTTGACAGCAAAAATAGTATTTTCAGGGTTTGTTACTGCTTGCCTCTTTGCAGGTTGTCCTATTAATTTTTCATTTTCTTCTGTAAAAGCTACAACAGATGGAGTGGTTCTAGCACCCTCTGCATTTTCTAAGACTTTAGCTTGGCTACCCTCCATTATGGCAACACAAGAGTTCGTTGTTCCTAAATCTATTCCAATTATTTTGCTCATTTTAATATATCTCTTTCTTCATATAGGGGTTAAATTTAAATCTACAAGTTGTAAACATCATTATTTCTTTTCTAAATTTTCATTATTTTTATTGTCTTTTTTATCTTTATTTAGTGTTTTTTTTGAAACACCAACTAATGCAGGTCTTAATAGCCTGTCCTTAATAACAAAGCCTTTTTGAATTTCTTGAACAATAGTGCCTGGTTCTTTTGAGTCATCTTCAATCTCAAGCATTGCTTGGTGAAAATTAGGATTTAATTTTTGGTTTAAACTCTCAACAGGCTTAATATTGTTTTTGGAAAAAATAGACATCAAATCTTTATTTATAATTTCGAAATGTTCTAAAGTTTTTTTAAGAGCATCCGTGTCCTTTAAAGATGTATCATTTTCAAGAATTTTTTTTGATCTTTCTAAATTATCAATTAAATTTAAAGCTTCTTTTGCAAAAGAAAAGCCACCGTATTCATAAGCTTCTTCCTTTTCTTTTTCAAATCTTCTTCTTTGATTTTCCATTTCTGCAAAAGTTCTAGCTATTTTATCTTCAAGTTCTAATATCTTTTCATCAGAACTTTTTTCCTCAATTTGGTTTTCATCTTTATTTTCAAGATTAGACTCTTTCTGTGTTTGTTCTAAATCATTTTCTTCTGAAGAATTATTATCTAAATTTTGATTCTGTTCTTTTTCCATTATCACATATATGGTAAGAAAATTGAAAATTTCTAGATGTTAAATATAAAAATTAAAAAATTAATTATAGGTACTAATAACAAGGGAAAATTGAGAGAAATAAGGGACTTGTTGCCCAAAAATATTGAAACTTATTCTCCAAAAGACTTTAATTTAAAGAGTCCAAGAGAAAATGGAACAACATTTGAAGAAAATTGTTTAATAAAATCTAAATATTTTTCAAAAAGATCAGGCTTAATTTGTATAGCAGATGATTCAGGTTTAGAGATTAGTATATTAAACAATAGACCTGGAATATATTCAGCTAGATGGGGTGGAAAGAATTCAGATTTTAAAAAAGCAATAAAAAAAGTTTATAAAGAATTAAATAAAAAAGACATCAATTGGAAAAAGAAAAAAATAAGTGCTCGGTTTATTTGTGCTTTATCGATTAGTTATTTAAATAAAAAAATTGCTATTAGCACGGGTAAAGTAAGTGGTAAAATTTCTCTTAACCCAAAAGGAAAAAATGGTTTTGGTTATGATCCAATCTTTATTCCCAATAAAAAAAAGAAAACTTTTGGAGAAATGAAACCATCTCAAAAATTTAGATTAGATCATCGTTATAAGGCTTTTAAAAAGATTAAAAGATTTTTTTGATTTTTTTGTTCTGTATTTGATAAAAATTTAATTTATGATTTATTTTATTGTTTTGAATATCAAAAATCCCAATTTTTCCTTTAAAAGAAGTTTTTTTCTTAAATATTTTATCTATATTTTGTAGTTCGTTTTTTAGTGATAAATAATATATTAAGCCAACCAAATCATAGCTTAATAAAGTTAAATGATTTGGCGGTTCATTAAATTTTTCTAAAAATTTATTTTCAAAATCTGTTAGATTTTTCTTATTAACAGATGGATAATAGATTGGTTGAATAGTTTCTTCTCTTACAAGACTTTTATCAAACCATTGATTAAATGTTATCATATATTTTTTTTTGGGAGACACATCGGTATACAAAAAGGAAGTAATTACACTTTTAAGACTTTCATCAAAATCTGAAATTATAACTGAGTCAAAATTTACGTTACCAATCGTATATTTCTTATTCAACTTTTCTAACTGTTTTTCTTTATCAGCTAAATCAGAATTTTCTACTCTTCTGACTTCATCAGCTAAATTTTGTTTTCTTCTCTTATAATTTGTAATTTTTTCAATTTGTTTAGTTAATTTTGTTGGGTCAACATCGTAAATATGATGTTTTGATATTTTAATTTTAGACTCTTTTATTGATTTTTTGATTTCTATTTCATAATCAAGTTTCGGCGTTAGTAAAATTGTTTTTTTTAATTCGTTCATCTCAATAAATTTCTTTATTGCATTAAGTTGAGAAGTTGAATTTATTCCACTACTTATGACATTTTCTGGAAGGTTGATTGTTTTATTAGTTAAAGAAATAAATGTAATATCTTTTAATTCATCAAGATAGCTTAATGAGTTGAAAAAAATTGGTCCAATTACAATTTTAATACCCATCTCTTTAAATTCCAATGCAGATTTGAGTGCTTTTTTTGGATTTGAATTTGTATCTTTTGGAAAAATTTCAACTTCATCTGTATTTATATCTTCCAATGCCATTCTTGTTGATTTAATAATTAAACTACCTAAATCTTTATCGTCACCTGTCATTGGAACTAATAGACCAATTTTCAATTTTTCCTCTAAAGAAAAACCGCTTGTTGTAATAAAAGAAGTTGAAAATAAAATTAATATAATTTTAAAAAATTTTTTCATTTTGATGATATGATAGTATCTTTATAACTATTATGATTGTAAATCCTAAATTAGTCCAAAGTAAGATTAAAAATGGTCTATATATAGTAGCTACACCTATAGGTAATTTGAATGACATTTCTTTTAGAGCAATAAATATTCTTCAAAACTCAGAATATATTCTTTGCGAAGATACTAGAAAGTCTAAAATTTTATTAAATAAATTTAATATACAGTCTAAATTAGTTTCAAATCATAAGTTTAATGAAAAAAAAACTTCATTAGAAATAATTGAATTTTTAAAAAAAGGAAAAATTATATCTGTTATATCGGATGCAGGTACTCCTAGCATTTCAGATCCAGGCAAATTATTGATTAATGAATGTGTAAAATCTCAAATTGATGTAATACCTATTCCCGGTGCATCAGCTGTGGCAGCATCAATCTCAATCAGTGGCTTTTCAGATAAATTTTTTTTCTATGGCTTTTTTCCAGAAAAAAAAAAAGATTTAGAAACAGACTTAAAAAATTTATCTGAAATTGATTGTTCTATTGTTTTTTTTATTTCTCCAAAGAAAATAAATAAGATTATTCCTTTTTTAAAAAAAAACTTTTCAAAGAGAAGGATTGTGATTTGTAGAGAGATTTCGAAAATTTATGAGGAATATATCAGAGCAGATATTGATGAATTAGAGAGTTTTGATTATGCAATTAAAGGTGAATTAACAATTGTAATTTCAGAAAAACTTGAAAAAAAAAATACCTCACACAAGCTCAGGGAATCGGATAAAAGAATAATAGAATTAACAATTAACAAATTAAGTATTAAAGAAATAAATTCTTTAATAAATTATGATAAAAAAGTTTCTAAAAAAGAAATATATGATTACTGCCTAAAATTAAAAAATGATAAATAGAATTTTATTAATAATTTTCATTAGCTTTATATTATATGGATGTGCGGGTGTTTCTTCAAAAGGAATTTTTGGTACTGGAGTAAGTGTTGCTTTTGATCCAAGAACAGTAGGAACTCAAATTGATGATTCTATAATGCAAAAAAATTTATCAACAAAAGTACTCTTAGAAAATAAGAGTTATTTCTTATCTGTTAAATCAAAAGTCCTTGATGGTAGAATTTTTTTAACAGGAAAAGTTGAAGATCCAGAAGAAAAATTAAGATTAACCAAAATAGCTTGGGAAGTTAAAGGGGTTAGATCAGTAAGAAATGATATAAAAATAAAAGAGAAATTTAATTTTAAACAATCAGCAAAGGATTTATTAATTACTTCTCAATTAAGAACAGCATTCATATTGAATAAAAATATTAAGGCAACAAATTATCAAATTGATACTTATAAAAGTAAAATTTACATTTATGGTATTGCATTAACTTCTAATGAGAAAAACTTAGTTATTGATGAAGCTAAACAAATAACAGACGTTAAAGATATAATAGCTAGTATTTTGCTTGTTGAAGACCTAAGAATTCAAAAAAATTAATTTTTTTTATAGTCAATTACATCAGCTGAATATGCCGCAATAGAAGCTAAGTTTAAAATATCAGATGTTGAACTTCTTAAAGGAGCAATTTCTATTGGTAATCCTAAACCAATTAATAATGGTCCTATCACTTTTGCTCTACTCATGGATTTAATCATTTTATATGAAATGGCAGCACTGTGTTGGCTTGGCATAATCAGGACATTTGAATTTCCAACAATCTTAGAAAACGGATAGAGCTCTTTATAAATTTCTTCTAAAGCAACATCTGGCTGCATTTCTCCATCAAATTTAAAATCTACATTGCTTTTTTTTAAAATATTAACTGCATCACTTAATCTTTTTGTTCTATCAGTTGCTGGTTCTCCAAATGTAGAATGTGATAAAAATGCAACTTTTGGATCAAAACCAAAAAGTCTTACAACTCTTGCAGCTGATTTTGCCATTTCAGCAAGCTGATTGGCATCAGGATATTCTATGACAGAAGTATCACAAATAAATATTGTTTTACCCCTATTTACAACTAGATTTAATCCAAACATTATCTCACCATCTCTTGGATCAACTACTTTAGTTACTTTTTCAAGTGAGGAAGAATATCTTCTAGTATTACCTGTTACCATTGCATCAGCATCACCACATGCAACCATACAAGAAGCCCAAATTACTCTATCATTTCTTACAAGCCTGTCACAGTCCCACTCTAACATACCTTTTTCTCTCTGAAGCTTTTTAAATAAATATTTTACATACTTTTCTCTTTCAGACGTATTTTTTGAGTTAACAATTTCAATATCAAAATTTTCGTTGTAACCAATTTTCTTTATTTGATCTTTAATTAATTCCTCTTTACCAACCAAAATTGGCACACCAAGTTTTGAATTTTTAAACGCTATTGCTGCTTTAAGCATATTTTCATCTTCACCATCTGCAAAAACTACTTTTTTTTGTTTTTTTCTAATATAGGTATTTACACCTTGCATTATTGTTACAGTTGGATCTAATCTTTGTTTAAGTTGATCCTTGTAAGACTCAAAATCTTCAATTTTTATTCTAGCCACTCCTGTATTTATCGCTGCTTTTGCAACTGCTGCTGGAATTACACTTATTAATCTTGGATCAAAAGTTGATGGTATAATATATTCTTTACCGTAGTGTGGTCTTTCACCTCCCATTGCTGCAACAACTTCATCTGGAACATCCTCTTTAGCTAAATTCGCAATTGCATGTGCGGCAGCTATCTTCATTTCCTCATTAATTGTTTTAGATCTCACATCTAAAGCGCCTCTAAAAATATATGGAAAACCGATTAAATTATTTACCTGGTTAGGATAATCAGATCTACCAGTTGCTATTATTGCATCATCTCTGACTTCTTCAATTTCTTCGGGGGTAATTTCTGGATCAGGATTTGCACAGGCAAAAATTATTGGATTTTTAGCCATTTTTTTTACCATCTCTTTAGTTAGAGCTCCTTTAGCTGATAAGCCCAAAAATACATCTGCATTCTTTATAGCATCTTCAAGTTTTCGATCATTAGTTTCAATTGCGTGACTTGATTTCCATTGGTTTAAATTTTCTCGACCTCTGTAAATAACTCCTTTACGGTCAACCATAGTGATATTTTTTTGGGGAACACCACTTTTTTTGAAAAGATTTGTGCACGCCATTGCTGAAGCTCCAGCACCATTTACTACTATTTTAATTTTATTTATATTTTTTTTGCTTATATCGAGTGCATTGATTAAAGCTGCTGTAGTAATAATAGCTGTCCCATGTTGATCGTCATGAAAAACAGGAATATCTAAAATTTCTTTAAGTTTTTCTTCTATTATAAAACAGTCTGGTGCTGCGATATCTTCTAGATTGATCCCACCAAAACTTGGAGCAAAATTTTTTATACTATTTACTATTTCATTTGGATCTTCACTGTCGATTTCAAGATCTATAGAGTCTATGTCTGCAAATCTTTTAAACAAAACTGCTTTTCCTTCCATAACTGGTTTTGAGGCTAAAGCACCCAAATTACCCATTCCTAAAATTGCTGAACCATTACTTATGACAGCAACAAGATTACCTTTACTTGTATAATCAAATGCAGCTTCAGGATTTTTACTAATAGCTCGTACAGGTGCAGCAACACCAGGTGAATAAGCTAATGCAAGATCTCTTTTAGTAGTCATATTTTTTGAAGATGAAATTTCAATCTTTCCTGGCTTTTTATGACTATGAAAATCTAAAGCTTCTTTGTCCGTGTAATGGTCAATTTTTGTTTTTTTCATTTATGCTAATTAGTTGTACAAATGGGGTAAAATTAAGACTAATATGATTTATGAATTTAGTTAAGTCAACAGGGACTTTTGGTTTTTATACTATAATCAGCAGAATATTTGGTTATTTGAGAGACGTTTTGATTGCAATTTTTCTTGGCACAAGTTTTTTTGCAGATGCATTTTTTGTTGCTTTTAGAATTCCAAATACGTTTAGAAGATTATTTGCAGAAGGGACCTTTAATGCTGCTTTTGTGCCAAGCTATACTTCAGAATTAGTAAAAACAAAAATAAAATCCAATATATTTGCAAACCAAATTTTTAATTTGTTATTTTTAAGTCTTTTTATTTTAGTTTTACTTGCGGAAATTTTTATGCCCGTAGTTGTTAGTTTAATTGCACCAGGGTTTGTTGAGGATAAGGAAAAAATAGAAATTGCTATAAATTTAACGAGAATAACCTTCCCTTTCTTAATGTTTGTATGTTTATCCTCTTTCTTTTCTGCAATTTTAAATTCTCATAATAAATTTGCAGCAGCCTCTGCTGCACCTATAATTTTAAATTTAATTTTAATTGGAATTTTATTTTTTGGAAAATATTTAGGAGACAACCTAATTTATTATCTTTCTTATGGAATATCTATTGCCGGATTATTACAGTTAGTTTTCTTATATAAATATGTGAAGAAATTTTATTCTATTAAGTTTAATTTTAAATTTAAATTAAATAATAATGTTAAAGTTTTTTTTAAGAAACTTTTACCAAGTATTTTTTCTTCTGGTGTCACTCAAATAAACATATTAGTTGGAACTATTATTGCTTCTTTTGAGGCCAGTGCAGTTTCATATCTGTATTATGCTGATAGAATTTATCAAATAAACTTAGCAATAGCTGGAATTGCAATAGGTGTAGTTGTATTACCACAGCTGTCTAAACATGTTTATCTAAAAAAAAAAGATAAAATATTACAAATACAAAATAAAGCTTTAGAATTAAGTATGTTTTTAAGTTTGCCAGCATCAATTGCATTGTTTATAGGATCAGAAGAAATTATCTCTGCATTATTTGGGTATGGTTCATTTAATGAGTTTGCAGTAAATAACTCTGCTAAAGCACTTTACTATTTTGGTTTGGGCTTACCAGCTTTTGCATTAATTAAAGTTTTCTCAACTTTTTTCTTTGCAAACCATGATACCAAGACTCCTTTTTACATCTCTTTAATCTCAGTTATTCTAAATATTTCTGTAAGTATTTATTATTTTGAAAGTATTGGTTTCATGATAATCCCTATATCAACAACTATTTCATCTTGGTTTAATTCATTAATTCTCTTTATTTTCTTGATAAATAGAAATTTATTTAAATTTAATAACATTTTTCCTATAAAGTTTATTAAGATTATATTTGTTTCAATTTTGATGGGAATATTTTTTAAATACTTAATCTTATTTTTTGAAAATCATTTAACTTATGATTATAGTTTCAAGTCTTTTTATTTAGTTTTATCTGTTTTATTAAGTTTTTCATTTTATGTAATACTGTCATTATTTATCAAAGCTTTTAAATATAACGATATTAAATTAAAGTATTAATTATGGGAAAAAAAATTTTTTCAGGTGTTCAGCCGACCGGAAATCTTCATTTAGGTAATTATTTAGGTGCTATTAAAAATTTTGTTGATTTAAATAATGAAGATGAAAATGATTGTATTTTTTGTGTTGTGGATTTGCACGCAATAACCGTCAACCAAGATCCAAAGGAATTGAGCAATAATATACGTGGAACAGTTGCAACATTTCTAGCAAGTGGTATTGATCCAAAAAAAAGCATTATCTTTAATCAATCAAAAGTAAGTGCACACTCAGAGGCAGCGTGGATATTGAGCTGTGTTGCTAGAATGGGGTGGTTAAATAGAATGACTCAGTTTAAGGAGAAGGCTGGGAAAGATAAAGAAAAGGCAAGTGTTGGTCTTTACTCATATCCTGTTTTAATGGCAGCTGATATCTTATTATATGATGCAACTCATGTTCCTGTAGGTGAGGATCAAAAACAACATTTAGAACTTTGTCGAGATATTGCTCAAAAATTTAATAATGATTTTAAAACAAATGATTTTTTCAAAATACCAGAACCTTTAATTCAAAAAGAATTTTCGAGAATTATGAGCCTTAAAGATGGATTGAAAAAAATGAGTAAATCAGAAATATCAGACTTAAGTCGAATAAATTTAACTGATACAAAAGATGAGATTATCAACAAAATTAAAAAAGCAAAAACAGATCCTCTACCAATGCCATCAACAATTGACGATCTTAACAAGAGACCTGAAGCAAAAAATTTAATTGGAATTTATTCAAGCTTAGCTGATTTGAAATTGGAGGAGACAATAAATAAATTTTCAGGAAAAAATTTTTCTGAATTTAAAGAAAATTTAACACAAGTTTTAATAGATAAAATTATTCCCATTTCAGTTGAAATTAAAAAATTATTAGATGATAAAAATTATTTAGATGAGATTCTTTTAGATGGATCAAAAAAAGCAGGTGATATTGCGTCAAAAAAGATTAAAAAAATTCATGAAATACTAGGTTTTTAGAATTTCTTTATTAACAAGTTTCATTTTTATAATTTATAGCTATATATAAATTATGTTTGTTCAAACAGAAATAACTCCGAACCCAAATTCTTTAAAATTTTTGCCAGGCAAAACTGTTTCAAATTCTGGTTCTTTTGAAATTACAAAAAAAGATGAAACGAATAATGAATTGATAAGAAATTTATTATCAGTCAATGGGGTTGAAGGTATATTTTTAAGTAAAGATTTTATTTCAATAAATAAATATGATGATACGTCATGGGAAGAGATTAAACATATTGTGATTTCTCTAATAAATGATTTTTATTCAAGTGGAAAAGAATGTGTAATTGAAAATTCTTTAGTTGATGAGTCAAAAAAAGACCTTCTTGAGATTGAAAAAAAGATTATCAAAATTTTGGATCAAAAGATTAGACCTGCTGTAGCAAAAGATGGGGGAGATATTAAATTTAAAGATTTTAAAGATGGTATCGTGGAGGTGCAACTACAAGGAAGTTGTTCTGGATGTCCAAGCTCAACTATGACATTAAAACAAGGTGTTCAAAATCTTTTATGTCATTATATACCAGAGGTAAAAGAGGTTAGAGCTGTTTAAAATATGAAAAGAGGATTTAGTAAAAATATAAAAGTTTTAAAATTTTTTGATCAAAAAAAAATGGGTTCTTTACCAAGAATTTTTATAGGCTCATTGATTGTTATGTTTTTCTTTTATTCAATGCCATTAATTATCGATTTTGCTGATAAAGAAAATAAAGAATTTAAGAATAATTCAAAGGTTGTTTTAGCCTATACCCTAAATAATGATAAGTATGGAGGCAAAAATGAAGATGGAACTTTTGATGAGACTGAATTATTAGTTGATATCTTCAGTTTAAACGATTTAGAGACCGATACAGTAAGACTTGATGCATCTACTATAAAGCAATTATTTGAAGACACAGATTATAGACTAGATGACGTAAGAAAAAATAAACTAGTTAAACCAGTAGCTTTAACTTTATTACCTCAAGAAATAAGAATGATTGAAAATACAAAAAAAAGAAAAGATCTTTTTATTCAAATTGTATTACCTTTAATATTAAAGGAAAATAATAATATAAAATTAGATAGAAAAAAGCTTTTTAGTATTATCAACAAGAGTCATAATTCCAATATTGAAAAAAAATGGTTAGATAAAAAATATAAACAATACGGCGTTCCATCAAAAGATCTATCAACATTAAAAACAAGAATGGACGAAGTTCCAGTTTCACTTGCTATAGCTCAAGCTGCAAAAGAAACTGGATGGGGAACTTCAAGGTTCGCACAAGAAGGGAATGCACTTTTTGGACAATGGACTTGGTCTGGAGAGGGTTTAAAACCTAAAGAGGCAGATAAAAATGAAGGTCATAAAGTTATGAGGTTTAATGTGTTACAAGCTTCAGTAAGAGCGTATCAAAGAAATATTAATACGCATTCAACATATAGGGAATTTAGAAAGGCAAGAGCAGAACTTAGAGATCAAGGGAAACCATTAGATAGCCTTATTTTAGCAAAATATCTTAATGAGTATGCTGAAACAGGTAATCAATACGTTGAAGTGTTACAAAAAATAATTAAACAAAATAATTTAAAAGATTTTGATGACGCAAAATTACTTCCTTCAAGCATTACTCTTGAAAGCTTAATTTAATTTATCTTATTGTGAATTGAGTGCCTAGCCAACGCCATTTTCCATTATCATTTAACGAACAATTGATTCTTCCTCTTCTTGGAATAAATTTATCATCAAACTTTACTTTCATAAAATTTTTTTCAAAATTTAAATTTGTTTTTTTCCATTCGCCACCATCATTTGAATAGCAGGTAATATTTTTAATATTTTTTTGTTCTTTAAAAAATTTAATAACTAAATCTGGTGGGTTATTTTGGTCATTTATTTTTTTTTGTTCTGGTAAAATAATTTGATACTCTAATGGACTATAGTTAATGACAGACTTAAATCTTTTTAGATCACCATATTTTTCATTAATTGGAAATCTTGGTAATTCATACTTATCTTTATTTAAATCAATTACACCAGAATGTTGTCCAAAAGCTATTGAAAATTTTTTAGAAATATAATCTTTCATAAACTTTGAATATTCACCAAAAGGATAAGAAAATATAGTAGGAACATATCCTAATTTATCCTTAAAAATTCTACTAGCAGTTTCGATATCTTTAATAAAATTTTCATTCGTCATATCAATAAGATACTTATGAGTATGTGAATGATGTCCAATTACACCTAACTTGGAATTTTCAATTTCTAAAATTTGTTCCCATGACATATAACCATTTTTGCCAACAGGCTCTGTTGAAATAAATAAAATAAATGGGATATTATTTTTTTTTAAGTATGGCCATGCCTCTTTATAAAAAGATTGAAACCCATCATCAATAGTTATTAGAATCTTCTTTTTTTCTTTTACTTTATCAAATTCTTTTTCAAAAAGATTAGGATCATAGAATTCATATTCAAGATTTTTAATTGTTTTCATTTGTTCATCAAAAATATTCATTCTTATATTTGTTGATGGATACTTGTTTTCATTAAATCGGTGATACATTAAAGATAATACACCATTATCATTTGAAAAAGATTTACTATTATTTTCTTCTGAATTAGAATTGTTAAAAATAGATAATTGTAAAATGAATAAGCTTATAATTGATGCGGCAAAGAAAAATATTTTTTTCATGATAGTTACTAAAGATACTAAATATAGTATTACGCATGAAAATACTAAAGTTAATTTTGAAAAAATGATAATTTTAATAAATGATTTTTTGAAATCAAAAAATCTTTATTTGGGAGATGTCTCAATAATTTATGTTAATAGAGGACCAGGTAGTTTTGCTGGAATAAGAAATTCTCTTTCCACAATAAAAGCAATACATTTAACAATGAAAATTGATTATTATTGTTATAGTTTTAAAGATTTTCAGGGTGAAGAAAAAATAAAATATGAAAATATTCCTAATCTGTGCGATAAATTTGGGGTAAAAAAAAATTTGATTAATCCTATTTATATAAGTTAAAATTGAATATGTCAGATACTATTGAACAAAAATGTTTATCAAAAGGCGTTAAGCTAACAGACCAAAGAAGAATAATTGCAAAAGTTATGTCTGAAGCATCTGATCATCCAGATGTTGATGAGTTGTATAATAGAGTATCAAAAATAGATCCCAAAATAAGCATAGCAACTGTTTATAGAACTGTAAAATTATTTGAGGAGTCGGGCATCCTGACTAAACACGAATTCAAGGGTGGTAAAGCTAGATATGAAGAGTTAAATGAGGGACACCACGATCATTTAATTGATATTAAATCAGGTGAAATCATAGAATTTGTAGATGATGAAATTGAAAAACTTCAAAAAAAAGTTGCAGAAAAATATGGATATACTCTGGTAGACCATAAATTAGAATTATATGGGATTAAAAAAAATCCTAAGAAATGACGCAAAAAATATTTATCAAAACATTTGGTTGTCAAATGAATGAATATGACTCAAATAGAATATTTGATGCTGTTAAAAAGATCGGTTTTCAAAAAACTGAAAAATATGAGGATGCGAATTGCTATCTTTTAAACACATGTCATATAAGAGACAAAGCAAAAGAAAAAGTTTATCATGAAATTGGAAGGGTTAAAAAAATTTTTAGATCTAAAGAAAAACCGTTAGTCATAATCACAGGGTGTGTTGCACAAGCAGAAAATGAAGAAATGTTAAAACGAGAGCCCTATATAGACTTGATAATAGGCCCACAATCTTATCATAAAATAAATGATACGATTTTAGATCATATAAAAAAAAAGAAAAAATTTGAAGTTACTGAATTTGATCCAATTTCTAAATTTGAATATTTCGATAAAATAAAAAATAATTCTGGAAAAGTTTCATCTTTTTTAACAATTCAAGAAGGATGTGATAAATTTTGCCATTTTTGTGTAGTCCCTTTCACAAGAGGTCCAGAATATTCTAGACCATTTAATCAAATTTTAGATGAAGCAAAGTATTTAATTGATAAAGGTGCTAAAGAAATAATTTTACTAGGGCAAAATGTGAATGCATATAAAAACAAAAATCATAAATTATCTGATTTGATATTAGAAATTGAAAAATTAGATAGTGTAGAAAGGATTAGGTACACAACATCACATCCAAGAGACATGACAGATGATCTAATAGACATATATAAATATTCTAAAAAATTGATGCCATTAGTTCATTTGCCCGTGCAAAGTGGATCAAATAGAATTTTAAATCTCATGAATAGAAAACATACGATAAATGAATATTTCAGGATATTTGATAGTCTTAAGGAAATAAACTCAAACGTTGAATTTTCCAGTGATTTTATTATTGGTTATCCTGGAGAAAATAAAAAAGATTTTGACGATACACTTAATCTAATCAAAAAAATTAAGTTTATTAACTCTTATTCTTTTATTTTTAGCCCAAGACCAGGAACGGTTGCTTCAAATCTGGGCTTAATTGATAAAAGTATTTTGATAGAAAGATTAGAAAAAATTCAAAATTTGTTATTTGAAAATCAAATGACAATGAATAAAAATCTTGAGAGTAAGTATATAAATGTTTTAGCTGAGAATTTTACAGAAGATAAAACCCAAGTTTTTGGTCGTTCAGAATATATGACATCAGTGATATTTAATGGTAATAAAAATGATATTGGTAAAATTGTGCAAGTTAAAATAAAACATAGCAATAGAAGCACTTTATTTGGGGAAAAAATTAATGATTCAAATCAAAAGGTAGCTTAGAAATTGAGTGGTTTAATTAAAAAAAATATAGATCAATCTCTCAAATTTGTTTATTCAGAAAATGATTCTTTAAGTGTTATTTTTCATGACAATGAATTATTGATGGGAGTAGTAGGAGAATTTAATAAAAATTTAAAAGAATTGGAGAAAATTACTAAGTCTAATCTATACTCAAGAGGAAATTCTATTTTAATCAAATCAAATTCTAAAACAAATGAGATTGTAAAAAATGCAATTAAATTTTTAGCTAATCAATTTATTAACAATGGAACTATAGAAAATAAAGATATAATTTCATCTGTAGATAATTTTATGATTAATGAAAAAGTAAAAAATAATAATATTACTGATATTATTAAAACTCCAAAAAAATCCATAATACCGAGATCTGAAAAACAAAAAGGATATGTTAGAGCTTTAAGGCAAAGTGATATTATTATTTCAGCAGGTCCAGCTGGAACAGGCAAAACTTTTTTAGCAGTAGCGGTTGGTCTAACTATGTTATTAGAAAAAAAAATTGAGAGAA
Organism: uncultured Pelagibacteraceae bacterium; assembly: GCA_902554765.1. Classification (GTDB taxonomy): domain Bacteria; phylum Pseudomonadota; class Alphaproteobacteria; order Pelagibacterales; family Pelagibacteraceae; genus Pelagibacter. Next base: position 13,824 of record CACDPY010000002.1, on the reverse strand, counting down.
TAATTTTGTCAAGACCAGCGGTTGAAGCTGGAGAACGTTTAGGTTTTTTACCTGGCGATATGAAAGAAAAAGTTGATCCTTATCTAAGACCTTTATATGACTCTCTTTACGATCTTTTTGATTTTGAAAAAATACAGAGAATGATAGAAATTGGTGATATCGAAATTGCTCCACTAGCTTTCATGAGAGGACGAACTTTAAAAAATTCATTTGCTATTTTAGATGAGGCACAAAATGCAACCGATACACAAATTAAGATGTTCTTAACTCGTATTGGTGAGAATTCTAAAATTGTGGTAAACGGAGATCCAACGCAAATTGATTTGCCTAATAAGAATATGTCTGGTTTAGTAAGATCTAAAGAACTCTTAGGGCATTTAAATGAAATAGCAGTTATTGATTTTGATCATTCAGATGTTGTTCGACATCCATTGGTATCTAAAATAGTAAAAGCTTACTCTAAAAATGATTAATGTTAACGTCTTCTCTAATGAGAAGGCTTGGTCTAAAAGACTTAAGAAGAAAGAATTATTTTTTAGCAAAATTTGTAAATCATTTCCTAAAAAATATAAATTTATTAATAAAAAAATAAGTCTTACATTGTTACTTTCAAATAATAAAAACATTAAAAAATTGAATAAAAATTTTAGGAATAAAAATAGATCTACTGATATATTATCATTCCCATTTAGCAAAAAACTTAAAATTTCAAAAAAAACTTATCTTGGAGATATTATAATAAGTTATAATTTTATAGATAAGCCTAAATCTCAAAAACTTAAATCTTTCAACGAAAAGTTGATAAAAATTTTTATTCATGGTTTTCTTCATCTCTTGAATTTTGATCATACAAAAAATAAAGATTATAAAAGAATGTTAAAAGAAGAAGAGCTAATATATAGCACAGTAATTTCAAAGTTTGATTAAATTGAATAAAAAATTTTATATTGAATTTATATTTTTAGTTATTTTAGGCATGGTAACATCTTTAAGTTTACCGCCATTTAATTATTTAATAATAAATTTTTTAACTTTTAGTTGTTTCTTTTTATTTCTGTTTAAAAAAACTCATGAACACAAAACAAAAAAACTATTTTTTATTTATGGATGGTTGTTTGGGTTTGGTTATTTTGCTACAAATTTGTATTGGATATCAATTTCCTTAACATTTGATCAAAGTTTTAATTTTTTAATTCCTTTAACTATAATTTTGATACCATCTTTCTTAGCCTTATTTTATGGCTCTATCTCACTTATTTTTATAATCTTAAAACCAAAAAATTTTTTAAGTTCTTTTTTATTTTTTTCGTTAATTTTTGGACTCATAGAATTTATTAGGGGTTCAATTTTAACTGGTTTTCCATGGAATTTAATTGCCTATAGTTTTTCAAATCAGCTGGAAATTTTAAGCATAACTTCCAAAATTGGAACTTATGGGTTTAATTTATTTTGTATTTCATTATTTACGAGTCCAGCAATTTTCATTCTGCGAAAAAAAAGGATAGATATATTTTTAAGTCTTTTTTTTCTTATAAATGTAATATTTTTTTATACACATGGCTTGTATTACAAAAAAAAGTTTATCGAAGCAGCTAAAGTAGATAATGATTTTAAAGTAAGAGTTATTGGCTCCAATATTCCTCTTGAAAGATTTTATTCAAATGTAGAACCAGAATCAATTATTGAAGATTTAATTGAGATAAGCAATCCTAATGTTAGCGAAAAGACAATTTTTGTTTGGCCAGAGGGAATGTTTCCAGATATTTTACAAGAAGATATAATTCAATACAGAAAATTATTTGAAAAAAAATTTAATGAAAATCATTTTATAATTATTGGAACTAATAGCCAATCTGCAAGAAGTGGGTCTCAAGATTATTTTAATTCCTTTTCTGTTTATGACAATAAATTGGAACTATTGAGTACTTATAATAAGATTAATTTAGTTCCCTTTGGTGAATTTTTACCTTTTGAAAATATTTTAAGAAGAATTGGTTTAAAATCTTTAACTAATAATTATCAATCTTTTACAGGTGGAGATAGTAGAGAAATAATTGAGATAAAATATAAAAACTCATCTATAAGGATTTTGCCACTAATTTGTTATGAAATAATTTATTCAGGTAAATTATTTGATGATTCAAATTTTGATTTAATTATTAATATTTCTGAGGATGGATGGTTTGGTCAATCAATTGGGCCTAAACAGCATTTTGTCCACAGTGTTTTTAGAGCAATTGAGAGTGGAAAATATTTAGTACGTTCGGCGAATAATGGGGTTGCAGCAGTAGTAAACCCTTTAGGTTATATTGAACAAAGTGTTGAGTTTGGTCAATCGGGTTATGTAGAACTTGAACAAACTAAGAAAATACAACCAACAATATTTTCTAAATATGGAAATAAAATTTTTGGATTATTAATTTTATTGTATATTTTTTTAATATTTTCATTTAATAAATTCAGAAATGAGTAATCTAAAAAATTATCTTTTTACAAGTGAGTCTGTATCTGAGGGCCATCCAGATAAAGTTTCTGATAGAATTTCAGATATGGTGGTGGACAGTTATTTATCAACAGATCCATTTTCAAGAGTTGCATGTGAAACGCTTACAACAACGAATAAAGTTGTTTTGGCTGGAGAAGTAAGAGGTCCTGAGATTAAAAAAGATAAGTTAATAGAAAAAGTAAGAAATTGTATTAAGGATATTGGCTACGATCAAGATGGCTTTACATGGAAAGACGCAACGAAAATTGAAAGTCACTTACATTCCCAATCAGCTGATATTGCAATGGGAGTAGATTCTTCAGGGAATAAAGACGAAGGTGCAGGTGATCAAGGAATTATGTTTGGTTATGCATGTAATGAAACTGATGTATTAATGCCAGCGCCAATTCATTATTCACATAAAATTTTAAGATTAATGGCTCAAGATAGAAAATTAGGTAAACTTAAAAATATCGAACCTGATTCTAAAAGCCAAGTTACTTTTGAATATGTTGATGGTAAACCAACTAAAATAAAATCTGTTGTAATATCATCCCAACATTCAGCTGATGTAAATCAAGCACAAGTAAGAGATTTATTAAGGCCATACATGCTAAAATCAATCCCAGAAAACTTTCTTAAAGATTTTAATGAAGACGAATTTTACGTAAATCCAACTGGAAATTTTGTTATTGGTGGCCCAGATGGAGACTGTGGTTTGACAGGAAGGAAAATTATAGTTGATACCTATGGTGGTGCCGCACCCCATGGTGGTGGAGCTTTTTCTGGAAAAGATCCCACTAAAGTGGATAGATCTGCAGCTTACGCTGCAAGATATATTGCAAAAAATATTGTAGCATCAAAAATAGCTGATAAATGCTTAATACAATTAGCTTATGCGATTGGTGTATCTAAACCACTTTCAGTTTATGTTGACTTGTTTGATAAAGATTTGAATAAGAATAAATTTATTGTAGAAAAAATATCAGAAAATTTTGATTTAAGTCCTAGAGGTATTAGAGAAATGTTAAACTTAAATAAACCTATATATGAAAAAACATCTGCATATGGGCATTTTGGAAGAATACCAGAGGAAGATGGTTCATTTTCTTGGGAAAAAACTGATAAAACAAGCATTTTTTTAAAATAGTTTCTGTTGAATTAAAAAAAAACTTTACTATATTCCAATTACATTATTGAATTTACAAAATGGGCTTTAGCCCATTTTTTTTTGGAGCAAGCAAAAAAATGTTAAATAAAAGAGCAGATAAACTTGAATTATTAAGAATTGCTGAAGCAGTAGCTTTAGAAAAATCTATAGATAAAGAATTAATTATTAGTTCAATGGAAACTGGAATTGCTAAGGCGGCAAAATCTAAATTTGGTCAAGATAATGAAATAAAAGTATCTATTAATAGAGATAGTGGTGATATTGAAATTTTTAGAAAACTAATAGTCGCTGAAAATCCTGAAAATTCAAATACAGAAATAAAATTAGAGGATGCAATAAATTTAAATGATGTAAATAGAGATAAAAAAATTGGAGATGAAGTTTTACAACCACTTCCATCGTTTGATTTTGGAAGAATTGCTGCTCAAACTGCTAAACAAGTAATAAATTTTAATGTTAGAGAGGCAGAAAGAGAAAGACAATTTAACGATTTTATAGATAAAAAAGACTCAATTTTAAGTGGAATTATAAAAAGGTTAGAATTTGGAAATGTGATTGTTGACTTAGGAAGAACTGAGGCAATTATCCAAAAAAATGAACTTATACCAAGAGAAAATATTAAAACTGGTGATAGAATAAAAGCATATTGTTATGACGTAAGGAGAGAAACAAGAGGTCAACAAATATTTTTATCTAGAGCTCACCCAAAATTTATGGAGAAACTTTTTGTTCAAGAAGTTCCTGAAATTTATGATGGTTTGATTGAAATTAAATCGTCATCAAGAGATCCGGGTAGTAGAGCTAAAATTTGTGTAAAAGCAGTTGATACTTCATTAGATCCAGTAGGAGCTTGTGTGGGTATGAGAGGATCGAGAGTTCAAGCAGTGGTGAATGAATTACAAGGAGAAAAAATTGATATTGTAAATTGGTCTGAGGATCCTGCAATTTTAGTTTCAAACGCCTTGTCTCCAGCAGAGGTTCAAAGAGTGAATGTTGATACGGAAAGAAAAAAATTAGATGTAATTTTAACTGATGAAAATCTTAGTAAAGCAATTGGTAGAAGAGGACAAAACGTTAGATTAGCAACAAAATTATTGAATTACGAAATCAACATCATGACAGATCAAGAGGATTCAGAAAGAAGGCAATTAGAATTTAAAGAAAAAACAGATAATTTTGTTAAAAATTTAGAATTAGATGAAACACTTGGACAATTGTTAGTTGCTGAAGGATTTTCAACAATTGATGATATCAAAGACAGTTCAGCAGATAACTTAATTAAGATTGAAGGTATTGAAGAGGATACAGCAAAAGCATTGATTGAGAGAGCAAATGAATTTCATCAAAAAGATCAAGAGGATATTTCTCAAAGAATTAAAGATCTTGGTTTAGAGGATACTCTAATAAACTTAAAAGGGTTAACACCAGGGATGCTAGTTACTTTGGGAGAACAAAAAATTTTAAAATTACAAGATTTTGCGGATTTAGCGTCGGATGAATTAACAGGTGGATATGATGTAATCAAAGGTGAAAAAGTTAAGATACAAGGATATCTAGAAGACTTTGCACTTTCAAAAGATGAGGCTGATAATTTGATAATGTCAGCACGAAATATAATTTATAAAGATTGAGAGATGAGAAATGGAGAAAAAAAAAACAAAACTAACAATCTCTGGAAGTCCCAAAAAAACTTTTAAAAACTTTGATACCTCAAAGTCTCAAAGTAAAAAAACAGTAGTAATAGAAAAACAATCAAGTAAACCATCAAATAAGGGAAGTTTTAATAAGTCAGCAGGTTTAAAATCATCATCAAATTTTAAAAGAGGAACGCCGTTTAAGCCTAATTTTCCAAACAAAACTTCAACCATTTCAAGTGATTTTGAAAGACGTAAGCTTGCAGAACAGCGGGCAACTAAGAGATTAAAGGGAGATAGTGAGGCTAAGGATAAAAAAGCTAAACTAGGATTTAAGAAAAGAGAAACAAAACTTACAGTTTCTAGAGCTCTAAGTGACGAGATAGAAATTAAAGAAAGAAGTTTGGCTTCTGTAAAAAGAGCTAGACAAAAAGAACTTAAAAACGTTAACAAAGAAGAGAATAAAGAAAATTTAAAACCCATTAAAAGAGATATAAATATTCCAGAGGCAATAACAGTTAGAGAGCTAGCAAACAGGATGGCCGAGCAATCGAGCAATGTGATTAAATTTTTGTTTGGAATGGGAGTAACGGTTACAATCAATCAGACACTAGCAGCAGATACAGCTGAATATCTTGTAAAAGAATTTGGACATAATCCAATTCGAGAAGAAAAAGCTGAGGAAATAATTAAAAAAATAAAAGAGTCTAGATCAGAAAATTTAAAGAATAGACCGCCAATAGTAACTGTTATGGGACATGTTGATCATGGAAAAACATCAGTGCTAGATGTTCTGAGGAGTGCAAATGTTGTATCTGGAGAATTTGGTGGAATAACACAACATATTGGTGCATATCAAATTGAAAATAATTCAAATAAATTAACATTTATAGACACCCCAGGCCATGCTGCTTTTACTGAAATGAGAGCAAGAGGATCTAAATTAACAGATATTGTTGTTTTGGTTGTCGCAGCAGACGACGGTGTTAAACCTCAAACTGTTGAATCTATAAAACATGCTAAAGCAGCAAATGTTCCAATTGTAGTAGCAATTAATAAATGTGATTTGCCTGAAGCTGATCCGCAAAAAATTAAAAATCAACTTCTTGAACATGAACTTATTGCTGAAGATTTATCAGGAGATACTCTAATGGTTGAAATCTCTGCTAAAACAAAACTTAATTTAGACAAATTAGTAGAAGCAATAATTTTGCAGGCTGAAATTTTAGACCTTAAAACTGATTTTGAGTCTAAGGCTACAGGTATTGTTTTAGAATCTAAAATTGATATTGGAAGAGGGCCTGTAGCAACAATAATTATTACTACTGGAACTCTAAAAAAAGGAGATTTTTTTGTGAGTGGTTTGAGGTGGGGAAAGATTAGAGCTATAATAAATGATAAAGGTAAAAATATTAATGAGGCATCACCCTCTACGCCAGTAGAAATATTAGGTATAAATGGTGCAGCAAGGGCTGGAGATGATTTCATCGTCCTTGACGACGAAAAAGAAGCTAAAACTTTGAGTGAGAACAGAGCTCAAGAAAACAAAGATATAAAAAATCCTCTAACATTTGCAACACAAGATTCTGCATTTTCAGATAGCTCAATAGAAGAACTTAATCTAATAATAAAATCTGATGTTCATGGATCGTCTGAAGCAATAAAAAATGCAATTAACCAAATAAAACATGACGAAGTAAAACCAAAAATAATTTTAGCAGATATAGGAATGGTTACAGAAACGGACGTAACTTTAGCAAAAGCATCAAAAGCTGCATTAATAGCTTTTAATGTGAAACCAAGTAAAGAGGCAAAAAAACTTGCAGAAAATGAAAATATAAAAATTTCTTCATATAATATAATTTATGAAGTTTTAGATTATATCAAAAAAAGAATGTCTGGATTATTAACACCAGATGTTAAAGAAACCATAACTGGAACTGCACAAATTTTAGAAATATTTAAAGTTTCTGGCGCTGGAAAAGTAGCTGGTTCAAAAGTAACCGAGGGAGAAATTAAAAGTGTCTCAGACGTAAGAATAATTAGAGATGGGGCAATTATTTTCACTGGTAAAGTTGGAACATTATTTAGGGAAAAAAACCAAGTAAAAGAGGTAAGCAATGGCCAAGAGTGTGGAATTACGGTCAAAGACTATATGGATTTTCAAAAAAATGACATAATAGAAGCATATAATGTAACTTCTATAGAAAGGTCAATTTAATGGCTGATAGAATAGGAAAACCAATATCTCAAAGACAGCTTAGAGTAGGAGAAATGATTAAGCAGTCTTTAAGCATGATTTTTATAAGAAATGAGGCTAAGGTTCCAAATTTAGAAACTAACACTATAACAGTTACTGAAGTAAGAATGAGTCAAGATTTAAAAATTGCCAAGGCATACGTTCTTCCATTAGGAGGAAAAAATGCAGAAGAAATAATTGAAATTTTAAAAGAATATTCATTTTTAATAAGAAAAATTTTATCGCAAAAAGTGGCTATGAAATTTTTACCAAAATTACTTTTTAGAAAAGATGAGTCTTTTGAATACGCAGAAAAAATTGAAAATTTAATAAAACAAACTAACAAATAGGAAAAATAATACATGAATAAGAAAGCACAGGAATTATCAATACATGATAAAGACACTGGATCATCTGAAATTCAAATAGCATTGCTAACAGATAAAATTGAAACTCTCTCTAAGCATATTAAGCAATTCAAAAAAGATAAACATTCATCTGTAGGATTGTTGAGAGCTGTAAATAGAAGAAAAAAATTGTTAGAATACCTAAAGAAAAATAAAATGGATTCTTACAAAAATGTACTGTCGAAATTGAATTTAAGAAAATAAAAATCAAGATAGATAGAATTGAATGAAACGAAAAGAACGAAACGAAATGGAAATGAAATGTTTAAAGTATATAAAAAGGAAATCGAAGTAGCAGGAAAAAAAATAAGTTTAGAGACAGGCAAAGTAGCAAGACAGGCGGATGGAGCAATTATAGCTACATGTGGTGAGACAGTTATTTTAGCGACAGTGGTAGGAGCAAAGAAAGTAAATCCAGACATAGATTATTTTCCACTTTCTGTTAACTACCAAGAAAAATATTATGCTGGAGGGAAAATTCCAGGTGGATATTTTAAAAGAGAAGCAAGACCAACTGAAAGTGAAACACTAATCTCTAGATTAATTGATAGACCAATCAGACCTTTGTTTCCTGATGAATTTAAAAATGAAGTACAGCTGTTACCAACTGTAATTTCATATGATAAAGAAAACCAACCAGATATCTTGGCAATTACTGCTTCTTCAGCAGCACTAGCTATATCAGGAATGCCTTTTATGGGCCCAGTTGGAGCGTCAAGAGTAGGATTTGTTGATGGAAAATATATACTTAATCCATCAAAAGCTGAATTAGAAAATTCAAGCTTAGACTTAGTTGTTGCAGGAACTAAAGATGCTGTACTGATGGTGGAGTCTGAAGCAAATGGTTTAACAGAAGAAGAAATGTTAAATGCTGTGAAATTTGGTCATGATGGATTTGTTCCTGTCATTAAAATGATAGAGGAACTTGCGAGAGAATGCAAAAAGCCTGAATGGATTGTTGAAAAAAAAGATTTATCTGAAGTGAAGAAAAAGCTTAAAGCAACTTTTACCGAAGATTTGAAAAAAGCTTTTGCAACAAGAGATAAACAGGATAGATCAAACCAAATCTCAGAAATTACAGATAAAGCTAAGAAACTTTATGAAGAAGATGAAAATTATACCGACCTTGATGTAAATAGTCAGTTAAAAAATCTTGAAAAATCTATTGTAAGAACAGACATTCTTAAAAATAAAAATAGGATAGATGGTAGAGGATTATCTGACGTAAGACCTATTTCATGTGAAGTAGGTGTTTTACCAAGAACTCATGGTTCAGCACTATTTACTAGAGGAGAAACACAAGCAATTGTTGTAGCTACATTAGGTACATCTGATGATGAACAAAGATTAGAAAGTTTAGATGGACAACAAAGAGAAAGATTTATGCTTCATTACAACTTCCCTCCTTTTTCAGTAGGTGAAACAGGTAGGATCGGAACTGGTAGACGTGAAATTGGTCATGGCAAACTAGCATGGAGAGCAATTAAATCTTCTTTACCTTCAAAAGAGGCTTTCCCATATACTTTTAGAATAGTATCGGAAATTACTGAGTCTAATGGTTCTTCATCCATGGCTACAGTTTGTGGAACATCATTAGCCATGATGGATGCAGGAGTCCCAATTAAAGAGCCAGTTGCAGGTATTGCAATGGGGCTAATTAAAGAAGGTGATGATTTTAGTGTTCTTTCAGACATTTTAGGTGATGAAGATCACCTAGGAGATATGGACTTTAAAGTTGCTGGAACTAAAGATGGAATTACTTCACTACAAATGGATATTAAAATTACAGGAATCACATTTGAAATTATGGAACAGGCATTAAGTCAGGCTAAAGATGGAAGAGTTCATATTTTGGGAGAAATGAATAAAGCTTTATCGGCTTCAAGAGCAGACGTTGGAAAACATACTCCAAAAATGGAACAAGTTAATGTTGATAAGAAAGACATAGCTGCTGTTATTGGAAAAGGTGGAGCAACGATCAGAGAAATTGTTGAAAAATCAGGCGCCAAAGTAGATGTAAATGATGAAGGAGTGGTAACTGTTGCTGCTCCAGATGAAGAGTCTAGAAACATTGCTTTACAAATGATTAAAGATATTACTGCAAAAGCTGAATTGAATAAAATTTATTCAGGCAAAGTTATGAAAATTATGGAATTTGGTGCATTTGTGAATTTTTTAGGAAAACAAGATGGCCTTGTTCATATTTCAGAACTAGCAGACAAAAGAGTTGCTAAAGTTACCGATGTTGTAAAAGAGGGCGATGAAGTAAAAGTAAAAGTAATTGGTTTTGACAGAGGTAAAGTAAAATTATCTATTAAGCAGGCAATAGCTTAATTTTTAAATTTATCTATCAATAGCCTTTAGTAACTGGAAGTATGAAAAAAATAAGTTGGTACTATAAAAGTATTATTTTTTATTTTAAAAAAAAAACAAATATAGATAACGACCCATTTATTTCTACCAGCCTTAATGATTTATTCAACTATTATGGTTCTGATAAGGGTACTAACGTAAATCATCCATATAATAAAAAAGGAGATAAGATTGTAGGTCATGGTTTTGGCAAATATTATGAAAAATATTTCCATGAATTTAAAAATGAAAATTTTAATTTTTTAGAGATTGGAACTTGGAAGGGTGCATCATTGGCAGCATTCAAAAAATATCTAATAAATGCAAGTATTTATGGAATAGACAGAAATTATAAACTTCAGTTTAAATCTGATAAAATTAAATTTTATAATTGTGACACTACTAATTTAGACGATTTAAAAAATTTGGAAAAAAAATTTCAGAATATCAAATTTAAAATAATTATTGATGATGGTTCACATTTTTTAAATGACATTATTCATAACTTAAAATTTTTTTTTAAATTTCTTGATAGTGGTGGTATTTATGTCATTGAGGATTTTAAGCATCCAGAGTATTTTGAATATCTCAATGATGCAGATAATAAAGAATTAAATATTACAGAAATTATTCAAAAATTAAAAAAAAAAGAAATTTTCTCCTCTGTATTACTAACTGAAGAAGATCAACTGTTTTTAATGAAAAATATTAAGATAATTTCTACTTACAAAGGCACAATGATTGATCAAAATATTAATTTATCGAATATTGCTTTTTTTAAAAAAATTTAATTTATGAAATATTTTTAGGATCTGGCATTCCAACCTTGTTATATCCAGCATCTACATAGTGAATTTCACCTGTAACACCGTTTGCAAGGTCACTTAATAGGTATAATGCTGAATTTCCAACATCGTGAATATCTACGTTTCTTTTAAGTAAAGAATGGTCTTCATTCCATTTGTATAGGAATTTTGCATCTCCAATAGCAGAAGCAGCCAATGTTTTAATAGGTCCAGCACTGATAGCATTCACTCGCATACCTTTTGCTCCCAAATCTCTTGCTAAATACTTAACACTAGATTCAAGGGCAGCCTTACACACACCCATTACATTATAATTTGGAATAGCTTTGTTTGCCTCGTAACTTAATGTGATTAGACTTCCATCTTTTTTCATTATTTTAGATGCTTCTTTTGCAACTTCGGTAAACGAAAAGCATGATATTAACATACTTCGTAAAAAATTTTCTCTGGTCGTATCTAAATATTCACCTGATAATTCTGATTTATCTGAGAATGCAATTGCATGCACCACAAAATCAATCTCTCCCCATTGAGATTTTACATCTTCAAATAACTTAACTACTTCCTCTTTTTTTTCAACATCACAACTGAATGTTACCTTTGAATTTAATTTTTCAGCTAAAGGAATTACTCTTTTTTTGAGAGCATCACCTAAATATGTGAATGCAAGTTCTGCCCCAGCTTCAGCTAGTTTTTGTGAAATACCCCAAGCGATAGATCTTTCATTGGCAACGCCCATGATTAATCCTTTTTTACCTTTCATTAAACTCATGATTAAACCTTCTCAAAAATTAAAGCGGCATTAGTTCCACCGAAACCAAAACTATTAGACATTACTGAATTTAAAGTTGCCCCAGTTTCTGTTTTAGAAACTATTGGAAATTTTTTTGCTTCCTCATCCATTTCATTAATATTTGCTGATCCTGCAATAAAATTATTTTTCATCATAATTAAACAATAAATTGCTTCATGCACTGAAGCAGCTCCCAAAGGGTGACCTGACAAAGACTTAGTTGAACTAATTTTTGGAATATTATCTCCAAATGTATTTTTAACTGCATTTAGCTCAGTAATATCTCCAACTGGAGTAGATGTTCCGTGGGTATTAATGTAATCAATTTTATTTTTCGTAGTTGCCATCGCCATTTGCATACATCTCACGGCACCTTCTCCCGATGGTGCTACCATATCGTATCCATCTGAAGTTGCTCCATAACCAGTCAACTCTGCATATATTTTAGCACCTCTAGCTTTGGCATGTTCATATTCTTCAAGCACTAGTACACCACCACCACCTGCAATTACGAAACCATCTCTTGTTTTATCATAAGCTCTAGATGCAGTTTGAGGTGTATCGTTATATTTTGATGATAAAGCAGTCATAGCGTCAAACATTGCAGTCATTGCCCAATGAATTTCTTCACTACCACCAGCAAACACGACATCCTGTTTTCCCATTTGAATTAATTCCATTGAATTTCCAATACAGTGCCCACTTGTTGCACAAGCAGAACTCATTGTATAATTAGTTCCTTTTATTTTAAAAGGAACAGCGAGAGTTGCAGAAGCCGTACTTGCCATTGTTCTTGGAACCACAAATGGTCCCATTAATTTTGGAGTTTTAGCTCTTGTTTTATCAGCTGCTAAAATTACATTTTCAATTGAAGGTCCACCTGAACCCATTACAATTCCTGTTTTAACATTGCTCACTTCATTCTCTTCTAGTCCAGAGTCCTTAATTGCCTCTTTCATTGCTATATAATTATAAGCAGAACCAGAACCCATAAATCTAATAGTTTTTCTATCTATATGATCTTCAAGTTTTATATTCGGTTTTCCATGAACATGACTTTTAAGATTATGTTCTTTATATTCTTCAGAATATGAAATTCCAGATTTTGAATTTAATAATGACTGATGAACCTCATCTTGATTATTACCTAAACAAGAAACTATTCCCAATCCTGTAATTACCACTCTTCTCATTATTTGAATAATCCCACTTTTAAACTTTCAGCTGAATATATTTTTTTATTATCAGCCAAAACTATTCCATTAGCTAAACCCACAGTGGTTCCTCCTGGAGACATAATTTTTTTCATATCAATTTCATATGTTACTAATTTAACATTTTGTAAAACTTCACCTGTAAATTTAACAGTACCAACTCCTAGGGCTCTCCCTTTTCCTGGGTTTCCAATCCACCCTAAATAGAAACCAACTAATTGCCACATTGCATCAAGACCGAGGCATCCTGGCATCACAGGATCTTCTTTGAAGTGACAATCAAAAAACCAATGATCCTTTTTGATATCTAATTCAGCTTTTAAAGAACCTTTATTAAAAATTCCCTTATTATCATATATTTCAGTAATTCTATCAAACATAAGCATCGGAGGAAGTGGTAATTTTGCATTCCCAGGACCAAAAAGGCCTCCATTTCCGCAGTTTATTAGCTCATTATAAGAATAGGCGTTTTTTTTCATAAAATTTGAATACCCTTAATACTTGATTTTATTAAATTATAATATACATATAGTTTAGAATTATTATAAATAAGAATGCTAAAAAACATAGAATTTATTGATAAATTGAGGTCATCGGGGTTGAGACCAACAAAACAAAGACTTAAAATTTGTGAAGTTTTATTTAATAGAGAAAAAACTTTTCACTTTACTATCAATGATCTTGCCAAAAGTATTTCAGAGCAACTAAATGAGAAAATTTCTT
>CACDPY010000001.1 GCA_902554765.1 uncultured Pelagibacteraceae bacterium | reverse complement strand
ATTGGCTTGTTTAACTGTAGCATCAGGACAAACAGCATCATTATTTTCAGTATTAAATGTGGCTCAAGCTGGTGATAATATTGTTAGTTCGACAGATCTCTATGGGGGAACTGTATCTTTATTCACTCATACCTTAAGTAAACTTGGGATTGAAATAAGATATGCTGACCCAAAAGATCCTAAAAACTTTGAAAAAAAAATTGATGATAATACTAGAGCTTTTTATGGAGAAACTTTACCAAATCCATATTTACGCGTATTTCCAATAAAAGAGGTTTCAGACATTGGTCGAAAATACAACATACCTCTTATAATGGACAATACAGCTGCTCCTGTTATATGTAAACCAATTGAACATGGTGCCGCTATAGTAATTCATTCTTTAACCAAATATATTGGTGGCCATGGCACTGCTATTGCAGGAAGTATTGTTGATAGTGGTAATTTTGATTGGACTGCAGATCCTAAAAGACAGCCATTGTTTAATGAACCAGATGCTAGTTATAATGGTGCTATTTGGGGTAAGGTTGTGCCTGAACTTACTGGAGCAAATGTTCCTTTTGCAGTCAGGGCTAGAGTTTGTTTATTAAGAGACTTAGGTTCAGCATGTTCACCTGACAATGCTTTTGCTATTATCCAAGGACTTGAAACAGTAGCTCTAAGAATGAAACAGCATTGTGCTAATGCGGAACATGTTGTTGATTTTCTGAAAAAGCACAAAGAAGTAACTAAAGTTATCTATTCTACCGAACATGACAAGCTTATTGCTGATAGAGCAAAAAAATATCTAAATGGTGGAAATGGACCTATGGTTGGTATTGAGTTAAAAGGAGGTATTGAAGCTGGTAAAAGATTTATTGAGTCTTTAAAAATGTTTTACCATGTTGCAAATATTGGTGATGCTAGAAGTTTAGCTATACATCCTGCTAGTACAACACATAGCCAATTAAATGAAAAAGAATTGGCTGCATCAGGAGTTACTCAAAGCTATGTAAGATTATGCATTGGTTTAGAGCATATTGACGATATAATTGAAGATTTAGATCAAGCGTTGAATAAATCTTCTAAAGGCAATTTAAAAGCTGTTAGTTAGTCTTTGTATTTAAAAAAAAAAAATAAATAGAAGAACTTACTAAAAAAATTGAACTTAATTGGTGCATAGATGCAATAAAAATCTGTGCACCATAAATTATCGTTAAAATTCCTAAAATAATTTGTGTTATTATAAAGATACCTAAAATATTTATTGATTTATAAAGATCGTATATTTTATTTTTATACACTTTATACAACATATAAAAATAATATATTGTAATTAGATAAGCTAAGTTACGATGGATAAACTGAACTAAAGATGGATCACTGAAAACTGATAACTTAAATAAGTTTATCAGATTGTTGTCATCTGGGAAATATGTTGCTCCCATTAAAGGCCAAGAATTATAAATTTTTCCAGCATCCATTCCAGATACAAATGCTCCAATTATAATTTGAATGAAAATAAGAATTAAAAAAATCAATGGAATTAACGAATTTATCTTATTTGTTATATTATTATTTGCTTTTATTGTAAGATAATTCCAGAAAATTAATGATAAAATTAAAAAGGCTATTAGCAAATGAACTGAGAGTCTAAAATGACTTACATCTATACGGTCAACTAAACCGCTGCTCACCATATACCAACCTATAAATCCTTGGAAGCATATAAGAAAAAAAATTAAATAAAAATTTATTAATTTTTTAAATTTTACTTTAAATGAAAAATAAATCAAAGGAACTAAAAACATAATTCCAATTAATCTTCCTAGAAATCGGTGACCCCACTCCCACCAAAAGATTATCTTAAATTCCTGTAAAGACATGTTGAAATTTTGTAATTTGTATTCAGGAATTTTCTTATAAAGATCAAAATATAAAATCCAATCATCATGATTCATAGGAGGTAAAAGACCTGAAAATAATTGCCACTTAGTGATAGAGAGACCTGAGTCTGTTAATCTAGTTAAACCACCAATAATAATCATTATTGATATAATCCAAAACATCAAAATTAACCAAAGTGATATTTGATTATTTAATTTTTGATTTATTGTATACATATACAAATAAATATAATAATTTTTCCTAAATCCAAATATATAAATGTCGCCATTAAAAAAAAATAAACTGAATAAGATCAGATCTGAGTTAGATAAACTTGATAACAGTTTAATCAAAATAATTAAAAAAAGAACTTCTTTAGTAAAAAAAGTTTTGTCACTCAAAGACAAAAAAAGTCAGATTGTTGATCAAAAAAGAATAAAATTTATTCTTAAGAATATTAAGAAAAAATCAATTAAAAATAAAATTGATCCAAAGATTACACAAAAAATTTGGGAAAATATGATCTACGCATATATAGATTTTGAAAGAAGAAATTTTAAAAAGAAATAACTATTTACTGTGTGGTGGCAACTTTTTTTCTACAAACACTTCATGTTTGCGTGTAGCTGGATTATATTTTTTTGCCTTAAGTTTAATCTTAGCTTTCTCACCCCCTGCTGGTTTTTTTACGTAATAAAAAAAAGAGCTATCTGGTTTTGATTCCGGGACAAGCCTTACTTTAACATGTGTTTTTTTTGCCATTTATTATTTCTTTAAATTTTTAATAATATTAGAAATTTTGACTAATTTATTTCTTAAATTATCAGTTCTTATAGAATGATTTGAAATTTCGTCAAGTTTTAATGGTTCACCATTATTCAAAATTTTTTTAACACCATTTATAGTCATACCTTGTTGTTTTAATAGAAATTTAACTTTTTTTAACAAATTAATGTTTTTTTCATCATAATATCTTCTTTTACCATTTAATATTTTAGGTTTTATTTGTTTAAATTCTTTTTCCCAATATCTTATAGTATGTGTTGGTAAAGATTGGCCTTTTTTAGATTTTAAGTCCAAAATTTTAGCAACTTCCCCAATTGTTCTATAAGCGTTATTATCTTTATTCATTTTCTTTTAAATTTATAAATTCTTTAAAATCTTTTGAGGGTTTAAAAAGCACAACATTTCTCTTAGATATAATTTTTTTTTCTTTCGTTTTTGGATTTCTTCCAATTCTTTCCTTTTTATTTCTAATTGAAAAAGTTCCAAATTTTGAAATCTTTAATTTTTTTTCATTTTTAAGATTCAATACTATGCTTGAAAAAAATTCATCTATTAAATTTTCTGATATTTGTTTCGAGAAACCAATTTGCATGTAAATAATGTTAACTAAATCTTTTTTAGTTAAATTGATTCTCATTTTAAATATTGTACTTTATTTTTTTAATTAAATCACCTTTAACAATTTTATTACAAACATCTAGAGAATTTGCAAAGCCTATAAAATCAGTTCCGCCATGACTTTTGACAACTGGCGAATCTAATCCAATAAATATTGCGCCATTATATAGTCTTGGATCAAGACGTTTTTTAAATTTTTTTAAATTAAAAAAATTTAATAACGATGAAATCTTACCTATTAAATTTCCAGTCAAAGCTTTTTTTAATTCACTTGTAATAAAGTTTGCTGTTCCTTCAGCTGTTTTTAGAGCTACGTTACCAGTAAATCCATCTGAAACAATTACATTAACCTCACCATTCATTAATTGATTACCCTCTATATATCCAGAAAAGTTAAAGTCGTTTGATATTTTTTCATTTAATAATTGGAATGTTTCTTTAATTATATCATTTCCTTTTAATTCCTCAGAACCAATATTTAATAGAGCAACATTAGGTTTATCATTTGGGTAAAGAGACTTATAAAGTGATGCTCCCATAATAGAAAAATCAACCAAATTTTTAGAACTACATTCTATATTTGCGCCTAAATCCAAAACTACACTCATGCCTTTTTTATTAGGCCATAAAGCAGATAAAGCTGGTTTATCAATATTTTCTATCATCTTTAAATTTAATTTAGAAATAACAAGTAAAGCACCCGTGTTGCCAGCTGAGATAACAATATCGGCCTCTTTTCTTTTTACACTTTCAATGGCTAACCACATACTTGTATTTTTTCCCCTTTTAGCTCCTTCAAGAGGGCTATCTGTGCTTTTAACAAAAGAATCAGTGTGTATTATTTTATAAAATTTTTTATCTATTTTGTTTTTAAGATATTTATTAACCTCATTTTCATTTCCAAAAATTAAGAAAAAATTTTCTTTAGATTTATTGTGATTAAAAATTATACCATCAATAATTTTTCTAGGAGAGTCATCACCACCCATTGCATCAATAGCAATTTTAATTAAATCAGACATTTGTAATTATATATAAAAAAATTAATCCTTTGGATCTAAAATTTGTCGGCCCTTGTACATGCCTGTTTTTAAATCCAGATGATGAGATAATCTGTATTCACCTGATTTTTTATCTTCAATAATATTCTTTGATGAGAATTTCATATTTTTGGATCTTCTCATCCCAGTTCTAGAAGGTGTTTGTTTACGTTTTGGTACAGCCATAATTATTTGTTACTTACACTTTTTAAATACAAATTCAAAGTTTTTTTTGACAAATTTTGTCTATATTTCTCAAAATAATCAACTAAATAATCAATTTCACCGAAATTTTCAAAAAAATTAGAAATAATTTTTTTTTTATCTTTAGCATCTAAATCGGACCAAAAATGAATTTCAGAAATAATTGAATGAAAAAGATTAATATAGTCTTTCATTTTCTTATTGATTGATTGATCGCCATATCCGATCTCTCTAATACTTAGTTCCATTTGTCTAAAATTAAAATCATAAATTTTTTGTAGAATATTTGAGTTCTCCTTCGATTTAAAATTGTTTAAAAAAAAGGCAAAATGCACTAAAAAAATTAATAATCGATCAGAAAAGACATCTGGTTTTTTAAGACCTTTATAAAGTGTTTTATTAGTAGTTAAATTTATAAAATTATTGTAAATGTTAATGTATTCTATGTTCATGGTAAAAAATATATTTATTATCCTTATAATTTTTTTAAACGCAAGTTGTTCTTTCAACAAAGTCGTAAAACATCATGGTGTTCATTTTTTAGAAAAAAAACAAAAAAATTTAATAATTAGCGAAACTAATAAAAATGATGCGCAAATTCTATTAGGTCCACCTTCCACAATTGGTACTTTTGATAACGATATTTGGATTTATATTGAGAGAAAAACAACTGTAAGCGAATTAAGAACATTAGGAAGAAAAAAACTTTTAACCAATAATGCTCTGGTTCTTGAGTTTGATAATAGAGGTTTATTAGTCAAAAAGGATTTTTATAACAAAGATCAAATGAACAAATTAAAATTTTCAGAAAAAGAAACAACAGTTCTAGAAAAGAAGAAAGGCTTTGTTTCTAATGTATTAAGCACTTTAAGACAAAAAATAAATGACCCGCTTGGCAAAAGAAAAGCCAGGTAAAATCATTTATTCTTTAGAGTATTAACCTGCTATTACTGCTAATAACAATAAAGCTACTATATTGGTAATTTTGATCATTGGGTTAATAGCAGGGCCTGCCGTATCTTTATAAGGATCGCCAACAGTATCACCTGTCACAGCAGCTTTATGTGCTTCAGATCCTTTTCCACCATGATTTCCATCTTCAATATATTTTTTTGCATTATCCCATGCACCACCACCTGCAGTCATTGAAACAGCAACAAACAGACCAGTTATTATTACACCTAATAACATTGCACCTACTGATGACAGGGCTGCAACTTGACCACCAATTGCAAAAATTACAAAGTATAAAATAATAGGAGATAAAACTGGTAACAGTGAGGGAATAATCATTTCTTTAATAGCGGCTACAGTTAACAAATCTACTAATTTTGCATAATCAGGTTTTTGTTTCCTTTTCATAATACCTGGAAATTTTTTAAATTGTCTTCTGACCTCAACTACAACGGCTCCACCCGCTCTACCAACTGCTTGCATTCCCATTGAACCAAATAAGTATGGAAGCATACCACCAATTAATAAACCAACCACAACATAAGGATTAGATAAATCAAAAGTAACAACAATACCTTCTAAGTTTGAACCAGCAACTTTCGAAAAATGTTTTATATCCTCTGTGTAAGCAGCGAAAAGAACTAGCGCACCTAATCCTGCAGAACCTATTGCATAGCCTTTTGTTACAGCTTTTGTTGTATTGCCGACTGCATCTAAAGCATCTGTAGTTTTTCTTACATTGTTAGGCAATTTAGACATTTCAGCTATTCCTCCTGCATTATCAGTAACAGGTCCATAAGCATCAAGAGCAACAACCATACCTGCTAGCGCCAACATCGTAGTAACTGCTATTGCAATACCATATAAACCAGCAATATGATTAGTAAATAAAATTCCAGCAACAATTATTAAAGCTGGAATAGCAGTTGCTTCCAAAGAAATCGCTAATCCTTGAATTACATTTGTTCCATGACCAGTAGTAGATGAGCTAGCAACACTTCTGACTGGTCTATAATTTGTACCTGTGTAATATTCAGTTACCCAAATTAATAAACCAGTTATGATTAACCCAATAATTCCACAGTAGTATAAGCTCATACCTGAAAAAGATTTATTATTTAAATTATAAGAATTTTCTAAACCTAAAACAAAATCAGTTACTGGATAAAGTATTGCAAGTGATGCTACTGCAGAAACCACAAAACCTTTATATAGAGCATTCATTACATTTTTACTTTTACCAAGTTTAACAAAAAATGTGCCTAATATTGAAGTAAGTATACAAGCACCACCTATTGTTAATGGATAAATCATCATACTCATGTCTCCTGGAAAGAATATTGAAGATAAAACCATTGTAGCAACAATAGTTACTGCATAAGTTTCAAATAAATCTGCAGCCATTCCCGCACAATCTCCAACGTTATCACCAACGTTATCAGCAATTACAGCAGGATTTCTTGGATCGTCTTCTGGTATTCCAGCTTCAACTTTACCAACTAAATCGGCTCCCACATCAGCTCCTTTTGTGAAAATTCCACCACCTAATCTTGCAAAAATTGATATTAAAGAGGCACCAAATCCTAATGCTACTAATGCGTTCACAATTTCTCTTTCGTCAATATCAAATTTGAGCAATAAATAATAATAAACTGCAATAGATAATAATGCTAAACCAGCAACCAACATGCCAGTTACTGCACCCGATTTAAACGCAACTGAAAGACCACTAGCCAAACCTTTTCTTGAAGCTTCAGCTGTTCTAACATTTGCTTCAACAGAAACTAGCATTCCAACATATCCAGCTATACCAGATAATGTTGCGCCAATAAGATATCCTAAACCAACTAAAGGACTAAAAGCTACACTTACAATTACCAAAACAACAACACCAACAATTGCAATTGTTTTATATTGTCTAGCTAGATAAGCTTTGGCGCCAATTTGAATTGCAGATGCAATTTCTTGCATTTTAGAATTACCTGCACTTGAATTTAAAATATTTTTTCCAGTAAAATAACCATATACAATTGATAAAAATCCTGCAGCAATTGTATATAAAAGTATAGTTTCGACAGTTGAGTTCATATTGACCTTAATTAAGTTGTTGGTTGTTAATTATTAAAATGCGGACAATACAAAAAAAGGTATAAAAGGCAATAATTAACTTTAAAATCTATGAGAATATCCTTTTGTTTTAATAGCAATTTTGTTCCCTTTTTCGTCAATAATTTGCGATTTTTCTCTGTTCGAACAAATTTTTCCTATTTTAGAAATTTTTATGTCTAAAGATTTAGCAATTTTGTTAATGATTCTGGATTTAGACGAATTAGCAGTGAATAAAATTTGATAATCATCGCCTTGGGAAATGAAAGAAATTTTATCTAATTTTTTTTGAATAAGAAGTTTTTTAAGATTTTGAGATATTGGAATTTTATTTAAATTTAACTTATAGGAAACTTTTTGTTTATTAATTAATTTTTCTAAATCAGCGATTAAACCATCTGAAATATCAATCGATGTATTTGCAATGTTTAATAATTCATTAGTTAATTTTAGATTTAAATATGGCAAATAATATTTACTAACAAAATATTTGCTTAATGAATTATTAACATAAATTTTGTTTGTAAGAATATTCAAGCCTACAAAACTATCTCCCAAATTACCAGTCACATAAATATCATCATTTAATTTTGCATTGTTTCTAGGTATTATTTTTTTTGAGAAGCCAACAGAAGTTACAGTAAAACTTAACTTATTTGAATAAACAGTATCTCCACCACAAAGAAAAATTTTATATTTATTCTGTTCTTGTTTTAAAGATTTTGATATCTTTTTTAAATTAGATGATGAAAAAGTTTTTTTATTACCCGAACCTGATATAAAATAATATTTTGGTTTTACACCTTTACATATAATATCTGAAATTGAAGACCTGATTATTTTTTTAATAACAAGATCTGGTTTTTTAAAATTAATAAAGTGTATACCTTCTACGTAGGTATCAACTGAAATTATTAATTTTTTTGATCTGTCAAAAAAAACATCATCATTTAAATTCAGAGAACCTTTATTATTACTGGATAATTGAGAAAAATATCTACTGATAAGTTGAAATTCATGCATTTGAAGATCTTAGTTTTTTTCCAATATTGTCTAATAAAGCATTTAAATATTTTGTTTGTCCATCATCTAGAAAGAAATTTGAGGCATCTAAATATTCTTTAATTATAATTTTTATTGATAGATTAGGTTTATATAAAAACTCATATGTTGCAGATTTTAAAATTACTTGAAATAATTTATCTAAATTATTTAAAGAAAATTCTTCACCTAAATTTCTATCTAATTCTTCTAAAATCAAATCATTTCGTTCAATAGTTCCTGAAACAATATCTTTAATAAATTTTTTAAACCTATGTTTAGGAAAAGATAGTTGTTCGTCATTATTAAAAAATTTTCCGTATAATTTTTGAATTATTATTACTCTAGGGTTATTTTTAGGACTAAAGTTGGTTTTCATTTTTGTGATAATACCGATAAGATAGCATTAGCAGCTTCTGCGCCCTTTTTTTTTCTAGCAGTTGCTTGTTTCATATTCAAACAAGTAATAATTGCATTTCCTATTGGTTTTTTTGAATCAATAGATAATTTCATAATCGCGTTAGTTGATGCTTGAGATATGAAATCAAAATGTGGTGTTTGGCCTTTAATTACACATCCAAGAGCAATAAAGGCATCAAATTTTTTTAGATTTTTTGATATTGTTACTGGTATTTCGAATACGCCAGGTACATTAATAATCTTAATTTTGTGTTGTTTGGGTAAATTTTTTAAGGCACTCTTAAGTAAACCAGATGAAATATCTTGGTAATAATTTGCATTTACTATTAAGAGGTTTTTTTTCATTAAATTAACTCTTGTTTAGTTATCTTTATATCATAACCTTCTAAACCAATAACCTTTTTTGGTGATTTTGTAATTAATATCATCTTTTTTATTTTTAAATCTTTAATAATTTGTGCGCCAATACCGTAATTTCTTATGAGTTTATCATTACCTTTCTTATAAAAATTCTTATTCTTATAATCTTTAAGAGTTTGAGTAACTGATTTAAGGTTTGTGTCTTTAATAAAAACTAAAACACAATTGCTAAATTTTTTGAAATAATTAAGAGTTTTATTAAATGAATTTGGTAATTGTTGATTCAAAAGATAATTATGCACAACATTTGATGAAATAACTCTTACACGTGGTATAATTCCTTTTTTAATTGAACCTTTGACTAGAGCAAAATGTTCTGATCCATCTAATAAATTTTCATAAATTTTAATCTTATATTTTTGTTTTTTAAATTTTATATCCGATGATTTTTTTAACCTAATTAATTTTTCCTTTTTTAATCGATATGAAATTAAATCCTCAATTTTTCCAATTTTTAACTTATGTTTTTTTGCAAAATTAAATAAATCTTGACCTTTAGCCATTGTTCCATCTTCATTCATTATTTCGCATATAACAGCTGAATTATTTTTTTTTGCTAACTTTGAAATATCGACTGACGCTTCCGTATGACCAGCCCTAACTAAAACTCCACCATCTTTAGCAATAATTGGAAAAACATGCCCAGGTGAGACTATTTCTTTTTTATTCACATTTTTTTTAGATGCAATTTTAATAGTTCTCGCTCTATCTTTAGCAGATATACCGGTGGTAATCCCCTTCTTTGCCTCAATAGATATAGTAAATGCAGTTTTGTTTCTTGATTGATTTACAGGAGACATAAGAGATAGATTTAATCGCTTAGCTTGTAAACTATCTAAAGCCAAACAAATTAATCCTCGTCCATATCTTGCCATGAAGTTAATATTTTTCGAGTTGCTATCTGATGTTGAAATTACAAGATCACCTTCATTTTCTCTCTTTTCATCATCAACCAGTATGTACATTCCACCTTTTTTGGCAGTCTTAATGATAGTTTCGATTGAAGAATAATTATTTTTTTTCATGAAAAAAATTTTTAACGTATTTTGACAGAATATCTATTTCAATATTAACAAGACTTCCTTTATTGACTTTTGATAAATTAGTTAATTTAAAAGTATGTGGAATTACCCAAATTTGAAAACCTTTTTTAGTTTTTTTTGAAATTGTTAATGAAATACCGTTGATGCAAATTGAGGCTTTTTCAATAATATTTCTTCTTTCTTTAGAGTTTATCTCAAAATCAAATATATAAGATTTATCAACTTTTTTAATACTTAGAACTTTGCCAGTGGTATCCACATGTCCTTGACATATATGGCCAGAGATTTTTTGACCATATTTGAGTGGTAGTTCTAAATTTATCAAATCTTTTATTTTTAAAAATTTAAATTTAGATCTTTTAACAGTTTCATTTGAAAGATAAAATTCCATAATTCTTTTTTTTATTGTAATAAGTGTCAAACATACACCATCACAGGCAATCGAAACTCCTATATCTTTATTAGTTAATTTAAGATCTGATTTAACAAAAATATTTATTCCTTTTGATCTTTTAGATATTTTTGTAATTAATCCTTTGTTAAATATAATTCCGTTAAACATTTATCTTTTATAAATTGAAATATTATCTTTTACTAGCTTAGAACTAATCTTAAATTTTTTTTTATATTTATTATTTAATATACCAAAAGATGTAAAAAGTTGGTGTTTTGTCGATGTTAATATTTTTTTAGGACTTTTAAACAAGTAAAATTTATCAATTAATCTATTTTTGATGAGATTTTTTGTAATCTTATCACCACCTTCAACTAACAAATTTCTAGCTCCTAAAGTATACAATTTTTCTAAAACTATTCTTAAATTAAACAATTTTTTACTATCTAATTTAGATTTAATTAAAGTAATTCCTTTTTTTTTAAGTATTTGAATTTTTTTATTATCAAATGAATTATGAAATATTATCGTATTGTTATTTTTTGAGGATTTAAAAATATAACTATTTAATTTTATTTCTAAATGTTTATCTAAAATTATTCTTCTAGGTGAAAATTTTTCAAATCCTCGCAACCTGCAATTTAATTTAGGATTGTCTATATTAAGTGTTTTAGAAGAAATCATTATTGAATCATTTTTATATCGCAAATAATGAGTTAACTTATCTGATGACTTATCTGTTATTCTTTTATTTCCTCTACTGTAAATTATTTTATTATTAGAAATGGCAATTTTTGCAGTTACATAGGGCAATTTTTTATTTCTATTAACAATATAAGAGTCATACAAATTTTTGGCCTCAGTCTTTAAAAGTCCTTTTTTTACTTTAATTTTCTTATTAGACAAAATTTTAAAGCTTTTCCCTTTTACTTTTATGTCAATATCATCCATCCCATAAATAATTTCACTAATGCCACTTTTAATTATGCTATTTGTGCATGGGGGTGTTTTTCCATGATGGTTACAAGGTTCAAGTGTTACATACATTTTCGAACCCTTGAGATTTTCTACGGAATTATTTATTGCATTATATTCAGCATGAGGTCTTCCATTAAATCCTGTTTGACCAATAGAAATTATTTTGTCATTTTTAACAATCAAACATCCTACTGATGGATTATCACCAGTTTGTCCTTTTCGTGCACTTGCTAGATTTATAGCAAGCTTCATATATTCTTTATCTTTTGGTGAAAATTTATCTTTTTTTGTAGACATCTAGCTTGTCCACAAATTGTACAAAATCTTTTTCTTCTCTAAAATTTCGGTAAACAGAAGCAAATCTAACATAGGCAACTGGATCAAGTTCTTTTAAACCTTCCATAACCATTGTTCCAATAGTATTTGTTGAGATTTCACTTTGACCTAATTCTTCTAAAGATCTTGATATACGACTAATAAATTTTTCAGTTGTTTCGGTATCTATCGGCCTTTTCTTTAGTGCTATAAAAACAGATTTAGCAAGTTTATCACGATCAAATGCAGATTTTCTTCCATTTTTTTTTACAACCATTATTTCACGATATTGAACTCTTTCAAATGTTGTAAACCGTGCTCCACAAACGCATAATCTTCTTCTACGTATTGCTGTGCCATCTTCAGTTGGACGTGAGTCAACAACTGAGGTTTCACCCTTTTTACATATCGAGCAAATCATTTATTCAAATTTTTATAAATTGGAAAATTAGAACACAAACTCACAACTTCATTTCTTACTTCATTTTCCACTTTACTATTATCTTCAGGATTTTCAGATAAACCTTTTATAACTTTAGTTATTAATTCACCAACTTTTTCAAATTCTTTTAGACCAAATCCTCTTGTAGTAGCAGCCTGAGAACCCAATCTTATACCAGAAGTAATCATTGGTTTCTCTGTATCAAAAGGAATTCCATTTTTATTACAAGTAATGTTTGCTCTACACAAACTTTCTGCAGCTAAATTTCCCTTCACATTAAATGGCCTTAGGTCAACCAACATCAAATGTGTATCTGTTCCTCCAGAATAAATTTTAAAACCATTATTTTTTAGAGTTTCAGCTAATATTTTAGCATTGGCTAAAACATTTTTTATGTAAGTTTGAAATTCAGGCTTTAATGCTTCAAAAAACCCAGCAGCTTTTGCTGCAATGATATGCATCAAAGGTCCACCTTGATAACCAGGAAAAACAGCTGTATCAAATTTTTTACCAAGATCAACATCATTTGATAAAATTATACCACCTCTTGCACTTCTAAATACTTTATGTGTTGTAGAAGTTACTACATGCGCGAAATCACATGGATTAGGATAGCCTTTACCTGCAACTAATCCTGAGAAATGGGCCATATCAACCATAAGATACGCTCCAACTTTGTCAGCAATTTCTCTGAATCTTTTGAAGTCTATTACTCTTGAGTAAGCACTCCCTCCTGCAATAATTAATTTAGGTTTATGCTCCAGTGCAAGTTTTTCGACATTCTCATAATCAATTAATTCAGATTTTTTATCTACATCATAACTAATTGCATTAAACCATTTTCCTGACATCGAGATCTTTAGTCCATGAGTAATATGACCACCAGAATTTAAACTCATGCCCATAAATGTATCGTTAGGTTTAAGTAATGCTAAAAATACAGCTCCATTAGCTTGAGCTCCTGAGTGAGGTTGAACGTTTGCATATTTACAATTAAAAAGTTTTTTTATTCTTTCAAGTGCCAATTGTTCTGCAACATCTACATGTTCACAACCATTATAATATCTTTTTCCAGGATATCCCTCGGCATATTTATTAGTTAATACAGAACCTTGTGCCTCAAGCACAGCTTGAGAAACAATATTTTCTGAAGCAATTAATTCAATATGATTTTGTTGTCTTATTAATTCATCATTAATAGCTTTAAACAAATCTGGATCTGCTTTTGATAAACTTTTTTCAAAAAAATCTTCAAAATTTGAATTTATATATTTTGTTACACTAGACATAATATCTAAATTTTTACTACCCTTTTTTTGTGTCTACCACCTTCAAATTTAGTTTTCATAAAAACTTCAATACATTTAAACGCAGTATTTTTTTTTGTTAATCTAGAACCTAATGTAATAATATTTGCGTTGTTATGCAATCTAGATAATTTTGTATTTTTCACAGAATAACACACAGCAGCTCTGATTTTTTTGTGTCTGTTTGCCGCCATCGACATCCCCATGCCAGATCCACAAACTAAAATCCCTACATTTTTGTCATTATTAGCTACTTTTCTACAAAGTTTATGAGCATAATCAGGATAGTTAACAGAATCTTTGGAATTAGCTGTTCCTAGATCTTGAAATTTATATTTTTTAGAAAACTTTTTTTTTATCTGTTCTTTGAGATTAAAACCGGCGTGATCAGATGAAATAAATATTTTTTTCAAATTAGTTAAATTTATGATCTAAAACACAAGCTACAAGATGAATTCTATTTTCTTCTCCACCATTAAAGGCATTATGATATTTTGTGTTATTTGTAATCCAAACAGATCCATCAGCTGGCAAATGTTTAGCTACATTATCTATAACCATCATAGATCCGGGATTAGTTATGATTGGTATATGTAATCTTGGTTCTGGATCTCTATGCCAACTTAAAGTAGATCTCGGTTGTTTTAATAAAATTCTAACTCTACCTAATTTATATTTGGATGACAAAACATCAAAAACTTCTTTAAAGTAAGTATTTTTATAATCTTCAATGAATTCTGAATAGGCTGCTTCGTCAATTTTTTCATCTCTTAATACTTCTTTTCCAGATGAATTTGGTTTAGTCCAAAAAATTCCTCTTGCCTTATGACCTTTAATTGAGTCCGGGTCTCCTGGTATTTGTGTTAAACATATAGCTCCAAAATTTGAAATACCCTCTGGCCCACTAAAATCTTTTATAGCCAGAATTTCTTTATAAGCTTTTTGTAGCTCATTAATGTCAAATTTGACTTCTTGTTTCTGAAAATCATCGAAATTTAAACTCATTGTAACTAATTGTCTCCTAATATTGTTTAATATCCTTTTTAAGATATATTTGTATATTACATTTGTCGCATTTTTAAAATATATTTAAACATGATAACAGGAAAATATCCCAGTTTGAGACTTAGACGCAGTCGAAAAAACGATTGGTCAAGGAGATTAATTGAGGAAAACAACCTTACACCAAATGATTTTGTGCTTCCTATATTTATAACTGATGGAAAAAATAAAAAACAGCCTATTAAATCAATGCCTAATGTATATCGTCATACTTTAGACAAACTACCTTTAATTATAGATAAAGCAATAAAACTAGGCCTCCCTATGGTTGCATTATTTCCAAATGAGGAAAAAAAAAAGAAAAATTTATTAGGCACCGAAGCCTTAAATGAAAATAATTTAGTTTGTAGAGCACTTCGAATGATTAAAAAAAAATATAATGATGAAATTGGAATAATGTGCGATGTAGCTTTAGATCCTTATACGTCTCATGGTCATGATGGTTTAATCAAAGATGGATACGTTCTCAATGATGAAACTATTGAAGTTTTAATAAACCAATCATTGTTACAAGCTGAAATGGGTTGTGATATATTGGCTCCATCCGATATGATGGATGGTAGGATTGGTAAAATTAGAAAAGCTTTAGATAAAAATGGTTATAATATGACACAAATTTTATCTTATGCAGTAAAATATGCCTCGAGTTTTTATGGACCTTTTCGTGATGCAGTTGGATCAAAAGGACTTTTAAAAAATAATAAAAAAAACTATCAGATGGATTTTAAAAATAAAGATGAGGCTTTGAGAGAAGTTAGTTTAGATATTAAAGAAGGTGCTGATATAGTAATGGTGAAACCAGGATTACCTTATTTAGATATAATTAAATCAGTAAAAGAAAATTTTAAAATTCCAGTTATGGCTTATCAAGTTTCAGGTGAATATAGTCTTCTATGTAATGCTATAAATAAAGATCTTATTAATAAAAATGTGATTATTGAAAGTTTAATTTCTTTCAAAAGAGCTGGCGCAAATGCAATAGTAAGTTATTACGCTGACAGAATAGATAAAATTCTTAAATAATTATTTTAATGTATTTATAAACTGTAATCTACTTAATGGTTGAGTAAGATTATTTGGTTTTAAAATAGTTTTATCTAAAAAATCGCTTACTATCCTTAATCCATTTAATAAAGTTTCTAAATCTATTGGCTCATTGTTTTGATTTATAAGAAAATTTGGAATTATTTTTTTATCAGTCAATGATTTTGATATATATTGAGTACGATCCCCAATAATTTTTTTTTCTACGACGTTTTCAAAAACAAGATTATAGCCTAAAAGTTTAAATAGTTCTAATTCCCATAAAACATAATTTTTAATCCAATGATCAGATCGTAAAATTTGATAAAAATCCTCAATTAATTTAAAAATTTTCTCATTTTTTTGAAAATCGGCAGTCAAAATTTTTATCAAATTCATTGCAGAGTTAATGCAAGATAATTTTTGCTGATTATCAAAATATAATGGAGATAGTGCCTGTTCTATTTCAACTTTAAAAAAACCAATCTTGTTTTCAGATTTAGATTGATAATTTAGATAAACCTTATTACCAATTTGTAAATAATTTTTAATTTTTCTAGACGTTCCTCCAAATATTATACCTGTAACTTTGCCATGATCTTTTGTGTAAGATTCTGATATTAAGGAATTTTCATTATACTTGTTTTTAGAAAGTAAAAATCCGATATCATCCCAAATCATATCTACTTTATATTATTTAAACAAAGTTCAGCGGCATTTTGTTCTGCCTCTTTTTTTGATTTACCCTTTGATATAAAAAATTTTGTATTATCAAGTTTGACTGCAACTTTAAAAAGGGGTTTATGCCTAGGTCCTGTATTTGAAATAATCTTATAGGTTGGTAATTTTTTAAATTTTTTTAATGAAAATTCTTGTAATTTAGTCTTCGCATCTATTTGGGTAATGACACTTTGTTTGATTTGTACAGACCATAAATCTAATATTATTTTTTCAACAATATTAAATCCTTTATCTAAATATATAGCTCCTAGTAATGCCTCACAACTATCTGCTAAGACTTTATCTTCAATTATTTTAGTTTTATAAGATAAGTTGAATGTTAATATAAATTTTTGCAACTCAAGTTTTTTTGCAATTTCTAAGCATGTTTTTTTATTTACAAGAGAGGCAAATTTTTTATCTAAAATTCCTTCTTTTTCATCAGGATAAATCTCCAAAAGTTTCTTTGCTATAACTAAACCTAGAACACGATCTCCTAAAAATTCTATTTTTTCATTATTATTTTCTTTATTAAAGCTTTTGTGTGTTAATGATTTGATTAGTAAATCTTTATTTTTAAATTTTATTTTAATTTTTTTTTCTAAGATTTGATAATCAATTTTCATTATTTAATTTTTTTAAAAAATCTGTCAAATCTAACTGATTTATTCCATTTCCAAAAAGAAAAAATATTACCCTTAGATTTATCAGATGAAAAAAAAATGAATTGTGCTTTTCCTACTAAATTATCTTTATGCACATAACCAACACTTGATAAAAATCTACTGTCTTTTGAACAATCTCTATTATCACCTAAAAAGAAATAATGTTTCTCTGGTACTATAAAAATATCCGAATTTTGGTATGAAAAATCTTTTAAATATACTGTATTATGTTTTTTTTTATTTGGTAACAGTTCTTCAAAAGTAAATACTTTTATAGTTTTATTACCACAATAAATTTTATCATTTTTAGATATTCTAGATTTCAAAACTTCATTATTATTTATATAGAGATTTGAATCAATAAATTGTATTTGGTCTCCAGGAAGTCCAATTAATCTTTTTATGTAATCAGTTCTATTATCTGCAGGTGTTTTAAAAACAACAACATCACCTCTCTTGGGTTTTTTTGATAAAATTCTTCCTTTAAAAATTGGTGGGCTAAAAGGGAAAGAATGTTTGCTATAACCATATGAATATTTTGTAACAAAAAGTCTATCACCAACTAATAAATTCGGTTCCATTGAAGAGGAAGGTATGTAAAAAGGCTGAATTATTAATGATCTTATTATTACAGCGATTATAAGTGCATAAATTAATGTTTTTGTATTTTCTATAATATATTTATTCTTTAACATTATTGTGTTTGTAAAATTGTAAATGCAACTGCATAATCTTTTTCATCAGAAATTGAAAGAAATAAATCGTATTTTTGAATTTTAAATCTCTTTTTTATAATATCATTTATTTTTTTTGATTTGATAAAATAAGGCTTTCCCAATTTGTTATTTAAAATTTCAATATCCTTAAAATTTAAATCATTTCTAAATCCAGTGCCAAGTGATTTAGCGAAAGACTCTTTTGCAGCAAAACGTTTTGCGAAAAAGTTTATCTTATTGATTTTTTTTTTTGAAAAATCTATTTCTTTTTTTCCAAAAGTTCTATTTATGAAAGATTTATTCTTTATTAATTCTTTAATCCTACTATTTTTAGTTATATCAACACCTATACCTAGTATTTTCATAATTATTATTTAATAATTTTAATAAAATTCTTTATTACTTTTGGTAAACCATAAAAGATTGACTCACCTATTATAAAATGACCTATATTATATTCTTTTATTACTTTAATTTTTTTTAAAATTCTCGTCGTTTTATAATCTAAACCGTGGCCAGCGTGTACTTCAATGCCATATTTTTCAGCCAAAATTGAACATTTTGAAATTTTACTTAATTCATGAGTGAATTTTTTTTTGGACTTAATAAGGTTTGCTAATCGACCTGTGTGAATTTCAATACAATCAGTTTCTAATTCCTTGGACAATCTAATATCTTCAAGAGATGGATTTATAAATAAACTTGTTCGAATATTATTTTTTTTTAATCGATTTATTATTTTTTTTAATCTATTCTTATTTTTCTTTAAATCTAATCCACCCTCTGTGGTAATTTCTTTTCTATTTTCAGGGACTATACAAACAAAATTAGGTTTTATCTTAATTGCAGTTTTTATCATTTTCAAATTAGTTGAAATTTCTAAATTCACTAAAAGACCTTTTAATAAACATATTTTTTTTGCGTCAATATCCTTAATGTGTCTTCTATCTTCTCTTAAATGTATAGTAATAGAGTCAGCACCAACTTTTTTTACAAATTTTGCTGCTGTCACGGGATCTGGGTGGAATTCACCCCGAGCATTTCTAATTGTTGCAATATGATCTATATTTACACCTAACCTTTTCACTTTATAAATCTACTTCCTGGTGTTGTTATTTGTATTGAAGATAATTCTATAGGTAATTTATTTTTTTTAAAAGTTGGTACATCTATTTTTAAATGAGAAATAATTTTTGTTTTGATCTTTAAAGATTTTTTTGTAGATCTGTCAATAATAGAGGCAAACCCAACTAGGCGAGCTTTATATTTTTTAATAAGTTTAACACATTCCATGCTTGATTTTCCTGTGGTAATTACATCTTCAATTATTAAAACTCTTGCATTTTTTTTAATTTTAAAACCCCTTCTAAGAACAAATTTTCCATTTACACGTTCGCAAAAAATTGTTTCTTTTTTTAAAATTTTTCCTATTTCATAGCCAATGATTACTCCTCCCATTGCAGGAGCTAAAATTATATCTATGTTTCTATAATTTTTTTTTATCTTATTAGCTAAGGATTTACATATTTTGTCAGCTAAATGAGGATAACTTAAAAGTTTAGCACATTGAATATATTTTGAAGAATGCAGTCCTGAAGATAAAACAAAATGGCCTTCTAATAAAGCACTAGTTTTTCTTAAAATATTTAAGGATTTTTTGGGTGAAAGCATTTCTTTTATCTTCGTGTCTAATTATTTTAAATTTTATACTCTTTTGCTTAAGCTCTGCAATAAAATTAGTAAAATTTTTTAGATCTCGTATTATTAATTGGAATTTAAAATTAATATAATTGGGATTTTTACCTGCCATTTCAAGATTTGATATATTTAACTTATGTTTACCAATTAATGAACTTACGTTCCCTAATTGACCAGGTTTATCTGGTAAAGAAATCCACAGAGTAGTATTGTATTTTTTTATTCTCTCTTGTTTTTTTTCACCTCTATCATGCCAATATCTTCTTATAGCAGCTCTTGCTTTTCCAGTTTTGGTAATAGGTATCCAATGTAGTGATGGTGATTGATTTTTAGAAGTTATAATTTTTACCCTGTCACCATTTCTTAAAATTGTTTGTAGCTCACTTTTATTACCATTAATTTCACAACCAGTGGCATTATCTCCAATTTTAGTGTGTACAGCATAAGCAAAGTCTATGGGAGTAGCATCTTTTGGTAATTTTATCACTGAACCTTTTGGTGTGAAACAAAAAACATTTTCCTGAAACATTTGTAGTTTAGTGTATTCATAGGAATGTTCAGGATTTTCGTTCTTTTCAATTATTTCAACTAAATCTTTAAGCCAGTCATATTCTTTCCATGTCAGTGAATTAAACTTTTCCGAGGATTTATATTGCCAGTGTGATGCAATTCCTCTTTCAGCGAACTCGTGCATTTCATTTGTTCTAATTTGAATTTCTATTGGTTTTTTATTTGATCCAATTACTGCTGTGTGAATTGATTTATATCCATTTATTTTAGCTGAAGATATATAATCCTTAAATTTACCTGGAATACAATTATACTTTTTATGAATAATTCCTAAAGTTTTATAGCATTCATCGATATTTTTTAAAATAATTCTAAAACCAATAATGTCTGTAATCTGTTCTAGGGAAACTCTTTTTTTTTGTACTTTACGCCAAATAGAAAAAGGAGTTTTTTCTCTTCCATAAATTTTTGAATTAATATTATTTTCTTTTAGAAGAATATCAAATTCATTAGATAAACTTTCAAAAATATCTTTCTTGTCAGATTTAATTTGATCAAGTCTTTTTTGAATTAGTTTTCTAGCTTCATTATTTAAAATTTCAAAAGAAAGGTCTTCTAGTTCATCTCTAATTCTATGCATACCCATTCGATTTGCTAACGGGGCATATATTTCCATGGTTTCTTGGGCTATTCTTTTTCTTTTTTCTTCGTTTGTAATTGCTTTGATAGTTCTCATATTATGTAATCGATCAGCAATTTTTACTAGCAACACTCTTATATCTTTTGACGTAGCTAAAATTAATTTTCTAAAATTTTCAGCTTTTGAATTAGATGAAGCTGTATTTTCTAAAACTGATATTTTTGTAACACCATCAACCAAATCAGCAACTTCATCGCCAAATTCGCCTTTAATTGTTTCATATGTAGCATATGTATCTTCTATAGTGTCATGCAATAAACCAGTAGTTATTGTTGCGCTGTCTAATTTTAATTCGGTTAGTATATTAGCAACTTCAATTGGATGAACAGAATAAGGATCACCAGAAGCTCTTTTTTGGTTACTATGAGCTTTTACAGCAAAATTATAAGCTTTATTTAATTTTTCAGGATTTAAAAATTTATTATAAACTTTAACCTTATTTATTAAGTCCTCTGAATTTAACATGTCTTATTATATCATTAATTTAAATTTGTTTAATAGTTGTAATGTCTCTATTTGATAATAATAACATAAGCCTTTTAATGTGTTCCTTAGTAATTGGGTGTTTCCAATCTTTATTTATCTCAAATAATGGTAAGAGTACAAAATTTCTAATATGCATTCTTGGATGAGGCAAAATAATTTCTCTTGAAATTTTTTTTCTTTTAAAATCTAATATATCGATATCACACACTCTAGGTGAATTTTTTGGGGTTTTTTTTCTACCTAATTTTTTCTCAATTTCTTTGCATATCTTAAGCAATCCTTTTGGATCTAAATTACTTTTAATTTTTAATACTATATTAAAGAATTTTGGATTTTTTGGATTTGGCCATGAAATACTCTCATAAAAACTTGAGGATTCTAATATTTCTATATTATTTTGAATTAATTCAAATTTTGCTTTTTCAATATTTCTTTTTTTATGACCTAAATTTGAGCCTATACCTAAATATATAGACTCAGCTTGTTTTTCTAATGTATCTTGCTCTATCACGATTCCAGTCTCTATTTTTTTTAACTGCTCTTTTATCATATTGTTTTTTCCCTTTAGCAACAGCGAGTTCAATTTTTGCTTTTCCTTTTTTAAAGTACATTTTAGTTGGTACAATTGTAAAACCATCTCTTTGCATTTTACCAATGAGTTTATTAATTTCCTTTTTGTTGAGAAGAAGTTTTCTTTCATCCATAGGTTTGTGATTTGAAAAACTTGCTTGTTTATAAGAAGCTATATGTGAGTTTATTAAAACTATTTCTCCATTTTTTTCTACAGCATAAGAGTCTGCAATATTTACCTTTCCATTTCTTATTGATTTTATTTCAGAACCTTTAAGAACTATGCCAGCTTCTAATAAATCTTCAAAAAAATAATTAAAACTAGCTTTACGATTTAAGCAAATTATTTTTAAACCAGAATTGGTTTTATTATTCATTAAATCAATTTTGCAGATTGTAGAGCTTTTCTAATTACTTCTTTTGTCGGATCTGTTACTTTAACTAAAGGTAATCTGACATCATCTTGGCAGAGATCTAATAATTTAGCAGCATATTTTACTGGACTAGGATTGCTCTCAACAAACATTGAATGATGAACTGGTTGTAAAATTTTATCAAGTTTATCAGCTTCTAATTTTGATTTTTCATCCCTCATAATAGAAAATTTTTGGAAATCAGAACAAAGTTTTGGTGCAATATTAGCTGTTACACTAATCGCCCCAACACCACCTCTTTTATTAAATTCTAGCGCGTTATCATCATTTCCTGTAAGTTGAATAAAATCTTTTCCTAATTTTTTTAAAGTTTCATCAACTCTATTAAGATCACCTGTAGCATCTTTAACACCAATGATATTTTTGAGTTCATATAATCTAGCCATTGTATCAACAGACATGTCAATTACAGATCTTCCAGGAATGTTATAGATTAATATTGGAATCCCACATTTGTCATTTATAGCTTTATAATGTTGATAAAGACCCTCTTGAGTTGGCTTATTATAATAAGGTGTCACTATGAGTGCCCCATTAGCTCCAATTTTTTCTGCATGAGTTGTCAAAGAAATGGCTTCTTCTGTTGAATTTGATCCAGTACCTGCAAATACGGGTATTTGATTATTACTTTCTTTGACACAGAGCTCTATAACTCTTTCATGCTCATCATGGCTCAAAGTTGGTGACTCTCCAGTCGTTCCAGCTGGAACTAAACCATTTGTACCATTTTTAATGTGAAAATGTATCAACTTGATATAAGTATCATCATCAAGTTTATCATTTTTAAATGGAGTAACTAAAGCAACATTTGAACCTTTAAACATAAATACTTATAACATAGATTGTTGATTCATATAGTAAAGATTATGTCAAAAAAAATAGTATTTTTTATAGTTTTGTTTAACTTAATTGGCATCAATAGTATTTGTCTTTCTGATATTATTCCTCCTAAAAAACCATTTCAATCAAAACAAGATACCCAAAAAAAATTATTAATTGATATTTTAAGACCTTTACCAAAACCAATTAAACAGTCTGAAACTAAAAAAATTGAAAAAAAAATTGTTGTTAAGAAAGACAAAAAGAATGAATTTATATTACCAAAAAAGAAACCTTTAATTTCAGGTTCTGAAATTTCGGGATCTAAAAAAACAGCTGATGTAAAAATTTCAAAATATTATAGTAAAAAAGATTTTAATCTAGCTGATAAAGCTATTTCAGAGATGAAAAAACGAAAATGGATAAACGCTCTTAAGATTGCTAACAAAGCAAAAGATAAATCAATATATAATTTTATTCAATGGAGACACTTAATCACAAAAGGAAATCAGGCATCATATTATGAATATAAGACATTTATTGATAAAAATGAAAATTATCCTAGGATTGGTAGAGTAAAATATTTAGCAGAACATAAATTATCGACAGATAAAATCTCTCCAAAAAAAATTATAAATTCATTTGCCTCGTCTGAACCACTAAGCGGTTTTGGTAAAATGATATTAGGTGAAAGTTATATTTTAACTGGTGAGATCGAAAAAGGAACTAAATTTATAAAAGATGGATGGATTACAGCAGATCTCACAAAATCAGAATTGAGATTTTATAGAAAAAAATTTAAGAAATTTCTAAATGCTGACGATTATATAAAACGTGCCGACTATCTTGCTTGGAACAACAAATATTGGGATTTAAAAAGATTATTAAGATATCTGCCTAAGGATTATGAACTTTTATATAATGCTAGACAGTTATTAATGAGTAAATCTTATGGTGTTGATACAGCTATATCAAAGGTACCAGCCAAATTCAAAAATGATGCTGGATTGAATTATGATAGATTAAAGTGGAGAAGAAAACGTGGTAGAGTTGATAGTTCCGTTGAAATCTTATTAAAGATTAAAAATACAAAAGATTACTTAGTACGCCCTGATAAATGGTGGATAGAAAGAGAAATAATTTCGAGGTCATTGATATATAAAAAAAAATACGAATTAGCATATAAAATATCAAGTAACCATGCGATGACAGAAGGACCTGAATTTGCTGCAGCTGAATGGATGAGTGGATGGATAGCTTTAAGTTTTTTAGAGGATCCTTTATTAGCCAAAGATCATTTTGAGAATTTTTATAGTAACGTTGGATATCCAATCAGTGTTGCTCGAGGAGCTTATTGGCTTGGTAGAACTTATAAAAAACTAGGTGATCAAGATTTATCAATTAAATGGTTTAAAGAGGCTTCAAATTATCTAACAACTTACTACGGGCAATTAGCTTTTATGGAATTAGATAAAAATAATACTTTTGAACTTTCAAAAGATATAAAAGTAGAAAAAGAATATCGTGATTATTTTTTTAAAAAAGAAATTGTTAAATTAATTTATCTATTAGATGAACTTGATGAAGACAAATATACAAAACATATACTTAGACATTTAGCTAATGACAATATCAATAGTGGTAGTGAAATTTTAGCAGCTGAACTTGCAACTAATATTGATCGTTTCGATTTTGCAATCCAAATTTCTAAATTAGCCTCATATGAAAAAAGATTTCATAATAAATATAATTATCCAATAATTGGTACACCTAAATATGTTAATGGTAGAAAAATCCCTGAAAATGCTTTTATATTATCTTTAATAAGACAAGAGAGTGAATTTGACTTAAGTGCGAACAGTCATGCAGGTGCAAAAGGATTAATGCAACTTATGCCTTACACTGCAAAATTAGTTGCTAAACAGGCAAAACTTCCATACTCAAAATCAAGATTAACTACTGACCCTGAATATAATATAAATTTAGGTTCTCATTATATTGCTGGGTTAATTCTTGAATACGAAGGTGCTTACCCTTTTGCTATTGCAGCTTACAATGCTGGCCCTAAGAGAGTAAGATATTGGAAAAAAATAAATAAGAATCCTCAGAAAAATCAAATTAATTATGTTGATTGGATTGAACTAATTAAATTTAAAGAAACAAGAAATTATGTTCAAAGAGTTTTAGAGAATTATAACGTTTATAGATATATATTAGAGCAAAAACCAATACAGATGAAAGATTTTTTTAAAAACGATCCACTGTATTAATTGTGGCGGAAGAGGAGGGATTCGAACCCTCGGTACAAGTTTCCTCGCACGGTCATTTAGCAAACGACTGGTTTAAGCCTCTCACCCACTCTTCCATTTATCAAATATGATTATATATCATGTATCAATTTAGATAAAAGATGTTTAAATTATAATAGTATATGTCATTAATAAAAGATTATGTTACATCAAAAATTTTAAGTTTAATTAAGTCTTGGAAAAGACCAAATTTTGACTTTTCTCAGCTTGGAGAAGAAAAAATAATCATTAATATTATTCAAAGAATAGCTTCCAAACACAGAATAAAACAACACTACATTGATATAGGTGGTTTTAATCCAATCTTATATAGCAATACATATAAATTATATCAGCAAAATTGGTGTGGGGTAATTGTTGAACCAAGCACTGATAAAACTAAAAATTGGCATAGAATAAGACCAAGGGATTTTGTAATCAATTCTGCCATAGTTACAAACGAATACTCTGAAGAAAAAATAAAGATTTATTTTAAAGAAAAAAATGCAGCAAATGAAACTGCTTTACCTGATATAGATAAAAAAAATTTATCTTATTATGAAGCTAAAACGATCAAACTTTCTGAAGTTTTAACAGCTTGTGAAAAAAAATTTTCTAAACCTTTTTTTTTGAATATGGATATAGAGGGAGCTGAAGAAAAATTAGTTTTGGAACTTAAAAATATCAATTATAAAATCCCACTAATTTGTGTTGAGATTTTTTTAGGGAAAAATGAAGATAATTATTCAGTTCTAAATTATAAAAATATAGAAGCTGTTACTTTTTTAGAAAATCATGGATACTATCTTGTGAGTGTTTGTGGTCCATCTCTTATTTTTTGTGATAAAGAAATATGGATGCCATTTTCAAAATTATAAAATAATCAATTTTAAAATCCCTTGCACATAAAGTAAGACTTTTTGACCAATCTATAACCAATTTTTACTGGATAAATCCCTTCTTAATTAAATTCTTTGTGGTTGATAATTGTATTTTAATGTTTTAATTCTTTTGATTTATGAGCAATAAATATTCATTTTTATCATTAATTAAAAATGCTTTTTCACATCATGAAAATTGGGGTAAAGCTTGGAAAGACCCTGAGCCTAAAAAAGAATATGAAGCAGTCATCGTAGGTGGTGGTGGTCATGGTCTAGCAACGGCTTATTACTTAGCAAAAAAACACAATATGAAAAATATTGCTGTAATAGAAAAAGGATGGATCGGTGGTGGTAATACAGGAAGAAATACAACAATTATAAGATCAAACTACTTATGGGATGCAAGTGCTGGACTTTATGATCATGCATTAAAAATTTGGGAAAATTTATCTCAAGAACTAAATTATAATGTAATGTTTAGTCAAAGAGGTGTTATGAATCTTGCGCATAATCTTCAAGATGTCAGAGATTTAAAAAGAA
The DNA here is from genome assembly GCA_902554765.1 of uncultured Pelagibacteraceae bacterium. GTDB lineage: Bacteria > Pseudomonadota > Alphaproteobacteria > Pelagibacterales > Pelagibacteraceae > Pelagibacter. The sequence goes on along the minus strand of CACDPY010000001.1, from coordinate 121,066 downwards.
GAACTCACGCAAATAGATTAAATGGAATTGATGCGGTTTATCTGAACACAGATCAAGTTAAAAAATTTTGCCCAATAATAAATACCTCTCCTTATATTCGTTATCCAGTTTTAGGTGGAACTTTACAAAAAAGAGCAGGTACAGCTAGACATGATGCTGTAGCTTGGGGTTATGCGAGAGGTGCAGATTCAATGGGTGTTGATATAATTCAAAATTGTGAGGTAAAAGGTATTAAAAGAAATGGTGATAAAGTTGATGGTATCGAAACAACAAAAGGTTTTATTAAGACTAACAAGATAGGTGTTGTTGCGGCTGGTCATTCTAGTGTAATTGCTGATATGGCAGGTCTTAGACTGCCTTTAGAAAGCAAACCATTACAGGCTTTAGTATCTGAACCAGTAAAACCAATTATTGATACAGTAGTAATGTCAAACGCTGTACATGCATACGTAAGTCAGTCTGATAAAGGTGAACTGGTAATTGGTGCTGGTACTGATGATTATATTTCTTATTCACAAAAAGGTAGCCATGAAATTGTAGAGGGTACATTAAATGCAATACTTGAATTGTATCCTATATTTAGTCGTATGAGAATGTTAAGACAATGGGGAGGTATCGTAGACATTTGCCCTGATGCTAGCCCAATAATAAGTAAAACATCTATTAAAGGTTTGTATTTTAATTGTGGATGGGGAACCGGTGGATTTAAAGCAACACCTGGATCAGGTGATTTGTTTGCACATACCATTGCGAATGATGAACCTCATAAACTTAATGCTGCTTTTAATATTAACCGATTTATAAGTGGTGACCTTGTTGATGAACATGGTGCAGCAGCAGTGGCACATTAATGTTTATAATAAACTGTCCTTTTTGCGGTGAACGTGATCAAAGTGAATTCAAAGCAGGTGGCGAAGCGCATATAATAAGACCAAAACAACCTACCGAATTAAGTGATGATGAATGGGCGGAGTATCTTTTTATGAGAAAAAATATCAAAGGAGTTCAATTTGAAAGATGGAATCATATTCATGGATGTAGAAAGTGGTTCAATCTGGTTCGCGATACGTCAAATGACGAAATAAAAGCTGTTTATAAAATGGATGAAAAACCACCAACATATTAAAAAATGAATAAAAATTTAAGAGTTAAAAGAGGAAAAATAATTGATGAAACTTATAGAATTTCTTTTCAATTCAATGGAAAAACTTATTATGGTTTTCAAGGTGATACACTAGCTTCTGCACTCTTGGCTAATGATGTGCACTTAGTTGCAAGGAGCTTTAAATATCATAGACCACGTGGTATTATGACTGCGGGCTCTGAAGAACCTAATGCTATTGTTCAACTACACGACAATTCAGACAGAACAGAACCAAATGTAAGAGCTACAGAAATTGAAATTTATGAGGGCCTAGTAGCTTCAAGTCAAAATTGTTGGCCCACAGTAAATTTCGATGTTGGTGGTATTAACAATTTTTTATCTCCTCTCTTGCCTGCAGGTTTTTACTACAAGACTTTTATGTGGCCAGCAAGTTTTTGGGAAAAATATGAATATTTTATAAGAAAGTCAGCCGGTTTAGGTAAATCACCAACGAAACCAGATCCCGATGTATACGAACACAGGTATATTCATTGTGATGTTTTGATCATTGGCTCAGGTATTTCAGGAATTATTGCTGCAAAAATATCAGCTAAAAATGGTTTCAAAACTCTTTTAGTTGAAGAAAAACCTAATCTCGGAGGATCGACTATTTATCAAAACTCAGATCATTTTAAAATTAACAATCAAAATTCAGGATCGTGGTTAGAAAAAGAAATTAATGAAATTAAAAAATTAAAAAATTTAGAAATTAAAACTAGAACAAGTGTAGCTGCTTATCATGGGTACAACTTTTTGTTGGCACGAGAAAATCTTACTGATCATTTACCTATTGAACAAAGAAAAGACAAAACAAGGCACAGGTTACTTAAAATACGAGCAAAAAAAGTGATCTCTGCCACAGGGTCAATAGAAAGACCAATGATATTTGATAATAATGACCGTCCTGGAATATTACTGTCATCATCAATCAAGAGATATGCAGACCTATTTGGAGTAGCTTGTGGTGAAAAAAATATTTTATTTACAAATAATGATAGTGCCTACGAAACTGCAATTAGTTTAATTCAAAAAGGTATAAACATTGAGGCAATAATTGACATCAGAGAAGAAGTGGATTCTAAATTAGTTTATGAGGTAGAAAAAAATAATATAAAAATTTTTAAGGGTTTCACCGTAACAGATACTAGTGGTTATAAACGAATAAATAGAATTTCTATTATGCAACTGTCTAAAGATGGACAAAAAGTTATAGGTTCCAAAATCAATTTATTTTGTGATTGTCTTGGTATATCAGGTGGATGGACTCCTGCTGTTCACTTATTTACACAATCTGGTGGAAAATTAAAATTTAGAGATGAAGATCAAACATTTATTCCAGATAATTGCCCTTCAGATCAATTAAATATAGGTGCATGTAATGGTGATTTAACTTTAGATGAAATTTTAAGTAATGTTCCTCAAGTTCTAAAAAATTTTTTAAATATCAAGAATACCGAATATGCAAACTTAGATATAATATCTTCAACCAATAAATCAAAAAGAAATATTTGGCTTTTACCGTCTGATAAAATATTAGGTAAAACAAAATCTTTTGTTGATTTTCAAAATGATGCAACTGCTAAAGATATCAAGTTAGCATTGAGAGAGGGTTTTAGATCAATTGAGCACGTTAAAAGATACACAACGACTGGAATGGGCACTGATCAAGGAAAACTAGGAAATATGCATGCTCTTGGAATTATTTCTGAAACAGCCGATGCTAAAATGGGTGAACTTGGAACAACAACTTTTAGACCACCCTACACTCCTTTAACTTTTGGAACAATTGTTGGAAGAAATGTTCGAGAATTTTTTGATGTTTTTAGAAAAACCCCAATACATGAATGGCACACAGATAATAAAGCTGAATTTGAAAATGTAGGTCAATGGAAACGAGCTTGGTATTATCCAAAAAATGATGAAGATATGCATCAAGCAGTACAAAGAGAAAGTAAAGCTGCTAGAGAAAGTGCTGGTATATTAGATGCATCCACGCTTGGTAAAATTGATATTCAAGGTACAGATGCCTCTGAATTTTTAAATCGTGTTTATACAAATGCCTGGTCAAAACTAGCAGTTGGTAAATGTCGATATGGACTAATGCTTAATGAAGATGGCATGGTGTATGACGACGGAGTTACTACTCGATTAGATGAAAATCATTATATAATGACAACTACGACGGGTGGAGCCGCAAATGTTATGGGTAAATTAGAAGATTATCTTCAAACTGAGTGGCCAGAATTAGATGTATATCTAACTTCTGTAACTGATCATTTTGCTACAATAAGTGTTTGTGGTCCTAATAGTAAGAAAATTATATCTCAAGTTATACCAGATTTGGATTGTTCAGATAAAAATTTTCCACATATGTCATTTAAAAATGCAAAAATTGGAAAAATTAATTGTAGAGTTATGAGAATAAGTTTCACCGGTGAACATAGCTATGAAATAAATATTCAGGCAAATTATGGAAAATCTGTTTGGGAAAAATGTATGGAAGCTGGAAATGATTATAATATTACCCCTTATGGAACTGAAACAATGCATTTACTTCGTGCTGAAAAAGGTTTTATAATTGTTGGCCAAGATACTGACGCTACAATGACACCTATCGATTTACAGATGGATTGGATTGTAAGTAAAAAGAAATATGATTTTATTGGAAAAAGATCTTTATATAGATCTGATACTATTAGAGAAGATAGAAAGCAGCTTGTTGGATTACTAACTGAAGATCCTAATGAAGTATTAGAAGAAGGAGCACAAATAGTAGCCGATATAAGTAAATCACCTATAGAAATGTTGGGACATATTACATCAAGTTATTACAGTCCAAACCTTAAAAAATCTATAGCTCTAGGAGTTGTTAGAGGTGGAAAGAATATGATTGGACAAAAATTAATGATCCCGATGGAAAATAAGAATATTAACGTAACAGTTGCTGATCCTGTTTTTTTAGATAAGGAGAATAAGAGATTAAATGCTTAATTATAATCAAGCACTGCCCAAAGATATATTGATGCAAGATCTTCAAATAAAAGAGATCAAACCAATAATGAAATTGGTAATAAGGGGTAAAAAAAGAGAATTTATTTCTGCTGTTGGGAAATCTTTAAATATTTTATTACCAACCGAAGCCAATACGTCTACTCAAAGTGATAAATTAACAGCAGTTTGGTTAAGTCCTGATGAATGGATGATTTATTCTAATGAGCCAGTTGATGAAAATACAAATAACTATGAAACTGAAGAATTATTAAATAATAACATTTCAAAGTTAAATCTTGGTGCAGTAACAGATGTTACAGATCAGTTTGTGATGATTAATCTCAAAGGAAACAAAATTTATGAATTGTTTCAAACTGGATCTCCTTTTAATTTTAATGATTTTCAAAATAAAAAGGGAGCTGTAACACAAACAATTTTAAATAAAATAGATATAATAGTTCATAATCATGATAAAAATGCAGTTAATCTGTTTGTTAGACGTTCTTTTTCACAACATTTGTTTTCTTGGATGAACGACGCTGCGTCAAGATTATAGTCTCTATAAACTTTCAAATAGGTTATTTTAAGCTATGAAAAAATTACTTCTAATATCATTATTTGTTTTTTTACCCTTTTCTTTAAACGCAGAGTCTAATTTGGACAAAATATTTTCAGCTGGAGTTTTAAAAGTTGGAACTACTGGAGACTGGGATCCAATGACAATGAAAGATCCAGCAACCAATAAATATAAAGGATTTGACATCGATGTAATGAACGAACTAGCTAAAGATATGGGAGTTAAAGTTGAATTTGTTCCTGCAGAATGGAAAACTATAGTTTCTGGTATCACATCTGAAAGATATGATATTTCTACAAGTGTAACTAAAACACCAAAAAGAGCTGAAGTAGCGGGATTTACAGACACTTATTATAAATATGGAACTGTGCCATTGGTTCTTAAAAAGAATTTAAAAAAATTTTCAACGTGGGATTCACTTAATAATTCAAGTGTAACGATTGCTACAACACTTGGTACTTCTCAAGAAGAAAAAGCAAAAGAATTTTTTCCTAAATCAAAATTGAACTCAGTTGAAGCACCTGCAAGAGATTTTCAAGAAGTATTAGCTGGAAGAGCTGATGGAAACATTACAAGTTCGACAGAAGCAAATAAACTAGTAATTAAATATCCTCAACTTGCTATAGTTCCAGATGGAGAAAAAAATCCTGCTTTCTTAGCAATGATGGTTCCTAAGGGTGATGATAAATGGAACAATTACGTTAATGACTGGATTAAAAAGAAAAAATCATCAGGCTTCTTTACCAAGTTATTAGGGAAATATAATTTAAAAAGCTTATAATCAATTAGTAATTAATATTTAATTCTTTATAAATCAGAGAGTGAGAAATTTATTTTTTTTACTTCTGATACTACCCTTAACCTCATGTGGTAAAAGTGAACTTGATTGGTTGATTTTATCTCCAAACAATGTTGAGGGATTAACTAATCTTAAATTTTTATTAAGTGGGATAACTACAACTATCTATATTTCAGTAGTATCGATTGTTATTTCAATGATCGTTGGTTTTATTGTTGCAGTCCCGTCCTTAGCAAAAAGTAAGTTTTTGACTTATTTAAATATTGGATATGTTGAAATAGTAAGAGCTATTCCTCTACTAGTTTTAATTCTATGGATTTATTATGGTTTACCAATAATGACTGGAGTAAGTTTTAGTCCTTTTGTTTCAGGAATTATTGCCTTATCTATAAGTGAAAGTGCATTTCAAGCTGAAATTTTTAGAGCAGGGATAAACTCAATCAAAAAAGCTCAATGGGAAGCAGGAAGTTCTTTAGGATTAAATTTCTTTAGAAAATTGAGGTTAGTTATTCTACCTCAAGCAATTAAAAATATTTTACCAGCAATTGGAAATCAATTTGTTTATGTATTGAAAATGTCATCATTGGTTTCGATAATTGGTATAGGTGACTTGACAAGAAAAGCAAATGAATTGGTAGTTACAACTTATAGACCTTTGGAAATCTATACTTTTTTAATATTAGAATACTTAGTTTTAATATTAATAGTTTCTTACTTTGTTAGAAAGTTAGAAAATAAGCTTAAAAAAGATTAATTTTTTTTTCTCCAATCCCAAGGGTATTCAAAATTCATAGACCACATGCCCATATTATTTTTTTTTGCAAAATCTTCATCATTTATAAATTTTTTGGAATATTTTCTATAAGCAAAAGCATATCCTTCTCTAACTAAATATCTTGATAAACTAAGATCGTTTACAAAACATTCAGCTAAAGTTCTTTTGTATCTATCCTTACCCTCTCTAACACAAATCACTTTATCTTTACCAATTTTATCTATTAACAATTGTCTTGCTTCAATTCCACAATAGATAATTTCACTATTTTTCTTACAAGTTTGTTTAAGTTCTGGGGTATCTATTCCAGTAAATCTTATTTTTTCATTGTTTAAATGTATTGTATCTCCATCAATAATCTTAATTTCATAAGACTTTACATCATTGTAAGTAAGAAAAAAAAATATTAAGCAAATACTAATAACTAAAAATAGTTTTATTTTGTTTAAATACATTGTTAAGAAAATAACCTATGAATATTAAAACAGCAATTCCCATTGCCCAATTAGTCGCCATAATAGTATAAAAAATATCTTCATAATCTCCCCCTCTAATATTAATTACATACCATAAGCTCAAAAAAGGAAACGCAGTTAATCTAAATATACTTAGATAAAGACTATAAAGAGGTTTCTTCACAGCTTGAAATACGGCTGTTGTAATAAAGAATACTGGATAAATTGGGCCAATCAATGCTGCAACTTTTAGATAAATTGCACCATGTTTTACTGCTTCTTGATTGTCCGTAAATAGTGACACAAAAAACTCAGCTCCAAAAAATAATATTATACCTGCAACAGCCATAAAAGAAGATCCAAAAAATAATGCTTTTGTATATAATTCTCTTATTCTGTCATAAGCTTTTGCACCAAAGTTTTGACCTCCTATAGAGAGAACTGCTGTGTTTAATCCAATCACTGGAAGTAAAAAAACTTGCTCTACTCTTAAAGCTGCCCCATATCCTGCGGTAGCTAAATCACCAAATTGTCCAATAAAATATAAAATATTAAAAATTCCAACTCCAATAAACAACATGCTAAACATAACAGGTACCGACTGTCTTGTTAAAGGATTTAGATATTCAACCTTTGGAATAAAACATGCTATTTTTAAGTATTCTCTAATTTTACAATTATTAACTTTATAAGCTAAATAGATTGTTCCGATCAGCTGTGAAATCACCGTTGCTATAGCAAGTCCAGCTATACCAAAAGGAGGAATTACTCCATATCCCCATATAAAAAGAGGATTTAAAAAAATATTTAAGAAAAAGCTAAATATTAAAACATTTCTATAACTTTTCGTATCACCTTGAGCATTCAATGTTCCATTTAAAGAAATTTGTATCAATACAATAAAAGTTCCATAAAAAATAATATCTAAATATTCTCTCGTAAGTGTAATCCCTGAAACATCAGATCCCATAACTCCGAGAAGAAAATTAGATGCATTTAAACCAAAAATTGTTACTAATACTGAAATTACTAAAGCAAAAATTAAAGATTGTGCAATATACATAGATGCAACTCTCTCTTTTTTTTCACCGATAGCATTGCCAATCATTGCATTAGTAGCAGCACCTATTCCAACTCCAACAGCTATTATAGTAAAGTAAATTGGAAATGATTTGGCTATAGCACCTATAGCTTCTGCTGAGATTTTTCCTGCAAACCAAGTATCGACTAAATTATAAAATGTTTGGAAAAGAGATCCTACACTAGCTGGTATTGTGACTTTACGAAGTAAAAACCATATTGGATCTTTGGTAAGCTTGTATGAAGTAGACAAAAATATCCTTATTTAAATTCTTTTTGAAAAATATATTTTTTTCTTGATTGTTTTGCTTTGTATACCTGACTTTGTCTCATTCTAAAACGTGATTTTTGTGTTTCTGTTAGTTTATCATGACAATTTGGGCAAGAAACGCCCTCCTCATATTTATTTGATCTTTTGTCTTTTGGAGATATAGGCATTCTGCATCCACTACACATGGAATATGTGCCTATCTTCAATTCATGCTTGAGACTAATTCTGTTATCAAAAACAAAACACTCACCTTTCCATAAACTTTCTGTTTTCTTTATTTTTTTTAGATAATTTAGAATCCCTCCATTTAATTGAAAGATATTTTCAAAACCCTTTTTTTTTAAATATACTGAAGTTTTTTCACAACGTATTCCACCAGTACAAAACATTGCTACAGGTTTGTTCTTTTTAAGTTTATTTAGATACTTAGGAAAGTCCCTAAAATTATTGATATTTGGATTTACTGATTTTTTGAAAGTTCCAACTTTGTATTCAAAAGGTTTTCTAGTATCAATTATATGTGTATCTTTATTTTTAATCAGTTTATTCCATTCTTTTGGGTCTAAATGAGTTTGTATATTCCTATCTTTAGAATTTAACGTCAAATTCATTGGGACTACTTCTTTTTTAATCTTAACTTTGGGTTTATGAAATGGTTGAAATTTGGATTTAGATTCATTGCTATTATCAAATTTTTTAAAAGAGAATAAAAATTTTAATCTTTTGATAATTTTATCTATATCTTTAACACCACCAGAAATAGTGCCATTTAATCCTTCTTTGGCAATTATAATAGTTCCTCTTATATTATTTGATGTAAGAAATTTTTGTAAAAGATCTTTATTTTTTTTTAAAGATTTAATTTTAATAAATTTATAAAAACCAAAAACTTTGAACATTATAAAACTCTACAAACAGTCATTCCATCACCAAGTGGGATAATGATTTGTTCTACTCTTTTGTCCTCAGATACAAATTTATTAAATTCTCTAATATTTATAGTGAATTTATCATTTTTTTTTTCATCTACCACCTCACCATGCCATAAAACGTTATCAATAATGACTAATCCACCTTTACTTAACAGCTCTAAAGATTTTTCATAATATTCTTTGTAGTTCATTTTATCAGCATCAATAAAAACCATATCAAATTTATTATTTTTTAAATCTTTCAAACTTTCAAGGGCAGGTTTTATTATTGTTTGAATTTTATGATCTTGATTAGCCTTTTTGAAAAAATCTAATGCTATTTTGTTTGTCTCTTCGTTTTTATCTAGAGCAATTAATTTTCCTTCATCAGGTAAGGCTAGTGAAATTGAGAGAGCACTAAGTCCTGTAAAAGTTCCAATTTCAAGAACATTTTTAATATTTGATATCTTTATAATTAGATGAAGAAAATGACATTGAGTAGGATCAATCTGCATTCTTTTGATGTCACCTAGAGTTTTATTATAATTGATTATCTCATGTTGTACTGGATGTAAATTTAAACCAAAATCATTAATGTAATTTTGTAATTTTTCTGTAATATCAAGGTTTGCACCCATTCTACTGAAGTTTTTTCTTTAATATCTCATTTATAAGTTGAGGATTGGCTTTACCACCAGAGACCTTCATTGCTTGACCAACAAAGAAACCAAATAATTTTTCTTTGCCTTGCTTATACTCAATTGCTTTTTCTCTATTATCATTAATTATTTTATCAATTAAAGTTTCTATAGCTTTAGGATCGCTTTGTTGTTTTAATCCTTTTTCTTCAACAATTTTTTGAGGATCTTTATCCCCATCTAACATTAATTCAAATACAGTTTTTGCTATTTTTCCTGAAATAGTACCATTCTTTATTAAGTTAACTAATATAGCTAAATTCTTTGCACTTACTGGGCTTTGAGAAATTTCTAAATTTTTATTATTTAAAACAGCAAATAATTCACCTGTTATCCAATTAACAGCTAATTTCATATCTTTGTTCTTACCCATCTTAGCAACAACTTCTTCAAAATATTTTGCTGTATCAATATCTGAGACTAAGATGGTAGCCTCATATGGTGACAGCTTAAATTCATCAATAAATCTTTTCTTTTTATCGTCTGGTAATTCTGGAATATCATTTTTAAGATTGTTAATAAATTCATCAGAAACTTCTAAAGGTAATAAATCAGGATCTGGAAAATATCTATAATCATGTGCATCTTCTTTTGATCTCATTGATCTTGTCTCATTTTTTTTTGTATCAAATAATCTTGTCTCTTGATCAATAGATTTACCCTCTTCGATTAAATCAACTTGTCTATTTGCTTCATATTCAATAGCCATTTGCATAAATTTGATAGAATTTACATTCTTAATTTCACATCTTGTTCCTAATTCTTTTGAACCTTTTGTTCTTACAGAAACATTAACATCTGCTCTTAATGATCCTTCTTGCATATTACCATCACATGTACCTAAATATCGCATAATTGATCTTAATTTCTTGATGTATGCACTAACCTCATCAGGAGATCTTAGGTCTGGTTTACTTACAATTTCCATTAAAGCTACACCCGATCTATTAAGATCTACAAAAGTATTTTGAGGGTCAAGATCATGTATGCTTTTTCCTGCATCTTGTTCTAAATGTAACCTTTCAATACCAACTTCTTTTTGTCCATCAGGCATGTCTAAGATAACTTTACCCTCACCTACTATAGGGTCTTTAAATTGAGAAATCTGATATCCTTGAGGTAAGTCTGCATAAAAATAATTTTTTCTATCAAATACTGAACGTTTATTAATCTCTGCATTAAGGCCAATACCAGTTTTAATAGCCTGTTTAACACAAAATTCATTTATTACAGGTAACATTCCTGGGAATGCAGCATCAACTAAACTTACTTGAGTATTTGGTTCGGCTCCAAATTTGGTAGCTGAGGTAGAAAATAATTTTGACTCTGATAATACTTGAGCATGAACCTCTAAACCAATTATAACCTCATATTGATTATCTTTTCGATTGATTAAATATTCTAAATTTTTTTTACTCACTTTATCCACCAATCAGTAATCTTATTTTTGAAATTAATCTTCTCCTCCATTGCAAAGGCAATATTCAGTATATTCTGTTCATCAAAAGCTTTACCAATAATTTGTAAGCCTAATGGATAACCTTTAGAGTCATGCCCAGCAGGAATCGATATACCTGGTAATCCTGCCAAATTTACCGGAACAGTAAATATATCGTTCAAATACATTGAGACTGGATCGTCTTTCTTTTCTCCAATCTTAAATGCTGAACTAGGTGTTGATGGAGTTAATATTGCGTCAACTTTTTTATATGCGTCATCAAAATCATTTTTAATTAATTTTCTAACTTTTTGAGCCTTAAGATAATAAGCATCATAATATCCTGATGATAGAACATAAGTTCCAATCATAATTCGCCTTTGCACTTCAGCACCAAAACCTTCTGATCTTGTTTTTTCATACATGTCTATAAGGTTTTCTCCTTTTGCTCTAAATCCATATTTAACACCATCATAACGCGCTAAATTAGATGAGGCCTCTGCTGGTGCCACTATATAATAACTTGGCAATGCATAACTTGTATGAGGTAGTGATATATCAACTATTTCAGCTCCACAGTCTTTTGCATATTGAATACCTTTTTGCCAAAGTTCTTCAATTTCTTTTGGCATTCCATCAACTCTATATTCTTTTGGTATTCCAATTTTTGTTCCTTTTATATTGTTTGTAAGTTCTTTGCTGTATTCATTTCTTTTAAAATCAATAGATGTTGAATCCTTTGGATCATAAGTGCTGATAACCTCATGAAGTAAAGCACAGTCTTTGACATTTTGTGCCATAGGACCTGCTTGATCCAAAGATGATGCAAAAGCAACTATTCCATATCGTGAACAACTTCCATATGTTGGTTTTAGACCAACTGTTCCAGTAAACGAAGCTGGTTGTCTAATAGATCCTCCTGTATCTGTTCCAATAGTTATTGGCGTTAACTGACCAGCCACCGCAGAAGCGGAGCCACCTGAAGATCCTCCTGGAACCAAATTTTTATCTATTGGATTTTGAACGTTACCAAAAAAACTAGTTTCATTAGAAGATCCCATTGCAAATTCATCACAATTTAATTTTCCAAGAAGAATAGCTCCCTCGTTCCAGATATTTTGGGTTACTGTAGATTCATAGCTTGGTATAAAATTATCTAAAATCTTACTTCCAGCAGTAGTACGAATATCCTTAGTACAAAATAAATCCTTAACAGCTATTGGTATACCAGGTAGTTTTAAATCAAGATTTGGTTTTTGATCAAATTTTTTAGATTTTTCTAATGCAGATGAATAATCTTCTGTAATATAGGTATTTAATTCTTTCGATTTTTCAGATCTATCAATAAATGCCTTTGTAACTTCTTCAGAAGATAGTTTTTTATCTTTTATATTTTTGACTAGTTCTGAAAGTGTTAGTTTTGTAATATCAGACATTATTCAATCACCTTTGGAACAACAAAATAATCCTCATTATCTTGAGGTGAATTTTTTATTATTTGTTCTCGAATATCTTTGCTTTTAACTTCATCTGGTCTTAATTTAAGAGTAGTTTCAGCCACTGATGTTAGAGGCTCAACATTATCTGTTTTCAATTTATTAAGTTTTTCAATAAACTTAAAAATAGAATTCAAATCTTCAACTAATTTCTCAGCTTTTTGCTCATCCACTGATATTCTTGATAATTTTGATATATGCTTTATTGTTTTAAGATCTATGCTCATATGATATTTTAATATGACGCAAACTACCACTTAAGTTTAAAATATACAATATGATCACCTTAAAGGAATTCAAAAAAAAACAGTTGGATAAATGCAGATTAATAGGTTTGGATCTTGGCTCAAAAAGAATAGGTGTGTCTATTTGTGATGAAAAACAATTAATTGCTACACCTTTTAAAACTATTAATAGATCTACTGCTAAAGACCTTATTGATGAATTAAAAAGAATAATTGAAGAAAATAATATAAAAGGAATCATAATAGGAAACCCCCTCAATATGGATGGTTCTTCAGGTAGTTCCGCCCAATCTGTAAAAGATACCTCTAACAATATAGAAAAGAGTATTGAACTGCCTATTTGCTTGTGGGATGAAAGATTATCAACAGTTGGTGCTTTTAACCTTTCTAGTCAATTAGATATTAATGTGAGTAAAAGAGAAAAGAAAATCGATGAAAATGCAGCTGCTTTTATATTGCAAGGAGCAATAGATTTTTTAAATAATTAATACTTGCTATTGTAGACGTTTATAGTTATAGAGTTGGTTTTAATGGCAATTAAAACAGATAAAGCTATTAAAATTTCCCAAAAACATTTGTTAGGTATCCAGGATTTGTCAATTAATGATGTTAATTTAATACTTGATGAAGCACATACATTTATAAAAGTTAATCAAAGCAAAAATAAAAAGATAGATGTATTGAGAGGAAAGACTCAAATCAATTTATTCTTTGAACCTTCTACTAGAACTCAGAGTTCATTTGAATTGGCTGGTAAAAGACTTGGTGCGGACGTTATGTCTATGAATATAAGTAACTCTGCAATTAAAAAAGGTGAAACGTTAATCGATACAGCCATGACCTTAAATGCGATGCATCCAGATATTATTGTAGTAAGACATCAAGACTCTGGTGCTTGTAACTTACTTTCACAAAAAGTTAATTGTGCAGTGTTAAACGCTGGTGACGGAAGAAGAGAGCACCCTACTCAAGCTCTTTTAGATGCTTTAACAATTAAAACTCGAAAAAATAAAATTGAAGGTTTAAAAATTGCAATATGTGGTGACATACTTCATTCAAGAGTAGCTAGATCAAATATATATTTACTCAACATGTTAGGAGCTGAGGTAAATATAGTTGCTCCAACAAATTTAATGCCAAAGGAAATAGAAAAATTTGGTGTTAACACTTTTACTGACATGAAAAAGGGTTTGAAGGATTGTGATATTGTAATGATGTTACGATTACAGAATGAAAGAATGACAAGTTCATACCTTTCATCAAATAGAGAATATTATGAATATTATGGATTAACTCCTGATAAATTAGAACATGCTAAGTCCGATGCATTAATTATGCACCCAGGACCAATGAATAGAGGTATAGAAATAGATACAATACTAGCTGATGACATAAATAAGAGCGTAATTAAAGAACAAGTTGAACTGGGTGTGGCTGTAAGAATGGCTTGCTTGAAGATATTTTGTACATAAATGAAAAAGCAATATTTTATAAACGCTAATATAATCGACCCTCATAATTCAATTAATGATATTGGAGGTTTGATCATAAGTGAAGATGGTAAAATCGAAGCTATAGGAAAAAAAGTTAATGTTAACAATTTACCAAGTAGAGAAAAACCGATTGACTTAAAAGGGAAATATATTTTTCCAGGCTTGGTAGATATGAGGGTTTTTGTTGGTGAACCTGGATATGAATATAAAGAAAATTTTAGAACCTTAAGCAATGCAGCTTTATCAGGAGGAGTAACATCAGTGGTTACAATGCCAAATACTGATCCAATTATAGACAATGTATCTATAGTCGACTTTTTAAAAAGAAGAGGAAGAGATAAGTCAAAAATAAATATTTTTCCATGTGCTTCTCTTACAAAAAATATTGAAGGTACCAACATGACAGAATTTGGTCTTTTACAAAATAAAGGAATAATTGCTTTCACCGATGGAATAAAAACAATTCAAAATCCTAGATTAATGTCAAGGATAATGAACTCAGCAAAAGATTTAGGTTGTTTGATAATGCAACACGCTGAAGACTTCGAGCTCGCGAAAAACGGTATGATAAATTCTGGAATAATTGCATCTAAATTGGGATTATCGGGTATCCCAGAAATAGCAGAAAGAATTTTAATTGAAAGAGATTTAACACTGCTAGAAAAAGTCAAATGTAGATATCACATATCACAATTATCATCACAAAAATCAGTCGAAGTTATAAAACATAGAAAAGAAATTGTTAAATTTACCTCGGGTGTTTCAATTAATAACCTTTCATTAAATGAAAATGATATTGGAGATTTTAGAACTTTTTTAAAGTTATCTCCCCCATTAAGAAGAGAGGAAGATAGGTTAGCTTTGGTTCAAGGTTTAAAAGATGGTTTGATTGATGTAATTGTTTCAGATCATAAACCTGAAGATGAAGAATCAAAAAGATTAACTTTTGCTCAAGCTGCTACCGGAGCTTCAGGTATAGAAACTTTATTATCTTTAAGTTTAGAATTATATCATAATGGATCTCTTAAGCTTGAGACTATTATTAGGTCTCTGACATCTAATCCTGCAAAAATACTTAAAATAAATAAAGGAAATCTTTCTATAGGAAATGATGCTGACCTATGTATAGTTGATATTGATAAACCATGGATTGTAAAAAAAGAAAAATTAATCTCAAAATCAAAAAATACTTCAATAGAAGATAAAAAACTTCAAGGAAAAGTTACAAATACCTTTGTAAAAGGAAAAGAATTATTTAAGCTATAGAATGGATATTTTTTTAATAGGTATAATTTCTTACCTCATGGGCTCCATACCATTTGGTTTTATTTTAACAAAAATCTTTTTAAAAAAAGATATTAGACAAATTGGTTCAGGTAACATTGGAGCTACTAATGCGCTGAGAACTGGAAATAAAACAATAGGTTACTCAACATTGGTACTAGATATTTTGAAAGCAATAACTCCTGTCGTTTATGTAAAAATTTTTTATCAAGATTTTTTATATATTGCCTCTTTGTGTGCTTTCTTAGGTCATGTTTTTCCAATTTGGTTAAAATTTAAAGGTGGAAAAGGTGTTGCAACTTATGTCGGAATTTTATTTGCTATAAATATTTATTTTGGAATTATTTTTACTATTTCTTGGTTTGTAACTTTTTTCATTTCTAAGTATTCTTCGTTATCATCTTTAGTAGGTGCAGCTTCCATACCAATATATTTATTAATTTTAACTCAATTTGATCAGGGAATTTTTTTTACTATTATGTTTGTCTTGATATTTTTTACTCATAGAGAAAATATCAAAAGATTGAAAAATAAAGAGGAAACAAAGACAAAAATTTATTAAATTGACTATCTAAGTGATTTGAGTAGTTTGTAGTCTATGAATTTGGTCATTGTAGAAAGTCCTGCTAAAGCTAAAACAATTAATAAGTATTTGGGTGATGATTATAAAGTTTTAGCAAGTTATGGTCATATAAGAGACTTACCTTCTAAAAATGGTTCAGTTGATCCAGATCAAGATTTCAAAATGGAGTGGGAAGTTGACAGTTTTTCAAAAAAATATCTTAAAGAAATTACTGATGCGGCAAAAGACTCGTCTAAAATTATATTAGCTACCGACCCTGACCGTGAAGGTGAAGCCATTGCCTGGCATGTAAAAGAATATTTAAATGAAAAAAAACTTTTAAAAGATAAAGAAATTGAACGAGTTGTTTTTAATGAGATAACTAAAAAAGCTGTAATCCATGGAATTGAAAATCCAAGACAAATTGAGCCATTATTAGTTGATGCTTATATGGCTAGAAGAGCTTTAGATTATTTAGTTGGTTTTAATATTTCACCAATACTCTGGACAAAATTACCGGGTTCAAAATCTGCTGGAAGAGTTCAGTCTGTCGCTCTTAAATTAATCACTGAAAGAGAACATCAAATAGAATCTTTTAAACCAGAAGAATTTTGGACTTTAAGTGTAAAATTTAATGACAATAAAAAACAAAATATTACAGCTAGTATTAGTCAACTAGATAATAAAAAAATTGAAAAATTTTCTTTTAAAAATAAGGATGAAATCAACAAAGCTATTTCAAATATTAATAAAAAAAAATTTGATATAACTGATATATCAAGCAAGATAATTAGTCGAAACCCCTCAGGTCCATTTACTACGTCTACTCTTCAACAAACTGCTTCAAGCAGATTAGGTTTTGGAGCATCAAGAACTATGCAAATTGCACAAAAACTTTACCAGGGTATTGAAATTGAGGGTGAAACAATTGGTTTAATTACCTACATGAGAACTGATGGAACTAATTTATCTAAAGATGCTGTTTTAACATTTAGAGATTATATAAAAAAAGAAATTGGTAACGAGTATTTGCCTGAAACAGCTCTCAATTATTCTGGAAAAAAAGCAAAAAATGCTCAAGAAGCTCATGAAGCAATAAGACCTACAGATATTATCCGATCCCCACAAAGTATTAAGAAATATTTAAGTACAGATCAAAATAAACTTTACGATTTGATTTGGAGAAGAGCTTTATCTTCTCAAATGGAAACTGCAAAATTTGATAGAAATACAATTACTATTACATCAAATGACAAAGGTACAATTTGTAAAGCTAGTGGTTCTGTTCTTAAATTTGATGGTTTTTTAAAAATTTATAATAATCCAAATAAAGATGATGATGAAAACATTTTACCTGAGATGTCTAAAGAACCAGTTAATATAGAAGCTTTATTAGATGAACAACATTTTACTCAACCTCCTCCAAGATATTCTGAGGCAAGTTTGGTAAAAAAACTTGAAGAACTAGGCATTGGAAGACCATCTACTTATGCAAGCATAATTTCTACAATAGCTAATAGAGGATATGCTGAAATTTTAAATAAAAGATTTTTTCCTACAGATAGAGGAAAATTAATTTCAGCTTTTTTAGAAAAATTATTTTCTAAATATGTTGATTATAATTTTACAGCAAGTTTAGAGGATCAACTTGATGAAATTACCACAGGAAAAGAAAGTTGGATAAAAGTTTTAGAATTATTTTGGAAAGATTTTCATAATAATGTTTCTGAGGTAAAAGAAAAAAGAACTAGAGAAGTTTTAGATCTCTTAAATGACAGTTTAGGAGATTTAGTATTTGATAAAGATGATAATGGAAATATTGTTAGAAAATGTCAATTATGCAACACTGGAACTCTTAGTCTAAAAAACAGTTTCAGAGGTGGTGCTTTTATAGGTTGCTCAAACTATCCAGAATGTAAGTTTACAAGACCTTTATCAAAAGCTAAAGCTGCTGCACAAGCACAATTGGCTGAACCAAAATTTATTGGAAAACATGAAAATGGTAACGATATATATTTAAAAAATGGTAGATTTGGTCCTTACCTTCAATATGAGAAAATTCCAGAAGATCTAATTATTGAAAAACAACCAAAGAAAAAAAAGAAAACTAAAAAAATAAAATCGGATGTCAATGAACTTTTAAAAAATGTTTCTATTCCTAAAGGTCTTGAATTAGAAAATATTGATTTGGAAAAAGCTCAATTTTTATGTTCTTTACCAAAATCTTTAGGAATTAATCCTGACAATCAAAAAGAAATTACATTAAATACTGGAAGATTTGGTCCTTATTTAAAATGTGAAAATAAGTCGGCACGAATAGAAAATATTGAAGAAATTTTTTCTATTGGATTAAATAGAGCAATAACCTTAATAGCTGAAGCTAAACCTGGAAGAATGTCTTCGTCAATGATCAAAGATTTAGGTGAACATCCTGAGGATAAAAAACCAGTTCGAATAATGAAAGGACAATACGGCCCATACATTAAATATAAATCTCTTAATGCAACAATACCTGAAGAAAAAGATCCAACAGAAATTACTATGGAAGAAGCATTAATATTGATTGAGAAAAGAAAAGAATACGATAAAACTAAAAAATCAAAAAAAAGGAAATCAAAATGAATTACAATGACAAAATAAAGGAACTAAATATAAATTTACCAGATGCCAAAGCCCCAGTAGGAAATTATGTGGCAGCAAAGATTTCAGGAAGAATGCTTTTTATTTCAGGACAAATATCAATTGATGATAATGGTCAATTAATAAAGGGTAAAGTTGGAAAAGATTTAGATACTGAAGCAGGTTATAATGCAGCTAAAAGATGTGCATTAAGTATTGTTGCGCAAGTTAAAAAAGCTTGTGGAGATGATTTATCCAAAGTTAAATCATGTATTAAATTAACTGGTTTTGTAAATTCTACTGACGATTTTACTGAACAACCAAAAGTAATTAATGGAGCTTCTGATTTGATAGCTTCAATTTTTGGGGAAGCTGGAATGCATACAAGAGCTGCTGTAAGCACAAACAGTTTACCACTTGGTGTTTCAGTGGAAGTTGATGCAATATTTGAGCTAAAATAAAACTCTACCTACCAATACTAAAATATTTAAAACCTTGAGCTTTTATTTTTGATGGTGAATATATGTTTCTCATATCATAAATGATAAATTTTTTACCCTTTACCATATTTTTAAAATTTAATGATTTAAAATCATTCCATTCTGTATGAATTATGACTAGATCAGATCCTTCTAAAGATTTTTTAATTGTGTTTTCATATGAAACATTTTTAATTTTTTCAAAATCTTTTTTAAAACCAGTAGGATCATAATACTTTATTAATGCTCCTTTTTTAGACAAAGCTGGTATCATAATAAGACTCGAAGAGTCTCTCATGTCGTCTGTATTTGCTTTAAAGGTCACACCAAGAAAAGTTATCTTTTTATTTTTTACTTTATTTTTTAAAATTGCATGAACTCGCTTAAGTAAGATACTTGATCTATTTTGATTAGATTTTATTACTGACTTAATTACTGATAAATTAGTTTTAAATTTATCTGCTGTAGAGATGATAGCTCTAGTGTCTTTTGGAAAACAGGAGCCACCATATGCTGGGCCTGCTCGTAAAAAACGACTACCTATTCTTTTATCTAGACCCATTCCTATAGAAATATCTTCAACATCAATTCCAGTTTTTTCACATAAATTTGCTATTTCATTTATAAATGTGATCTTTGTAGCTAAAAAAGCATTAGATGCATATTTGATCAATTCAGCAGCTCTTCTTGATGTATGAACATATTGAGCTCCTTTTGATATTAAGGGTGAATATAAATTTTTCATAATCTTATTTGATTTTATGTCGTTAGAACCAATTACTACTCTATCAGGATAAGTAAAATCTCTTATAGCCTCACCTTCTCTTAAAAATTCGGGATTAGATATAACTGCAAATTTATTTTTACTATTTTTTTTAGATAAAATTTTTTCAATCTCATCACCAGTAGTAACTGGAACTGTAGATTTTGTTATAATTATTTTAAACTTATTTATTGATAAACTCAGTTCTTTTGCAACATTATAAATTTGATTTAAATCTGCAGAGCTTCCACCTTTTTTTGTAGGTGTGCCAACACAAATAAAAATAATATCACTATTTTTTACTGATGTTCTTAAATCTGAAGAAAATGATAACTTTTTATTTTTATAATTTTTATTTACTAATTCTGATAAACCGGGCTCATAAATAGGAATTTTTCCTTTTTTAAGGGAATTAATTTTATTTATATCTTTATCAACACAAATCACATCATTACCTAAATCAGAAAAACAAACTCCACTTACTAGTCCAACATAGCCAGTACCTATCATGCATAATTTCATATTTTTTTTATTTCCATTGATGATTTAATATAACCGGCCATCGTTCCACAATCTAAATATTTACCTGAAAAATTATGTGCAATAAATTTTTCTTTATCATTTATTAGTGATTGGATTGCATCTGTAATATGTAGTTCTCCACTTTTACCTGGTTTTAGTTTTTTTAATTTTAAAAAAATCCTTTTAGGTAAAATGTATCTACCAATTACAGCTTTATTTGAAGGCGCAAATTTAACTGATGGTTTTTCTATAACTTTATTTATTAAATAGTTTTTTTTATTTAATTTTTTGTCTATCTTATAAATGCCCCATCTAGAAACTGTTTTACGATTGACATTCATACTGGCCATTACTGATGATTTGTAAATTTTATGAACTTTAATCATAGATTTTGAACAATTTTTTTTAATTATAAGATCATCAGGTAGTAACATTAAAAAAAAATTATTCTTAATATATTTTTCAGTTTTTAATACAGCATCACCAGTGCCTAAAGGTTTATTTTGATAAACAAACTTTATCATTTTCTTATATCTTAATATTTTTTTGTATTCTTTTGTAATTCTAGGATCTTTCTTTTTTTTAATTATACTTTTATAAAAAGTGTCATTATAAAAATAATCTTTAATCATTATTTTTTTATCAGAAATTATAAAAACTACTTCTTTAATACCAGCATCAATACATTCATCTAAAATATACTCAATACCAGGCCTTCCGTTAATTGGTAAAAGTTCTTTTGCAAAAACACTTGTTAGTGGAAGTAGACGGGTACCCAGTCCTGCTAATGGAATAATTGCTTGTTTAATCATTTAAATGTTTTACTTATTAAAATGTTTTATACAAATGAAAATTTTAATAAATAATAATGATTTAAATGAGGCATTATTTGGTGTCACAAAATTAGGCTTTGTACCAACTATGGGAAGTCTTCATAAGGGTCATATATCTTTAATCAAAAGTTCACTAAAACAATGTAAAAAGACTATTGTTAGTATTTTTGTGAATCCAACACAATTTAACAGCCAAAGGGATTTTTTAAGATATCCAAGAAATAACAAATTAGATTTATCAATCTTAAAAAAATTAGGAGTAGATTATGTCTTCATACCAAATAAGAAAGATATTTATGGTTATAAACGAAAATCTAAAATTAAGTTAAATAAAAAAGATAAAGTTTTATGCGCAAAGTTTAGAAAAGGACATTTTGAAGGTGTAATTGACGTTATGGA
Source organism: uncultured Pelagibacteraceae bacterium (assembly GCA_902554765.1). GTDB lineage: Bacteria > Pseudomonadota > Alphaproteobacteria > Pelagibacterales > Pelagibacteraceae > Pelagibacter. The sequence continues at coordinate 99,232 of CACDPY010000001.1, read as the reverse complement.
CCGTTTAACAAAATTAATAAAACCCAAAAAAATATTTATGGGTGAAAAGGATTATCAGCAACTATACTTGCTAAAAGAATATATTGAAAAAAATTATGAGTCTAAAATCATTCTCTGTAAAACTATTAGAGATAATAATAATCTGGCACTTTCATCACGAAATATACTTCTTAACAAAACTGAATTAATTAAAGCTGGAAAACTAGCTACAAATATTATTAATTTTAAAAAGAAGATTAAGAATAAAAAAAATTTAAAAAGAATTTTGATTGAAAAAAAAAAGGAATTAAAAAAAGAATTTAATGTTCCAATTGAATATTTTGAACTAAGAAATAAGTTTAACTTTAATAAATCAAATAAGATTAAAAATTCAAAAATATTTATAGCTTACTATATTAATAAGATTCGACTAATAGATAATTTTTAATTTTACAAAAAGTAAGCACCTACACCTAAAAAGGAAACAAATCCAATAACATCAGTTATTGTTGTAACAAAAACACTTGATGCTATTGCAGGATCAATATTCATTCTTTTGAGAGTAACTGGTACTAGTATTCCAAATAAACCTGCTACCACCATTGTTAAAATCATTGATATAGAAATTATTAACGAAAGTTGATTATCTTCAAACCATAACTGTACAATGAGAGCGCTTATAATTGCAAAAATTATTCCATTTAAAATACCTATATTAAATTCTTTTAATATATTTTGATTAAAATTATTTTTTGTTAAATCATTTGTTGCAAGCGTTCTTACTGTAACAGCTAACGTTTGCATTCCTGCATTACCACCCATTGAGGCTACTACTGGCATTAGGAATGCCAAAACTACCATTTGTTCAATAGTGGCTCCAAATAAACTTATACAATATGTAGCTAAGAATGCTGTAAAAAGATTTAATAACAACCAGTTAAATCTTCTTTTAGTTTTAGTAATAACACCATCAGTAATTTCTTCGTCACCTACTCCAGCTAATCTTAATGCATCTTCCTCAGCTTCTTCCTTGAGAACTGTTAACACATCATCAGATGTTATCATTCCAACTAATTTATTATTTTTATCAATAACACAAGCTGAATTTAAGTTATAATTTTCAAATAAATTTCCAACTTCTTCTCTGTCCATATCAACAGGTATCAAAAAAGTAGAGTCATCCATAATTGTTAACATTTTAGATTCTCTTGGAGTTCTTAAAACTTTTGAAGAAGGAACTGTACCTATAGGCTTAAAGTTTTCATCAACAATATAAATCTCTAAAAATTCCTCTGGTAAATCTTTGTTTTCTCTAAGATAATCAATAGTTTGTCCAACAGACCAATTACTTGGTATAGCAGTAAATTCCCTTTGCATAATCCTTGCAGCACTATCTTCTGGATAACTTAATCCTTCTAGTAAAGCAAAACGATCTTTCGGCGGTAATGAACTCAATATAGAATTTTTATCTTTTTCTTCTACATTTTCTAAAATTGCAATTGCATCATCTGAGTCTAAATTCTTTAAGATTCTAACAATAGCTTCTGATGAGAGATATTTAATAATTTCCGACTGTACAGACTCATTTAGTTCAATGAAAACTTCAGGATCTATTTTAAAATTATTTAATTTGATTAAATTTTCTCTATCGTTTTGGCTTAAATGCTCAATGATATCTGCGGCATCTGCAGGATGCATTTCCTTAAAAGAATTTGTTATAAATAACGCATCATTAGAGGCAATTTTATCCGTTACAACTTTGATGTATTCTTTATTAAATTCAAAATTGACTTTTTTATCTTTTATTTTTTTAATTAAAGTCATAAATATTCCTATTATTCAGTCGGAACTTTTAATACATAATATAAAGATTACAATTTTTAAATGAATATAGAGATCAAAAAGTCAAAAAAACCTGTAAAATATGAAGATGCATTAAACTTTATGCAAGAACGTTTAATGAATTTACATACAAATAATTCTAAAGAACTAATTTGGTTTTTACAACATAATGATATTTATACAGCTGGCACTAGTTATAATGAAAATGAAATTTTAGATAAATCGATCAAAATTGTAAAAACTAATAGAGGAGGAAAAATTACTTACCATGGATTTGGGCAATTAATTTGCTATTTTGTTATTGATCTTAAAAAAAGAAATAAAGACATTAGAAGATTCATTTCTTGTATTGAAAAAAGTATTATTGATACACTTAAATTTTATAAAATTGAAACTTTCGCTGATAAAAAAAATATTGGTATTTGGTATAAAAATAAAAATCAAATTAAAAAAATTGCTGCTATAGGTTTTAAAGTAAGTAAGTGGATTGCTTATCATGGATTTTCATTAAATATTGATAATGACCTTAAAAAATATGAATCAATCATACCATGTGGTATTAAAAATAAAGGTATAACTAACCTTAAAAAAATTAAGGATCAAAACTATGATAAATTGGAAGATATTTTGGTAAAAAATCTTATTTTAAACTTACAAAATTAAGTCTTTTTGTTTTTAATAATTTTCGGAAATAATCTGGTAGTAGCGCTTGATAAGTATGTTTCTTATCATTTATCATAAATTTTATTTCAAATGAATGAAGCATCAAATTTTTATTTATACCTTTTGTAGAGGTTGCAGATTTATATTTTTTATCACCATAAATTGAATGACCTATATTAAATAATTGTTTTCTTAATTGATGTTTTCTACCCGTTATAGGTTTCATTTGAACTAAGGTTGAATTACTATTTTTGTCAATCACTTTAAAAATTGTTTTAGCTTTTTCAATTATCTTTTTTCCATTATCAAAACGAATTAAATCATCATTAAACTCACCTGAATTTTTTTCTAATTCACCATGACATATTGCTAAGTATGTTTTGTGAACTTTTCTTAATCTAAATAATGAAGTAAATAATTGAGCTGTTTGTCTATTCTTAGCCATTATAAAAACTCCAGAAGTATCTTTGTCTAGTCTATGAACAGAAAAAGGTTTGGTTCCAGAAAAAATTTCACTTTTAGCAAAAATATCTACTAAGTTTTTTTTGGATTTAGTTCCTCCTTGAACTGATATACCACTGTTTTTATTTAAGACGATAAAGTTTTCATTATTTTCAATAATTAAATCTTCATTAGATTTTATTATGTCATTTGAAGGATCAAATTTAATATTTTTTTGATGTTTTTTTTCTTGGAAATTTAGATTGAATATATTGATTACATCATTTGTTTTAATTTTATATGAACTTTTAATTTTTTTTTTATTAACTTTAATCTTTCCATTTCTTAAGTTTCTTTCAATTAATCCTTGTGGAAGTTTACCTAGAGTATTTCTTATCCATCTATCTATACGCATATCGTTACACGTTGAATCAACGATAAAATTCTTAATCATGATTTTTAATTATTATATTAAGCTGATGCTACTTTTTTGTCTTCTTTTTTATCAGCTTCTTTAGTGGTTTCTTTTTTCTTTTTATCTATTCTTTTAGCTTCAACATCTCTATCCACGAATTCTATAATTGCCATTGGAGCATTATCTCCATATCTAAATCCAGCTTTAATTATTCTAGTGTAACCACCACTTCTTTTTTCATACCTTTTTGACAAAGTTTTTTTAACTTTTGTTGCTGATTTTAAATCTTGTAATTGCGAAACTAACATTTTTGTTGTTTGTAAAGTGTCTTTTTTACCTAATGTTATAATTTTATCAGCCTGAGGTTTTAGAAACTTTGCTTTTGGCAAGGTAGTTTTAATTTGCTCGTATTTAATTAAAGAATTGAGCATATTTTTTAGTAATGCTTTTCTATGCTCTGAAGTTCTATTTAACTTCTTATTAGCCATTCCGTGTCTCATTAGATAGCTTCCTCTAATTTCTTAGACATTTCAGCTATATTATCTGGTGGCCAGTTAGGTATTTCCATTCCTAAATAAAGTGACATGCCTGTTAAAACTTCTTTAATTTCATTTAAAGATTTTCTACCAAAATTAGGTGTCCTTAGCATTTCACCCTCTGATTTTTGAACAAGGTCACCAATATAAATAATATTATCGTTCTTAAGGCAATTCATTGATCTTACTGATAACTCTAGTTCATCAACTTTTCTCAATAAGTTTTTATTAAATTCTGGTTCAGTAGATACTTCTTTAACAGGAGCTTCAACTGGTTCATCAAAATTGATAAACATTTTTAATTGATCTTGGAAGATTCTAGCAGAATAAGCCACTGCATCTTCTGCAGAAATCGAACCATTGGTTTCAACTTCCATGGTTAGTTTATCATAGTCAAGAGCTTTACCTTCCCTTGCGGTACTAACTGAATATGAAACTTTTTTTACTGGAGAGTATAAAGAGTCTATGGCAATTAAACCTAATGGTGGTTCCTCAGGTTTATTAAGTTCTGCAGGTACATACCCTTTACCAGTATTAACATTCATTTCCATATGAAAATTTGTATTCTCATCCAAATTACAAATAACTAAATCGGGGTTTAAAATTTCTATGTCTGTTACTTCTGATATGTCTGAAGCTTTTATTTCACCAGGACCTTTTGCATCTAAAACTAATTTTTTAGTTCCTTCAGAGTTGGATTTAAGAGCTAAAGATTTTACGTTTAGAACTATATCAGTCACATCTTCTCTTACACCTTTAATGGATGTAAATTCATGTAAGACGCCATCAATTTGGATTGATGTAACAGCAGCACCTCTTATCGAAGATAATAATATTCTTCGTAAAGAATTTCCTAAAGTTAAACCATAACCTTTTTCTAAAGGTTCAGCAACTATAGTCGCTTTAGTTAAATCTTCGCTAATTTTTACATCTAGCTTAGTTGGTTTAATTAAAGATTTCCAATTCTTAACATTAACATTTTCAGTTTCAGTTTCCATTAAACTCTCCTTTTCTTTGGTGGTCTAGTTCCGTTATGTGGCATCGGTGTCGTATCTTTTATTGAAAGAATTTTAAAACCTCTTGCTTGCAAGGCTCTTAAAGCTGTTTCACGTCCTGACCCAGGACCTTTAACTTCAACAGAAAGAGTTTTCATACCATACTCCAAAGCTTTTGATGCAGCAGCATCTGCTGCAATTTGTGCTGCATAAGGAGTTGATTTTCTAGATCCTTTAAATCCCTTTTGACCTGCAGAAGCCCATGAAACAACATTTCCATTCGTATCAGCTATAGAAATTATTGTGTTATTAAAAGTTGATTGAACATACGCAATTCCATTTAAAATATTTTTTTTTTGTTTCTTTTTTTTAGAATAAGAACTTTTATTTATTTTTTTTGAAGTTTTTTCAACTTTTTGATCTTTATTTTCGACTTTATCAACTTTTGCCATAAATTATTTTTTTACTTCTTAAGTGGTGTTAGTTTTTTTCCTGCAATTGCAATAGCTTTACCTTTTCTAGTTCTTGCATTACATCTTGTTCTTTGTCCTCTTACTGGTAATTTTTTTCTATGACGTGAGCCTCTATAAGAAGCAAGATCAATTAGTCTTTTTATACTTAAGGAATAATCACGTCTAAGATCTCCTTCAACTTTAAAATTTTGATCAATATATTCTCTAATTTTTAAAATTTCTTCGTCGGTTAATTCATTAACTCTTTTTTTTTTTGGAATTTCTAAAGAAGAACAAATTTGTTGTGAAAATTTATCACCAATTCCATAAATATAAGTCAAACCAATGTGAACAAGTTTATTTTGTGGGATATTAATACCTGCTATACGAGCCATAAATATGTGATAAATTTTTAGCCTTTTATATAAGATGATCTTTCAAAGTCAACTATACTCAATCGTTTAAAACTCCAGAAAAGCATCAATTTTACTGGTTATTTCCTCAATTTTTAAAGATCCATCTATTTCATGAAAATTTGGATTTTTTGAGTAGAAATTCAAGACAGGTTTAGTTGTTTCCATATAAGTGTCATATCTATTCAATATTACACTTAGATCATCGTCGGATCTTTTTTCAATTATTTTTCTTTTTTCAATCCTTTTAATTATTGTATCTTTATTTACATTCAAAAAAATAATTAGATCTATCTTTTGATTTGAAGAGTCTAATAATAATTCTAAATTTCTAGCCTGACTTAATGATCTAGGATAACCATCAAAAATCAATTTGCCTTTTTTTTTAGGATCAAATAAAACATTTTCAATAAGTTTGTTAACTATTTCATCATTTACAAATTTTCCTTCGTTCATGTTGTCAATTATTTTTTTACCAATTTCACTATCTTTTTTAATTTCATTTCTTAACATATCGCCTGTGGAAATTTGAAATGCATTTAATTTATTTACTAAATATTTAGCTTGAGTACCTTTTCCAGCTCCTGGAGGACCAAATAAAATTAAATTCACTTTAGACTATCTACCAAATTTAGTTTTTTTAATTAGTTGCTCGTATTGAGAACTCATTAATCTTGTTTGAATTTGAGTTACAGTATCAATTGCAACAACAACTACGATTAAGATTGAAGTTCCACCTAAATAAAATGGAATTGGATAATTTGCTATTAAAAATTCTGGCATCAAACAAACTAGTGTTAAATAAAGTGCACCTATCGTTGTTAATTTAGTTAGGATGTTTTCTATATATAATGCTGTACTTTCTCCTGGTCTTATTCCAGGAATAAAACCTCCATATTTTCTTAAATTATCTGCTGTTTCAGTTGGATTAAAGGTTATCGATGTGTAGAAAAACGTAAAAAAAATTATTCCAGATGCATACAACAACATGTATAAAGGTTGTCCTTGAGTAAAATAAGAGCTTAAATTTAAAAAAGTTTCATTGTCAGAAAAATTGAAGTTAGAGAACGTTACAGGTAATAAAAGTAACGCTGATGCAAAAATTGCAGGTATAACTCCTGCTTGATTAATTTTTAATGGTAAGTGAGATGACTCTCCACCATACATCTTATTGCCCATTTGTCTTTTAGGGTAATTTATTAAAATTTTTCTAAGTGCTCTTTCCATAAAAACTATAAATAAGATTGTTAAAATCAATAAAATAAAAATAGCTAAAATCATTAATGTTGAAACAGCTCCTGTTCTTCCAAGTTCAAATGTTGTCACCAAAGCTCTAGGTATTTCAGCAACAATACCTGCAAAAATAATTAATGAAATTCCATTTCCAATCCCACGTTGAGTAATTTGTTCACCTAACCACATCAAAAAAATTGTTCCCGCTACAATTGTTGTTACTGTAGATAATTTAAAAAATAATCCTGGATTAATAACTAAATTAACGGATGACTCTAATCCTACAGCTAAACCATAACCTTGCACTGTTGCTAATAATACTGTTCCATATCTTGTTATTTGAGTGATCTTCGATCTACCAATTTCTCCTTGGGATTTTAAATTTTTAAAATAATCTGAAACTCCTGTTAATAGCTGAACTATAATTGATGAAGAAATATATGGCATTATACCTAGAGCAAAAATTGCCATTCTACTTACTGCACCCCCTGCAAAAACGTTAAACATTCCTAAAAGGCCTTTTTGATTTCCTTCCATCATTATTTTGAGTTGCTCAGGATCTATACCTGGAAGAGGTACAAAAGTACCAAATCTATAAACTGCTAATATAGCAATTGTAAATATTATTCTATTTCTTAAATCATTTGTGGAAGTAGATGAGCTCATTTTAATCCAATTATTTTTTTAATTGTAAAGATCCACCAATTTTTTCTAATTTATCAATAGCAGATTTTGATGCTAAATCCGCCTCAATATTAATTTTTTCTTTAATATTTCCTGTTCCTAATATCTTAAGTTTATTTGAATTTTTATTTATTATTTTTAATTTTATAAGGGTTCCTGAATTGAGTACATCTTTTGTTTTGATGGTTTTTTTATCTATCAATGTTTGAATTTTATCTAAATTTAGAATTGCTATTTTATTTTTAGAAATTGGATTAAAACCTCTCTTTGGTAATCTTCTATATAACGGCATCTGTCCACCCTCAAAACTTTTAATAGCAACACCTGATCTAGATTTTTGTCCTTTAACTCCTCTACCTGATGTTTTTCCTTTCCCAGATCCAATACCTCTACCTACTCTAATTTTAGGTTTGTTAATCTTTGATCTATTATTTAATTTTGTCATTATCCTCTTTTTTCTATTACCTCAGAAATCTTTTTATTTCTTATAACTGAAATTTGTTTTGGAGAGCTTTGTTTAAGTAATGCCTTCATTGTTGCTCGAATTACATTATGTGCATTTGATGTACCCATTGATTTAGCAACTATATCTTTTACTCCTAAGACTTCACAAACAGCTCTTACAGGACCACCTGCTATAATACCTGTTCCTTTTGATGCTGCTCTAAGCACAATTTTACCAGAACCATCTTTAGCTTTAACATCATGATGAATTGTTCTTCCTTCTCTTAAAGGTATATGAATTAATTTTCTTCTTGCCATTTCGTTAGCTTTCTTTATTGCATCAGGAACTTGTTTTGCTTTTGCATGAGCTATGCCTATTTTACCAGCCTGGTTTCCTACAACAACTAATGCCGAAAAACCAAATCTTCGTCCACCTTTAACCACTTTAGTAATACGATTAATATGAACTAATTTTTCTAAAATATCGTCTTTCTTTTTATCTGCTCTTTCATCCATATTTAAAATTCCATTCCATTTTTTCTAAGTGTTTCGGCAAAAATCTTTATTCTGCCGTGATATTTGTATGTACCTCTATCAAAAAAAATTTTTGTAATTTTTTTTTCTTGGGCTTTTTTTGCTAGTTTTTCTGCTACAATTTTTGATAGTTCTGATTTATTCACTTTTGTGCCAGATTTTATATCTTTTTCCACTGAGGAAGCAGATAATAATGTTAAATTTTTACTATCATCAATGATTTGAGCTGAGATGTTTTTTGAAGATCTTGAAATAGATAGTCTTAATCTATCTTTTGGTGCTGATCTTTTAACTTTATTACTTACTCTGAATTTTTTTCTAATACTAGTATTAAGTTTCATTATTTTTTCTTTCCTTCTTTTTTAAGGACATATTGACCTTTTTCTCTGATGCCTTTGCCTTTGTAAGGTTCAATTTTTCTTAAAGTTTTAATCTTTGATACAATAGATCCAACTTGTTGTTTATCAAAACCAGAAATTTTTAAGGTTGTTTGTTTTTCGACAACAATCTTTATTCCCTCTGGAATATCAAAATTGATATCATGGCTATATCCTAACTGTAAATTTAATTGGTTGCCCTTCAAAGCGGCTCTATAACCAACACCCACTAATTCTAAAATTTTTTCATAACCTGAACTTGATCCAATTACAGCGTTATTAATTAAACTTCTATTCATTCCCCATAATCTTTTTGTATTTTGATCTATTTTTTTTGGTTTAATTGATATTTCTTTCCCATCTTTAATATCTAAATTAAAAACATCTAAATCAATATTCAAAGATTTTTTTCCTTGAGGACCTTCTATATTTAAAATATTCCCAGCTAAAGCAACTTTCACTTTTTCTGGAATTGAAATGTTTATTTTTCCTATTTTAGACATTTAAAACACCTTACAAATTATTTCGCCACCAACTCTTTGTTTTCTAGCATCTATATCAGTCATTACACCTTTTGGTGTTGATATTATAGCAATACCTAAGCCATTATTAATTTTAGGTAAGCCATCAGCACTTGAAAAAATTCTTCTTCCAGGTTTTGATACGCGCTCGAAAGCACTTATTACAGGATTACCAGAATGATATTTTAATTCTAGAGATAGGATTGATTTGTTATTTTCGGAATTAACTTTAAAATCTTTTATAAAACCCTCATTTTTTAGAATATCAGCAATTTTTGATTTAAAATTTGATGATGGTAATTCTACTTTTTTATGATTTCTAGATTGAGCATTCTTAACTCTAGCAATCATATCTCCTATTGGGTCACTTAAACTCATAATTTCCTTTCTACCAACTTGATTTAACTAAACCAGGTATCTTTCCTTGCAATCCTAATTGTCTTAATGCAATTCTGGATATCTTTAATTTTCTATAAACACCATGGGGTCTTCCAGTGATTTGACATCTATTCATTACTCTAGTTTTTGCCGAATTTCGTGGAAGTTTAGACAATTTTTGTTGGGCTTTAAATCTTTCCTCTAAAGGGAGGCTTTTGTTCATAATTATTTTCTTAAGTTTTTCCCTTTTTTTATAAAATTTATCTGAAAGTCGAATTCTTCTATTATTTTTATTAATTGAGCTAAGTTTGGCCATGATTAATTGTCTCCTTTTTTAATGAACGGGAAATTTAATTTTTCTAGTAAAGCAAAACTATGTTCTATATTTTTTGATGAAATTACAATTACAATGTCTAGACCTCTTACTTTATCAGCTCGATCAAAGCTAACTTCAGGAAAAATTATGTGTTCTTTAACACCAAAAGTATAGTTGCCAAATTTATCGAAAGCATTAGGTGATAACCCTCTAAAATCTTTAATTCTTGGTAATGCGATATTTACTAATCTATCAATAAATTCATACATTTTATTTTTTCTTAAAGTTACTTTTAATCCTGCATTTGACCCTTTTCTTGTTTTAAAATTGGCCACAGACTTTTTAAACTTTGTAATTACGGGTTTTTGTCCAGTAATTTTAGCTAAATCCTCTTCACAAGACTTCAAAACTTTGGAGTCGTTACCATCTAGGCCTAGACCCATATTTAGAATTACTTTTTCTAGTTTAGGACCCATATAAAGGTTTTTAAATCCAAATTGATCTTTAAGAGATGTTTGGATTTCCTTAAAATACAGTTCTTTTAATCTGGGTATCATTATTTTTTAGCCTCTTCTTTTTTTGACTTTGTTTTAGTTTCAACTAATTTTAAATTTGATAAATGAATAAAGCTCTCTTTAGAAACAATTCCACCTTTTTTTTCTTTTGTTGTTTTAACATGTTTTTTAACCATATTTATTTCTTTTACTTTTGCTCTGTTACCAGATCTGTCGATTTCAATTACTTCACCCTCTTTTTTTTTATCTTTTCCTGCTAACACCACAACTTTTAAACCTTTTTGAATCATTATAGGACCTCCGGAGCTAAAGAAATTATTTTCATTTGACCTCTTGATCTTAATTCTCTTGTAACAGGTCCAAATATTCTTGTTCCTACAGGTTCTCCTTTGTCATCAACTAGAACAGCTGCATTATTATCAAATCTTACTTTTGATCCGTCATCTCTATGAATTCCTTTTTTAACTCTTACAACAACTGCTTTATGAACTGAGCCCTTTTTAACTTTGCCTTTAGGTATGGCTTCTTTAACAGCAATCACAATAGTATCTCCAATACTTGCATATCGTCTTTTAGATCCACCTAAAACTTTAATACACTCAATTTTTTTTGCACCAGTGTTATCTGCAACCAGTAATTCTGTTTGAACTTGTATCATTATTTTAAATTCTCCATTACTTGAAATTTTTTATTTTTTGAAAATGGTTTACTTTCAATAATAGAAACTTTATCACCTGTTTTAAACTTATTATTCTCATCATGTGCATTATATTTTTTTTTTACTTTAATTACTTTTTTTAATAATGGATGAGAATATTTTCTTTCAACCACTACAGTAACCGTTTTATTTGGTTTGTCACTCACAACTATTCCTGTTAAAATTTTTTTAGGCATCTATTTTACCTCTTAATATAGTTTTTAATCTTGCTATGTTTTTTTTGGTTTCCCCAATTTTAGCTGGGTTTGTAATTTGAGAATTTATTTTTTGAAATCTAAAGTTAAATAAATCTTTTTTGAATTTATCTAAATTTTTTAAAATTTGATCTTTAGTAAGTTTCTTAATTTCTTGTTTTTTCATCTTAGGCAAATCTTTTAATTGTTTTTGTTTTTATTGGCAATTTTGCTGAAGCTTTATATAAAGCTTCTTTAGCAATTTGCTCTGAAACTCCATCAACTTCAAATAAAATTCTCCCAGGTTTTACCCTACAAGCATAATATTCTGGTGAACCTTTTCCTTTACCCATTCGAACTTCTATTGGTTTTTTTGATACAGGGATATTTGGAAAAATTCTTGTCCAAACACGACCTTGTCTTTTCATATGTCTTGTTAAAGCAACACGTGCAGCTTCTATTTGTTTACCAGTCACTCTCTCTGGAGATAAAGCTTTCAAAGCATATGCACCATAATTTATAAAGTTTGCTCGTCCAGCAGTACCATGTATTCTACCTTTATGAGCCTTCCTCCATTTTGTTCTAACTGGTTGTAACATTCTATTCTTTGCCCTCTTGTAATTTTACTTTATTTGTTTCCTGACTAAATTCTTTTGCAAAAACTTCACCTTTATAAATCCAAACTTTAATGCCAATAATTCCATAAGTGGTTAAAGCCTCAGCTTCAGCATAGTCAATATCGGCTCTTAATGTATGTGATGGTATACTTCCATCTCTTAACCATTCTGTCCTAGCTATTTCATTTCCTCCTAATCTCCCGCTAATAGAAACTTTGATTCCTCTTGCTCCAAGTCTTAAGCATGATTGCATAGCTCTTTTCATCGCTCTTCTATAAGAAATTCTTTTTACTAGTTGCTGAGCAATATTTTCTGCTACTAAATAAGCATTTGTCTCAGGTTTTTTAACTTCTTTAATGTTTAAAGTAACTTCGTTTGAAGTAAATTTCGATAAATTATTCTTTATTTTGTCGATATCACTTCCTTTTTTTCCAATAACAAAACCAGGTCTAGATGTATAAATTGTAACAAAGCACTTATTTGCAGTTCTCTCTATCATTACTTTAGATACACCTGAATTAATTACATTTTTTTTGATGTAATCTCTAATCTTAAAATCTTCTATAAGATAATTGCCAAAATCTTTCTTTTTGGCATACCAGACTGAATCCCAACCTCTATTTACGCCTAGTCTAAAACCAACTGGATTAACTTTTTGTCCCATGACTCTCCATTTTTTTTGCTTCAGATAAAATTATTGTAACACTTGAATAAGGTTTTAATATTGGGGCCGCTCTTCCTTTTGCTCTAGGTCTAAATCTTTTCATAGTAATCTTTTTTCCACAATAAGCCTCTTTGACTATTAATTTATCAATATCGTATTGAAAATTATTCTCAGCATTTGCTACAGCTGAGTTGATAGTTTTTCTTATATCTTTTGTTATTCTTTTCTCAGAAAATTGTAAATCTCTTATTGCAATATCAACTTTTTTTCCAACTATGCCCTTCAAAATTGGATTTAATTTTCTAACACTGGATCTAATATTATTATTAATAGATCTTACTGTTTTATCTTGAATTTTATCAATTTTCTTTTTCTTACCCATAATTATTTTTTATCTGTTGCCTCTGCTGGTTTAGCTTTTTTATCTGCTGGTGTATGACCAAAAAAAGTTCTTGTAGGAGCAAATTCTCCAAGTTTATGACCTACCATATCTTCAGAAATAGTTATTGGAATAAATTTTTTACCATTATAAATCAAGAAACTAACTCCAACAAAATCAGGTATAATAGTTGATTTTCTAGACCACGTTTTGATAGGTATTTTTTTAGGATCAGTTTTATATTTATCAACTTTTTTCATTAAGCTCTCTTCTACAAAAGGTCCTTTCCATACAGCTCTAGCCATTATTTTGTATCCTTCCTTTTGTTTCTTCTTCTTACTATAAATTTATCAGTCCGTTTGTTATCTCTTGTTTTCAGTCCTTTTGCTGATTGACCAGTTGGAGAAACTGGATGCCTTCCACCTGCAGTTTTTCCTTCACCTCCTCCATGAGGGTGATCCACAGGGTTTTTAACAACACCTCTGGTGTGTGGTCTTCTACCAAGCCATCTTGATCTACCAGCTTTTCCAATTTTAATGTTTTTTTGATCAGGGTTACTTAAAACTCCAATTGTAGCTAATGCTCTTGAGTCAATTTTTCTTACTTCTCCAGAAGCTAATTTTATTAAACTATAATTACCATCTAGACCACTAATCGTAACTGAAGTCCCTGCTGATCTGGCAATTTTACCTCCACCACCTGGTTGTATTTCAACATTATGTATATCAATACCAACTGGTATATCTTGAAGGGGCATGCAGTTGCCAACTTTTATTTCTTTCTTTTCTCCATTTTCAATTTTGTCACCGACTTTAATTTTTTGAGGTGCTAAATAATAAGCATGAGAATTATCATCAAATTTAATTAACATTATGTAACAAGATCTATTTGGATCGTATTCAATTCTTTCTACTATTCCTGGCGCATCAAATTTTTTTCGATAGAAATCAACATGTCTATACATTTTTTTATGACCACCCGCTCTATTAATGGAAGTTATACGACCATAATTATTTCTACCCTTCATTGCATTTTTAGGAGAAACTAGAGATTTAAAAGGTTTGCCTTTCCATAGACCTGTTCTATCTACAAGAATAGTGCCTCTTGTTGATTTTGTATAAGGTTTAAAAGTTTTTAATGCCATTTCTATATTCCACTAGTTAGGTCTATACTTTGACCCTTTTTAAGAGTTATTATTGCTTTTTTATAACCAGAAACTTTTACTTTTCTCCCTCTGGTAAGTTTTTTTCTATTTTGCTTATTAATAATATTAATTTTTGTAACATTAACTTTAAATATTTTTTCTATATTTTTTTTAAGATTATTTTTATTTGCACTTGATGGTACTTTAAAAACAATTTTATTCTGATCTGATAAGTTTGTAGATTTCTCTGTAACAAATGGAGATAAAATTTTATCGTATAAATGTAACTTTTCCATAATTATGAGTATCTCTTTTCTAATTCTTTTACTGAACTTTCGGTAAAAACAACTTTTTTAAATTTAACTAAATCAAAGGCACTAAAATGATTTATATCTGTAACTTTAATATTTGGAATATTCCTCACAGATTTTTCAATGTTTTCTTTAGATTTTTTATCTAGGATGATTATTGCTTTTAATATTTCAAATTTTTTCAAAATAGTATGCATGTCTTTTGTTTTTTTTATTTCAGAATTAAAATCACTAAATATTAATAATTCTTTATTCTTATTTTTTTCACTAATTAAAGTTGCAATACTTTGTTTTTTTTCACTCTTATTTAATTTTCTTTTTTTATAGGATAATTCACCTTTAGGTCCATGAGCGATACCACCACCTACAAATATTGGAGCTTTTTTACTTGCATGTCTTGCATTACCAGTACCTTTTTGAGCATAAATTTTTGATGTTGGGCCAGAAACCTCATTTTGTTGTTTTGTTTTAGCGTGTCTACCTTTGTAATTAGCATTAGTTTTATACAAAACATTGTTAATTAACCTTTTATTCATTTTAACAGAAAAAACTTTATCTAAAACTTCAATAGAATTTTTTTTGCCATCTAAATTTAGTTTATCTAATTTCATTATTTCTTCTTTTTATCTGGGGTTTTTTTTGCTTCTTCATTTGCCTTTAATTTTTCACTAATTGTCATTTTTTTTATATTTTTAACTGAGCTTTTAACTAATATTTCAGAATTTTTTGAACCTGGTATTGAACCTTTCAAATACAGTAACTCATTTTCTAAATCAGTTTTAATGATTTCTATATTTTGCATTGTTCTTAACTTGTCACCCATATGACCTGCCATTTTTTTTCCTTTAAAAACTTTACCAGGGTCTTGTCTTTGACCTGTTGAACCATGAGATCTATGAGAAACTGAAACACCGTGAGTTGCTCTTAAACCACCAAAATTATGTCTTTTCATTGCACCTGCAAATCCTTTACCTATTGTTTTTGATTTTGTGTCTACAAATTTAGTATCCTTAAAAATCTCAAGACCGAATTCATTTCCCTCTTTATAATTTTCAGTATTTAAAACTCTATATTCTTTTAACTTTTTTTTTGCTTCAGTATTTTTCTTAGCAAAATATCCTTTCATAGCCTTAGTAAGTTTAGAATTTTTAATTTTTCCATAGCCTAATTGAACTGCTTTATAGCCTCTTTTTTCTTCCTCTATGACATGAATAACTCTAGCTTTTTCCATCTTAAGTACTGTTACTGGTACAAGTTTACCAGATTTATAAAATTCTCTTGTCATACCAATTTTTTTTCCTATTAAAGCAATTTCAGTCATATTTAAATTTTTATCTCCACATCTACACCTGAGGCTAAATCTAATTTCATTAAAGCTTCAACTGTTTGTGGTGTTGGTTCAATTATGTCTATTAATCTTTTGTGAGTTCTAGACTCAAACTGCTCTCTACTTTTTTTATCAATATGTGGAGATCTAAGAACTGTATATCTTTCAACTCTAGTTGGCAAAGGTATTGGACCTTTTATTGTTGCGCCTGTTCTTTTTACAGTGTTAACAATTTCTTCTGTTGAAGCATCTAAAATTTTATTGTCATATGCTCTGAGTTTAATTCTAATGTTTTGTTTTTCCATACTATCCTGCAATTTTTTTAGTTACTTCATCTTGAACATTTTGTGGTACTTTAGAATAATGATCAAAGAACATTGAATATTGAGCTCTGCCTTGTGACATAGATCTTAGATTATTGATATATCCAAACATATTTGCTAAGGGAACCATTGCTGTTATTACTGTTGCATTTCCTCTTTGTTCTTGAGTACTTATTTGTCCTCTTCTACTGTTCAAATCACCAATTACATCACCCATATAATCTTCAGGTGTTACTACTTCAACTCTCATCACTGGTTCTAATAATTTCAGACCACCTTTTGTACAGGCTTCCTTAAAGCAAGCTCTACTCGCAAGTTCAAAGGCTAATACACTTGAGTCTACATCGTGGTGCAATCCATCTAATATTGTAACCTTATAGTCAATCATAGGAAATCCAGCTAATATTCCACTATCAGAAACAGTTTCTATACCTTTTTCAACACCAGGGATAAATTCTTTAGGAATAGCTCCACCTTTTATTTTACTTTCAACTTCCCGTCCTTTGCCGGGTTCTTGGGGCTCTACCAATAGTTTTACTTTAGCAAATTGACCTGCACCACCACTTTGTTTTTTATGTGTGTATTCAATTTCTGATGAAGACTCTATTGTTTCTCTATATGCTACTTGTGGAGCACCAACATTTGCTTCAACTTTAAATTCTCTTTTCATTCTATCGACAATAATATCTAAGTGGAGTTCTCCCATACCTTTAATAATAGTTTGGCCTGACTCTTCATCTGAAGTAACTCTAAAAGAAGGGTCTTCTTTTGCCAATCTTCCTAAAGCTTCACCCATTTTTTCTTGGTCTGCTTTAGTTTTAGGTTCAACAGCAATTTCGATAACAGGATCTGGAAATTCCATTGGTTCGAGAAGAACAGCATTTTCTTCATCACACAGTGTATGACCCGTGATAGTATTTTTTAAACCAGCTAAAGCAACTATATCACCAGCGTTTGCCTCTTTAATGTCTTCTCTTGAATTGGCATGCATTAATAACATTCTTCCAACTCTCTCTTCTTTTTCTTTGGAGGAGTTATAAACTGCAGTTCCTGTTTTTATTGTTCCTGAATAAATTCTTATAAATGTTAAAGAGCCAACAAATGGATCATTTGCAACTTTAAATGCTAACGCTGAGAACGGTACACTATCATCAAATTTCATTTCCATTTCATCTTCACTGCCTATTTTAGTGCCTTTGATGGAGCCTATATCAACTGGGCTTGGCAAGAAGTTTACTACTGCATCTAGTAATGGTTGAACTCCTTTGTTCTTAAAGGCTGAACCAGTCAAAACAGGTACAAAACTAAAATTAAGTGTTCCTTTTCTAATACATTTTATTAAATCTTCCTCTTTAATTTCATCACCATTTAGGTATGATTCCATGAGCTTTTCATCTTGCTCGACTGCCATTTCAACTAATTCTGTTCTATATTTTTGAGATATTTCTATTAGATCTTCTGGAATATCTTTATATTCCCATTCAGCACCTAAAGCTTCATTTTTCCAAACTTGAGCTTTCATTTTCACAAGATCAACAACTCCAGATAAAGATGCCTCTATACCTATAGGTACTTGAACTACTAAAGGTTTTGCACCTAATCTATCTCTAATCATATCAACACATCTAAAAAAATCGGCACCAGTTCTATCCAATTTATTTACAAAACAAATTCTTGGAACTTTATATTTGTCTGCTTGTCTCCATACTGTTTCTGATTGTGGTTCAACTCCAGCAACACCGTCAAAAACTGCTACAGCACCATCCAAAACTTTTAATGATCTTTCAACTTCAATTGTAAAATCTACGTGACCAGGAGTGTCTATAATATTGATTCTATGATCTTGCCAAAAACAAGTTGTTGCGGCTGAGGTTATTGTAATACCTCTCTCTTGTTCTTGTTCCATCCAATCCATTGTTGCTGCACCGTCATGCACTTCTCCAATTTTGTGACTTTTACCTGTATAGTACAAAACTCTTTCAGTAGTAGTAGTTTTACCAGCATCGATGTGTGCCATGATCCCAATATTTCTATATTTATCTAATGTATGAGTTCTGGCCATAATCTATTACCACCTGAAATGTGCAAAAGCTTTATTTGACTCAGCCATTTTATGCACATCCTCTCTTTTTTTTACAGCAGCCCCTTTTTTTTCGTAGGCATCATAAAGTTCGTTAAATATTTTATCTGACATATGCTTGTCTTTTCTTTTTCTTGCTGAGTCTACCAACCATCTAATAGCTAATGCTTGAGCTCTTTTGCTTTTAACTTCTACAGGAACTTGATAAGTTGCACCACCTACTCTCCTAGATCTTACTTCAACAGTTGGTTTAATATTATTTATTGCCTCGTTAAATATGTTGATTGGCTCATCTTTTGATTTAGTTTTTATTTTTTCTATTGCATCGTAAACTATTTTGGCAGCAACTCCTCTTTTTCCATCATACATTATATTATTTATTAACTTTGGAATAATTGTTGAATTAAACTTTGGATCAGGAACAACGTTTTTTTTGGGTTGTGTTTTTTTTCTAGACATTTCTATTTACCTTTTTTTGTTCCATATAAAGATCTTCTTTTTTTTCTATTAGCAACACCTTGTGTATCTAAATTACCACGAAGAATGTGGTACCTGACACCAGGTAAATCTTTAACTCTACCGCCTCTAATTAATACAACAGAATGCTCTTGTAAGTTATGACCTTCACCAGGTATATAAGCTGTAACTTCAAAGCCATTTGATAATCTCACTCTGGCAACTTTTCTTAAAGCTGAGTTAGGTTTTTTAGGAGTAGTGGTATAAACTTTTACACAAACTCCTCTTTTTAGAGGTTGTTTTTGTAAAGCAGGAACTTTGTTCCTTGTAATCTGTTTAACCCTTTTCTTTTTTAACAACTGATTTATAGTTGGCATAATTTATTAATTAGTTTAAATTTTTGAATGAAATAACTGACAGGTTATTCATGGCAGCGTTTAGTACTTAGCTTAGTACTACATTCCAACCAAAAACACCGCCAAATTACTTATTAATTTGACTTTGTCAAACTAAAACTAGGACGAGAATAGGTTTTTTTTATTGATTTACTTGAGTTTCCGAAGGTTCAATTTTTTCTTGTTCTGATAGGAATTTATTATCGTCTTCGAGGGCTTTTTTATTCCATTTATTCTTAATATTACCAGTGCCTGCTGGAACTAATCTTCCAACAATAACATTTTCTTTTAATCCATTTAATGGATCAATTTTACCTTTAATTGCCGCATCTGTAAGAACTCTTGTTGTTTCTTGAAAAGAAGCCGCAGATATAAATGACTCAGTTTGTAAAGAAGCTTTAGTAATACCCATAAGTATTCTTTCTCCTTGAGCAGGAGTTTTGCCTTCGGCTTTGAGTTTTTCATTATTATTATCAAATTTTATTCTATCAATAATTTCACCTGGTAAGTAACTAGAATCACCTGAAACCTTAACTTCAACTTTCTTAAGCATCTGTCTTAAAATAGTTTCAATGTGTTTGTCATTAATGATAACACCTTGTAGTCTATAAACTTCTTGTACTTGGTTAACAAAATATTCTGTTAAATCTTTTATTCCCATAATTCTTAGGATGTCATGTGGTAAAGGTTGGCCATCTAATAAATATTCACCCTTTTGAATTTTTTCACCTTGGTTAAAGTTTATATGTTTGCCTTTTGGTATTAAATAATTTGAAGGTTCAACACCATCTTCTGGCACTATAGAGACCCTTTGTTTACCTCTTACTTCTTTGCCAAAAACTACTTGGCCATCATTTTCAGCTATAATCGCACTATCTTTTGCTTTTCTTGCTTCAAATAATTCTGCTACTCTAGGTAAACCTCCAGTAATATCTTTAGTTTTAGTTGTCTCTTTTGGAAGTCTTGCTATTACATCTCCAGCCGAAACTTTTTGACCATCCTTCACTGATAAAATTGAGTCAGGTACTAAATAATACCTTGCTTCATTGTCATCAGCTTTTTTTATTACATTGCCTTTATCATCTCTTAAAGTAATTCTTGGCTTAAGATCTGCACTTTTTGATTGAGATCTCCAATCAACTACAGATTTAGATGAAATACCAGTAGCATCATCAGTAGTTTCTTGAATTGAAACACCATCAATTAGATCAACAAAACTTGCTATACCACTCTTTTCAGCAATAACAGGTGTTGTATATGGATCCCACTCACAAATTTTAGTATTAGCTTTTACTTTGTCACCATTTTTATAAAATAATTTAGATCCATATGCAACTTTATAGACTGCTATTTGAACTCCATTCTCATCTTCTAACGAAAGCTGAGTATTTCTTCCCATAACAATTAAATTTTTCTTCGAATCCTCTAAGATATTCGAATTTATAATTTTCAAAGTACCTTCACTTTTACTAACTATTTGAGAATCTTGTTTTACGGAAGCTGTTCCACCAACGTGGAATGTTCTCATAGTCAACTGAGTTCCTGGTTCTCCAATGGATTGAGCAGAAATCATTCCAATTGCTTCTCCAACATGGACCATTTTACCTCTAGATAAATCTCTTCCATAACAAGTAGCACAAACACCTTCCTTTGAACTACATGTCATTACCGAATAAACTTTAATTGATTTTACCCCTGCAGCATCTATTAGATCACATCCTGCTTCATCAATCATAGTAGATTTTTTTATAACAATTTCACCAGTTATAGGGTTTTTTACTTCAGCAGCAGTAACTCTACCTAATGATCTTTCAGATAAACTTACAACAACATTACCACCTTCTAATATTTCTGATAATTCAATAAAACCAGGCTTATCACATGAAACTTTTGTAATGGTTAAGTCTTGTGCCACATCACAAAGTCTTCTTGTTAAATATCCAGAACTAGCTGTCTTAAGCGCTGTATCAGCCAATCCTTTTCTTGCTCCGTGTGTAGAATTAAAATATTCCAATGCTGTAAGACCTTCTTTAAAATTTGAGGTTATTGGACTTTCAATAATTTCTCCAGATGGTTTGGCTATTAAGCCCCTCATTCCAGCTAATTGTTTCATCTGTGCAGCAGAACCCCTTGCGCCACTATCCGCCATCATGAAAACTGAATTAATCTTTAATCCTTCAGAGGTTTTTTCTGTCGCAGAAATACCCTTCATCATTTCACCAGCTACCTTATCAGTACATTTTGACCAAGCATCCACAACTTTGTTATATTTTTCACCTCTAGTAATTAAACCTTCAGCATATTGAGTTTCATAATCAGCAATTAATTTTTTTGTATCATCAATTAATTGAGTTTTATTTTCTGGTATTACTAAATCGTCTTTACCAAAAGAAATTCCTGCTTTAAATGCATGCTTAAAACCTAGGTCTTTAAGTTTATCACAAAATATTACGGTTGTTTTTTGTCCACAAAATCTAAATACAATATCAATAATTTCAGACACGGTCTTTTTGGGTAATAATCTATCTATTAATGCAAATTTTATATTAAAATTTTTTGGCAATAAATTTGCTAGTAAAAATCTACCCGCTGTTGAGGTATATTTTTCAAACTTTTTATTTCCTTTTTCATCAACTGTTTCAAATCTAGAAATAATTGTACTGTGAACTTTAATTTGACCTGATGATAATGCAAATTCAATTTGATCAGAATTTACAAAATATCCTGACGGTTTATCTGTAATTGGTTCTTGAGATAGGTAGTAGATACCTAAGATCATATCTTGACTAGGAACTATTATTGGTTTTCCATTTGAAGGAGATAGTATGTTATTAGTTGATAACATCAAAATTCTTGCTTCCAATTGAGCTTCTAAACTTAAAGGAACGTGTACTGCCATTTGGTCACCATCAAAGTCGGCATTAAAAGCAGCGCAAGTTAATGGATGTAGCTCAATTGCATCACCTTCAATTAACTTTGGTTCAAAAGCTTGAACACCCAGCCTATGAAGTGTCGGTGCTCGATTTAATAAGACAGGATGTTCTCTTACAATTATTTCTAAAGCATCCCAAACAGCATTTGTTTCTTTCTCTACAAGTTTTTTAGCTTGCTTAATTGTTGATGCTAAACCTAATTTATTTAACCTTGCATATAAGAAAGGTTTAAAAAGCTCGAGAGCCATTTTTTTGGGTAAGCCACACTCGTGTAATTTTAAGTCTGGTCCAACAACAATTACTGATCTGCCAGAGTAATCTACACGTTTACCTAGTAGATTTTGTCTAAATCTACCTTGTTTACCCTTAAGCATTTCTGCCAAAGATTTAAGAGGTCTCTTTCCTGTACCTGTTATTACTCTACCACGTCTGCCATTATCAAATAATGCATCAACTGACTCTTGCAACATTCTTTTTTCATTTCTTACTATGATGTCTGGTGCCTTTAAATCCATTAATCTTTTTAATCTATTATTTCTATTAATTACTCTTCTATAAAGATCATTTAGATCTGACGTGGCAAATCTTCCACCATCCAAAGGAACTAAAGGTCTTAATTCTGGAGGGATTACTGGTATAACAGTCATTATCATCCACTCAGGTTTTTGTCCAGTTTCGATAAACGACTCAATTAACTTTAATCTTTTGATAGCCCTTTCTTCGTTAACTTTAGATTTAGTTTCTTTTATATAATTTGTTAAACTTTTTCTTTCTAATTCAAGATCAAGATTTTTAAGCATCTCCAAGACTGCTTCTGCACCAATCCCTGCAGAAAAAGATTCCTCTCCAAATTCATCTTGATATTTTGCTAATTCTTCTTCATTTAAAAGTTGGTTTTTCTGTAAACCAGTCAAACCTGGCTCAATAACTATAAAGTTTTCAAAATATAAAACTCTTTCTACTTCTTTGAGTTTCATATCTACAGCTAAAGCTATTCTGCTAGGTAAAGATTTTAAAAACCATATATGAGCAACTGGTGTTGCAAGATTAATATGGCCCATTCTTTCTCTTCTTACATTAGATTTTGTAACTTCAACTCCACATTTTTCACAAATAATACCTCTAAACTTCATTCGTTTATATTTTCCACACAAACATTCATAATCTTTAATAGGTCCAAAAATTCTTGCACAGAAAAGACCATCTTTTTCTGGTCTGAAGGTTCTATAATTAATTGTTTCGGGTTTTTTAATCTCGCCATATGTCCATGATTTGATTTTTTCAGGACTTGCAAGAGTAATTTTTATACTACTAAAATTTTGAGCTTCTGAAATTTCTGAATTTTTAAATAGATCTGTTAATTCTTTTTTCATAGTTAATTAAGCTCCACATTCAATGCTAATGATTTAATTTCTTTAACTAAAACGTTAAATGATTCTGGTATTCCAGATTCAAAATTTTCTTCACCTTTAACTATTGTCTCATAGACTTTTACCCTACCCGCTACATCATCTGATTTAACTGTTAATATTTCTTGTAAAGTATAAGAAGCACCATATGCTTCAAGAGCCCAAACTTCCATCTCACCGAATCTTTGACCACCTAGTTGAGCTTTACCACCAAGCGGTTGCTGAGTAACCAAACTGTAAGGACCTGTTGATCTGGCATGAATTTTATCTTCAACTAAATGATGGAGTTTTAACATGTAAATTATACCAACAGTTACAGGTCTATCAAATTTTTCCCCAGTTCTACCATCCCATAAAAAAGTTTGTCCAGAACCAGGTAGTTTTGCTAATTCCAACATCTCTGTAACATTTTTTTCTTTTGCACCATCAAAAACTGGAGTAGAAATAGCTATTCCATTTTGTAAATTTTCGCACAAGTCTGTAAATTCTGACTTAGTTAGTTTATCAACTTTTTCATCAAATATTTCTTCACCATAAACAGATTTCAAAAATTTTGAAATTTTTTCATTTTTTTCAATTTTTTTATTATTTTCATTAACTAATCTTTTTACTTCTTCTCCAAATTCTTTACATGCCCATCCAAGATGTGTTTCAAGAATTTGACCAACATTCATTCTACTTGGAACACCTAAAGGATTTAATACTATATCGACTGGTCTACCATCTTCACGGTATGGCATATCCTCAACAGGAACAATTTTACTAACAACTCCTTTATTTCCATGTCTACCAGACATCTTATCACCAGGTCTCAATCTTCTCTTAATAGCAACAAAAACTTTTACCATTTTCATTACACTAGGTAGCAAATCATCACCGCTTCTAATCTTTAGGACTTTATCTTCAAACCTCTCAGTAATGTCTTGTTTGGCTTTATTATATTGATCTTTTAATTGTAAAAGTGTGGCTTCGTTACTAGTATTGCTCACATTAATTTTAAACACATCATTAATTGTGAGTTTATTTATTGTTTCAAAATCAAGTTTTGTACCACTATCAATATCTTTAATTTTTTTGCTCAAAGAAGAACCTGAAAGAATTTGAGCAGCTCTTTGTTTGATACTTCTCTCTAAAATTTCCTCTTCAACTATCTTGTCTTGTTGTACTTCTTCTATTTCTGCTCTTTCAATCGTTATCGATCTTTCATCTTTTTCAATACCATGTCTATTAAAAACTCTCACATCTACAACAGTACCACTGCTTCCACGTGACATCCTTAAAGATGTATCTGTTACATCAATGGCTTTTTCTCCAAATATCGATCTAAGTAATTTTTCTTCTGGGCCTGAAGCTGAGTCTCCTTTTGGAGTAACCTTTCCTACCAAAATATCTCCAGCATTAACCTCGGCACCAATATAAACAACACCTGACTCATCTAGGTTTTTCAAAGCTTCTTCATTTACATTTGGAATATCTCTTGTTATTTCCTCTTCACCAAGTTTAGTATCTCTAGCCATTATTTCATATTCAACAATATGCACAGAAGTAAATACATCATCTGTTACACATCTTTCACTGATT
Organism: uncultured Pelagibacteraceae bacterium; assembly: GCA_902554765.1. Taxonomy (GTDB): domain Bacteria; phylum Pseudomonadota; class Alphaproteobacteria; order Pelagibacterales; family Pelagibacteraceae; genus Pelagibacter. Next base: position 73,984 of record CACDPY010000001.1, on the reverse strand, counting down.
AAAATTGAGTCCTCAAAGTTGTAACCTTGCCAAGGCATAAAAGCTACTGTTACATTTTTTCCTAAAGCTAATTCACCTAACTTAGTTGAAGGACCATCTGCAATGATATCTCCTGTTTTAACTTTATCACCAACTCTAACAAGAGGTTTTTGATTGATACAAGTGTTTTGATTAGATCTCTTGAATTTTTGTAGATTATAAATATCAACACCAGATTTAGTAAAGTCAGTTTCTTCAGTAACTTTAATGACTATTCTTTTACCATCTATTTTGTCAACAATTCCATCTCTCTTTGCGACTATCGTTACACCTGAGTCTAATGCTACATCACTTTCGATACCTGTTCCTACTAAAGGTGACTCAGGTTTTAATAATGGAACAGCTTGTCTCATCATGTTTGATCCCATTAAAGCTCTATTGGCATCATCATTTTCTAAGAAAGGTATTAAAGATGCTGCTACCGAAACTAATTGTTTTGGCGACACATCTATGTAATCAATAGTTTCTGGTTTAGCTAAAAGGAAATTTAAATTTTGTCTACAAGAAACAAGTTCTTCAATAATTTTTCCATTTTTATCAATTTTTGTGTTTGCTTGAGCAATTGTAAATTTCGTTTCTTCCATTGCAGACAAATATTCCACATTGTCTTGAACAACACTGTCTTTAACTCTCTTATAAGGGCTTTCAATAAAACCATATTTATTAATTTTTGCGTAAGTAGATAAACTATTTATTAGACCGATATTTGGACCTTCTGGCGTTTCGATTGGACAAATTCTTCCATAATGAGTTGGATGAACATCTCGAACCTCAAACCCAGCTCTTTCTCTTGTTAAGCCACCAGGACCTAAAGCTGAAACTCTTCTTTTGTGGGTAATCTCTGATAATGGATTAGTTTGGTCCATAAATTGAGAAAGTTGCGAACTAGCAAAAAAATCCTTTAATGAAACTGTCAATGGTTTTGCATTAATCAAATCTTGTGGCATTGCAGACTCTACATCAAGAGTTGTCATTTTTTCTTTAATAGCTCTCTCCATTCTATAAACACCGATACGAGCTTGATTTTCAACTAACTCTCCAACAGATCTTACTCTTCTATTACCTAAGTGATCAATATCATCTACCTCATCTTTTCCATCTCTTAAATCAAGCATTTTGTGAATAATAGCTATAATATCATCTGTTCTTAAAATTGTAATTTTATCAGAACATTCTTGATTTAATCTTGAGTTCATTTTAACTCTTCCAACATCTGAAAGATCGTATCTATCAGAACTAAAGAATAAATTATTAAATATTTGAGTGGCGATTTCAATTGTTGGAGGTTCTCCAGGTCTTAACATTTTGTAAATTTCAGTAATGGCCTCATCTTTAGAATTATTTTTATCATTCAAGATAGTATTTAATAAATATGCTCCTTTATTTATTGAGTTAGTAACTGATAATTGTATTGAATAAATTTTAGCATCAATAATTTGTTGAAGTATTGTATCATTAAGTTCTGTACCAATTTTAAACACACCCTCTTCTTCATCATTTATTTTAATATCTTTATGAAGAAATTTTCCAAACAAAGACTCTTTTGATATTAAAATATCAGTTAATCCGTCATTTGATAATTTTTTTGCACGAACATAATTAATTTGATCACCAAGTTTGATTATAACTTTACCTGATTTAGCATCAATTACTTCTTCAGAAAAATTTTTAGCTTTATAATTTTCAGGATTAAATTTAGTCTTCCATTTATTAGTTTTTTGATCAAATGAAAATTGTTCACTTTCATAAAACTCATTAGCTATTTCTTGCTTAGTAAAACCAAGTGCCAATAATAATGTGGTTGAAAAAATTTTTTTTTTTCTGTCTATTTTAAAATAAAGAAAATCTTTAACATCATATTCAAAATCTAGCCAAGATCCCCTATTAGGAATTACTCTACAATTAAATAATAATTTACCACTAGCGTGAGTTTTTCCTTTATCATGGTCAAAAAATACACCTGGACTTCTATGCATTTGGTTAACAACAACTCTTTGAACACCATTAGTTATAAATGTACCGCTGTTGGTCATCATTGGTACTTCACCCATGTATACTTCTTGTTCTTTGGCAGATAAAATATCTTTTGTGTTATTCTCTTGATCTATTTCATAAATAACTAATCTTAAAGTGCATTTAAGGGCAGATGAGTAAGTTAAGCCTCTGGCAATACATTCTTCAACATCAAATTTTGGTTTTTCTAATCTATAAGAAATATATTCCAAAGTTGCTTTATCGTTAAGATCCTCAATTGGAAAAATACTTTTAAAAACCCTATCAAAACCTTTTGTCAATTCATCAGGATCTTTAGTAAAATCAGTTAATTCATTATAAGAATTTTTTTGGACTTCAATTAAATTAGGAATTGATAAACTTTCCTTTAGTTTTCCAAAACTTTTTCTAATATTTTTTTTTTCTGTAAAAGATAATTGCATCTATTTTTTAAGTACTGATCAAAAAAATCAGTACTTAAATGAATCCTTATTAATTTATTTAAGTTCTACTTTTGCGCCTGCAGCTTCTAACTTAGCCTTAATTTCTTCAGCTTCTTTTTTTGGAACACCAGTTTTAACTTCTTTAGGTGCACCTTCAACTAGGTCTTTTGCTTCTTTAAGACCAAGAGATGTGGCTGCTCGTACTTCTTTGATAACATTTATTTTTTTATCACCTGCAGATACAAGCATTATTGTAAAATCGTCTTTATCTTCTGCTGCTGCTCCACCAGCTGCTGCTGGTGCTGCTGCTGCCATAGGGGTCACTCCCCATTTTTCTTCTAATTGTTTTGAAAGATCTGCTGCTTCTGCAACTGTCAAACTTGATAGGTCTTCTATAATTTTGTTAAGGTCAGGCATATAATTACTCTTTGGGTTGTGTTTCAGAATTTTCTGGGGGTAAACTACTCATTTTTTCCGATCGTGCAAGTAAAATACTTACTAATTTTGAAGCAGAAGCATTCAAAATACCTACTATATTTGCCCTTGCTTCATCAAGTGTGGGTAAATTAGCTACATTTTGAACTCCAGCCAGATCCAAAACTTCGTTATCCATTATTCCACCAATTAATTTCAGATTTTCATTTTCTTTTGCAAATTTTGATAAAATTCTTGCTGACATAATAGCATCCTCACCAAATGCAACTGCTGTTGGACCAGTAAATAAATTAGATAGATCTTTACATTTAGTTTTTTCTAAAGCTAATTTAGTAATTCTATTTTTAGTAATTTTAAAAATAATTCCATGTTCCCTCATCTTAGACCTTAATTCATCTAATTGAACCATTGTTAATCCTTGATAATGTGTAACCATTACAGCCTTACTATTTTCAAACTTTGCAGACATCTCTGTAATATAATTTTTTTTCTGTTCTTTATTCATCATAACTTTGTTCTATATATTTTTACTTAATTTAATTTTATAAGAAACGCCCATAGACGACGTAACAAAGGCAGATTTAATTAAATCTCCTTTAATTGTGTTATTTGATTTTTCTTTATCTAATGTGTCAATTATAGCATTAAAGTTTTTAATTAGTTGATCGTCATTAAAAGATTTTTTTCCGATACTAACACCTATATTTCCATCTTTATCATTTCTTATTTCTGCTTGTCCAGATTTTGCATCTTTAATAGCAGTTTTCAGATCTTCGGTTACAGAGCCTAATTTTGGATTTGGCATCAAACCTTTTGGTCCCAAAACTTTCCCAAGTTTAGATAATTTAATCATCATTGCAGGAGTGCAAATAAGTTTTTCAAAGTTCATTTCACCATTTTTAATTTTTTCAATAAAATCATCACCTCCAACAACATCAGCCCCAGCTGATTTTGCTTCATCTGTTTTTGGATCTTCACATACTACTGCAACTTTAACTTTTTTGCCTGATCCACCAGGAAGGTTAACAACAGTTCTTATATTTATTTCACTTTTTTTTTGTTTGTTGTTAATCTGAAAACTTAAATCAATAGACTCGTCAAATTTTGTTGTACAATTCTTTTTTACTTCAGATAACAATTTCTCAATATTTACAGCAGGTAAAAGATTTGTTTTTTCAGGTAGTTTTTTAAATCTTTTTGAAGACATTATTCTTTAACCTCAATCCCCATTGACCGAGCTGATCCTGCTATAATTTTTACAGCTTGGTCTAAATCAATTGCGTTTAAATCATTCATTTTTTGCTTAGCAATCTCCTCAGCTTGTTTTTTTGTTATTGATGCAACTATATTTCTACCTGGTTCTTGTGATCCACTTTTTAATTTAGCTGCTTCTCTAATAAAAAATGACGCCGGTGGAGACTTAATTTTAAAATCAAACTTCTTGTCCTTGTATACAGTTATTTCTACAGGCACAGGTTTGCCCGCAAGAGATTTTGTTTTATCATTAAACGCTTTACAAAATTCCATAATATTTACACCCCGTTGTCCAAGTGCTGGACCAACTGGAGGTGCAGGGTTCGCTTGACCACCTTTAATTTGTAATTTTATAAAACCACTTATCTCTTTTTTTGCTGCCATTAACTTACTTTCTCAACTTGGTTATACTCTAGATCTACTGGTGTCGGTCTTCCAAAAATTGAGACTGAAACCTTTAGTCTAGATTTTTCTTCATCTATTTCCTCGACCATTCCACTAAATGAAGCGAATGGACCATCGACTACTTGAACTTTTTCACCGACGCTGTACTCTATACCAGATTTTGGCTGAGCTACACCATCTTTTATTTGACCTAAAATCTTATCAATTTCTTTATCAGAAACAGGAACTGGCATTCCCTTTGAGCCAAGAAAACCACTAACTCTCTTTATATTTTTTATCATATGATAAATATTATTATCCATTTCACTTTTAATTAATACATAGCCTGGAAAGTATTTCTTTTTTCTTTGAATTCTTTTACCTCTTTTAACTTCTGTTACATCGTGCGTTGGAACTACTATTTCCTCAAATTTTTCAGAAATTTTGGCTTTTTCTGCCTCTTCTTTAATAAGACCAGCCACTTTATTCTCAAAGCTTGAATGTGATTGAACAATATACCAATTTTTCATTAAATACTTACCTTAAGTAAAATTTCTAAAAAAAATTTTAAAACCTGATCTAAAAGAAGAAAAAATAGTGACATCACAACAGCCATAGCGAAAACCATTAAAGCTCCCTGTAGAGTTTCTTTGCTAGTTGGCCAAGATATTTTAAACGCTTCTTGTTTAACCTCTTGTATAAATTTAATCGGGTTTTTCATAATCAGTTTATTATCTTAATTGGCAGGAGCGGAGGGACTCGAACCCTCAGCCTCCGGTTTTGGAGACCGGCGCTCTACCAATTGAGCTACACTCCTATATAGAGCTTACTCTATAATTTTAGTTACTACTCCAGCTCCAACAGTTCTTCCACCTTCACGAATAGCAAAGTTTAGTTTCTCTGACATCGCGATGGGTGTTATTAACTTAACAGTAAATTTAGCATCATCACCAGGCATTACCATTTCTGTTCCTGAAGGTAATTCTACTTCACCAGTTACGTCTGTTGTTCTAAAGTAAAACTGTGGTCTGTATTTAGTAAAGAAAGGAGTATGTCTTCCACCCTCTTCTTTTTTAAGTACATAAGCTTGAGCTTCAAATTTAGTATGTGGTGTAACTGATCCAGGTTTACAAAGAACTTGTCCTCTTTCAATATCCGTTCTTTCCACACCTCTTAATAGAACACCCACGTTGTCACCAGCTTCGCCAGAATCTAAAAGTTTTCTAAACATTTCAACACCAGTACATACTGATTTTTTTGTGTCTCTAATTCCAACTATTTCAAGTTCGTCACCAGTTTTTAAAACACCTGACTCTACTCTGCCAGTTGCAACTGTACCTCTACCAGAAATTGAAAATACATCCTCAACAGGCATCAAGAAATCTTTATCCTTAGGTCTGTCAGGCTGCGGAATAAAAGAGTCAACGTTCTTCATTAATTCTAAAATTGAATTCTTTCCAATTTCATCATCTCTTCCTTCGACAGCTGCTAGTGCTGAACCTTTAGCTATTGGAGTTTTATCTCCTGGAAATTTATATGAAGTCAATAATTCTTTAATTTCTTCTTCCACAAGATCAATCATTTCTTTATCATCAACTTGATCTACTTTATTTAGGTAAACACAAATTGCAGGCACACCTACTTGTCTTGCTAATAGAATATGCTCTCTAGTCTGAGGCATTGGACCATCAGCAGCATTCACAACTAAGATTGCTCCATCCATTTGTGCAGCACCAGTAATCATATTTTTAACATAGTCAGCATGACCTGGACAATCAACGTGTGCATAGTGTCTTTTTTCTGTTTCATATTCAACATGTGCAGTAGAAATTGTAATTCCTCTTTCTTTTTCTTCTGGAGCTTTATCAATTTGATCATAAGCTACTGCTTTAGCACCACCAGTTTCTGATAAAACTTTTGTTATAGCTGCAGTTAAAGTTGTTTTACCGTGGTCGACATGTCCAATTGTACCAATGTTACAATGTGGTTTATTTCTTACAAATTTTTCTTTTGACATTACCTATATTCCTCACATTTCTTTTTTATTTTTAATAATCTTATTTCTTGGAGCGGGTAAAGGGAATCGAACCCTTACATCCAGCTTGGAAGGCTAGCGTTCTACCATTGAACTACACCCGCACAACCCCAAGAGTAACACTCCAGTATTATTAAAAGTTTTATTGAATGGTGGAGGGGGAAAGATTCGAACTTTCGAAGACCGAAGTCAACGGGTTTACAGCCCGCCCCATTTGACCGCTCTGGAACCCCTCCCTTAGGGGAAGTGTCCCCTTGTTCAATAAAGCTTCAAACAACAAGCGTTTTATATATTTTTATTGTGCAAATGCAATATGTGATTTAATGGGAAAATAATCAAAAAAACGTGTAAAACTTACTAAATTTTATGAATAAATCGTCTTTTTTTATACTTGGTCAGCATGCTGTAATAGAAGCCTTACGTAATCCTAAAAGAAAGGTTTTGAGGGTTTTTTTAACTGAAGAAAGTAAAAAAAACATTCATAGAAAAAGTCCAAATAAAGACTTACTTAAAGAGGTTAAAGTTTATTTTAAAACAAAAAAAGAATTAGATAAATATAGCAATAAGGAAAATTTATTACACCAAGGTTATGTTGCTGAAATAGAACATTTGGAAAAACCTATTCTCAAAGAATTTATAAAAGATAAAAAAGATTTAACATTTGTTTGTTTAGATGGTGTAACTGATCCAAGAAATATAGGTTCTTTAATAAGAAGTGCTGCTTCGTTTAACATTGACGGATTAATTATTAAAGAAAGAAACTTTCCGAGTGAAAGTAAACTTATGTACAAGGCTGCTAGTGGAGCAATCGAATATATGAAAATATTTGAGGTAGCAAATATAAATTCAACCCTTAAAAATTTAAAAGAAAAAAATTTCTGGGTGTATGGTTTTGATGGAAATGGAAAAAAATGCTTTACAGATATAGAGTGGAAAGGAAACAATATTTTACTGTTTGGATCAGAAGGATCAGGTATGCATCAACATACATCAAAATACGCAGATTTTTTAGTTAAAATAGATATGGATAAAAAGATAGAGAGCTTAAATATATCAAATAGTGCAGCAATTGTATTTCATCACTTAAGTTATATAAAAAAAAGAGTTGATTAATTAATAAATACTTAATAATTATTGCGCATGCCCTTGTAGCTCAGCTGGTAGAGCAATTGATTTGTAATCAATAGGTCCGCGGTTCGAATCCGTGCGGGGGCACCACTTCACTTACTTTTTTATCAAAATAATTTATGCAAAGATAATTCTTACGATAATAAGTGTTGTCAGATTGTTGTCAGATTGTTGTCAAATCAAGTAGTCGATAAATATTATTTAGTTAAGACATTAAGAACTTTTTTACCAGCGCTTGAATAAGATGCATCTAATGCATTAACTATTTCTTTAGCAGATCTTGTCAGTCCTTTTCTCATTACTCTATCTGCTATAGAACCTTGCTGACCTCCCCAGCCATTTTGCCAATTTACTCCAGCTAAAATTTCAAGAGATTTAGTTTCAAGAATTTGAACACTAGCACTTTGTGGCATTTGATCATAACCACCAACAGCATTAACTACTATTACAGCATCAACACCTTCTTTAGATAATAGTTGTAAATTTTTTGGTTCTGCAATCTCAGCTTCATTTAGATTAAGTCTCAACATAAGCGAACTTGTTTTACCAGGACTTGAAATTCTGTAGCCTCTACTAGCTAACTCGTTTGCAACCGCTTGGCCAAGCACTCCTGAGTTACCGCTTAATGCTATGTTCTTATAACTTGCCAAAGAAACTTTTTGACCAACCATGCTTACTTGTGAAGTAGCACAACCAAATAATATGAAAGCTGAACAGATAATAAATATTTTTGAAAATATTTTATACATTCAAAATCCTATCATTGTTATCAGATTGTTGCCAAATAAAAATATTCAAAGATTATTGTTGCAAACAAATGTTTATTTATACTCTAGCAATTGATTTGTAATCAATAGGTCCGCGGTTCGAATCCGTGCGGGGGCACCATCACTCAATAAAATTTATACTAATTATTTTTGTTAACAAATGTTTATTTATTTATTAAATTAAATAATAAGTGTATTACTAATAATAATTTCTCAAATGAAAAAATTAAATTTTTTTTTACCACTGAAAAAGAGTTTTTTAATAATAATTATTGGGATAATAGTAAGTTTAACGATTGCCTCAAAAAATTTAGAAAAATTTGATAAAATAGTTAGTAATTCAATTGATGAACCAAAACATATGATGCTCACATCTGATATGAGGCATGTTTGGGAGGTGGCAGATAAATTTAGATCAGATCTATCACAAGGAAAAAGTTTTACAGAGTCACTACCAATTTACGATCGTGCTTTTTTACAACCAATTTTAGTAGGTTATTATTATTATATTTTAGATAAAGAAATATATGAAAAGAATGAAAATGATAAATTAATTATTAAAACTAAAAATTTAAAGATTGGAATTTTATTTCTTCAAATTTTTTTGTTCTTTTTAGCTGTTTATTTTTTTAATCTTCAATTTTCTAAGACATTTTTAAATATTAATAAAAAGTACTATGCTTTTATACTTTTGTTATTTCTTTGTTTTGAGCCTACTCTTATTCAATGGCACTCTTCATTTTGGAGTGAAAGTTTATTTTTAACATTGATGATAATTGTGTTTACTCTTTTAATAAAAAAATCTGAAAGTATTCTTGTCAATTTTGTAATAGGATCTTTAATAGGTTTAATGTATGCTCAGAAAGCTTATAGTTTTTTAATTATTGTCCCAATTATTATTTTCTTTTTACTAGTATATAAAAAAAAATTATTATCAATATTACCATTATTACTTGGTTATATTTTTATAATGTTCTTTATTGGTTTAAATCATCTCCAAAAACATAATTCTTTTTATCTTATATCTTCAAAACATGAATATTATTCGTATTATCATTATTTTGTAGTTGGAATATATGCTGATAGAAAAAATATTAATCAGAAAACTGCAAAGATAGTATTAGATGATTTAGAAAAAAAATGGAGAAAAAAAAATAATATAAAAATTATTTTACCTATTGAAAATACGAACAAACTAGATTTAGATAAGAATATAGAATATAGAAACAATTTCTTTTTAAACGAGGTGAAGCAAAACCCAATTTATTTCTCAAAATTATTAATCAAAAAAATAATTGTAATGTGTATTTTGCACCCAACATTAGTATACGAAAATTATATGTTAGATAAAGGTAGTACGGAAGCAAATGAAAATCCAAAAGAATATTTTCATAAAAATATGGACCGTAATATATTTTATTCTCTAATAATATATTTTTTTGTTTTAATTGGATTTAAAGATTTTTTTTCAAAGTTATATAGGAAAAGAAATCTTGAATTTTATGATAAATTTTTAATACTAAATATTTTAAGTATATTATATTTTATTAGTGTGGCTGGACTATGGGGTCAACCAAGATATTTTACTCCATGTTTGATAAATATATCTTTCTTTTTTGCTTATGGTTTAAACAATATTTTGATAAAATTAAAATTATAAAATCTTATATTGATTTGAATTATTAATATAATTCTTTCTTAAAAATAATATCTTGATAATGTAAAGTTGGTGAAAGAAATTTTTTTAGTATTTTATAATTATTTTTAAATAAAAATTTTTTTATAATCTCATAATTTTTTTTTTTATAATGATTGCCGAATTGATTTTCGATTAATATATATTGTATTTCATTCATCTTTCTTTTACATCCTAACAATACATCATATTCAAAACCTTCCACATCTACTTTTAATAAGCATTTATTCAACTTTTTGTTATTAAAAACTTGATCTAAAGAAGATGTGCTTATTTTATATTTTTTGAGATAATTTTTTTTAGAGTTTGATAATAAATTCTTTAATTTAAGCCATTTTGATTTTCTATTAAAAGCGGATAAGGTAGAAGTGCTTGTAAGCTTATTAATATATAAGTATTTTTTATTTTTTTTTTTATCTAACGCCAGGTTAAAAAAAGTAATCTTTTTATATTTAGAAAAATTTTTTTTAAGAAATTTAAAGATTTCTTTTTGAGGCTCAAAGCAATAAATTTTATTAAATGATTTAATTTTTAAAGCAATTTTCAAAAATTCGCCCTTATGAGTACCTACATCAATTAGAGTTGTTAAATCATGATTCTTTAAATATCTAATTATTCGTTTGTGATGATAGTCAGCAAAAAATAAAAAAAATTTATCTAAAAATAACATTATAAAATTTCATAATTGTTTTAAAATTCCTAAACTATAGTTTAAAAGATTAAGTAGTTTCTCTTCTAATTTGCTCCAGTTTAATTTTTTTTTGAAGGCTTCTGTTTTTATCATACAATATGTCAAATTTTATTTTACTACTGACTTTAACAATAATTTTTTTTGCATTTCTAACCTCTATATTATCTGCGACTGCACTAATTGGTCTTTTCTTTGGATTTAAATTTAGTATTTCAATTTTGGACTTATCACTCATAATTTTTCCTTTCCAATTTCTAGGTCTAAAAGCACTTATTGGTACAATTGACAACTTTTTAGAATTAAGACTTAAAATTGGACCATCAACAGATAAGTTATAAGCAGTGCTTCCAGCTGGTGTTGAAACCAAAACTCCATCTGATACTAATTTTTTTATTATTGTTTTTTTTCCTATTTTAATTTTTAATGATGATGTTTGTCTACTTTGTCTTAAAATTGAAACTTCATTAATTGCAATTGCTTTTTTTTGTATATTAAGTTTATTAATTACTTTCATCTCCAAAGCAGGAACACTTATCTTATTATTTTTTAATAAATTCTTAACTAAGTTTTTTTGTGAAAATCTATTCATAAGAAAGCCATAATTACCTGAATTAATTCCATAAAATGGTTTTTTTTGCTTATATAGTTTTTTTAGGGATTGGAGCATAAAACCATCCCCTCCAATAACAATAATTAAATTAGATTTTTTTAAAGAGTAAAATTTTATTTTTTTTTCTATAGATCTTTTAATATTTATAGAATTTTTATTTTTATCAAAAATTATTACTGGTTTAATCATATATGTGGTGCCCTCGGCCAGACTCGAACTGGCACTCCGCAAGCGGCAAGGATTTTAAGTCCTTTGTGTCTACCAATTTCACCACGAGGGCATTAATGAATTTCATGAGTGTTTATGCTAATATTTATAATTGAACAAGATGAATAAGTAAATTTTTTTTATTTTATCTCTCCATATACTGGTCTTGAACTAGTTATCTTTTAAAAAAAATTCTTTGGAAATCTAAAAAATTGTTAAACTCGTGTTCTAGAATTAGTTTTTTTTGTTTTATTGATATTACAAAAAAACCACCCTCTTCTAGTTCTAGTCTATTAATACCAACATCATTTTCAAATATCTCTGGTCTAACAACGCTATTATGAGCTGAAACAATTACATTTCCATTATTTGAAACTGGTAGTGAGAGATAAAATTTTTTTAATTTTTGATTTCTATCATCATAATTTTCATTATATGGTCCTGTATGAACAAGCAATCTACTTAAAGAGTTATATCCGTTAAAAACAATTTCAGCAGTCTGTCTAGCTCTACATGAAACTGATGATACTACATATGATACTGGTAACTTAATATGATTAATATGTTCACTCATAGCCTTAGCTTGTATTAATCCTCTGTTATTTAAACACACTGCTTTTGAAAAATAATCGTTTTCTGCATATCTAGAGCCATCTGTACCATTTTGATGCAAATCACTTTCTAATGCGTCATACATTTGTACATCAATCCATTTATCTCTCTCTGCATGTCTAAAATGTAAAATATATCCTCCATTCAAAATTTCTTTAGCCCAATAAATATCTTTTTCTTTCATCTCATAATATTCTCTATCGTATGAATTATTTTTGTAGCTATTTTCTTCAGAGATTGAAGTAATTTTTTTAATCTTATTAATTATATTATTTTTTTCTTTGTATAAATTTACTAACGAAGAAAATAATATAATAAACAGGATTAATCCAAAAGAAATTTTTTTTAAAAATTTTATCAAATTCATTTACTACTTACTTTGTTATTAACATTTTCAAAAGCATACTACCAATTAAATACAAATAATTCATCCTAAATTACTAAAAATTATTTTTTGATAATCTTCAATATCCTTTTTTATATTCATTCTCTCATAAAAAAAAGTTTTAAATTCATATTTTTGAGCGTATTTTTTTAAATCATGATGCCATTGAACATAGTTTATATGTTCAGATAATTGTGATTCTTTTACATTGAGCTTTAATTTTTCAATTGCGCAAAAATAGAAATCATTTTTAATTTGTTTGAGATTTTCATAAAGTTCCACAATTAGTGAGGGAATATTATGTTGAAGTGTATTATTAGTAAAAAAAATGATTTTTTTTTCACTATTTTTATCTAATATTTTTTTTATATTTTTACACACAACCTCTAAACTATCTGTTGTATACTCAATGTTTGGAAATTTTTTTAAAGAAACTTGGCTTTGGAATTGAATTGAATTATTATCAGTATCACAGGAAATATAATTGATTTTTTCATACTTTTCCCTAAAGTTTAATATGTCCAAACCTGATGATGAGCCAAAATTCATGAAATAAGTTTGAGTGTTATTTAAATTTTTTTCATTAATTAAATTTTCTACATGTCGGTAAAATAATATAGATGATTTTCTGTGTCCACGAGAAGGGTTTTTGTAATATTCTTTGGCCAATAGTAAGCCATCACCGCTTTGATTATATCTTTTTGAAATTTCTATTTGTTTTTTAGGATTATTTAAATTCTTATAATAATTATTGTAATAAAGAGATATCATAAATTTATCAAAAACATTATATCTTAAAAAAGGTAAAATGCTTTTGTTGTTTATCTTTAAAGATCTAAATCTTAGTAATTTTTTCTCAAAAATAATAATAAAACGAAATTCAATTAGAAAAAAAATTAATACTTTTTTTATTATTTTTTTCATTATTTAGTCAACAAAGCTTTTTTTAAAAATTTTTTATCTAGTTTACAATCTGAATATCCTCTTTTAACAACATTAAGATATCTTTCAGTAGGATACATGAATTTAGTTTTTTTAACCATGGTATAAGTCATTATTTTTTTGCCGTAATAACTAAAGTAAAATTTTTTATATAATGTGGGAAAATCTTCATACATATCAAGCTTTTTTTCATCACTTTTAGAAATTTCAAATAAACCACCAGGTACTATTGAGTTTTTTTTTGGTTCAATATCAGCAGCTCTATATTTACTTCTAAAAGTAAGTTTAAAGTTTTTAAGATTTATTTTTTTTAAAAAAACGCTATCTTTACATCTTCTTTTCATTTGAAAATGATTTAGATTACTGCCGTACGCAAAATATAACATTAATTTTCTTGAATATTTTTTTTTAAAACAAATAAGAATACTGGAGCATTATTCTTATTAATTTTTGATCCTTTGATAATTTCAATTGATATTAAGTGACCAAACCATTCAGATAGTAAATATGGAAAAAAATTAGCCTCTACTCCAAATGGATCCATTTTACCAGAAGAGATTACTCCATGTTGATCAGAATGCTCAATAATTACAAATCCTTTTTCTTTAATTTGATTTAGCCAAACTTCGAGAGCTTTTTTAGGATCAAAACTTTGATCTAATGAATTCGAATAAACAAAATCAAAATTATTAATCCATTCTTTTTTTTCATTATGAAAATCATGGACAATAGAATTTTTATAATTTTTTGCAGTATCTGAAATATCTGTTCCGATTACTTCAAAACCATCTTTTTTTTCATTAAAAAAATTTTGTTCAAACCCATTACGTGAACCATGGCAAATGCCTTTAATTATACTTGTTTTAATTCTATCTTTTAGAAAATCACTAATTTTTTCCAAAGTTATTTCATCAGCCCAAACTTTATCAATTTTTTTTTTATTATAAAAAATTTGAGTTTCTCGGTACTCATTATAATCTTTATATTTGTGAATTTTAACTAGCTCACCAGAATTATTAACTTTTGAAATTCTATACCCAAATTTAAATAACATTTGATTAATCAAATTTTTAATTTGTATTAGTATGTTTTTCATAAATTTATCTATCTACTATCTCAATTTTTTTCCTCTTTATAAAATCTTTTATTTCTGAACTACAATCATTAATTTTGGACTGATCTTCGGAACGAAGGACAATTGAAACACCTAATTTTCCTGCGTGAAAAAATGGGTAACTTCCTATTTCTACATCTTTATTTTTATTTTGAATTTCGGTAATAGTACTTGCGATTTCACTTTCTACAGTTCTTAAACTTATAGTTTGACTTAAAATGGGCTCACCACCAACTATTTTATTTTTTAAACCTCCTAACATTGATTTCAAAATTGAAGGAACACCAGGTAAACAAAATACATTTTCAATACTAAATCCTGGAGCTCCACTTGTTGGATTTAAAATTAACTCAGCATCTTGTGGCATCCAAATCATCTTTTGCCTACCCTCATTAAACTCACCAGGTTTATAATATGCCTCCAAAATTTTGTACCCTTCTTTATGTATTTCATATTTTAATCCAAATGCTTTAGATACTGACTCAGCAGTAATATCATCATGGGTTGGTCCTATTCCACCTGTTGTGAAAACATAATCGTTTTCTTTCCGTAATATATTTAAAGTATCTATTATTGTTTTTTCTACATCTGGAATTACTCTGACTTCATTAACTTTAACTCCTATAGAATTTAACCAAGTTGCTAAGGTACTTGTGTTAGTATCTTGTGTTCTTCCTGAAAGAATTTCATTCCCAATAATTAATATCGCGGCATTTACTTTTGTTTTTTTTGACATTTTATATGTATAATTTGATTATGGAATTTACCAAGTCTTTAATTAAAGGCAAATTAATCAAAAGATATAAACGCTTTTTCACTGATGTTAAATTAGACAATGAGGTTGTTGTGGCTCATTGCCCAAATACTGGCTCGATGAAAGGTCTTCTAGATGAAAACAATGAGGTCTATTTATCCAAAAATAACGACCCAAAAAGAAAATTAAAATATGGTTTAGAATTAATTAAAGCTCATAAAAACTTAGTGGGTGTCAATACACATATGGCTAATAAAATTGTTAATCATGGTTTAAATAATAATTTGATTAAAGAATTAAAAAATAGTGATTTGATAAAACCTGAGGTTTTTTTCAATAAAGAAACAAGGTTTGATTTTTTGGTTGAGAAAAATAAACAAAAAAGTTTTGTAGAGGTAAAAAATGTAACACTTTTTAGAGATAAAAAAACTGCTGAATTTCCTGATGCAATTACTACAAGGGGATCTAAGCATTTACTTACCCTTATTGATGCCATAAAAAAAGGTTATAAAAGCTACTTATTATATTTAGTTCAGATAGAAAATATGGAAAATTTTAAGATAGCGAAAGATATCGACAGTGAATATTATAAAAATTATTTAATTGCAATAAAAGCAGGAGTAAATTTTTTAGCTTATAGATGTAAAATAACAACCAAGGAAATTAAAATAGAAAAAAAACTAAAAATTATAAATGACTGATTATTCTGAAAAATTTGAAAAAATGAGAACAGCGGGTAAGCTTGCATCTCAAACTTTAGATATGTTAACTGAAAATATAAAAGAAGGCATAACAACTGCTTACATAGATAAACTAGGGTATGAATTTATAAGAGATAATGGTGGTTATTCTGCACCACTTTATTATCGAGGGTTTAAAAAATCATTATGCACATCACTCAATCATGTGGTTTGTCATGGTATTCCCTCTGAAGATAGAGTTTTAGAAGAAGGAGATGCTTTAAATATTGATGTTACAGCTGTTGTTGATGAACATTATGGAGATACAAGTAGAATGTTTTGTATCGGAAAAACTCCAGTAAAATTAAATAACTTAATTAATACAACTTATGAGTCTATGATGAAGGCAATTCAAATTTTAAAACCTGGAATTAAACTGGGAGACATTGGATATGAAATTCAATCCTATGTTGAAGAAAAAGGTTTTTCAGTTGTTAGAGATTTTTGTGGCCATGGAATTAGTACAACATTTCATGAACCACCAAATATACTTCATTATGGACGTAAAAATACTGGTATGGAAATTAAACCTGGAATGACATTTACTATTGAACCAATGATTAATGCTGGAAAATTTGATACAAAAATGCTCAATGATGGTTGGACTGCAGTTACCAAAGATAAATCATTATCTGCACAATTTGAGCATACTTTAGGAATTACAGAAAATGGTTATGAAATCTTTACAGAATCTGCTAAAGGTTATTCAAAGCCTCCATACTTATAATTAATGATAAAAAGATACTCGCGAAAAGAACTTACTGATATTTGGTCAGAAGAAAATAAATATAAAATTTGGCTCGATGTAGAGGTTGCTGCTGCTCAAGCAATGGAAAAACTTGGTCAAATACCAAAAGGAGTATCTTCAGTTGTAAGAAAAAAAGCCAGAATTAATGTAAAAAGAATTCATCAAATAGAGACACAAGTAAAACATGATGTGATTGCTTTTTTAACATCTGTTACGGAAAAAGCTGGAATTAAAGCAAGATACCTTCACCAAGGTATGACTTCATCTGATGTGGTGGATACAAGTTTTAATATTCAATTAGTCCAATCAGGTAAAATAATTCTAAAAGATTTAGATCAGATTTTAAAAGTGCTTAAAAAACAAGCTAGAAAATATAAATTCACTCCTTGTATGGGTAGAAGTCATGGTATTCATGCAGAACCAATTACTTTTGGTTTAAAATTAGCTTCTTTTTATGAAGAATTTAAAAGAAATAGAAAAAGATTAGTGGATGCAATAGATGAAGTCTCAACTTGTGCAATATCAGGTGCTGTTGGAACTTTTGCTAACATAAATCCAAGTGTTGAAAAACATGTTGCCAAAAAACTTAATTTAAAAGTAGAGCCTATTTCAACTCAAATAATTCCAAGAGACCGTCATGCTTTTTATTTTTCAGTTTTAGGAATAATTGCTGGTTCTATTGAAAGAGTTGCTATTGAAATTAGACATTTACAAAGAACTGAAGTGTATGAATTGCAAGAATACTTTTCTAAAAACCAAAAAGGTTCTTCAGCAATGCCACATAAAAAGAATCCAATTCTGAGCGAAAACTTAACTGGTTTAGCAAGAATGGTTAGAAGTGCTGTCGTCCCTGCCCTTGAGAACATTGCTCTTTGGCATGAAAGAGATATTTCTCACTCAAGTGTTGAGAGAAATATTGGGCCTGATACCAATATCACAACAGATTTTGCTTTGGTAAGATTAACAAATATTTTAGATAATATGATTGTCTATCCAAAAAAGATGTTGGAAAATTTAAATATTACAAAAGGATTAATTTTTTCCCAAGAGTTAATGCTTGAATTAACAAAAACAGGTTTAAGTAGAGAGAAATCTTACAAAATGGTTCAAACTTATGCGAAAAAATGTTTTGCTGAAAACTTGGATTTGTTTAATGTTATTCAAACTGACAAATACATAATGAGCAAGATTTCACCAAAAAAATTAAGAACTATTTTTAGTTATTCTAAACATTTTAAGAATGTAAATTTAATCTTTAGAAGAGTATTTAAATAATGAAAAAAGGTAAAAAATTATATGAAGGTAAAGCTAAAATTATATACGCAACATCGGATAAAAATTTAGTTATTCAATATTTTAAAGATGATGCAACAGCATTTAACAATCAGAAGAAAAGTACTATTGAGGGCAAAGGTGTTTTAAATAATAGAATTTCGGAGCATATTCTCTCAAATCTATCTCAAATAGGTATTAAAAATCATTTAGTTAAAAGACTTAATATGAGAGAACAAGTAATCAAATTAGTAGAAATTATTCCAATTGAATTTATTGTAAGAAATGTTGCCTCTGGTTCAATAACTAAAAGATTGGGAATTGAAGATGGTACAGTTCTCAAAGAACCTTTACTTGAATACTGTTTAAAGGATGATGCGCTTGGTGATCCCCTAATTGCTGAAGAACATATTTATGCATTTGATTGGGCTAGTAAAAAAGAAATTGAAAAAGTAAAAAAAATGATTTTACGAATTAATGATTTTATGATCGGAATGTTTAGAGGAATTGGAATTAAGTTAATTGATTTTAAACTGGAATTTGGAAGAATTAAGATTAACGGTAGGAATGAAGTAATTTTAGCAGATGAGATAAGTCCTGACACATGTAGATTATGGGACTCAATAACTGATAAAAAACTGGATAAAGACAGATTTAGAAAAGACCTAGGAGATTTAATCCCTGCTTATACTGAGGTTGCAAAAAGATTGGGTATTCTACATGAGCAATCTAATGTATCTGCAGTTAATGTAACTAAATTGTCATCAGTTAAAAAAAAAAGTAAATGAAAATTTCAGCAATCATAACTCTTAAAAAAGATGTTTTGGATCCCCAAGGAAAAGTCATTCATCAAACATTAGATGGTATGGGGTTCAAGGATATAAATGAAGTAAGACAAGGAAAATATTTTGAAGTTGATGTAAAAGAAAATGACCCATCAAAAGCTAAAAAGATAGTTGAAGATATGTGTAAAAAACTTTTAGCTAATCTTGTTATTGAAGATTATCAAATTATTGAGACACAATAATTAATGAAATCATCTGTAATTACCTTTCCTGGTTCAAACTGTGATAGAGACATGGATGTTGCTTTAACCAAATTTGGTTTTAAAAATAAAATGGTCTGGCATGATGATAACGAATTACCTAAAAGTGATTTAGTTGTCTTACCAGGTGGTTTTTCTTATGGCGACTATCTTAGATGTGGAAGTATGGCTTCTAAATCCAAAATAATGCAATCAGTTATAAATTTTGCGAAATCAGGTGGTTTAGTTATGGGTATCTGTAATGGTTTTCAAATATTGGTTGAAACAGGTTTGGTGCCTGGAGTTTTATTAAGAAATAAATATCTAGAATTTATCTGTAAAAACGTTTTTATTAAATTAGATAATAAAGATAATCCTTATTTTAAAAATCTTGATAAAGATATTTTTGAATTTCACATAGCTCATAATGAAGGAAACTATTTTTGCACACAAGATCAACTCAAAGAAATTGAAGATAACAACCAGGTCGCAATTTACTATTGCAATAATAAAGGTCAAACAGAAGATCAATTTAATCCGAACGGATCAATTAAGAATATTGCTGGGATTTTTAATAAAGAAAAAAACGTTTTAGGAATGATGCCTCATCCAGAGAGAATGATAGATCAAAGTTTGTCTGGAGAAGATGGATCCTTATTTTTTAAAAACTTAATAAATAATATCAAATAATGTTAGTTAATGAAAAAGTAGCAATAGAGCATGGTCTTAAAGCTGATGAGTATAAAAAGATATGTGAACTATTAAAGAGAACACCCAACCTTACAGAACTTGGTATTTTTTCAGCAATGTGGAACGAACATTGTTCTTATAAATCTTCAAGACTTCATTTAAAAAAACTACCTACGTCAGGAAAAAAAGTTATTCAAGGACCTGGTGAAAACGCTGGTGTGATTGATATTGAAGATGGAGATGCAATAGTATTCAAAATTGAAAGTCACAATCACCCATCTTTTATTGAACCTTATCAAGGCGCAGCAACAGGAGTTGGTGGTATCATGCGTGATGTTTTTACTATGGGGGCTAGGCCAATAGCTAATTTAAATTCAATACATTTTGGATCTCCACAACATAAAAAAACAAAAAATCTTCTAAGAGGAGTAGTTCATGGAATTGGTGGTTATGGTAATTGCATGGGTGTTCCAACGATTGCAGGACAAACATCTTTCGATAGTTCTTACAACGGAAATATTTTAGTTAACGCAATGACATTAGGGCTAGTCAAAAAAAATAAAATATTTTACTCAAAAGCTGCAGGATTAAATAAACCAGTGATTTATGTAGGATCTAAAACTGGTAGAGATGGTATCCATGGTGCAAGTATGGCTTCAGCAAGCTTTGACGAAAAAATTGAAGAAAAAAAACCAACAGTGCAAGTTGGAGATCCATTTACTGAAAAACTTTTATTAGAGGCATGTCTTGAATTAATGGCGGGAGATTCTATCATTGCAATTCAAGATATGGGAGCAGCTGGCCTTACATCTTCCAGTATTGAGATGGCTTCAAAAGGAAGTTTGGGAATAGAAATTAACTTAAATAAAGTCCCTTGTAGAGAATCTAAGATGACACCTTATGAGATAATGCTTTCAGAAAGCCAAGAAAGAATGTTGATAGTTTTAGAAAATGGAAAAGAAGAAATGGCAAAAAAAATATTTGATAAATGGAATTTAGATTTTGCCATAATAGGAAAAACAACAAATACGAAAAACATCGAATTATTTTTTGATAATGAACAAGTTGCAAATATTCCTGTGAATACATTGGTTGAAAACTCTCCAATGTATGATCGGAAATGGAAAAAAGCTAAATTGCCTAAAAAAAATAAAATTAAAAAAGAAACTTATAGTAAATTAAAAATTAAAGATGTCCTAAAAAAAATTCTATCTAATCCAAATATTTGTAGCAAAGAATGGATTTGGCAACAGTATGATCACACTGTTATGGGTGATACAATTCAAAAACCTGGGGGTAACTCTGGAGTGGTTAGAGTGCATGGAACTAACAAAGCTGTAGCTGCCTCAGTCGACTCATCAGCTGTCTATTGTTGGGCACATCCACTTACCGGTGGTAAACAAGTTGTAGCTGAAAGTTGGAGAAATTTAATTTCAGTTGGTGCAACACCTATAGCTATAACAAATTGTCTTAATTTTGGTAGCCCAGAGAATGAGGAGAATATGGGTGAATTTGTGGAATGTGTTCAAGGGATTGGTGAAGCAAGTAAATATTTAAATTTCCCAGTGGTGTCAGGAAATGTTTCTTTTTACAATCAAACAAAAGAAATTGGGATTAAACCTACGCCTTCAATAGGTGGAGTAGGATTAATTAAAGATTATAAAAAAATGGTAACAATGGATTTCAAAGAAAAAGATAATTTAGTTTTGGTCATTGGAAAAACAGAAGGTCATATTGATCAAAGTATATTTGCAAGGACGATACTAGATGAAAAAAATGGTCCTCCCCCAGAGGTGAATCTATTTAATGAAAAAAATAATGGTGAATCTTTACTAAATCTAATTGAGAAAGATTATATAAAAAGTGCTCATGATGTTTCTTTAGGAGGTATTATTACAGCTATAAGTAAAATGTCGATAAAAGGAAATAAAGGTATTAAATTAAACAAATTTAAAAATTTGATGAACGAAATAGATTATTTGTTTGCTGAAGATCAAGGCAGATATATAATTGAGGTAAAACAGGAAGATTTGAAAGATGTTATTAAAATCTTAGATAAAAACTCAGTTCATCATGAAGAATTAGGTTTTATCACTGAAAAAGATATAATTATTAATGAAAAGACAAAAGTTACAATTGACGAATTAAAATCTTTCAATACAAATTGGTTAACTAATTATATGAGCTCATAATGGCAATGGATTTAAAAGAAATAGAAAAATTTATTAAAGAAGCAATGCCAGATGCTACTATAGAAATTCAAGATTTGGCAGGCGATGGTAACCATTATTCCGCAACAGTAACATCCTCACAGTTCGCTGGTAAAAGCAAAATAGAACAACATAAAATGGTATACAGCTCTTTAAAAGGTAGAATGGGTAATGAATTACATGCTTTAGCAATTAAAACAAAGGAACAATAATGGATGATCAAACAAAAAATCTAATTCAAACTCATATTGACAACAATGAGGTATGTTTATTTATGAAAGGAACACCAGATGCTCCACAATGTGGGTTTTCAATGGCTGTAACAAATATGTTAAAAATTCTTGAGGTAAAATTTCAAAGTGTCAATGTATTAGAAGATCAGAATATTAGAGAAGGTATTAAAGTTTTCAGTGATTGGCCTACTATTCCTCAGCTTTACGTTAAAAAAGAATTTATAGGTGGATGTGACATTGTTAAAGAAATGTATGAAAACGGGGAGCTTAAAAAAGTTTTTGACGATAAGGGTATTAATTACAAAAAATAATTATCTAGAATAATATTCAATTACTAAGTTTGGTTCCATAACTATTGGGTAAGGAACTTCCTCAAACTTTGGAATCCTAACAAATTTAAATTTTTTATTCTTTTCATCAAGTTGAATATATTCTGGTGTTTCTCTTTCTTTACTTGCTAGTGCTATATCGATTATTGCAAGTTGTTTTGATTTGTCTCTAATTTCAATTGTATCTTCCTCTTTAACTGAGTAGCTTGAGATATTAACTTTCTTACCATTTACTTTAACATGACCATGATTAATGAGTTGTCTTGCTGAAAATATCGTTGTAGCAAATTTTGCTCTATAAATTACAGCGTCAAGTCTTCTTTCTAATAAGCCAATTAAATTTTCACTTGTGTCTCCTTTAAGCATTGTTGCTTTTTTATAAATATTTCTAAATTGTCTCTCATTAATATTTCCATAGTAAGCTTTTAATTTTTGCTTAGCTTGCAATTGAATTCCATAATCTGATGGTTTTGATGATCTAGATTGTCCATGTTGGCCTGGGCCATATGCTCTAGTATTAAACGGGCTTTTGGGTCTACCCCAAAGATTTACTTTTAGTCGTCTATCTACTTTATGTTTAGAGTTTAATCTTTTTGTCATTAATAGTGGGCTTTATAAACTTACTCAAAATTTTGTCAATCAACGTTTTTTACCTAAGCTGGCGAATACA
The DNA here is from genome assembly GCA_902554765.1 of uncultured Pelagibacteraceae bacterium. GTDB lineage: Bacteria > Pseudomonadota > Alphaproteobacteria > Pelagibacterales > Pelagibacteraceae > Pelagibacter. The sequence continues at coordinate 50,580 of CACDPY010000001.1, read as the reverse complement.
CTAGATAATATACGAGTTTCTTTAGCTGATAAGTCCATCTTGTAAAAAATATTTCTAAAATTCTCCAACATTATGGGTCTCTTCTCTTTAGGTTTAAAAAAATTTATTTGTTCTAGATTTTCAATACAAAGATTTATCATTGATTGGATCTCTTTTTTTGATGCTGTTTGTACCTTGTTAGATTTGTTAAAAGGTTTTATTTTAGTTTTCATAATACTTGAAACAGTTTGAGCAATAATTATTAGACTATGAGAAAGATTTAATGATCTAAAATCGGAATTAGTGGGGATTTGTAAGGTATAATTTGCATAACTAATTTCATTATTTGTAAGTCCAGAGGCCTCTGAACCAAATAAAAAAGCAATTTTCTTGTTTTTAAAATCAATCTTTTTCAAATTTTCTAAATTTATATGTTTAATATTTTTATTCCTAAATCTTGCTGATGTTGCTATTAAAAGATCAATATTTCCAAGCGATTGCTCTAAATTGTCAAAAACTTTTGCTTTTTTAATTATATCTTTCGCTCCTACTGATGTTGCTAGAATCTTATCATTTGGAAAAATTGGTTTTGGATTTACTAAAACTAATTTATTAAAATCAAAATTTTTGATTGCCCGAGCACATGCACCAATATTTTCTGACAGTTGAGGTTTATGTAAAATAAAAGAGATATTATTTTGACTCATTATATTATTTTAATCCGTGATTTCTATTATAAGAAGAAATAGAGGAAAATTTTATTCCATCTAGATATTTTTTATCAACATTCCAAATTGAGACTTTTAAAGGATAGCATTTTGCAATATCTGAAGAGTGTTCGGATCCACAGTCTCCACCTGGGCAGGTTGAAAGAACACCTAATAAATTGGTTTCAGCAAAAAACTCGAGATAATCACCTGGTCTTACAGGGCTTGGTTTCATAAAATATTGTTTTGTATCATTAGTAAAACCAGTCAACATAAATACATTTAACACATCATGAACAATTTGTTCTGCTTCTTCGATGGTTAGATTTTTTTCTTTTACTAATGCTCGTGTTAAATTTGAATGGCAGCAATAGTGATAATCTTTATTAGAAATTAATTTTGAGGTATATGGATCACATCTGGTTCCAATTACATCATGAACCGATCCACCATCTTTATCATATCCATACCAGTCTAAAGTATCCCAAGTGATAGTCGCCAAAGATCTTAGATATGGAAAGCTACTAAACATCTTATCTCCTACGGAAATGTGTGTACCATAAAGAGCTCTTGTTTTTCCTGAATAAAATTTTTCATTTAAATTTTCTGCTTGAAATAAATTTAAATCTCCCACTTGAGGACCATCAATACTCTCTATTCGAAAAAAATTTCCTGAATTTACTTTGAAAGTTTTTGCATCTCTAGGAGGAATGGTAATTTCTTCTATTTTTTTTATATGCTTTCTTGCTTTATGAAGAATATTTAAGTTATTATTTTCCAATGTGTCATTTGGATAGCAAACTATTGGCTTTGATCCAGTTCTACTCTCAATATTTTCAGGTTTTTTTGAAAATTTATTAATTTTCATTTATTTACTAGCAGGAGCATTATCTTTAAAAAGCTTATAATCCAAACTATCAACTAAAGCTTTAAAAGAAGCTTCAATTATGTTTGTTGAGACACCAATAGTAAACCAGTTTTTTCCTTTAGAGTCTGTGCTTTCAATTGAAACTCTGGTGACAGCCTCTGTTCCAGTATTTAAAATTCTTACTTTGTAATCTACTAATTTTAAATCTTTCAAATATTTTGAATATTTAGCTAAACGATCAACATTTTGTCTTATAGCATTATCCAATGCATTAACTGGACCGTTACCTTCCCCTTCACATATAATTTTTTCGCCATCAACTTCTAATTGTGCTTTAGCTGAAGAAATTATATTTCCAGATTTATCTTTTTTTACTGAAACATCATATTCGTTAATAGATATATATCTTGGTATTTCACCAATAATTCTTCTGGCTAATAATTCAAAAGATGCATCAGCGCCATCATAACTATAGCCAATAAATTCTCTATCTTTAACCTCATTCAATAATTTTTTTATCTTAGGATCATTTTCTTTAATATCAATTTTGATACTTTTTAATCTTGAGATTATATTGGATTTGCCTGATTGATCAGAGATAACAATGTTTCTAACATTTCCTACATCATTTGGATCTATATGTTCGTAAGTTTTTGGATCTTTTTGAACAGCAGAGACATGTAAACCACCTTTGTGAGAAAAAGCAGCTGCACCAACATATGGTAAATGTTGATTGGGTTTTCTATTTAGAATTTCATCTAATAATCTTGAACATTCAGTTAAATTCTTAATGTTGTTGGATTTTATCCCAGTTTCAAATTTAGATGAAAAATCTTTTTTTAGAAAAAAAGTTGGTATTAAAGACATTAAATTTGCATTACCACATCTTTCACCTAATCCATTTATTGTTCCTTGAATTTGACGAACTCCTGACATCACAGCCACCAATGAATTAGCAACCGCATTTCCCGTATCATTATGTGCATGAATACCAAGATTTTCTCTTGGAATAACTTTAGAAACTTCAGTTACTATTTTTGAAACCTCATGTGGAAGTGTTCCACCATTAGTATCGCACAAAACGATCCATCTTGCTCCTTGGTCAAAAGCTGCTTTAATACATGATAAGGCATATTTTGAATTAGCTTTATACCCATCAAAAAAATGTTCAGCGTCAAACATAAATTCTTTATTAGCTTTAACGAAGTGCTTCGTGCTTTCACTTATATTCTCTAAATTTTCTTCGTTAGAAATATTAAGGGCAACATCAACATGAAAATCCCAAGATTTACCAACCAAACAAACTGCTGGGGTATTTGAATTTAGTAATGCTGATAAACCAGTATCATTGTCTGCACTATGTCCAGTTTTTTTAGTCATTCCAAAACAAGTGAGTTTAGCATTTTTATACTCATGTTTTTTTTGAAAAAATTCTGTATCAGTGGGATTAGCTCCAGGCCAACCTCCCTCTATGTAATCTACACCCAAATTATCTAAAGCTTTCGCAATTTTTTCTTTATCTTCGATTGAAAAATCTACACCTTGGGTTTGAGCTCCATCCCTTAAAGTTGTATCAAATATATATAATCTTTCTTTACTCATTTAAATTTCCAAATCGTTTTACCATCTTTGTCCTCTATTAAAACACCTTTGTCCAAAAGCTCATCCCTAATTTCATCTGCTTTTTCATAATCTTTGTTTTCTCTAGCTTTGTTTCTTAAATCGATCTTTTCTTTTATCTCTGTTTCATTGATAGATGCATTATTCTTTTTATAATTTTGCCATTGTTGGCTATTTTCGTTTAATAAACCTACAAATTTACATGCTGAAATAAATAGTTCTTTATCTTCACCATTATTAGCCTTCTCGAAAAGCTGATGAAGTTTGGCAATATAACCTGGGGTATTCAAATCTTCATACAAAGGTTTTAAGATTTCGTCAGAAATTTTTATACTTTTTATTTCTGATGTGTAAACTGAATACCACTTGTCTATAGTATTATAGCAATCATTTAGTAATTTATCGTTCCAATCTAACGGTTGTTTATAGTGAGCACTCATAAGAGCTAATCTTAAAACTTGTCCGCTAATCTTTTTTTTAAAATCTTTAATCTTTAAAATATTACCTTGAGATTTTGCCATTTTCTCATTTGACATTGTAATAAAAGCATTATGAACCCAATAATTAGCGAAAACTTTTGTTTCATTAGCACATCGAGATTGTGCTATCTCATTTTCATGGTGAGGAAAAATTAAATCAATGCCGCCACCATGGATATCAAATTCATTTCCCAAAAATTTTTTGGACATCGCTGAACATTCTAAATGCCATCCAGGTCTTCCTTTGCCCCAAGGTGACTCCCATGAAGGTTCGTTGTTTTTTGATGGTTTCCATAATACAAAATCTTCAGAATTTTTTTTGTTATCACTTACCTCTACTCTTGAACCAGCTATCAAATCTTCTATTTTTTTATTTGATAACTTTCCATAATCTGAAAATTTTTTTACCTCAAAGTACACATGTTTGTTATTTTCATATGCAAATCCTTTATCAATTAATTCATTAATCATTTTGATCATCAAATCTATATGCTCTGTTGCCTTAGGTTGGTGAGTTGGATCTTCACAATTAAGGAATTTACAATCATCTAAAAAATTTTTTGAAACTCTTTCTGTTAAATCTTTTGTTGATATATTTTGTTCCTCAGAGGATTTTATTATTTTATCGTCTATATCAGTAATATTTCTTACATAAGTTACGTTTGAGAATTTTTCTTTAAGTACCTTAAACAAAATATCAAAAATAACTAATGGTCTTGCATTCCCAATATGTGGATCATCGTAAACAGTAGGTCCACAGACATACATTCCAATTTTTTTCTTATCCCTTGGAACAAACTGTTCTTTTTTATTAGTTAAATTATTTGTTAAAAAAATATCCATTTTTATTGATTAAGAAATATACCTTATTTGATGATTTGTTAATCTAATTGATTAACTAGGAATCTTGCACACTGGAATTGGCTCCATTTTATGCAAATTTTGTTTTCTAATTTTTTCGTATTCTTTTCTATGGGGTGATTTTGGATTTTTCATAGCATCCTCTAAATCTTCATATTTAAAACCAAGCTGACCTTCATCAGTTCGACCATCATCCCAAAGACCGTCTGTAGGAGGAGCATCAATTATCTCTTTTAGTATACCTAATTCTTTACCTATTTCCCAAACATCTGTTTTATTGCAATCTGCAATAGGTGAAATATCAACTCCTCCATCTCCATATTTTGTATAAAATCCAACACCAAAATCCTCAACTTTATTACCTGTGCCAACAACTATTCCTTTATTTGCAGCAGCTACTTGATACAGAGTTGTCATTCTTAATCTTGCTCTTGAATTTGCAAAACCATGTTCGTTATCAAATTTATTTAGAGTAAAAGAAAAAGATTTGAATAATTCGTCTAAATTAATTGTATGAGCCTCAATATTTTTAAATTTTTTGACTAACCATTTTTGATGTTTCAAACTCAAGTCATGTTGGTTCACTTTTTGTTTAATTGGCATTGATAAAACAATAGTTTTTAAACCTGTCATTGCACATAATGTGCTTGATACTGAAGAGTCAATTCCACCAGATATTCCTATTACAAGAGATTCAGCTTTTGAAGGCATTTGATCAACATACGTTTTGATCCAATCTGATATATAATTTACTTTTTCTGCAGAATTCATAGTTCTTATTTAATCACCTATTACTGGAAAGCAATTGCTTAAGATGCCGCTTGAATAGCATTTTTGGAATAGCTGCTATTCTTTTTAATCTCATCTGAAATTAAAAATGCTAGTTCTAAAGCTTGATTTGCATTAAGTCTTGGATCACAATGTGTGTGATATCTTGAAGAAAGATCTTTTTCAGATATTTTCTGTGCACCACCAGTACATTCAGTAACATTTTGACCTGTAAGCTCTATATGTAAACCTCCAGCATAACTTCCTTCACTTTGATGACATGCAAAAACATTTTTAACCTCTTTTAATACACTATTAAAAGGTCTAGTTTTAAAACCTGTTGATGCTTGCATTGTATTTCCATGACATGGATCACAAGACCAAATTACATTTAAGCCCTCTTTTTTAATTGATCTAATTAATTTTGGTAAATGTTTAGATACATTATCACAACCAAATCTCGAAATAAGAGTAATCTTACCTTTTTCATTGGAAGGATTAATTCTGTTACATAAATTTATTAGATCATCAGCTTTTAATGTTGGTCCACATTTAATACCAATTGGATTTTCTATTCCTCTACAGAATTCAACATGACCACCATCAAGTTGTCTAGTTCTATCACCTATCCATACAAAGTGAGCAGAAGTGTCATGATTTTCACCAGTAGTTGAGTCAGTCCTTGTCATTGATTCTTCGAATGGTAACAATAATGCTTCGTGAGAAGTCCAAAAATTTACTGTTTTTAGTCTTCTATTAAAATCTGAATTAATTCCACAAGCATCCATGAAGGCCAAAGCATCAGCTATTTGATCTTCTAATTCTTTAAATCTTTTAGCCTCTGGACTTTTTTTTATAAAACCTAAATTCCATGTGTGTACTTTTTTTAAATCAGCAAAACCACCATGAGAAAAAGCTCTAATTAAATTTAGAGTTGATGCAGATTGTGAATATGCTTTAAATAATCTTTTTGGATCTGGAACTCTTGCTTTTTCACTAAATTCAATTCCATTAATGTTGTCACCTAAATAACTAGGAAGTTCTACACCGTCTTTAACTTCTACAGGTGAACTTCTTGGTTTAGAAAATTGACCTGCAATTCTACCTAATTTTACAACTGGTAATGAGGCGGAATAAGTTAATACTAAAGACATCTGCAACATTAACTTAAATGTATCTCTAATGTTATCAGGATGAAATTCTGCGAAACTTTCGGCACAATCTCCACCTTGTAATAGGAAAGCCTTCCCATCAACAACTTCTGCAAGTTGTTGTTTAAGATGTCTAGTTTCTCCAGCAAAAACAAGAGGTGGAAAAGTTTTAATCTTACTTAAAACTTGATCCAATTCTTTTTTATCCGGATATTCCGGAATATGTTTTACTGGATATTTTTTCCAGCTATTAATTTTCCAATTTTTCATGTTCAACCTAAGATTGTTGTATCAGAGTTTTCTATTTATTCAACGGTAACTGATTTAGCTAAATTTCGTGGCTTATCTATGTCAAAACCTTTTTTAAGAGCTGAATAATAAGCAAGTTTTTGTAATGGGATAGTTAATAAAAAAGGTAGCAAATCATCATTTGTACTTTCTACTTCAATTGTTTCCCAAATATTTTCAGAAATTATTTCATCTTTACTTTTATTTGTAATCAATAAAACTTTAGCACCTCTAGCAATAACTTCCTGCATATTAGAGATAGTTTTCTTATAGTAACTATCTCTTGGAGCTAAAACAACAACTGGCATTCCCTCCTCAATTAAAGCTAACGGGCCATGTTTCATTTCTCCTGCTGGATAGCCTTCTGCATGAATGTATGATAACTCCTTTAATTTTAGAGCTCCCTCAAGTGCTATTGGAAAGGAAAACCCTCTTCCCAAAAACATTGAACCTTTTGCTTCATTAAAGGTTGAGGAAATAGATTGTATTTTGTTATCAGTCATCAATGTTTTTTCGATAAGTTTTGGTAATTCTTTCAAATCTTTCAGTTTTGCTAAAAATATATTTCTATCTATGTCATTTTTTAATAATCCCAATTTAAGTGCTAAAATATATAAAATTAAAATTTGACCTAAAAATGCTTTAGTAGAAGCAACACCAATTTCCGTACCACAATGAATTGGTAAAACAAAATTAGCTTCTCTTGCAATTGAACTTTCAATAACGTTCACAACAGCACAAGTTTTCATATCATTTTTTTTACACAAATCTAAAGCAGCAAAGGTATCAGCTGTTTCTCCAGATTGAGAAACAAATACATATAAACTATCTTTTTTAAATCTATTTTTTCTGTACCTAAATTCTGATGCAATATCGATGTTCACATCTAAAGAGGTTAATTCCTCAAACCAATATTTAGCCATTAAACAAGAGTGATAAGCAGTTCCACAACCAATTAATGTTATTGAAGAAATTTCATTTATTTTCCAAGGAAAATTATAAATATTGATATCATTATTTGATGTATCTATATATTCTTTAATACCATTTTTTATTGTAGTTGGTTGTTCTTCAATTTCTTTTGCCATAAAATGCTTGTAATCTCCTTTGTCATATTTTTCTTCTTCAGAGGATAATTCTAAGACTTTTTTATTTATTTTGGTTCCACCTTCGTTAAAAAATTCTACAAGATCTTTTTTAATGATACAAAACTCACCATCATTTAGATAAGTAACCTTATTTGTCATTGATTTTAAAGCGTATGAGTCTGACCCTAAATAATTTTCGTTAGGTCCATAACCTACCGCTAAAGGTGATCCTCTTCTCGCTCCTACTATTAAATCTGGTTTGTCTTTAAAAATTATTCCAAGAGCAAAACTACCATGAAGTTGTTTTAACGTTTTTGTTATTGAGCTTATCATGTCTTCAGTTTTGAGATGTTCAGTAATTAAATGAACAATTACCTCAGTATCTGTCTGAGATTTAAACTTATGTCCTTTGTTTATTAAAAATTTTTTTAAAATTGTTGAATTTTCAATTATCCCATTATGTACGACTGATACATTTTGTGAAGAATGTGGATGTGCATTTAAACTGTTTGCAACCCCATGAGTTGCCCAACGTACATGTCCGATACCTATTGTGCCTTCCATATTTTTTACTAAAGAATTTTTTTCCAAATTATCAACCCTACCTTCAGATTTAATTTCATTAATTAAACCCTTTGACAGTGTTGCGATTCCAGCAGAGTCATAGCCTCTGTATTCAAGTTTTTTTAAAGAATTGATTATTGAAGCTGATACAGGTTTGTTGCTATTAATACCTATTATTCCACACATGGTTATTTTACTTTTCTTTTATAATTCTTAATTTCTGTTTGAGAGCTTCTTGTTAATGCTAAAGATTTTTCTTTAACATTTTTTGTAATTACAGATCCTGCACCAACTATACTATTGCTATTTATGGTTACTGGTGCAATTAGTGAGGAGTTTGAACCAATAAACACATTATCTTTAATTTTAGTTTTACTTTTTTTAATCCCATCGTAATTACAAGTAATAGTTCCGGCACCTACATTAACATTCTTGCCAATTTCACTATCTCCAATATAAGTTAAATGATTAACTTTGGATTTTTTTCCTAGTGTACTTTTTTTAATTTCCACAAAGTTTCCAATTTTAGAACCTTCCTTTAAAACTGTATTCGGTCTTATTCTTGCGTAAGGTCCAATTTCAACCTTATTTTCAACTTTACAGGACTCTAAATGTGAAAAAGATTTTATAATTACCTTGTTGCCTATTTTTACCTTAGGCCCAAAAACCACATAAGGTTCTATAGTTACATTTTTTCCAATTTTTGTATCTTTTGAAAAATAAATCGTCTCAGGTCCAATCATTTTAACACCTGATTTTAAAAATTTATTTCTAAGTCTTTCCTGAACATTTTTTAAATTTAATTGTTTCATCTATGAAATTCTTTATATTAAGTATATACGTTTCTTAATTCACAAAATATTTCTTAAAAATACTTTTATAATGACTAAAAAATTTACAATTCTCTTCGATTTAGATGGTACATTAGTCGATACTGCGCCTGATTTGATGCGAGCTCATAATCATGTAATGAAAAAATTTGGTTATCCAACTAAGTCAACTAATGAAATTAGAAACTTAGTTGGACAAGGTGCTGGCGCTATGCTTGGAAGATCAATTTGGGGTCAAGCAAAAAAAGAATTTGGAAAAGTTCAGGATGAAAGAGTAAAGAAAGAAATGGTAAAAGATTTTGTGGATTATTACGGAAAAAATATTGTTAATGAAAGTACTCTTATTAATGGAGTTAAAGACTTTTTATTTTGGTGCAAAGAAAAAAAGATTTCAATGGCAGTATGCACAAATAAACAAGAACATTTAGCAATCGATCTACTAAAAAAAATTGGTATTTATGATTTTTTTGAATATGTAGCAGGACATAATACTTTTGATTATTGTAAACCTGATCCAAGACATCTAACGTCTGTGATAGAAATCCTAGATGGAGATATAAAAAAAGCTATAATGATTGGTGATAGTGAAACCGATGCTAATGCGGCAAAAGAAGCTGGAATACCAGTAATTTTGTTAGAAGATGGTTATACTGAAAAAAATACAACTGAAATTCACCACAATCACTTAATAAAAGACTTTATTGGTATTGAAAAAATTGTTTTAAAATATCTTTAGGATTGATTATTTTTTTTTAACTATTAAAAACGATTTCGTAAATTAGGAGTTATTTTGATAGTACATAATGTAAAAGTTTATCCATCCAAAATTCACCTTCCAAAAAAAAACCAGCTAGCTTGGAAAATTGCTGAAATAGCAAGTGATAATTCAAAATTGAATAAAGATGCAATTGAAATGGTAATCAATAGAATTATAGACAATGCTTCTGTTGCTATTGCTTCTTTAAATAGAAAGCCTGTAATTTCATCACGAGAAATGGCTTTAAAACATTCTAGAAAAAATGGTGCTACAATATTTGGGGTTAAAAATAAATTAAAATTTGATTGTGAATGGGCTGCGTGGTCGAATGGAACAGCTGTAAGAGAACTTGATTTTCACGACACCTTTTTAGCAGCTGATTATAGTCATCCAGGTGATAATATTCCTCCATTACTTAGTGTTGCTCAACAAAATAAAAGAAGTGGTTTAGATCTTTTAAGGGGAATAGTTACTGCTTATGAGGTTCAAGTTAATTTAGTAAAAGGAATTTGTTTACACAAACATAAAGTTGATCATATAGCTCATTTAGGACCAAGTGTTGCTGCGGGACTTGGTGCAATGTTAAAATTAAATACAGAAACAATTTATCAAGCAGTTCAACAATCTCTACACACAACTATTTCTACTAGACAATCTAGGAAAGGTCAGATTTCAAGTTGGAAAGCTTATGCTCCTGCACATGCTGGAAAACTTGCAATAGAAGCAGTTGATAGAGTGATGCGTGGTGAAGGTGCTCCTAGTCCAATTTATGAAGGTGAGGATAGTGTGATTGCCAGAATTTTAGATGGGAAGAAAGCACTTTATAAAGTTCCTCTTCCAAAAAAAGGTGAAGTTAAAAAAGCTATACTTGAAACTTATACAAAAGAATATTCAGCTGAGTATCAATCTCAGGCCTTAATTGACCTTGCTAAAAAACTTAGAAGTAAAGTACCAAATTTAAATCAAATTAAAAAAATTGATATTTTTACTAGTCATCATACTCATTATGTAATTGGAACTGGTGCAAATGATCCTCAAAAAATGGACCCCAATGCTAGTAGAGAAACTTTAGACCATTCCATAATGTATATATTCGCAGTTGCTTTAGAAGATGGTAATTGGCATCATATAAAGTCATATACTAAAGCTAGAGCAAAAAGAAAGAGTACTATTAAAATATGGAGATCTATTAAAACTCATGAAGATAAAAAATGGACTAAAAAATATCATGATCCAAACCCAAAAAAGAAATCATTTGGTGCTAAAGTGGTAATAACACTTAAAAATGGAAAGAAAATTACAGAACAACAAGATAGAGCTGATGCTCATCCTTATGGCTTAAGGCCATTTAAGAGGCAAAATTATATAAATAAGTTTTTAACTTTAACTGAAAATATTTTAGATAAAAGTGAAAGCAATAGATTTTTAAAAACAGTACAAAATCTTAAAAAATTAAGACCAGGACAACTTGATAAATTGAATATTGAGGTGAGAAAAAATAAACTAAAAAGAAATTTGAAAAGGGGTATTTTTTAGTGCACTTTGTAGAAAAAGAACCAGTACAAAAAAGAAAAGATTTTACTGAAAAGTTAAAATCAAAAAAAATATTAAGAGTGCCTGGTGCTTACAATCCACTAACAGCAAAACTAATTGAAGAAATTGGTTATGACGCTGTTTATGTTTCAGGTGGAGTAATGGCTAATGATCTGGGTTTTCCTGATATTGGATTAACAACATTGCAAGACGTTAGCACTAGATCTTATTTAATTTCAAGAGTTACTAATCTTCCTACAATTGTTGATATAGATACTGGATTTAAATCTTGTAAAGAAACAATTGAGACTTTTGAAGAATTTGGGATCACGGCTGTACACCTAGAGGATCAAATTGAAAGAAAAAGATGTGGTCACTTAGATAATAAAGAACTAATTACCACTGATAGAATGGTTGCTAAAATTAAAGAGTGTGTGTCAGCAAAAAAAGATGAGAATTTTAAAATCATTGCAAGATCTGATGCTAAAAGCGTTGAAGGCATTGATAAAATGATTGATAGATGTAAAGCATATATTGATGCTGGGGCTGAAGTAATTTTCCCAGAGGCATTACAAGATGAAAAAGATTTTGAAAAAGTTCGAAAAGAGCTTTCATGCTACTTGCTCGCGAACATGACTGAATTTGGAAAGTCTAAATTGTTTAATTATAAAGAATTAGAGGAATTTGGTTATAATATAGTGATTTATCCTGTTACAACACAAAGATTGGCAATGAAAAATGTTGAAGATGGATTAAGAGACATTTATACAAATGGACATCAAAATAATATCATTGATAAAATGCAAACTCGCAAAAGATTATATGAGTTAGTTGACTATGAAAAATACAATAGTTTAGATGAAAAAATTTATAACTTTAGTACGGATGGACATGAATAATGAGTGAAGATATTAAAAAAGGATTGCTCGGAATTGTGGTTGATGAAACTGAAGTTTCAAAAGTAATGCCTGAAATTAACTCGCTTACCTATAGAGGTTATGCTGCACAAGATTTATGCGCAAAGTGTAAGTTTGAGGAAGTGGCTTACTTAATATTAAACGGAGAACTTCCAAATAAAAAACAGTTGAAAAAATTTGAAAATCAAGAAAGAAAAGAAAGAAAGCTTTCTAAAACTTTACTTGAAGATATTAAAAGATTTCCAAAAAAAGCTCATCCGATGGATGTAGCAAGAACAGCAGTAAGTATAATGGGTCTAGAGGATAAAGATACAAAAGATAATTCACCTAAAGCAAATATGCAAAAGGTAATGAGAATTTTTGCTAAAACACCTGTAGCTTTAGCTGCTTTTTATAGAGCTAGAAAAGGAAAAAAAGTAATCCCACCAAAGAAAAATTTGTCTTTTTCAGAAAACTTCTTCCACATGTGTTTTGGTAAAGTTCCAAATAAAGATATTGTAAAAGCTTTCGATGTTTCTCTTATTTTATATGCTGAACATAGTTTTAATGTTTCTACTTTTACAGCTAGAACGATCACAAGTAGTTTATCAGATATTCATGGTGCAATTACAGGAGCAATAGCAAGTTTAAAAGGTCCTCTACATGGAGGAGCGAATGAAGAAGTTATGCATATGATGAACAAAATAAAGAAGCCAGAAAATGCACTCAACTGGATAAATAAAGCACTAGATAATAAAGATGTTGTAATGGGGTTTGGTCATAGAGTTTATAAAAGTGGAGATTCTAGAGTACCAACAATGAGAGAATATTTTGGAAAAGTTGCTAAAATTAAAAAAGATAAAAAATTTGAAAAAATTTATGACATTGTTGAAAAAGTCATGATTGAAAGAAAAAATATACATCCGAATGTAGACTACCCTACTGGTCCAACTTACCATTTGATGGGCTTTGATACCGATTTCTTCACACCAATTTTTGTAATTTCAAGAATTACAGGTTGGTCGGCTCATATTATAGAACAACATGCCGCGAATAAACTTATTAGACCTTTAGCTAGTTATAAAGGAAGTCAACACAGAAAAGTTATTCAATTAAATCAAAGATAAGTTATTACTTTTCAATTTTAGCAAATCTAGAACTGTGCAATATTTCACATTTGAAGTTATTTTCTTTGACATATTCATTTATTGCTCTTTTAACACCAGGGGCATAAGACAAATTATAATCATCACATAAAATTGTGCCATTATTTAGAATAACATCTACACAATTATTTAAATCACTTTTGACTGTTTCATAGTCATGTCCTCCATCTAAAAAAACATAATCTATTTTTTTCATATCAATTTTTTTTAAAACTATAGTGGAATTGCCTTTAATTAGATGAACATTATCCTTAAATTTTTTTAATAAGTCTTTTACCGCCTCAATAGTATAGGGATCTTGTCTCTTGATGTATTTGAAATAAAATTGTTTAAGAGGATTAGAAAAAGATGTATTAGGAATTATTTCAGATTTATTCTCATCATTTTTTTCAAATAAATCTAAACCGATATATTTGAAGTCATTTTTATGTATTTGAAAAAGAAGTTCACAAATATTTCTAGCCGTTACACCATGAAAAACTCCCACTTCTAAGAAAAATTTAGGTGATTTTTTTTTAATTTCAGTTAAAAAAAATTCACCATCTCCTTTTTGCTTTAAACTAGTTTTTCTAAAATATTTTTTATATTTCATCGAATTATTATATAAAATTTCTACATACAATTCTTTTTGACTTATGAACAGTATCAAGTTCTGTATTTATTATTTCAACATTTTTGAAAATTTTTAAAAAATAATCAGCTCTTATCGTATCAAAAATAATTTTAGTATCATTTCTTGAAACTTTTTTTAAGTAATCAATATATAAGTTAAAATCATAATGATAATCTAGCGAAAATAAAGATGTAATTATGTCGAATTTCATTATTGGAAATTCATCTCGATCATAGTCAAATACGTAAAAATTATTTTTATTCATTCCATTATTTTCTAAAAACTGCTTTTGTAAGTCAAAATTATTATAAGCTTCTGCATTGTTCATTCCACCCCAACCATATTTCACTTTTTTGGAAATGTAATTTCTTTCAATAAAATAAAATGATTTATTATCTAATCTTTCATTTATTATTGCTTCTAGGCCACCAATCCCTGAACCTATACTTAGAAACAATTTATCCTCTTTATTAATTAGGTGTTTGATTGAAAAATACTCATTTAACATCGTCTCATAATAGTTTGAAGCTATATTTTTTTTATTCAAAAAATATTTTGTTATAAAGTTAGAAAAAATGTATCTTCCAAAAAGTTTTCTTAACTTTTTTTCAAAAGGACTTGCGAGATCGATTCTTTGTAAAAGTATTATTCTTTCTGATTTTTTTGGTAGTAAAAATTTATTATCCAAAATTTTAGCTAAATGCTTCTACCCAAGTACCTTGAGTAGATGCTTTAGAATATTCTGTGGCACGACCTTCAAAGAAATTCATATGCTCAACAGCATTCAACATGGTATCTAACCATCCAAGAGGATTTTTTTGCACATCATAAATTGGCTCTAAACCAAGTTGATCTAATCTTCTGTTGGCAATAAATCTAATATAATCTTTAACTTCTTTAGCAGTTAAACCTTCCATTGGACCCATTTCAAAAGCTAGATCGATAAAAGCATCTTCATGCTCAATGATAGTTCTGCAAGCTTCGTAAAGTTCTTTTTTTAATTTCGGAGTCCATATTTCCGGGTTTTCTTTTATGAATTCTTTAAAAATTCTAATCATAGAATTACAATGAAGCGTTTCATCTCTTACTGACCAAGTTACTATCTGACCCATTCCTTTCATTTTGTTGTGTCTTGGAAAATTTAAAAGGATGGCAAAACTTGCAAATAGTTGTAGACCTTCAGTGAAAGCACTAAATACAGCTACAGTTTTAGCAATATCTTCTTTTGAGTTTACATTAAAGTCTTGCATATAATCATATTTATCTTTCATCTCTTTATACTTCATAAATGCAGAGTATTCTGACTCAGGCATACCAATAGTATCTAATAAATGAGAATAGGCTGCTATATGAACTGTTTCCATGGATGCAAAGGCTGTCATCATCATCAATACTTCAGTAGGTTTAAATACAGTTGTATAATGTCTTAAATAACAATTACTTACTTCAACATCAGCTTGTGTAAAAAATCTGAATATCTGTGTTAATAGATTTTTTTCTGATTGAGATAAATTTTTCTGCCAATCTCTAACATCATCGCCTAGTGGTACTTCTTCTGGTAACCAATGAATTCTTTGTTGAGTTAGCCAAGCATCATAACACCACGGATATCTAAAAGGTTTATAAACAGGATTTTCGACTAATAGTCCCATCTTTTTTGGCTGAATTATTTCTTTTTTATTTACTT
The DNA here is from genome assembly GCA_902554765.1 of uncultured Pelagibacteraceae bacterium. Lineage (GTDB taxonomy): Bacteria > Pseudomonadota > Alphaproteobacteria > Pelagibacterales > Pelagibacteraceae > Pelagibacter. The sequence goes on along the minus strand of CACDPY010000001.1, from coordinate 34,725 downwards.
TGATTTTCTCTGCTACTGACATGATAAACACTCCTCGTATTCTGGTTCTTCATTCACTTGTTGGTTTTTATATTTATATACATTGGCTGTAACATCTGTTGATTTCGCATCATTAATATTTTCAGCTCTCTGAATTGATTTTGATCTACAGTAATAAAGACTTTTTAGGCCTTTTTTCCACGCATCAAAATGAATTCTATGTAATTCTTTTTTATGAACATCTGCTGGTAAAAATAAATTAACAGATTGTGCTTGTGAAATATAAGGTGTTCGATCACCACTTAATTCAATAATCCATTTTTGATTTAATTCGAAAGCTGTTTTAAATACATCTTTTTCTAGATCAGTTAAAAAATCTAAATGTGAAACAGATCCTTGATTAGTTGTAATTGTTGACCAAGTTTCATCATCATTTTTACCATGACTTTCTAAAATTTCCTCTAAATATCTATTTCTAACATTAAATGATCCTGATAAAGTTTTGTGAGTGTAGCTGTTCGCTGCTATCGGTTCAACTCCTGGCGAAGCACCACCACAAATTATTGATATCGAAGCGGTTGGAGCAATTGCTGTTTTATTTGAAAATCTTTCTTGATAACCGTATTCAGCGGCATCAGGACAAGCACCTCTTTCTTTTGCTAAATCTTTTGAAGCTTGGTTTACTTTTTCATCAATTTGCTTGAATATTTTTTTGTTCCACGATTTAGCCATCACTGACTCAAGTGGAATTCTATTTTTTTGTAAAAAAGAATGGAAACCCATTACTCCTAATCCTACACTTCTTTCTCTTTCAGCTGAATATTTTGCATCTTTAAATTGATCTGGAGCTTTATCAATAAAGTCAGATAAGACATTATCTAAAAATCTCATAACATCTCCGATCATATCTGGGTCATCTTTCCATTCGTCGTACTTTTCTAAATTTAATGAAGACAAACAGCAAACAGCAGTTCTATCTCTTCCATCTTTATCAATACCTGTTGGTAAAGTTATTTCACTACATAAATTTGAAGTTTTAACTGTTAAGTTTGCAAGCTTATGATGTTGGGGAATTAATCTATTCACTGTATCAATATAAATTATATATGGCTCACCAGTTTCTATTCTAGCTGTTAATAATCTTATCCATAAATTTCTTGCAGATATTGTTTGTTGTATTGTACCATCTGCAGGACTTTTTAATGCCCATTGTTCATCGTTCTCTACAGCTCGCATGAATGCATCTGAAACTAAAACTCCATGATGAAGATTTAATGCTTTTCTATTTGGATCACCACCAGTTGGTCTTCTCATTTCAATAAATTCTTCTATTTCAGGATGATCAACTGGAAGATAACATGCAGCAGAACCTCTTCTTAAAGAGCCTTGGCTAATAGCCATAGTTAAAGAGTCCATAACTTTTATAAAAGGAATTATTCCAGATGTTTTTCCAACTTTTCCAATTTTCTCACCAATAGATCTTAAATTGCCCCAATAACTTCCTATACCTCCTCCTTTAGCTGCCAACCAAACGTTTTCACTCCATAGATCTAAGATGCCACCTAAACTATCTGATGCTTCATTTAAAAAACAAGAAATTGGTAATCCTCTTTTAGTTCCACCATTTGAAAGAACTGGTGTTGCGGGCATAAACCATAAATTACTTATGTAATTATAAATTCTTTGTGCATGCAAATTGTCATCTGCATATGAGCTTGCAACTCTAGCAAACAAATCTTGAAAAGACTCGTTGTGACCAAGATATCTATCTTTTAAGGTTGCTTTACCGAAATCAGTTAAATTAGAATCTTTTGAACGATCAATCTTAATTATTATACCTTTATCATTTTGAAAAAGTTCAGTTTCACTATTTAGTGAAAATAAATCTGGTCTGCTATCTTTGGGTGTTTCCTTAACCTCTGGGCTATATTCGGAGACAGCTTTCTTTAGGGCCTGAGACAGAATCTTGTTCATAATTTAGTATTATATTTTGTTATTTTTACGAAAACAACTATATGTTGTATGCGCTTAGTATTAATATACTATATAAACAGTAAATCAATAGAACATTTATAGAACACTATCAAAATAATTCAACTATAAAAATGAAAAAAAGGTAAGTAATTAACAGCATGAATCAATCTTTAAAAATAGACCCCTATGGCTTCAGAGAATATGACGCACGATGGCTTTATGAGAAAGACATCAATGCAAATGGAATCACAGAACTTGGAAAAGGTTTGGGAACTCAAATAATACTACATACGAAAAAAAAAAATCCGAGAGTAATAGTTGGTCATGATTATAGATCATATAGCGAGGATATTAAAAGTGCTCTTAAAAAAGGATTAATCTCAACAGGTTGTTTTGTTGAAGATATAGGTTTGTCATTATCTCCGATGGTTTATTTTGCACAATTTGAATTAAATGGAGATGCTGTTGCAATGGTTACGGCAAGTCATAACGAAAATGGATGGACTGGAGTTAAAATGGGTATCAAAAAGGGATTAACTCATGCTCCAGAGGAGATGCAAGAATTAAAAGAAATTACTCTGAATAAAAAATTCATTAAAGGAGAGGGAAATGAAAAAGAAATTAAAGGATTTAAAGAAGTTTATATAAAAGATTTAATAGATAAGAATAAAATAAAAAAAAAGATAAAAGCAGTTGTTGCTTGTGGGAATGGGACAGCTGGAATTTTTGCTCCAATTATTTTACGAAGTATTGGATGTGAGGTAATCGAATTAGATTGCAAACTTGATTGGACATTTCCAAAATATAACCCCAATCCAGAAGATTTAAAAATGCTTCATGCGATCAGCAGCGCTGTAAAAGAAAATAATGCAGATATTGGTTTCGGTTTTGACGGTGATGGCGACCGTGTAGGAGTAATTGATGATAAAGGAAATGAAATTTTTTCTGATAAAATCGGATTACTTATAGCAAGAAACTTATCTGATACTCACAAAAATTCAAAATTTATTGTCGATGTAAAATCTACTGGGCTTTTCACAAATGATAAAATATTAAAAAAAAATCAGTGTAAAACAATTTATTGGAAAACAGGTCATTCACATATTAAAAGAAAAGTCTATGTTGAAAAAGCGTTAGCAGGTTTTGAAAAAAGTGGACACTTCTTTTTTAATGAACCGTTAGGTTATGGTTATGATGATGGGATAAATTCTGCAATTCAAATTTGTCATTTATTAAACAATCAAAATAAAAAGATGAATAAAATAATTGGTGATTTACCGGTTACATTTCAATCCCCTACAATGGCACCTTTTTGTAAAGATGAAGAAAAATATAAACTAGTTGAAGATATAGTAAAAAAAATCGAAAAGATAAAAAAAAATAAAATAAAAATTGATGGTCAAGAAATTGAAGAAGTTTTAACTGTTAATGGAGTGAGATTTTCATTTAATGACGGTTCTTGGGGATTAATTAGAGCGTCTTCGAATAAACCATCTTTAGTCGTAGTTACTGAAAGTCCACAGAGTGATAATAGAAAAAAAAAGATATTTGATTTTATAGATAATCTTCTTCAAGAAACTGGGAAAATTGGTGAGTACGACCAAAAAATTTAATCAAACTTCTGATTTAGCTCTAATTCTTTCATAAAATAATCTAACCTTAATACCCATATTCAAAAAAGGGTTTGGCGGTAACCAATTAGGTTTTGTTCTAGATTCAATTGTTTCAATTTCTTTTGAATATTCGTTACTTGCTTTAATTGCAATTTGTTCACCAAATAAGGTTCCAACGCCTATTCCAGATCCATTATAACAACCAACAGCGAATATATTTTGATCAATTTTTTCAAATATTTGAGAACTATTTCTCGATCTTGAAACTATTCCAGACCAAGTTGATTGGATAATATTATCAGGTAAATTTGGGAATCTTTTTTTTATTCCAATTTTCTGTTTAATTGACCTTTTTTTTAAAATTGATTGAGACATTTTAAATGGAGAGCAAAATTCTGCAGTATTTCTAATTAGAATTCTCCTATTTTTAGTCATTCTAATAGTGGCACCCATTGGCCTAACGGGTAATACACCCCATTCTTTTGGTTCACCAATAAATTTAAATTCCTCATCATTTAAAGGCCTTGTCATGCTTGCAGTCAAAGTTAATGGAAAGTTATAGTTTGATTTTATACCTAAAGATTTTAAAAAACCATTTGTAGCAAAAATAATTTTTTTAGTAACAACCTGGCCGTTTTTAAAATTACAAATAATCGAATCTCTGTTTTTTGTCCATTCCAATAATGAGGAGTTTTCATATAATTCTATATTATTTGGTAAGGTATCAATCATTGCTCTTATTAGTTTTGCGGGATGTAATAAAAAACCTCCTTTGGTATAAAGACCAACATTATAAAAACTTGTACCTAATTTTTTTGTTAAATCAGTTTTAAATAATAAGTTATGTTCATATCCTAATTTTAATAATGTTTCAGAAAAATCAGTTAATATTTTTTCATCTTCTTTTTTAGATGAAGCAAAATATTTACCACTTTCATTCCAATCACAATCAACTTGATATTCTTTAACAAATTTTTTTACTGAATTAATGCCTAATTTATAAATCTCTGTTTTTTTTTTATAATTTTCCAATTCTTTGTTGGATGTAAAACCATCATTTAAAGTAGTGTCCACGAGATAACCCGAATTTCTCGAACTAGCTCCCTCACCTGCTAATTGCGCATCTACCAAGATTATTTTTTGTTCTGGGTTTAATTGGCTTAACTTTCTTGCAGCCGATAATCCTGTGAAACCAGCACCTATTATAAGCCATTCGGTTTCTTTTTTATTGGAAAGTGTTTTTATATTAGTTCTAGGATCTAAATCATTAATCCAACTACAACTATTATCATTCGTAACTTGCATTAAAACAAATTTAATCTAATTCAAATTCTTTTGTATAGTCTTTTTTAAGGTTTGAGTTTTGTTTTTTTTTATCTAAAATACAATCTCCAATGATCAAATAATCTAATTCAGTTCCCATAAAACAATTAAAAGCATCAGTAGGTGAATTAACTATTGGTTCACCTCTAACATTAAAAGAAGTATTTACAATTACTGGACAACCTGTTTTTTCTTTAAATTTTGAAATTAAATCATAATATCTTTTATTGAAATTCTTATCTACTGTTTGAATTCGAGCTGAATAATCTACATGAGTTACTGCTGGAATTTCTGATCTTTTAATATTCAATTTATCAATACCAAATAACTTTTTTTCCTCATCAGTCATCTTAATTTGTTTTTCTGAATTAATATCTGCTACTAATAACATGTAAGGACTGTCAGTATCTAAATTGAACCAACCTTCAAGATCTTCTCTAAGGATTGAAGGCGCAAACGGTCTAAAACTTTCTCTATATTTTACTTTTAAATTTAAATTTTTTTGCATTTTGTCTGATCGTGGATCACCTAATATTGACCTCCCACCAAGAGCTCTTGGACCAAATTCCATTCTTCCTTGAAACCAACCAATGGCTTTTTCTTTTGATAAATATTCTGACGTTTTATTTATCAAATCTTCATAACTAGTAGTTTCATAATTTGCTCCTATAGATTTTAATTCTGTCTCAATTTGACTTTGAGTAAACTCTGATCCTAAATACGAACCAGTCATATCATCATTGGGATTTACAATTCTTTCGTTTCCTTGTTCAATATACCATAATGCTAATGCAGCTCCCAAAGACCCTCCTGCATCTCCTGCAGCAGGTTGTATCCAAATATTCTCAAAGATTTTCTCTTTAAGAATTTTACCATTCGCAACACAGTTTAAAGCAACACCACCAGCTAAACATAAGTTTTTAATTTTATATTCTTGACGAATAGATTTAGCTAATTTTATCATAATATCTTCTGTGACTTTTTGAATAGATGATGCAATATCCATATGAAACTGAGTTAATTTCTCATTTTTGGAGTCTCTGGGTTTTTGACCAAATAATTCATGAAAATGATTACTAGTCATTGTAAGACCCGTTGCATAATTAAAATACTTTTGATTTAACCTAAAAGTCCCATCATCTTTAAGGTCTATTAGTTTTTTAACTTTATTTTCATATATAGGGTTACCGTATGGAGCAAGACCCATTAATTTATACTCACCACTATTTACTTTAAATCCCGTGTAATAAGTAAAGGCTGAATAAAGTAGACCTAATGAATGAGGAAAGTGAATTTCTTTTTTAACTTCTAATTCATTATCTTTTCCTACTGCAACTGTAGTAGTTGCCCATTCTCCTACACCGTCTGCAGTAAGCACTACTGCTTCATTAAATGGGGATGGAAAAAAAGCGCTAGCAGCATGACTTAAATGATGATCTGAAAAAAAAATATTTTCATCAGACTTGTATTTTTCATCATGTTTTTTAAGTTCATTAAATAAAAGATTTTTTTGAAATAACTTTTCTTTAATCCATAATGGCATTGCTTTACTAAATGAAATAAATCCTTTAGGAGCAAATGCTACATACGTTTCTAATAATCTTTCAAATTTTAAAAAAGGTTTTTCAAAAAAAACTACTTGATCTACTTCACTTAATTTTAAATTTGCATAATTTAAAACAAATTCAATTGCATTCCTGGGATAACTTGCATCATGTTTTTTTCTTGTAAACCTTTCTTCTTGAGCAGCAGCAATGATTTTTCCATCTTTTAAAATACATGCTGCACTGTCATGATAAAATGCTGAGATACCTAAAATTGATGACACTTTAAAAAATTGTATAAATAAATGGGGCTACTGCTGAACCTTGACTTAAAATTATTAATCCACCAAATAAAACAAGGACAATTATAATTGGTACAAGCCAATATTTTTTTCTTACTTTTAAAAATTCCCAAAATTCTTTTATAAAACTCATTTTTAAAACTGATTTTTCATTTTACTTTTTGGCCCTGACTTTTCAATCCAATAACTTTTTTCATTATTGAATTTTAGATTTATCAAATCTTTACCTAGTAGTTTCATAATAAAACCTATTGGTGTTACAACTAAAAAAAAAATTATACCCATTATAATAGGTGAAATTATTTTTCCTAATAATAAACCGAACTTAAACCAAATTTTATTTAAAGGACTTAAAATTTTAGAATTTAAAATTCCTAAAATTAAGAATAAAACTGAAATAATTAAAGACCATAATCTAATCTCATTATTATTTAATAAAGGATAAAGGCCTATTAATAAAAAGACTATAAAAAATACAACTCCAAAACTTCTATTAGAGCTTATTTTTATATCATTATAATCACTCATTTTATTAAATTTTTATATGGATACAGTATTTTACTAGAATTGAAAGTATATAAATTTTTCAGATTGTCCTGTATTAATTGCCAATCCTGTTATGACAATAACGATAAAAAAGAAAAACGTAGGAATTAAATTAATTTTTTTTGCAAAATTTTGTAAATAGTAAAAATTATCATACTTTTGTAAAAAAATAGAAAATATGACCACTAATAATAAAATTAGATTTTCAAAATTAATTGCATTTGAAATACCACTATAAAATAAAAAAAAGTAATTAATTAAATTATCAAATTCACTAATTCTAAAAATAATCCATAAATTAAAAATAATAAAACAATTGATCCAAATTCTGATTAATGAAGTTGTATAAGTTTTATTTAAAATTTTTTCTATACATAAAATTATTCCATTAAGGAATCCCCAAATTATAAAATTTAAACTAGCCCCATGCCAAAGTCCGGCTATAGACATTGTGAATATAAGATTTCTGTTTGTGATAAATTTATTTTTTTTTGAGCCACCTAAAGGAATAAAAATATAATCTTTGAACCACCTTGAAAGTGTAATGTGCCAATTTCTCCAAAATTCTGTAATAGATCCTGTAAGATAAGGTTTATTAAAGTTAATTGGTAGCTCTATACCTATTATTATGGCTGACCCCAAAGCCATATCGACATAACCACTAAAATCAAAATAAATTTGTAATGGGAATAGCACGAATGATTTAAATATAATATCATTAGAAAATGCTTCAGGATTTTCAAATATTGGATCAATAAAAATTCCTATATTATCTGCAAAAAAAATTTTTTTTACAAAACCTACAGAAAATAAAATTAACCCAAATTTAATATTTTCTTTTTTAAATATACATTTATTTTTAAGTTGAGGTATTAATTCATTTAATCTTAAAATTGGTCCAGCAATAAGTTGTGGAAAAAATAGAATAAACTCAGAAATAGAATAGAAATTAATCGATTTTCCATCAAATATTTTATTTTTAGTATCAATGATAGCTGCAATAGCTGTGAAAGTGATGAAAGAAATCGCTAAGGGAATTTCACCATTGTAAGCAAAAGAATTAAATTGATCTAAATTTAATATATCTAATAAAAATGTTGAGTATTTAAAATAAACTAAAGGTAATATAATTAAAAATATTGATGTCTTTAAGTAATTATTTTTTTTAATAAAAATATAAGTTGCCAAACAAAAGTATAAAATTAATAGAACAAATGAAATATTCCAGAATGCATAAAAAAATAAACTAAATATAATTATTAGGTTTCTTTGAAATTTATCTAAAAATTTTAAAGCTAATAAAAAGACTATGAAAAATATGATAAATTCAATTGAGGAAAAAATCATTTATCTAAATTTTTAAAAATATTTAAAGCTATTAGATTATGCGCGTATTGATTTGGATGAGGATCGTTATATTTATTCCAAAATATTTTTTCGTCTGTTGATTGAAGAGTATTTAGCAGGTCTAAGTATTTTAAATCTATACTTTTTGAAAATTTGCTCATTTTATCGTTTATAAATTTTAATTTATAAGGCCTTAATTGATGAATATCAGGCATATTAACTAAATAACAATTAATTTTTTTAATTTTACAGTGATTATTTATTCTTGTTAAATTTTCTTTAGCAATTTTGTAACCAATAAAATCATTCTCATAAAGTTTTTCATAATAATCTACTAAATTTTCTTTACTCAAATTTGATTTATATGAATTTATCAATTTCCATACAACAACAGCAAAATGTGAATTTTTTAATAGAAAACTTGTTTTTTTATTAGCTAAAATTTCAGTATCATTAACAAAAAAATTTATAATTATGTCTGTTACATCTAAATCAGACCAATTTTCAAAATAATTATTAATATATCTCTCCGCATTATAATTTCCAATTCCTCCATTAATGAATATCCAGTTTTTACCATTTTCTTTTGATAAATCGTTTAATTTAGAGGAAAATGTCTTTGATTGTTCCACGCCCCACCCCAGTGTGATGGAACTTCCAATTATTAAAAATCTTCTTTCATAATTTGCCAAGATATCATTGTTTATTTCTTTATTTCTTTGACCATAGTTGTTTGTTGAAATTAAAACTTTTTGTAAAATTGCAGACTCATTTTTTTTATGGATATGATTTATCTTTTCATTAGATACTTTGATTTTTAATGTTTTGGCATACTTACCCATTTCTATATCATAATGAGGTATAAAGTGATGTTTGATTCTAAGTACTATTTCACAAAAAACCAAAGCTACTACGATTGAAATTAAAATTGTAAAAAAGGTATGAATGTACTCTTTTAATTTGAGCATAAGATTTATTTTATATTGATTTTAATAAATTATAAACATTAAGGTTTCAAAGTAACCAAATATTTATTAAGTTTATTTAACCACATTTCATTAGCTAATTTATTGAAATGTTTATCGTGTTTGATAAAAAACCTTTTATCATGAAGGGAAACATCAATATAAGAAATATTATTTTTTATTAAAGAGTTAATAATTTCATCATCAGCTTTTTTTTTAGGTCCATAGTAAAGCACTATTAACTTCTTATTCTCTTTTTTAGATATTTCATTGATTTCATTAATAATTTTTACATAGGTTTTAATATTTTTAGTATTTCCCTCTCTAGTAAAAGCATTATTTAAAATCTTTATTATTTCTGATCTGTTTATTATTGAACCAACTAATCTTGGTATTTGAAAATTAAGTTTTAAAAAAGAAAATACACAATATCCATCAAATTTTAACTCATCATTGACAATTGTAAATGATGGTGTGTTAAAAGAATAATCTCTATTACATGAAATTCTTGGTAGTTGATAAGACGAAGTAATAACAATGTTGATATCACCCAAGGTATTAATATTTTTCCTTATCATTTCAAGATTTTGATTTACTGAACCACCAATTATTCCATAATTAAAAACATTATAATTTTTATTTTCTTTGTAAAATAAATATGGCAATGTTTCATTTTCATTCAAACCCCATCCAAAAACATCTGATCCACCAAAAAATGATGCTTTGAGTGATTTATTTACATCATTTTTTATTAAGGAATTAACTCTAAAATTATCGTCACCTATCTTATAATTTATATTAAAGATAAAATTTTCAGAATCTTTTTTATAATGTTGATAATTTCCCTTTTTTAATTGATTTCCTAAATAGGTTTTTTCATATTTAAAATTATCATAACTAATTACATTTTCATTATTAATAGAAACACTCTTTTCCTTAAAAAAAGCGTTAAAATTTACTTTCAAAAGACTTTCAACAAAAATAACTGATATTAAAAATGTAAAATAAAAAAGTAAAATATTTTTATTGATCTTTTTAATTATAAGTAATGAAAATGATAAAACTAAAACAGATACCAATAAAAGTATAAAACTTTTGAATTTGAGGCTTAAAAATACAAAAGTTAAAAATAATACGAATATTAGTGAGATATTTTTAATTTTATTTTTCAAATTATAATAGAGACTTTTGCTGCTTCATGTCTCCTTTGTTAATACCAGCTACCCTCACAGGTTTTTTCATCGCATCTCTTCTAAACGGTTCTCCAAGTTCTTGGTTCAAAATTACTTCTATAAAAGTTGTAATTCCTTTTTTTTGATCTTCACATGATTTTTTAATAGCGGATGTGGTTTCTTCCATTGTTCGAACTGTTACTCCTTTTAAGCCACAAGCATCAGCCACTTTTGCATAGCTTAATTCAGGATCTAATTCAGTTCCAATAAAATTATTATCATACCACAAGGTAGTATTTCTTTTTTCAGCGCCCCATTGATAGTTTCTGAATATAACCATTGAAATTGCAGGCCATTCTTCTCTGGCACATGAGCTCATCTCATTCATGCTAATCCCGAAAGCTCCATCACCAGCAAAACCTATAACTGGTGTATCAGGACACCCAATCTTTGCTCCAAGAATTGATGGAAATCCATAACCACATGGACCAAATAATCCTGGTGCTAAATATTTTCTTCCTTTTTCAAAAGTTGGATAAGCATTTCCGATAGCACAATTGTTTCCAATATCACTTGAAATAATCACATCATCAGGCATGCCTGCTTGGATAGCTCTCCATGCTTGTCTTGGGGACATTCTATCTGCGTCTCGTTTTCTAGCCTCTTCATTCCAAACTGTACCTTTATCATCATCTTCATGATCAAGGCTTGATAATTTTTGTAACCAAGCTGATTTAGTTTGGTGAATAATATCTTTCCTTTTCTGTCTATCAGTGTCACCGGCTGTTGGCGAAAGTTGTGCCAATAATTGTTGAGCAACTAATTTTGCATCACCACAAATACCCACTGTAACTTTTTTAGTTAAACCAATTCTATCTGAATTCATATCAACCTGAATAATACTTGCATCTTTTGGCCAATAATCCATTCCATAACCTGGTAATGTCGAAAAAGGATTAAGTCTAGTTCCAAGTGCTAAAACTACATCGGCTTTTGAAATTAATTCCATTCCAGCTTTTGATCCATTGTATCCTAGTGGACCCGCTGCTAATGGATGGCTTCCTGGAAAACTATCATTATGTTGATATCCTGAACACACAGGTGCATCCAATTTTTCAGCCAATTTTTTACAATCTTCAATAGCTCCACCTATAACAACACCTGCCCCAGATAAAATAACTGGAAACTTTGCGTTAGATAATAATTCTGCAGCTTTTTTTATAGCATCCACTCCACCTGCTTGTCTTTCTAATCTAACAATTGGAGGCAAGTCTATATCAATAACTTGTGTCCAGTAATCTCTTGGCACATTTATTTGTGCAGGAGCTGATCCTCTAATTGCTTTCTCAATTACTCTATTTAAAACTTCAGCCATCCTTGATGGATCTCTAACTTCTTCTTGATAGCAAACCATATCCTTAAATAAATTCATTTGTTCAACCTCTTGAAAACCTCCCTGTCCCATAGTTTTATTTGCTGCTTGAGGCGTTACTAGTAGTAAAGGAGTATGATTCCAATATGCAGTTTTAATTGGAGTTACCAAACCAGTAATTCCAGGTCCATTTTGTGCAATTACCATTGACATTTTTCCAGTAGATCTTGTGTAACCATCTGCAATCAAACCACCATTTGTTTCATGAGCAACATCCCAAAAAGTTATTCCTGCATCAGGAAAGATATCTGAGATCGGCATGAATGCGGATCCAATTATACCAAAAGCGTGTTCGATACCGTGCATTTGTAAAACTTTTACAAAAGCTTCTTCTGTTGTCATTTTTGTCATTAATAGAGCCTTTCTAAACTAGTAAATGAAATAATTTTTTAAAAACTATTTGTTAATTTTTGCGATTAATATATAAGATTTTAAAAATTTCAAATAAACAATTGACACTATAAAAATGGCCACAGATATCATAATTCACGATGAAAAAGACAACGTAGGGGTAGTTGTTATAGAGAAAATCACTCCAAAACAGGACTGTAAGTGTTGGATAATGGAAAATGATACATCAACGAACATACAATCATTAGACGAAATACCCTTGGGCCACAAAATAGCTATGTGTGATCTTAAAGAAGGTGATACTATTCTGAAGTATGGTCATGATATTGGTAAAGTAGTTAAATCAATTAAAAAAGGTGAGCATGTTCATGTTCATAACGTAAAAACAAAGAAGTGGTAAATATATGGAAATTCCAAAAAGTTTTTTAGGTTATAAGAGAGAAAATGGAAGAGCAGGAACTAGAAATCACGTAATAATTCTACCGGTTGATGATATTTCAAATGCTTGTGCCGAAGCAGTAGCAAACAATATTAAAGGGACGATCGCACTACCACATTCTTATGGAAGACTTCAATTTGGAGCTGATTTAGAATTACATTTTAGAACAATGATTGGCACAGGAAGTAATCCAAATGTAGCTGCAGTGATTGTAATTGGTATTGAGCCAAAATGGACTAAAAAAATTGTGGATGGTATTGCTAAAACTGGAAAACCAGTTGAAGGTTTTCATATTGAACGAACAGGTGACATTGGCACAGTTATGAAAGCTTCTAAGAAAGCTCAAGAATTTGTAATGTGGGCTTCTGAAAAACAAAGAGAAGAATGTCCAATAAGTGATTTATGGATTTCAGTAAAATGTGGAGAGTCAGATACTACATCAGGTCTAGCTGCAAACCCAACTGTTGGTAACTTAATGGATAAACTTGAGCCACTAGGAGTTCACTTGTGTTTCGGTGAAACATCAGAGCTAACTGGAGCTGAAAAGGTTTGTGCTACAAGAGGTGCAACTAAAGAGGCATCTGATAAATTTATGAAGACTTGGAGTGCCTATAATGATTTTATTTTAAAAGAAGCAACTGATGATCTCTCAGAAAGTCAACCAACTGCTGGAAATATAGCGGGTGGTTTAACCACTATTGAAGAAAAAGCTTTTGGAAATTTTCAAAAAATTGGTAATTGTAAGTTTGTAGATGTCTTAGAACCAGCTGAAGAACCTCAAAAAGGAAAAGGTTTATATTTTATGGATACATCATCTGCAGCAGCTGAGTGTGTAACGCTTCAAGCTGCAGCGGGATTTAATATTCACTTATTTCCAACTGGCCAAGGTAATATAGTTGGTAACCCTATTGAACCAGTTGTAAAATTAACTGCAAATCCTTTAACTGTTAAGGGTATGGGTGAACATATCGATTGTGATGTATCAAAAATTCTTTCAAGAGAAATGAATATGTCTGAAGCGGGAGATAAACTCATTGAAACAACATTAAGAGTTGCTAATGGAAGACTAACCTGCGCAGAAGCTTTAGGTCATAAAGAATTCGTTATGACTAAACTTTATAGAAGCGCATAATCAAAAAATTAGATGCTGCTAAATAAATACTTGGTAATTTTACCAGGTATAATACTTGCATTTGTCCTTTATACTCTTTCTCAAGGTTTTAATAACATTATTGGAATTGAACTTTTAGGATATGATAAAAGTCCTATTTCAACAGCTATGATAGCTATTCTTTTGGGAATGTTTTTTGGTAATGTTTTTCAAGTAAGGGAAGGTTTTCAAAAAGGTTTAGATTTTACAAGAGAATATATTTTGAAACTTGGAATTATTTTTCTTGGTATTCAACTTAAACCATTTGAATTTTTAGATTTTGGTAAAATTGCAATTCCTCTGATAATAATCTGTATTATAAGTGTTTTGGTAGTAATTAAACTTTTAATTAAAAAACTTAAGATACCAACTAGAATGGCTTACCTTATTTCTATTGGAAGCACCGTTTGTGGAACAACTGCTATAATGGCTACAGCTCCAGTTATAAAAGCAAATAAAAATGAAGTTTCATATGCTATAGCAAATATTACGCTTTTTGGGATATTATCCATGCTTTTATATCCCTATTTTGCTAACTTTTATTTTGATAATCAACCATTGTTAATTGGACTTTTTTTGGGAACATCTATTCATGAAACTTCACAGGTTGCTGCTGCTGGATTAATTTATGAACAACAATTTAATAGTCCAGAAACGCTAAATATAGCAACAGTAACAAAGCTAATCAGAAATACTTTTTTAATAATAATGATTCCTCTTTTTGCTTTTCTATATAATAGAGGCAAAACAAATAAAAAAGAGTATTCAATTTTGAATATTTTTCCCTACTTTGTTTTGGGATTTGTTGGAATGATTATTATAAGGAATATTGGGGATCAAGTATTTATCTCAAATTTAAGCTATAATTGGAACGAAACAATTAATATTATTAAATTTTTATCAAAAATTTTCTTAACTATGGCAATGGCAGCTATTGGACTGTCTACAAATTTAAAAGATATAAAAAGTATGGGTTACAAACCTTTTATTGTTGGATTTATAGCTATGTTAACTGTTGGAATAGTTTGCGTAATTACGATTGAAAGTTATTTAAAATTTTTTATTTAGCAGGTTTAATAAAATGTTTTTTTCTTAAATTAGATAAAAATCTTCTAACAAAAGCAGCTGCAATTCCTAAAGAAACTGCAAATAAAATAGAAAATAGCCCATAAAAAAATGGCATATCTTTCGAAAATTCTAAAATAAATTTTGAGAAAAAGTTTAAATCTGAAACTGAAACTTTGGAGATTTCTTTTTGAATTTCTTCAGCAAAAAAAGTATCATATGCAATAGCTATACCTACAACTAATAATAAAATTGCTAATAATGCTTTAAGACCTGAACTATCAATTCGTTCTCCAAGTTTTTGGCCAACCTGAACTCCAAATATGGATCCTACAACTAACATTACGACTAGCATTAGGTCAATTGATCCATAGTTAAATGAGTGTAAAAAAGTAACTATAACACTCACAAAAATAGTAACAAATAAAGATGTTCCAGGGACCAATCGCGTTGGCATTTTAATTATATAAATCATTGCAGGTACAAGAATAAAAGCACCACCTATTCCCATTATTGCAGCAATAAAACCAACTGCCAAACCAATTATAATTGGAGTAAAAACGCTTTCATATAATTTGGATTTTGGGAATCGCATTCTTAATGGAAGACCGTGTATCCAATAATGAACATGTAATTTTTTTCTTTCTACAACGTTTTTTTTTGCTTTATCAATTTCTCCAAGACTCTCTACCAGCATCAATGTACCGATAATTGCAAGAATATACATATAAGCTAAAGAAATTACGGTATCTATTTTTCCAATGTCTTTAAAGTAGGTAAATGTGTAAATGCCTAAAGCAGTCCCTATAGAACCACCAATTACAATCATAAAACCCATTTTATAGTCCAAAGTATTTTTTAACCAATGTGTAGTAGACCCTGAAACTGATGTTGCTAAAATATTATTAGCCTCATTTGCGACAGCATATGCCGGGGGAACTCCTAGAAAAATTAAAAATGGCGTCATTAAAAAACCACCACCTACTCCAAATAAGCCTGAAAGAACTCCAACAAGTGCACTTAATAAAAGAATTTCGATTGGACTGACAAAAACTTGAGCTATAGGTAAAAAAACTTCCATCTAATAATAAAAAACTTTTAAGTATAACTTATTTAAAAGTTAAAAAAGTTCCAACTAAGATCACACCCCAACAAGCAGCTATTGCTGAAAAAATCCCAGTTTTAATAAAAGTTGTTTTTTTGTTAGTTATTTTGTTGAGGATTTTTATATTTGAAAGGTGCATCTATATTTCTCAATACACCCACTGAAAAAATTGTCAAATTATAATTTAATATATTGTTGCTCCAAAGACCTTGATCTCACCATCCTCCAATCCAAGAACCAACCTGCCTAGAAACTCTCCTGAGATTTTCTTATTTGTTTGCTTAATAAGGATAGTGATATGCTCTCCTCTTCTTAATGTACCGAAAGGTTCATAGGTTTCATTAAGGTTAGTTATAAGCTCGTTATTAGCCCACTGCTTTCCAAGCTCTACCTCATTTGCACCAAATAACATTTGTGTTGAAAAATCTCTGGTAAAACCACCATAATCCTTAAGATTTGACGATCTAATCAAATTTTCCCAAAATGGCTTACCTATTCCAAATATCTCTTCATCAGATTTAGCTAAAAGATCCATAGATGTTTAACTTTTTAAATGTCTTTAAGAGGCTTTCTTCTTCTCATTCTCATCTACTATATGATACACAGGCACTTTTTCCATGCTGAATTTGCCAGTTTTAGGGTCTCTTCTTGAAACTGTTAAACAATGCCAATTGTCATCATCTAATTTCATATGATCACCTCTATAGTAATATCCAGGCCAACGAGTTTCTTCCCTAAATAAAGTGTGTTCAGTTACACATTGAGAAGTCAAAGCTCTATGTTTTAGTTCCCAAGCTCTCATTAATTGGTGGTAATCCTCAGCTCCTACTTTTTCTAAATCCTCTTCTAACCAAGCTAATAATTCTAAACCTCTTTTTAGCATGTTTTCATTGGTCATATAATTTGTAGCAATTCCACCAACATATTCGTCCATTATTCTTTGAAGTCTTTGTAGACCTTGAATCGGTGATATGTAGCTAGGAGAAACTGTTCCTCCTGTAATTTCATTTTGAGCAACTATAAATGTTTCTAAAGGTTTATAAACTGCAGTTTTAAAATCTTCACATTGCTTGTCGGAAACATTAATACCGTCAGCTTTTTTATCTTCAATATATTTAACAGCCGCTTTTGCTGCTAATCTACCTTCAGTAAAAGACCCTGATGAAAACTTATGAGCACTTCCACCCACAGTATCTCCAGCACCAAATAAACCATCAATTGTTAACATTCTGTTATATCCCCAGAAATATTCTGGTGGTGATAAATCTTCTGGACCACTAACCCAAGCACCTGAACATGTTGCATGTGAACCCATTACATATGGTTCTGATGTAGTTAATTCTGGATTAGTATACTTAGGATCAATATTTTGAGATGCCCAAACCACTGCCTGTCCAACAGTCATACCTAAAAAATTTTCCCAGCCTACTGTTTCTAGATGAGGATCTTGGAAAGCCTCTGTTGTAACCATTTGTATTGGTCCACCACCCGCCATTGTTTCTTGAATGAACGCATGGTTTCTTAAACATGTTGGGGTAGGATGATGATCAATATACTCTCCAACTAATTCTTTAGTTTGATCATACCATTTCTTTTCATAGTTTTCACCGTTGGCATTTTGTGTGTAAGTTTTTAAATGTAAAAAGTATGCTCCAACAGGGCCATATCCATCTTTAAATCTACATAAGACGATTCTATTTTCCATTTGAGTCATTTTTGCACCAGCTGCTATAGGTAAGGCATATGCTGAACCATTGCTCCAAGGTGCATACCAAGTTCTACCCATACCTTCACCAACTGCCCTTGGTTTAAATATGTGTGATGCCCCTCCTGCTGCAACTATTACAGTTTTTGCTCTAAATACATGAAAATCTCCTGTTCTCATATTAAAACCAACTGCACCACCAATTCTGTTTTCTTGAGACTCATCCATCAATAAATGAGTAATCATTATTCTATTGTAAATTTTATCAGCAGATTTTTTAGCCGCTTCGGCAACAATTGGTTTATAGCTTTCACCATGAATCATAATTTGCCATTTACCTTCTCTTAAATATCTTCCAGTTTTTTCATTTTTCATCATAGGTAGACCCCATTCATCAAACATATGAACTGTGGAATCTACGTGACGCGCCATGTCATATCCTAAATCTTCTCTGACCATTCCCATTAGATCATTACGAGCATATCTCACATGATCTTCTGGTTGGTTTTCATCCCATTGCATTCCCATATAACAATTAATTGCATAAAGTCCTTGAGCTACTGCTCCACTTCTATCAATGTTTGCTTTTTCAACACAAATAATTTTTAAATCTCTTCCCCAGTGTCTAGCCTCGAAAGTTGCACCTGTGCCCGCCATACCTCCACCTACAACTAGTACATCGCATTCTTCGTAGTGTGTTTTATGTTTAGCCATTAATAGTAAACTCCTTTTTTAAAGGAGTCTTTTGGAACTGAGGGTAATTCTTGATTTGTATTTAAACCTTCAGGTTCACTATATAATTTTTGTGAATTAATTTCACCTTGGTTAGGTGTGTCGCCATCAGCCAGTTTGGGAATAAATTTACCCCAAGGTTTTGTTGTTATTGGAGAAACAAAGTTTTTCTCTTTCCCGTTTCTAAATTTTATTTTCCAAGAAATTGTTCCTTTTTCTTCTTCTCTTCTAACTCTTACACTGTGACCCATAGGTGCAAAGTCAGCATAACCTCTGACATCAATAGCATGATTTGGACAAGCTTTCACACATGAATAACATTCCCAGCAAAAATTAGGTTCAATGTTTTTCGCACGTCTGATATTTTCATCAATGTGCATAATATCTGATGGACATATATCTACGCAGTGACCACAGCCATCACATCTAGTCATGTATACAAAAGTTGACATAATTTTATTTTTCTCCTTTTTTTATTAACATATTAATAGTGTTTTGGCTCTTCTCTTTTTATACCTAGGCCAAATTGCTCAGGTGCATCTGCCGGTGGTGGTAAATTATCTCTTGAACCATCAGCTTCAGCTAAATTTTTTTGTATTGCTGCTCCAGGTTTATAAAACATATGTGCAAACTTAGACCAATATACACCACCAAATAGAATTAGATTAGAAGCAACAAATAAAGTTAAAAATAAATAAGATAAACCCATTTGATTATTAAATTGAGTGTACGACCATGCTAATCCGAAAGTTGCACAAGCAAGTAAGGCTAATACAAATAAGTCTGCTTTTATAATTCTGTACCAAGGGTGAGCTTCTGCAGATACATCAACTCTTAAGAAAAACCAGAACCAATACCCACCTAGGCAAGTTAAAATTGCACCTAAATGCCAAAGCATTGACCATGTTTCTGAATTTGATTTACCTACACCTGTATAACAAAAAACTAAAACTGCAGAGGATATCCAAAATAAAATTGTTCCATACATCCCAAGTACATGAGCTAATCTTCTTTTTCCAAAACCAAGTTCAGATGTTGTTCCAATATCAACAACAGTCGTTTTAGCAATAATTGATGTTTTTTCACCTATTCCTAACTCTTTAGTTGCAGCTAATTTTGCTTTTTTGGCGTTGTTAAAAAAGTAAGTTAAATTTTTATGATGGATCATTTGAATAATTGTCCCAATAGCAATCAAGAGAACCATTGCAATTATAAAATATTGCATAGCAAGTGGTGAGACTATCTCAACCAGTAAAGAAAAAGGATTGTTATTTAACATTTCCGCCTTTAGTTAAATTTTGATTAATTTTTAGATTTTATATATATTTCAAAAAAATAGATCAACCTCAAACTCTGGTCAATTTGTCTTTAATAACAGGCTATTTTTTTCTTTTATAGTGTTGCTTTCCAGGAATAACAGATCTTACTCCACCTTGGGGATTCTCTACATCGCCCTCTCTTCGTGGAATTAGATGGAAATGACAATGATGAATTGATTGTCCAGAGGCTTTGCCAATATTTGTTCCTAAATTAAAACCAGTAACTGTTTTATCTTTATTTATGATTTCATTTTTAACAATCTTAATTAAATTGTTGCACGCTAAGAGTTCTTCATTTGTTAAATCAAAATAATCCTTCATGTGTCTTTTAGGAATAACTAAACAATGATGTTCTGAAACAGGATAAGAATCATAACTTGCATAGGCAAGTTCATTTTCATGAGCACACCCACTTTTATTAATATTACAAAATAAACATGGGTTATTTGGATCTATCATATTATTAAAATTTATGTGGTCTACACTTATTAATAATTGAATTATAATATTTTGATAAAATTCTAAATTTTTTTAAATTTTTTCTTTTCCAGCCAATTTGTTTAATTGTTTTAACTGAAGCTACACCTTTGCCAGAACCAACCAGTAATATTTCGTCATAACTTTTTAAATCTTTTACAAATACATCTTTTTTTATCAAATTCTTAATTTTACTTTTAAAAAATTTAAAAGTATTACCTTCATAATAACCCTTGGTCGGTGTGTAAATTTTATTTTGTTTAATGAATAAAAGATTAGAGGTTCCAGTTTCTAGAATCATCTTATTACAAACCAGACCAATATCTGATTTAGAATTATCCATCTTTATTAAATGCCTTAAAATTTTTTTATATTTAAGGTTTTTATATTGTGGTTTTTCACGTTTTAAATTTACTAACTTTAAATCAAAATTTAACTTTGGGTTTAGTCTTTTTCTGAGAGATATAGAAATGATCTTTTTATTTACGGCAATCCTTAAGAGATGATTGTAGTGAATTTTTTCAGATAAATTTTCATTAATTTTTTCTAAAATATCTTTTTTAAGAGATCTTTTCTTTACATGATAAATTTTGAGAGATTTAATTAAATTTTTAATATGTTTTTCAAAAAATAAGATCTTTGGTGGTTTTCCGAAAATCCACATTGTTGTGAAGATACCGTGATCACCCCACAAATCTTTAAAATCTACTTCTTGCAGATCTTTAAGCTGATAGGATTTTTTTAATGAGTAAATTACCATTGATTGTTAAGAATGACTCTGGGTGAAATTGAAATCCATAAATTTTATCTTTTTTATTTTCAAAGGCCATAGCTGCTTTTGATTCTAAACATCTCATAGTTATCTCAAAATTTCTTATTTGAAAAGGCTCTTTTAATTTTAAAGAATGATATCTGCCAACTTTAAATTTTTTTCCTTTTTTAAATAATGACTTATTGTTTACTACTTGAATATTAGATTGAAACCCATGATAAATCTTTTTTTGTTCTACTATTTTTGCTCCTTCACAAAATAATATTTGCTGAAACCCTAAACAAATACCAATAATTTTCTTTTTTCCTTTGAATTTTTTATAAATTTTTGAACTAGATGGATAATTTTTTGGATTTCCAGGTCCTGGTGAAAAGATTATTACAGAAGCTTTTTTAAGTTTACTGTCACTTATTGCATTATAATTATCACATTCAACTTCATCATATAATGAAAATTGATGAACAACATTATGAGTAAAAGAGTCGTTATGATCAATAATATAAATCATTTAAATAAATCAATTAATGCTTTTGCTTTTATATAGTTTTCATTAAATTCATGATTAGAATTACTATCCACTACAACACCTGAAGCTACTGAAATTTCTGAAAAATTTTTAAAATTTAAAATTGATCTAATGATGATATTAAATCTCATATCTCCATTAAATTTTATATAACCGAAACTGCCTGTATAAATATTTCTATTTTCCTTTTCTTGTTTATTTAAGAGATTTAAAGTGCTTAATTTTGGACAACCAATTACAGAACCTCCTGGCATCATAGCTTTAATTATATCTATATTATTGATGTTTTTTTTAATTTTACCTTTAATTAAACTTACATAATGGAAAAGATCTTTATATTCTTCAACCACTTTAGCTCTCGATAATTTAACAGAACCGACTTTGCATATTCGAGATAAATCATTTCTTTCCATATCAACGATCATATTATGCTCTTTAGTCTCTTTTAGGTTTTTTTTGAAATAATATAATGCTTTGGTTTTATTCATCTTTTTATTCTTCTTAACTGTACCTGCGATAGGCTTTGTTGTTATCAAAGAACCTTTTTTAGTAATAAGATTTTCAGGAGAGCAACTAATTATAGAATAATTATTGTCTTTGATCATGAATGCCTCTGGAGCTAAATTAGTTTTTGATAGTCTAGAAAAAAAATCTAAAGGATCTATCTTTGATTTTGTTTTATATTTTGTGCAAATTTTAATTTGATATGTCTCACCACTTTTTATTTTTTTTTTAAACTTATCAAAAATTTTTTTATAAGAATTTTTATTTATATTAATCTTAAATTCGCTATTTAAAAAAATTTTTGAACTACTGTATTTTAAATCATTACTTAAATTTATTATCTTTTCTGGTTTATAAAAGATACCTTTTGGAAAACCAATATTTTTTTGTTTTGGTATTCTTATATTAATTAAATTGTTTAATATTTCATATCCAAAAAACCCTATAAATAAATCTGTATTTTTTGTTTTGTTTTTGTACTTTTTTTTCAAAAAACTTTTTATATTTTTGTTATTTAAAATTATTTTTTTTGAAAAGTTTGTAAATAAATTAAACCCTTTTTTTGATTTATAAATAATATAAGGTTTACCTGAATGATGTATCTCTGCTAATTGATTTTGTTTATTCAATTTATTCTGTTTTTAATCTTAAAACTGGTTCTTCTTTAATCGGTAAATGAATTATTGCTGCAAAAACAGATAATGCAATTGCTAAATACCACGCATAATCATATGAACCATATAAATCATGAAATAAACCTCCCAAATATGCACCAAAGAAAGAACCTATTTGATGACTTAAAAATACAATTCCATATAAAAGACCAAGATATTTTGTCCCAAACATATGAGCTACAATTCCACTAGTTGCTGGTACAGTTGATAGCCATAAAAAACCAAAACTTGCTCCAAATAGAAATGCACTCACATTACTTGCGGGTGTAAATATGAAAAGTATAATTGAGATGCCTCTTAGGAAATAAATTCCACTAAGAATAATTTTTTTACTCATTTTTGCCGAAAGATATCCACTTAACAATGAGCCAAAAATATTAAATAAACCTATTAAAGATAAAATTGCAGCAGCAGTCCAATCTTCTAATCCTCTATCAATAACATATTTTGGTACATGTGTTCCAACTAAAGTAATATGAAAACCGCACACAAAAAAGCCTGACACAAGTAATATGTAGCTTTTAGTCTTGAAAGCTTCAGTTAGGGCTTCTTTGAAAGATTGTTGAGATTTCTTTTCTATATCTTCATTTTCAGACGGTGATCTTACAAAGTAAGCAGCAACAATACCTGTTAGTAAAAATAAAGAAAAAATAAATATTGTATAATTCCAACCATATTCATTAATAGAGTAATTTGTGAAAATTGGAGAAACAAAATAACCAAACGATCCAAGTGCAGTAACAAAACTCATTGCAATTGTTCTTGTCGATAATGGAAAATGTTTACCTACAACTGACATTGGAATACTGATCGCTGTACCACCAAGCCCAATTCCAATTAATAAACCCATATGGATCTGAAAGAAAATACCAGTGTTGGGTCCAGTATATAAAAAATATATCCCAAGAGTGTAAAATATAAACGCAGAAATTATAGCAATGTGGCCACCATAACGATCAGCGATGGCTCCAAATATTGGACCAGTTAAACCCCACATCAGCATTTGTATTCCAATAGCAAAACCAAATGCAGTATTACTGATATTCAAACTTTCGTTGAAATCCATAAAGAATAGTCCAAAAGTCTGTCTTACACCAAGTGAAATTAAAACAACAAAGCAAGCGGCAAATAAAGTTATTATTGCAGTTTTAGATTTAAAAAAATTTTCTGAAATCATTTCAAGTGTCTTAATGCTTGTTTAATATCTGCAATTAAGTCTTTAGGATCTTCAAGACCAATATGTAATCTAACAAGGTGCTCATCTTTAGCTAAATTCATATATTTTCTTTTACCTGTTTCTCTAAATTCTTGGTGAAGAGCTAAACTTTCAAAACCACCCCAGCTATAACCATAGCCAAAAAGCTTAAGTGAATTTACAAATTTTCTTACTGAATTAATATTTCTTGCTTTTATTTTAAGTCCCATTAAACCAGAAGCACCTGAATAATATTTTTTCCACATTCTAAAATTATTTGAGTCTTTTTTATAAGGATAAAGTAATTTAAATTTTTTATTTTTTGACAAAAAAGCTGCAACTTTTTTCGCATTTTCTCTGTGTCTATCCAATCTCACATCAAGAGTTCTAAGACCTCTTGTTATTAAGTAAGCATCATCAGGACCTAATCTCAAACCGGTAATTTTCTCAGCATCTTTAACTTTTTTAAAAACTTTTTTATTAACAGCTAAACTTCCACCCATTACATCTGAATGGCCAGAATAATATTTTGTTGCTGATACAATCGCCATATCAAATCCAATTTTTATTGGTTTTAAAAAGTAAGGTGTTCCCCAGGTATTGTCTATTGCAGTCAAAATTTTATTTTTTTTTGCTATAGATATAATTTTATCTAAATCTTGAAATTCAAAAGAGTTACTACCAGGGTTTTCAACAAAAATTAATTTTGTTTTTTGTGTAATGTTTTTTTGTAATGTTTTTAAATCACTTGGATCATAAAAAATTGTTTTTATATTAAATTCTTTCAAGAAATTTTCTGTAAGCAATCTTGTTGGACTATAAACTGGATCTGCAACTAGAATTTCATCTCCAGGTCTTGTTACGCTAAAAATTGCTAAAAAAACTGCACCAAAGCCTGTGGGAGTTGTAAATACATGATAACTCTCCTCAAGTTTAGTTAAAATTTTTTGCAAGATGTGTGTTGTTGAAGTACCCTGTCTTCCATAATCGTAATGTCCACCCGTTGGATCTTTTTGTGCTTTTGCCTGAGTTTTTCTAATGTGTTGCATTGACTTAAATATAATAGTTGATGCTCTTACAACTGGGGGATTTACTGACTGATTGTGAAAGTCTTTAGCAGTGTGTTTTAAAAAGGTTTTAAAAGATTTAGACATAAAAAATTTGATAACTTTAAAAGACAATGCTATATCCGGCATATAATTTCAATTAAATTATAACTAAAGGAAAAGATGGGTTACCCAAAAAAACATAGAGGCCGTAGAAAAATGGGCTCAAAAAAAAGAAGAGCTAGAAAGAAAAATAAGAAAAAATAATTGATAATGGATAAGATCAATAGGGTTAAATCCATAAGTATATGGATTTTTATAATTCCTTTTATAGCAGTAAATACCTGTCTCATTATGATCACCCAATTTCACGATCTTTATCCAAATAGAGAGGAAATAATCCATTGGACTTTTCCTTATTTTGATGGTGGAGCTTCGATCAGCAGAACAGCAAGACCATACCCGAGCTGGCTTGTATTTAAACCAAGTATGATTATTACATCAATACTATTAATAAAGTATTGGTTATTTAATAAGGAAATTATCGAATTTTTTTCTAAAAATCATAAAAATGTTAATAAGATTGTTTTTTTTGGTATAGCATCTGCAATTGCATTAACAATTCATTCAATATTTCTTGGTATTAAGTTTGATAATGATTTTTATAAACTTTTTAGAAGAGTTATAATGTTATTATTTATTATTTTTGAATTAGTGGCTCAAGCTTATTTAGTTGCAACATTCTATTCATTAAAAGATAAATTAATAAATAATATAAATACTAATATTTTGAAAATAAAATTATATTTAGTGTCATTTTTAATTATTGTTGCTTTAATAAGTATACCAATCATCAGTATGCCTGGAGATTATTTTTTAAATCTTAATCTAAAATTTTTTAAACATGGGTTGGAGTGGAATTATTTTTTAGGAGTTATAACTTTTTATTTACTTACTAATTTAATGTGGAAAAAAAATTAATCAAATCCATCCACCTCCTAGTACTTTAAAGCCTAATTTATCTTTTTTATAAAATACACAAGCTTGTCCAGGAGAAATGCCATCTTCAGGAATTTTTAAATTTACTTCTGCATTGTTTTTATTCTTGATATTAATATTCGCATCTAAAAGTTTACCAGTTGACCTTACTTTTACTAATATATTGTTTTCAAATTCACTTTCATTAGCTAATAAATTTAAATTATTTATTAAAATTTTTTTTTGACCTAATTTTTCTCTTGGTCCAACAATTATTTCATTTTTATCCGAATTTATTTTAATCACATATAAAGCCTCTTCATTAGAAACTTTGATTCCTTTTCTTTGTCCTATTGTAAAATTAATTATTCCATCATGAACGCCTATAACTTTACCATTTAGATCTTTGATATTTCCTTTTTGTAATGAATCTGGTCTAAATTTTTGTATTACAGATACATAATCACCATTAGGAACAAAACATATATCCTGACTATCAGGTTTATCTGCAACATTTAGTTTTAACTTTTTTGCAATATCTCTTGTTTCATTTTTTAACATACCTCCAAGTGGAAACCTTAAAAAATTTAATTGCTCTTTCGATGTGTTAAATAAAAAATAACTTTGATCTCTGTTTTCATCTATTGCCCGATACATATTTGTTTGACCATCTAGAGTAATGCTTTTAACATAATGGCCTGTAATCATTGCATCTGCTTTAAGCTCTTTTGAAACCTCAAATAAATCTTTAAATTTTACTGTTTGATTACATTGTACACAAGGTATAGGTGTTTCACCTTTAAGATAACTGTTTACAAAATTATCTATCACACCCTTTTTAAACTTATTTTGATAATATAAAATTTTATGATCAATTCCTAACTTATGTGCTACACGTTTTGCGTCCATGATATCCTGTCCAGAGCAACATTGTTTTGATGATGCTACCTCTTGACCCTCATCATATAATTTTAAAGTTATTCCAATAACTTTAAATCCTTCTTTTTTCATCATTCCAGCTACAGTAGAAGAGTCAACTCCTCCCGACATGGCAACTACTACAGTTGTATCTGAAGGTTTTTTATCAATTCCGATCGAATTTAATTCATTTTTCATTTTATAGTATTTATACCTATTTCTATTATAAATTAAATTAAATGATTTTAGATTTTGAACCAGGTGACAAAGTTTTCAATCCAAATGAAAAAAGTTGGGGAATTGGACAAGTTCAATCAATTATTAAAAGTAAAGTTACTGTGAATTTTGAAAATGTAGGAAAAAAAGTTATTAATGCAGAAAACATAGAACTAAAAAAAATATATGACAGAAATTAATATCCAGAAAGTTGTTAAAGATTTAATTAATACTTTTATTAATGCAGGTAAAATTTCTATTGAACTTAGAAATAAGGGTTTAACTAAAGAGATAAAATCAGATAATACTCCCGTTAGTAATGGTGATTTAGAAGTAAACAAGATTATTACAAAAAAAATAAAAGAACTTACTCCTGACATTCCAATAATTTCTGAAGAAACTTCAGATAATAAATCTAATTTTGAACTTAATGATTTTTGGTTAGTAGATCCTATAGATGGAACATATGACTATATTAATAATTTAGATGAGTTTACAATTAATGCAGGACTAATAATTGATAAAAAACCAATTGCTGGATTAATTTATGCTCCTGCTAAAAATAGAATGTTTTATTCTTATGGTAAAAATCTTGCTTTTGAACTCAAAGATGGTGAGGAAAAAAAACTAGGATCATCAAAAAATTTTAACAAAGATTTTATCAAGTTTGTACATTACTCAGATAAAATAAAACCTGAAATACTGGAAGTCCATAAAAGATTTAATGTTAAGAAATTTGTTCGCATGAAAAGTTCTTTAAAATTTTGTGTAATAGCAGCTGGAGAATTTGATGGATATGTTGCAGAACCTAGGGCATGTGAATGGGATATTGCTGCAGGTCATGCTATTTTAAATCATGCTGGTGGTAAAGTTACAGATTTTGATAATAACGAAATATTATATGGAAAAAAAGATTTTAAAAACCCTAGTTTAATTTTAAAAAGTAAAAATATTCTATAATGGATGATCAATTAAGAATAATATTAATAATTATTGTATCTGTAACAATTTTTGGTTTAATTGTATTTATTTTTGTAAGAAATTTAGTCAAAAATAAAATTGATCAGTTAGTAAAAAAGAAAAAACTAAAGTAGTCTTATAATTTTTAAATAATCCTCTTTTTTAATATCCATTACTTTTTTTGAAGTTTCAAAGTCAAAACCATTTCTTGCCAATAATGAAATATCCTTTTTATAAAATAAGGATCTGTTGTCCTCAATTCTTGCAGGACCAATTCTTTTTTTTTTACAAATCTTAATTGCTGAAAAAAAATCTTGGTCAGAGTTTTTACTTGCAATATCTTCAACTGTCTCTTTTATAAGCTCATTATTTATACCTTTTGCAATTAGATAATTTCTAATTTTATTTATTGAGTTTCCTCTCTGGATCATGCTTCTTGCTTTGCTGTCTGAGTAAAATTTATCGTTAATAAATTTGTTTTTTTCTAAATCTTCTAAAACAATATCAATCAAATTTGTAATCTCTTTTTTATTAATATTTTTCAACGATAATTTTAAATATTTTTTTAATAAATAAGTTTTAAGTTGTTGCTTTGAAGGAGCATATTTTTCTACATATGAGAAAGCAAATTTTCTCATTTCTTCAACAGTAACTTGTAAAGTTTTTTTATTTCTTATAGGAATCATTGCTAGATTTAATATAATATATTTCTGTATGATCGAACAAATTTTTAATTATTTTACAATTGATGTTCTATATTATTGGATCAATTTAGGTGTATTGCCTTTTTGGTTAATATTGATTTTTTTACCAAACTCTTATTTATCAAAATATTTTGTAACCTCGATTTTTCCATTTGTGCTTTTGACTGGTGCTTATATCTTTATGCTTTATAAAACATACTTGGGTTCTTATGATTACTTAATCAACTTTAATCTATATTTAGGAATTGATAATTTATCAAATCTGTTTTCAGACAATTTATTTCTAATGATGTTTTGGATTCATTTTATATCTATCAATCTTTTTGTGGGTGGATGGGTTGTAAAAGATTCTCAAAAATTTTCTATGAATAGAATTCTTACATCAATACCTTTATTAATTATTTACTTCATAGGTCCATTAGGAATATTTATTTATTGGGTAATTAGAATTTTTTATGCAAAAACAATAAATATTTATGACTAAAACAATCGATTTCTATTTTGATTTTATTAGTCCCTATTCTTACATTGCTTATCAGAAAATAAAAAAAATAAAAAAAAAGAATGATTATAAATTTAACTTAAAACCAATATTGCTTGGGGGACTTCACAATTTAGGCGGGATAACAGCCCCAGCCTTTAATAATCAGAAATTAAAAAACATGAAAAATGATTGTGAATTAATTTCAAAGAAAAATGACTTTAATTTCAAGTGGAACGATAAATTTCCAATTAACTCACTATATTTAATGAGGGGATACTTATACGTTAATGAAAAATTAAAGGTAGATTTTTTTAATATATGTTTTGATGAATACTGGAAAAATAATTTAGATATTTCTACTGAAGAAAGTGTAAAAAAAATTTGTGAGAAATGTAAATTAAATCATAAAGATTTTTTAGACGGAATAAATAATCAAACAATTAAAGAAAAGTTAAAAATTTTTACTAATGATGCTTTTGAAAAAGATATTTTTGGAGCTCCCACTTTTGTAGTAAATAAAAAAATTTTTTGGGGTCAAGATCGTCTTGAATATGCTTTAGATGAATCTAAAAATTAAACAATTTTAAATTTACTTTGTTTTATTGCTCCAAAACCACCATCAATATGAGAAACTTTTTCAAAGCCCATTTCTTTCAAAGATTTTGCTGCTAAAGCAGATCTCAATCCTCCAGCACAAAATAAAACCATTTCCTTTTCTAGGTCTAATTTACCATTTTTAAAATAAGCACTCTCGGGGTCTAACCAGAATTCTAGCATTCCTCTAGGAATGTGTGTTGCTCCTTCTACACTACCTTCTTTTTGAAGTTCTCTAACATCCCTAATATCTATTAGGTTTGAATTATTTTCTTTAATTAATTTATAGGCTTCATCAGTAGAAATAGTTTTAATTTCTTTCAGAGCTTTATTAACAAGTTCCATTGAAGATATAATTTTCATTTATGTAATAATTAAGTTAATATTAAGTTATAACAAATTATAGATAATGAAAAATAAAATTTCTAATAAAAAAAGTTTTTTATCTAAATTATTTATTAAATTAATTCGAAAATTTGGTTATGAGGTGATTGATCAAGCTAATCTCCAAATTCAAGGTATTGATAAAACAGCAAATGAAAATGTAAGCCAAAGTGGTATTAAATCTATTACAGTCCCTCTTGGATCAACAAAAATTAAAAATAGTATAAATAGTCTTTGTATAATTATTAAATCCCATACTCCTGGAGATGTTAAAGGCGCAAAAGTTATGTTAGATCAAAACAAACAAAGAATTTATGAGTTACCCAAAATTGAGTATACGCTTAGAACTATTAATTCAATTATCAAATCTTGTGAATATGCTAAAAAATATTTTAAAAACCTTGATATAAATATCATTGTTACTGATGATAAATCTAATTCAGAAAATATTGAGAGAATTAGTAAAATATTAAACCAAACAAGTCTAAAAACTAAAATTGTCAATCTAGATGAAAAAGAATTTATTAATGAAATAAATTCAAAAGATATTAATGGAAATGAGGTATCTAAAAATATGATCTCATGTATGAGAAATATTTTAAAATCCATTCAAATTTCACAAGAAGAAAATTCTGATCTTTTCTATTTCCTAGAGGATGATTACGTGCATACTAAAAATGCTATTACAGAAATGTTATTTTCATATGAAAAATTATCAACTCAACTAGAGAGAGATTTGTTTTTGTGTCCAGCTGATTATCCTTATCTTTATAGCAATATTGAAAATACAAAAATTTTTTATGGAAACCAGAGACACTGGAGAATAGTAAAAGAGACATTACTTACTTTTTTGACAAGTAAAAATATGATTAAAAAGTATTTAAATGATCTTAAAATGATGGGAAAAATTAGACATCATCCATTTGAACTAAAACTACATAAAATTTATGAAAAAGAATTTTGCTTATCCCCAATTCCTTCATTAGCAATGCATGCAACAAATATAAATTCTATATATGGATTACCACCAAATTTTGATTGGAAAAAAATTTGGGATGAAAATGATGTATAAAAAAGCCCCGGGTGAACGGGGCTTGTTTATTTAACTAACTTTAGAGAGAAATTTTAAGGGACCCTTCATCGAGTAACGTTGCGTGTATACACAGAGGTGAAGGATCCCTTTATTGTTAACAATTAGTCACGTATCGCATAAGCAATCACGCCAGTTTCAGTAACGTCAGTACCTTTGGTTTCACCTTCTTTACTTAACCTTAGGCCTATAGTCGCTTTAATAACGCTAAACACTATGTAAGCTACTATAAAAACAAAAACGTTTACCGCCAAAACACCTACCAACTGAGTACTAAAAGTTGCACCAGCATTTGTTGCAGGCACAATTAATGTTCCCCAAATACCAGCAAATAAGTGAGCAGGTATTGCACCAACTACATCATCGATTTTTAGAGAAAATAATAGTTTAGTACCATAAACCACAATCAAACCGCCTACTGCACCTATTAGAATAGCTGCGAAAGGCGATGGTGCTAATGGTTCAGCAGTTACTGCTACTAATCCACCAATACATCCATTTAACATTTGAACCACATCTGTTTTACCAAAATGTAATCTTGTAATGATAGCAGCACCAATTACTCCACCTGCGCCTGCTAAGAATGTATTCATAAAAATAGTTGATACTGCAATTGCATCAACAGCAGTCCCTATAGCTAACTGTGAACCACCGTTAAAACCAAACCAACCTAGCCATAAAATAAATACACCAATTGTTACT
The DNA here is from genome assembly GCA_902554765.1 of uncultured Pelagibacteraceae bacterium. GTDB lineage: Bacteria > Pseudomonadota > Alphaproteobacteria > Pelagibacterales > Pelagibacteraceae > Pelagibacter. The sequence continues at coordinate 2,438 of CACDPY010000001.1, read as the reverse complement.
AATGGAATTGATGAAGCAGCAAATGGCTTTATTGGAGCTGGAGAACCAGACTTAGTAAATCTTCCAAGTCTAGGACCAATAATAATAGCACCAGCTAAAGCGGCAGCACCACCAGTTGAGTGTACAAGAGTTGAGCCAGCAAAATCAGAAAATCCGATCTCTGCTAACCAACCTCCACCCCACTGCCAACCCATTACGATTGGGTATATAATTCCAGAAAGTATCGCTGCAAATACGAAGAATGGCCATAATTTAATTCTTTCAGCCATTGTACCTGATACAATTGATACTGTTGTTGCACAGAAAACCATTTGGAAATACCAATCTGAACCATCGGAATAACCAGTATCTACTGCACTAGCATCAGACCATGGTACAAATTTTCCAATATAACCCCCTTCTGGAATTCCATAGGCTAAATTATAACCTACTAACCAAAACATGATTCCTGCAATAGAAAATAAACCTATATTCTTTGCACAAATAACGGATACACTTTTTGATGTAACCATACCCGACTCTAACATTGCGAAACCAGCAGCCATAAACATCACTAGAAAACCACAAATTAGAAATAATAAGGTATTAAAAATAAAACCTACTTCAGCAGAAACTGTTGTTTCCGCCATACCTGCACTACTCATGTTTAATAATAAAATTAAACTTATAAGCGGTACACTTACTTTTTTATAAAATATAGTCATAAGACCTCCCTTTAAGGGAAGTTTATATTTTTATAATTTTAAAAAACTAACGTTGATTATGAAAATTGGATATGCAGTATTTGCATATAGAAACAGCCTTAATGAATTTATACATTAAGGCTGTAAAAAAATATTATTTGTTGAATACTTCTTTTAAGGCTTTAGCTGGCAAGAATTTAACCTTTTGTGATGCAGCAATTTGAATCTGTTCACCAGTTCTTGGGTTTCTTCCAACTCTAGCTTTTCTTTTGGCTACTTTATAAGTACCAAATCCAGCAATTTTCACTGAATCATCGCCTTTCAAAGCGTCCAAAATAGTGTTGGTAATTGTGTCAAAAGTTCTCTCAGCATCTGCTTTACTTAGGTTTAAAGCCCCTGAAAGCTTGACTACTAGTTGTTTTTTATTCATTTTAGCTCCGGTTTTATTAGGTTATTTATATTTTTATCAAAAGCGTTGATAAATCAAGAGTTTTTTTAGTATACGTTAAAAAGTTATACACAATATATTGTAATATAGTGAAAAAGCCCTGATTTTACTTACTTTTTTAATTTTAATTAAAAAAATTATTTAAATAAACCAAGATCCTTTAGATCATTAAAGGTTGTAAAAAACATTAAAGAAAGCAATAAAAACAAACCGATTCGGAAAAAACCTTCCTGAGTTTTTTGTGATAAAGGTCGTCCTAGAATTTTTTCAAAAAAATAAAACATTAAGTGTCCACCATCAAGCATAGGAATTGGGAACAGATTCACTAAACCAAGACTTATTGAAATATAGGCCATCATGCTAATGAAAGCTAAAATCCCAAATTCTGCAACCTGACCTGAAATTTTTGCAATTCTAATAGGGCCTCCTAATTGAGAGGCATCAGCTTTACCAAATATCATTGCACCTAAATATTTTAAAGATGAAATACTGACATAATAAACTTCGTGACCGGCATGATATATAGCTTTAGCAGGGCCTAATTTTACATGATTGATTTCATTATTATAGACTCCAAGTTTAATTCCAACCATTCTTTTATTAACCTTATTGCCTAGATTATCCTCACTTAAAACTATATTTGGTTTTATTTTTAATATTAATTCATCGTAAGATCTTTTTATTTTAAAATCTATAATGTCAGCAGTAGACATTGTTATAAACTTTGATACATCCATAATGCTTTTAACTTGGTTACCATCAATTTCTAGAATAATATCATTTTGTTTTAATCCTCCTACCATAGCAGGACTATCTTTTTGAACTTCGTTAATTACTGCAGGTGTAAAATCTTTACCAATAAAAGTATAAATTGAAAAAAAAATAACAAGGGCAAGTAAAAAATTTGCTAAAGGACCACCAAATACAATTAAAACTCTTTGATACAGAGGTTTAAGAACAAATAATTTTTTACGATCTTCTTCATTATATTTCTTAATTAATTTTTCTTGATCTGATTGCGAAAATACATTTCGGTCTCCAAAAAACTTGACATAACCTCCCAAAGGTATCCAACATATTTTCCATCTAGTTCCTGATTTATCATTCCAGCCAAAAATTTCTTTACCAAATCCAATTGAAAAATCAGTAACCCCTACACCATATTTTTTAGCGAAATAATAATGGCCATATTCATGTATGAAAACAACAACCAGAATTAATATGATAAATGGGATTAGATAACTAAGCATTTTAGATAGATTGTTTTTTAATAAGTTCCTCTAATTTTTTTATCATTATTTCTGGAG